>CAJTMC010000001.1 GCA_910577115.1 uncultured Lachnospiraceae bacterium
CCTGGCTGCTGCTTTCTTCGGTTCCGCTCTCTTCCTGGCTGCTGCTTTCTTCGGTTCCGCTCTCTTCCTGGCTGCTGCTCTCCCCGCCGCTTTCTTCCTCCTCACCAATGCGGTAGGCTACATCATAGGAAATGTTTCCTTCCGCGTCCACCATATATGGTGCAGGGAAATAATATTTCTGCTCTCCTGTTTCGGCATCATAAAATATAATCTCGTTGTCATCTGTGAGTGATGCGGTAAGCCCTTTCAGGCTGATGGTGAATTGGTGCACGTAATCCGCACTCCTGCTGTTCATGATGATGTTTTCCTTGATGCCGTCATTCTGTGGGATATATTCGATGCTCACGTCATTCGAAAAACCCTCAAAGAGGATAGAGGACTGTTTCGCGGCATATCCAAATTCCTTTTCGTCCTCATAATCTGTGATGTCGTTGGTCTCCGAATCCACCGCAACGGCTTTTACCTGTTCGCTGTACCCGTTTTCGTACGCATCGGATTCTGCTGCGTCATCCGTCGTTCCATCTGCTTCAATTTCCGATTTTGATGTGTCCTCGTCTCCGGTCTCGGTTTCCGCGTCTGCGTGTTCCGCATCGTTTTGGCGGTATGTGTAGATTTTTTGCCCGTCAGTCTCCCTATCCTCCTCCAGAGACTGTCCGGCTCCGGCATCGCCTTTGGTTTCGAGAAGCTGCCAGCTGATGCCGTATCCGTCCTCTGCAAAGTCTACTTTTCCACGCGTCGCATCATCGTCGCTAAAAACGACATCATATGAATTTGCGCCATTTGTGTATCCGTCTTGTGTTTTTATGAGAGAGTTGTCGATTTCGACAAGATTTCCGTTTTCGTCTTCGTAGTGGATGGGATTGTCATACATGACTACGGTAACGCTTTTGTCACTCATCAGATACTGTTTGCTGTTTTCGCTTCTTTCTCCAATCATTTCATCGACAAAAACAGCTTCTGTCTGCGGTTCCACTGACAGCTCATCCTGTGTTTCTATGATTGTGTTATCTTCCTGTATGATGTATTTGATATCTGCGTTTTCAGCAGCCGCTTTGGATACTGCGTTCTGACGCATGGATTCCCGCGCATTTGCGATGTTTTGGTCGCATACAAGCGCCATAATCAGAGCCAGACTGATCATTTGACTGAATTTTCTCTTTATTTTTCTCATATTGGTACCTTTCATTCTTTTTTTCAATTGTTTACGATAATTTAGCATTATGTAAATTCATTTTAAATTAAACTCATTTTAAATAGATTTTTCTTTTGTTCTGTAATATACTGATATTGTCCACATAATTCCGACTGTCATCATAAGATGACAGGGTTGGCGCCCGTTGGTTTTATGTGGATAAATGATCTCAGGGCCCATTCTTCATAATTTTTTATCCTCCTTATCACTTAAGTATTTTTTTAATATTTTATTAAAATAATAATTTTATAGCAGTATTATAATTCTATTAATAGCCTTTGTAAATATTTTTGTGACATACTATTTTCTGCTTTTCAATGGGCAAGGAATCAGAACCTGATTTTTACAGCCGAAAGCATAAATAAAAGCAGCGGAAAACAAACCGCTGCTTTTGTTTCTATCAATATTTATTTACACGCGCAGAGAATAATCACTGTGGTCGAGAGAGAAATTCGGATTGTAATAAGGGTCACCTTTCTCCAAAAGCGTTTTCCATTTCTTGCGGAACAGCGCCGATTCTTCCTCATAGCGTTTCGCCTTTGCGTCATCAACCACATCAATTCCGCGGGAAGCCGACTCAAAATGGTAAAGCTCCGCAAACGGCGTAAACACGTTTAAATATCCCTTTTCCATGATGCGAAGGCAGAAATCCACGTCGTTTAGCGCGACTTTAAATTCCTCGTCAAGTCCGCCAACCGCGTCATAAATGCTCTTTTTTACCATAAGGCACGCACCTGTGACAGCCGACACGTTCTGCGCATAGCAGAGCTTGCCCATATATCCCAGATTATCATAATTGATTTTATAATGTGTATGCCCCGCTGTTCCGTGTGCGCCCAGTCCCACAACCACACCCGCGTGTTGTATTGTCCTGTCGCCGTAGTAAAGCTTCGCGCCGACCGCACCCACGTCGGGACGCTGCGCGTACATCAGCATCGCTTCAAGCCAGTTCATCGAAATCACCTGTGTGTCGTTATTTAGCAACAGCAGATATTTACCCGTCGCAACGCCTGCGCCAAAATTGTTAATGCGCGCATAGTTAAATTCGCCTTCATAGGTAACAATTGTTATTTTATCTTGTCCCTCCAGCGTTTTGTAATAATCAAAGGTACCCTTTTCCGTACTGTTGTTCTCAATTACAATAATTTCATAGTTTTCGTAGGTGCTGCGCTCTTTAATGGAATCAATGCAGCGTCTTAAATCATCTACGTGGTCTTTGTTTGGTATTAAAATCGAAATTTTGTCCTCGCGCTCGATTTCGTACTTAATCTCAAAAATCGTGTCAAACGCACGCGTACTTTTGATTTCAAAGTTTTTAAAGCCGCAGCTTTGCAGATGCGCCGCAACCGCTCCCTTTGCCGCCGCTATCGCGTAAGGCTTTGCGCTGATATCGCTTGCCACGCTCGCTTTATGGGAACGCCAATAATACATAAGCTTTGGCACATGCACAACTTTTTTTGCATTTGCCGTCAGCCGCAAAATCATATCGTGATCCTGACTGCCGTCAAAGCCGCTGCGAAACAGCTCTGTTCCCTCCAAAAGCGCGCGCGAAAAGACGCTGAAATGGCAGATGTAATTGTTTGCCCGCAGGTTGTCCGGCGCAAAATCCGGCTTAAAATGCAGCGTAATCATGTTGTCGATGCTGTCGCCCTTGAAGGTTGTCTCATCACAGTAAATGTAGTCCGCGTCCTGTTCGTTGATGACTTTTACATACTCATACAAAACGGACGGGTGGAGCACGTCATCATGGTCAAACAGTCCGATATAATCGCCCGTCGCCATTTCATAACACCTGTTTGTATTTCCCGAAATCCCTTCATTTTTTTCAAGCCGCCTGTATACGATGCGCTTGTCCTTTTCCATATATTCCCTGCAGCGCTTTTCTACCTCATCATGGTCGTGGTCGGAACCGTCCGCAAGGCAAAGCTCCCAATTTTGGTAAGTCTGGGCAAGAACCGATTCTATCATTTCATTCAGGAAATTCAGCGGTGTATTGTACAGTGGCACAAGAATACTGATTGTTACCATGCGGTCAAATTTTGTCTCTTTTTGCCGTTTGGCTTCCCCAGGCGCCGGAAAGCTTGCCGTACCATGCAGTTTTTTTGCCTGTGCCTCGATTTTTTTCTGCCTAAGCTTTCTTGCGATGCCTCTTGGGCCGCCCAGATTCCGAAGCCTTCTGTAGTTGCGCAGTCCCCAGTGCATTGTCTGCCTTAATGGCTTTGATGCCTTCCAAACCGGATTATTTTTAATGCGGTCAAGCTGGAACTGCAAATTATCCGCTTCATTTTTGGCGTCCGCAAGCCTTCCTGCCAATGCCGCGGCACGCGCTTTTTCCTGCTCATATGCCTGTTTGTAATCAATGTCTTTCTCGTTTTCCATCGTGTTTTCCCCTCTAATTTTTTATTGCGCTCTTTCTTTTGTCCCTCTTTACGAGATGCAAGGCTTTTACACTTCCAAGTGATTCTCTTGAAAAACCATAAATTGTCTTTTCCTTTTGCACGCTACGACAATGCCAATACAATACTTCCCCTTTATCAGCCCATCTGTATAAAATTTCACGCAAAACCCTGAAAGAGCCGTATTTTTTGTATGGCGTTCCTCCACAAAAAGCGCCTCTACGTCGCGGCGCAGCTTTGGGGACAGCTCTGCCTCATACAGATTCCAGTGCGGGTCAAAAATCCAAAGCTTTTTTGCGAGTTTTGCATTATCCCGTTTTTGCAGCACATGCCAGCCCGTAATTGTCACCAGTCCGTCCTCCTGCGTGATTTGGTCGATGTGAAGCATGTGGCGGTTTTCTCCGGTCAGTCTGCTGTATAGTTTTGCGGCAGGCGCACTGATTTGTTTTAGATTTGATTGAACCATTCTACGTAAAAACCATCTCGTTAGCGGGCGAAACGCTTTTGCGTTCTTTGAAAAAGGCTTCAAATCCACCGAAAGCCGCTTTAATTCCACCGGTTTGTCAAACGGATATTGATAATTGATATGATACGCCGCGTCTTTTTCCCACTGCACGAGATTCGGGCTATAAAAGGGATCCGGTGCCTGCGCCTTTGGCGATGCCCATGCGTGTTTTTCATACAGCTTTTGTTTTTCACGCATAAGCCGCGCCTGTTTCTCGGGTGCGGTATCCTCTCCGCGGCTGAGCGACTCATGGTGGATTAAAAAGGCGCTGTTTACCTGCACATTGTATAATCCCATTTGATAAAGCCGGAAGCATAATTCAACATCATTATACGCTACCGCAAGCGCCTCGTCAAAACCGCCTGCGCGTTCAAATTTTTCACGCGATATCATCATGCATGCCGCTGTCACTGCAAGCATATTGTAGTCTGCAAGATTGTGCCCATGATACAGGTTTCCCTTGTCGGGCATACCGCCAAGCTTATGTGCAGGGCCGATTCCCATGTTTGTGATGCCTGCGTGTTGTATCAGGCCGCTGTCGGGATAGTGAAGCTTTATACCGACTGCACCTACATGCTCCATTGCCGCATAGCGCATCATTTTTGAGAGCCACTGTCCGCCCTGCTGCGATGCGCCGACCTCAATATCATCATTCAAAAATAACAGGAAATCCCCGTTTGCCGCCTTTGCTCCTATATTGCACATGTGCGAAAAATTAAATTCCGCTTTTTCATAAAGATAGTTTGCCCTGTGATCCCCAAGAAAATTGCAGATATCCACGCGGTTCTCATCTGAGCTGCCGTTATCCACAATAATCAGCTCGTAATCCATGTTTTTTGCACACTGTTCAAACGTTTCGATACACCGCCTGAGCACTTGCGGATTATCCTTTGACGGGATAATGACGGACAATCTTCCAAGCGCTGCGTGCCTGCCGCCAAGCCGCACTATGTCATTTTTTTCACAAGCGTCCTGCTCCCAGCCGTCAAGCTCGTCTTTTTGGGACAGCCGGTTGTTTGTGAAAAGCACCTCGGGAATATGCACAAACACGTCTGCTCCATGCGTTTTATCATGGCGATATTCATCTCGGCAATGTTCGTTTTGGCGACGTTCGTCTTGGCGTTGTTCGTCATGGCGTCCCGTTATTTGATGCGAAACCGCCTTTGCAAGCCCGTAAAGCGAAATGTCCTCCCCAAAGGTTTCTAACATCTCCGCTATCACCTGTCCGCGTACGGCAAAGATATTTCCGATATAGAAAAAAGCTTCCAGTGTATCCGGCGAAAAATCGGGTTTCAACCAAGGCTCTCCCCGATACAGACCGTTTTCAGGCTCTTTAAATTCCGAGATTACCGCCTTTTCGAATGTATGCTCATTAATCTGATACAACGCTTCCAGCGTCCCATAATAGTCCTCGTCCGCATACACAAGCATCGCTTCCTCGTGCTCTGAAAACACCTGCGCAATCCGTTCACAGGCTCCCTCCTGCAGCCTTCCGTCCCTATTGACAAACAGATAATTACGCTCCTTATCCGCTTGTCCGCCTAATACTTTTCTCACGCTGTCCATACACGAAGAAAAGGGAAACACGTCAATCGGTTTCCCTGTATCTTTCTGTTTTTTACTTCCGTCCGCTTTTCGATCCTTTAGCCACTGCAAATAGGGTGTGCATTGGGCAAATAGTTCCTGTTTATAATCCATTTATGATTCCTCGCTTCAAAGCTGCATACAAATCAGTCCTAAAGTCAATGATTCTTTAGATATTGCGCAAACTCTTTTTCCGTATATGTATGCACGCTTTTAAAGCAATACCCTTCAAATATTTTTACGCCAAAACACACGAATTCTTCATTTGCCATCCTGCTTATGCTTTTCGCGATACTATTAAATGCCTCCGAATGCTGAACGTAAGATTTCTTTGCCAAGACATCTTTTTCCTTTTCATTGACCGACTCATTATAAACCAGAATATACTCCATATTTCCTCTTAATCTGCCAATACCCATATCTAAAATATCTGTGAGAATAATAACGCTGTCATAAATTTTTTTGCGCACCGCAAATTTTTTCTCGCCGTCCATAAATCCATTCTTAAATTCAACAAATACTAATTTATTTTCTTGATTTACGAATAATGAATCGTTAGATTTTGGCACATCATGTATATCCAAAGACTCAATATACTTATTTTTCACGCCGTCAAAATGGACTGCCTCTCTATCCGAGTCAGTCATGTACACAATATGATTTTTATCGTGATCATCAATAGAAGTTTCTTTTAAAGTGGAGAGATTATTTTTTAATATCGGATAATCCTTAAAATCAATCAATATTCCACCTCTCATTCTCCAACTGCTGCAATGGTCTTGACAGCTTTAAGTATATTTTATTGATATCCTCTGTCACATCGCGGATATACGCAGTTTTATTTTCATTTATTTCCGATAAGTAATACCGGCACACATCACTTACGCCATGCTTTGCAGAATAAACCTCAATTGCACGCAAAAAATACGGGCTGTGTGTGTTTAACAAAATATGCATATGAAATTCTTTATAGAGAAGTACAATAAGCTCTGCAAAAAGAAGCTGCCATTCCGGATGCAGATGAATTTCGGGTTCGTCCAGTATAATGGTTCCATTGTCGGTAATTACCTCATTTGTCAGCAGATTCTTTAATATCACAAATGTCTTTAATCCGGTTGACAGGTTTTTTACACTCAGCATTTTATCCGAGTTCTGCATCCGATATCGGATTCTGCCGTTTTTTTGTCTTACAACGCTTCCACCGCACACTGACGATATCATATCATATATTTTTTCAAACTTCTTTTCAACCACGAGCGACTCAACAACACTTGCATTATGATCACTAAATGCCAGCTTACTCTCCAAATGTCTCCGATGATCGAAATAACTTCGATTTCGTCTAAAAATAATGGAATCCATATCATCCAACACAAAGGGGTCATCAATATAAACTGCCTCTGTGTGGAGACGATGATTTATTTCATTTGCCGATACCGCATCTTCATAAACAGTCAATGTTAATTCTTCCTCTTTTATTTTAAGAGAAATTTTTCCAGTAGAATCAGAATAAATGTTTAATAGCTGCCCATTAAATTCTGAATTTGTCTTCTTGTTTATGACAGATTGAAAAATATCATAATCGGAAACATTTAAAATATCGCAAATCCGTCTCACAGATCCGTCCAAATCCACTCTGCCGAGAAATGTCTTTGCACTTTCAGCCTGCAAATCAAAAACAGCATACATGTCATTTCTCAGGAGCTCCGGATCTTCTTTATATTCTTCTGCTCTGTGTAAAATATCTTCTGCGTATTCTTCTATATCCTTTTGTACAGCTTCTAGGAAATACGTATATCTGTAAAAATTTTCCAGCACATTTACAATGCTGAGAAACCGTTCCTGTCTGATTTGTTCCTCAATTTCATAAAACCCGTTAAATATCGAAAACAACGCTCTTCCAACCGTACTTTTACCGGTATCATTCTCACCCGCAATCACCGTAATGCCCTTTATTTCAACATTTGCCTCTGCAACCTTGCCTATATTCTTCAAATATAATTCCATGCTGCACCTCCCTTTATCGCTGCCTTATCTTTTATATTATACACTGTCAGATTACGCCAGTATTCATGAAACCAGTACAGTCTTACATGTCGCTGTCCTCAATCACCAGCGTCTTCTCCATATTCCGGTAAAGCCGCTGCCGCGAGCAGCAATCCTTTGCGGTCATCCAAAGCTCGTAGGCTCCCGCCGGAAGCGCTCCCTCAAAAATCCAGCTGCAAAATCCGGTAAGCTCCACGTTGACCTCATCGGGCAAAATTGCCGCCACGTCTTTTCGGTAACGCTTCTGAACAGGCAGCTCCCAAACCTTTCCCTCCCCGTTTACCAAAAGGATTTTGAACTGATAACGCGCATTATCTACCCCCGGCACGTAAGCCCACCCTTTCATTAAATAATAGGATTTCCTGCGCCCGCCGTTCTTTGTTATCGCTTTCACAAACTGTTCCTTTCCGCAGTCCTCCACCACAATCATAATCGCATTGTTCATGGTATGAACATCCGGCAGCTTTTTCCCCTCCTGCAGCATGTCATCACAATCAAACAGATTGACAATCTCATAGCCCTCAAGCCAGCGACAGCCGTACTCCGCCTCCCCATTGTTCATCAGCGTGCCAATAAAGGGATCCTGCCTGTAAAACCCGACATGCCGCTCATATAGCACTTTTTTCTCTTCCATAAGACGCTTTAATTTTGTTTCGTCCTGCATATCGTCCCCGCGGCTGAGTGATTCGTGGTGGTACAACACCACATCGTTTCGCTGAACGTTATAAAGCCCTTTCTCACAAAGCCGAAAGCACAAATCCACATCATTGTACGCAACGGCAAGCCCCTCAAAAAGACCGCCAAGCGACAGATAAAGCTCCCTGCGCATCATAAGACACGCCGCCGTCACGCCAATCATGTCATAGATAAAACGGTTTCTTCCATAATAATAGGATACATTATCATCTAATTTTTTTAATTTATGTCCCGGTCCGGAAAGCGTATTGGTGATGCCGACATGCTGAATCAGTGTAGAATCCGGATACAACAGCTTTGCCCCCACAGCACCCACATGCTCCTGCGACGCCTGTCCCGCCATTCGCAAAAGCCAGCTGTCCTCCACAGCCTCCATATCGTCATTCAGCAGCAGAATATATGTTCCTTTCGCTTCCCTGACACCAACATTGCACATCCGTGAAAAATTAAACTCCATTGGAATATAAAGATACGTAAACGGACATTCCTGCTTAAAAATTTCAAGCCCTGTACGCACCTGCTTCGTACTGCCGTTGTCTACCACGATAATCTCAAAATTCTTGTATGCCGTATGTGCATAAACGGAGCGGATACACTGTTTTAACACGTCCTCATTATCCTTAGATGGTATAATAATACTGACAAGCGGCTCTTCGTCAAACCCGTAGACCGGATAGGAAATCCCCGTCTTTTCATCGACAATCTGCTCTCCCTTAAGACCGCGCCTTTCCATTGCCGCCGCCCTGATTCTGTCATAGCTGCCGCCCACACCGATAAAATCTGTGGAATGCATAAGCTCCTGCTCAATCTCCTCGCGGCTTGTCCCCTTCCTGTACGCATGAAACAGCACCTGCTCAATATGCCCCACAGCTTCCCCTGTCTCCGTCGCTTTCAAGACAAAATCGTAGAGATTCTTCCTGTAATCATCATCTCCAAGCCATTTCAGGTCTGTAAATGCCGACCGCCTTATCGCAAAGAGATTGCCAAAATAAAGGAAAGAAAACAGCGTATCGGGCGACCACATCGGCTTTGTCCAAGGAAAAATGCGGTGCGCACTCTCATTGTCGGCATTCTCACTACTATCTGTATCACACAGCTGCCACACATCTTCGTCTGCATACACGACATTCACATCTTTATGGGTGTTAAAATAATCTACAATCTCCCCAAATGCATTGTCCGCAATTCTTCCATTCCCAGACACAAAAAGCAGAAACTCCTTATTGTAATCACGCAAAGAAAAGTCCCTCTTACAATTTTCCATATAGACAACGCCAAGCAACGGATACGACGTCTCATTTCTTCTGTCTGCCGCCTCGTTCTCCTGAATCCACAAAAGATACGGGTCGGTCTGATAACGCAGCGCTTCCTCATACTCAGCCTTACATCTCTGATATAGTTTTTCCTGTAAAAAACTCTTGATCTTATCAAACATTCCTGATTCCTTACCTTGTGAGTCCCCCATTGATATTGTCCTGCCTAATCCACTGATAGCAATGCTCATAACAGGAGCGATTGGTGTTACAATTTCAGCCTTTCAGCTTTTGCTTAATAAAACATTTTGTTCTATCCAGTAAATTCTGTCCGGACGCAGTTTCCACAAGATTTTTTGCGAGAATCTCCGGCAGCTCCATAACCTCCATATCCACATGAAGCAGTCCTCCGCCGGCCACATTGATTGTGATATTCGGATCTTCACTGTCAAATATCAGACTCCCGCAGGGGTGCCAGCAGCCGTTTGTCTCCATGTCCTCGCCCACATAAAGCTTCTCATTCACCATAATGCTGCGGATGCTAACAGTACACATGTTCGAGCATGGATCAATGCGCACGCGCACTGCCTCCTGTGGAAGCTCATATTCTATGCGCAAATCCTTCTGCATAACAAAGCAGTCTTTGAGTTTGACCGAATGCTCCTCACAAAAGCCCTCTCCATAGTCAAAATAAAGCTGGGCCACAAATCTTTCGTCCGCATAATGACAGTGACCGATCATTCCGTCAAGCTCATATGCGCGGTTTCCGATTAGCTCACGCATTCCGTCTACCGAAACATGATTTCCGCTGATCTCGCTCTGCAGCTCCTGCTCCTTGCATACCGCCGCATCAATTTCCTCGTCGGTAAGCCCTAATATCTCCTTGAATAAAAGCTCCCTGCATGCCTCTCTGCCCTCACCGCCAAGTGTATAATTATAAAATGCCCGAAACGCGATATCCTTTGCCGGAACATACTTTTCAAACGTCCATTCATAGTCAATGACATGCCATTTGTCACCGTCCACAAGGATATTCGGGAAAATAAAATCAATATTGGAAACCGACTGCTGTTCGTCCTCGCCGTAGCGGAGCCATTCCATATATTCATCGACAAGCGCCCGAAATCCTTCCATATCTGCCCTGCTTAAACACTCGTCAAGCATCGCCTCGAATGTAATGCCGTTGCAGTATTCAAATACAAGCCCGTTTTCAACATTACCGTCCTTTTCGCTGCACTTGTTCATCTCGATTTTCGTTCCCTCATAACGCTTTGCCAAAAGCGCATACGCCTTTTGCGTATTCTGCATATGCCCGTATGCTGCCGCCGTATGCGGGATTTTTTCAACCTGTATCTGTTCGGGCGCACGCTGCACCATCTTCGTCTGAATCGCCCACTTCGGCGCTCTGTCGTTCGAAAATTTGGTATAGATGACGTCCGGCGCCGCGCCTGCAACGAGAAGGTAAGAATTGGAAAAAAGCGGAAATTCTTTTTCCGCTATAATTTCGTCAAACACCTGCTTTTCGTCGAACAAAAGAACCCGCTCGCGGTCAAAATTCCTAAGATTGTTAGAAAGCTCACCCTTCTTTGGCAGATAACGGTCAGAATAAACCGTCGTCATAAATTTATAATCGGGATACGGATAATAGAACGAATACTCGCGAATTCCCACACGCTCCATAATGCATTCCAGCCCGCGCCTTGTAAAGGTTCTCGCCGATCCACCCGCATGATACCCCTCAAGTCCCGAAAAATAGGTGCCAAGATGATCCTCGCGGCAGCCCGCCCAGTACTTCAATCCGAACTTATTTTCGATTGCTATAATCAGTCTGCCATCCTCTTTCCTATGACGGTTGCAGATCCGCATAAAATCCTCGTATGGCGTATCCCCGCCAATATAAGCCTGCCCGTACTCAAATACGCCAATCAGCAGCACACAGTCAAAATCCTCGTCCAAGTGCGGCTCAATGTCCTGAAAATTTCCGACTTTAATCGTAATATTGTCATACTCCTTGTTTCTGTGCGCATTCACAAGGCTGCGCTTTTTCGACAAATCAATGCATGTAACGCTCCCCGCGCGTCTTGCAAGCGCCCCCGTAATCGCACCGCAGCCGGAACCGATTTCAAGCACCTTGTCCGTCTTTTTGAATGGAAGCCAGTCAATGATATTCGTGCGAAACGGTGAAAGATGATAAAAAACAGGCCAGCTCTTCTGCTCGGCAATGATCCGCGGAAATTCGGAAGGCGGATTCTTTTTCGCAATATCAAGCAGCACGTCCTCAATCGCACCATCCGAATAAAGATCCTCGCCAGAATAATCTGTCAAATCCAGTGTAACACTGCCAACCGTTTCCCTGTCTGTCATAAGAATAACCATGCTCCTTTCCCAACCTGCGATATTTGTAACTGCAAGACACCTCTAATATTTTTTCCCACGCGCAGCGAGCCAAGCAGATGCTTACAGATATTTGACTTATTTCGCGTCCGTCACTGTCACCTTTGAGTCCATGTCATAATAGCCTACGGTATCCTTGTCCGAAATCACCGTCACGTC
Organism: uncultured Lachnospiraceae bacterium; assembly: GCA_910577115.1. Lineage (GTDB taxonomy): Bacteria > Bacillota > Clostridia > Lachnospirales > Lachnospiraceae > COE1. The sequence goes on from CAJTMC010000001.1 coordinate 12,226, forward strand.
AAGCGCATCATAAAGCCTGTGATAAACCTGAAAATCGTTTCCATTGTAGCCGGTAACGCCAAAGGATATCAGATACGAGCCGCCCTGAAGCGACATCTTTTGGGTAAAGCTGACTTCCTTTACGGCACCCGCCTGCACCGGCTCCAAAAACGCTTTCTCAAACATCGTGTTTGTGCCTGTAATCTCCGTACCCTTCGCCGTTTTTATCGAAAACGCGAAAATCGGCGCAGGCAGATCACTGTTGAACCGCACCCGCATGTGAATGCCAAATTCCGCACCCTTAATAATCGCATTCGTGCGTGTACCGCGGTCGTCCAAGATGTAAAATTCCTCAATCTCCGCCTCCTGCGTGCCGTACTCCAGCGTTTTCACAGCGTCCGCAGACCCCTTCTTTTTCGCCGCAATGTCTTTTTGTACCGCCTCCTGCACCTGCGCGTCATTTAAAAGACTCTGCTCCGACTTTGACGCGGGTAATTCATACTGCCCTACCAAAACACGTTTAAAATCGTCAATCATTTCCTTTGGCGCGCCCTCACCCAGCTTAATCCCCTGATTTAAGAGAATTACCCTGTCGCAATACTTTGCAATGCTGCTCAAATCATGGCTCACGATCATAATCGTCTTACCCATTTTTTTAAATTCTTCAAATTTGTGGTAACACTTTGCCTGAAAAAACACATCACCGACAGAAAGCGCCTCATCAACAATCAAAATCTCCGGATCAATGTTGATTGCCACAGAAAAAGCAAGACGCACAAACATTCCGCTCGAATAGGTTTTGACAGGCTGGTACACATAGTCACCGATATCCGCAAAGTCAAGAATATCCTGCATTCTCGCTTCGATCTCCTGTTCCGTAAAGCCGTTCATCGTGCCGTTTAGATAAATATTCTCCATTCCCGAATATTCCTGATTAAATCCCGCTCCCAGCTCAAGCAGGGCGGAAATTCTGCCGTTAACCTTCACGTTTCCGCTTGTCGGATTAAGAACACCTGTTATTATTTTTAGAATTGTCGATTTACCGGAGCCGTTTGTGCCGATAATGCCGACACACTCGCCCTGCTTCACGTCAAAGCTCACGTCGGAAAGCGCAAAATGCTCTGTGTACTTTTTCTTTTTGGTCAGCCCCAAAGCCTCAAACATTCTGTCCTTTGGCTTATCGTAAAGCTTATATACCTTGCATACCTTTTCGACTGCAATTGCAGCATCAGCCGGATCCGCAGTTGATGCTGCAGTCTGCTCTTTGTTTTCTCCCATGAATTAAAGCCTCTTTCATTCAAATCCAATTGGATTTTGCTATAAGATTTTACTCCAAAATTTTCCTGTCGAAATTTATAAGACATCTGCAAAATGTACCTTCAGCCTGCGGAATATATGCGCTCCGAGGAAAAACAGCAGCGCTGTGAGCACCCAAAAGCCGACAGTCGCTCCCATATCCTCCCAAAACCATGTGCGCCCAAACATGGCATTTCGATAGCCGTTTACAATATAAAAAACCGGATTCCACCTCAATATTCTTTGCAGCAGCGGATTTTGGTCAAGATATGAGATATTCCACAAGATCGGCGTCGCCCACATTCCGACCTGTAAAGCAATATTAATAATCTGCAGCAAATCCCTGAAAAAAATGACAATCGCACAGGTACTGTAACTCAGGGCAAGAGCGAGCATAAATACACAGAATGTATAATACAAAATCTGAATCAGATAAATTTCGGGCTTATAGCCGTAGATAAAGTACAACACCAGCATAAAGCATACAAAAAAGAGATGTGTAAACAACGCCGCAATCAGCTTTACAATCGGTATAATGCTGATCTTAAAGACGACCTTCTTTACAAGATAACTGTACTCTATCAAAGAAGTCGTACCATTATTCAACGCCTCGTTGAAATAAAACCAAGGCACCAGGCCTGCCGTCAGCCAAAGTACATACGGCGCCTCCACTCCCGTAGTCAACAGCTCTTTCTTGTCCGCCATCATAATATGCCCAAACACAAACCAGTATAGCAAAACCGTCACAACAGGCTGCGTAAACGCCCATACACGCCCAAGATACGAGCCTGCATACCGGTTTTTAAAGTCATTTTTCGCAAGCTTCCAAATCAGCCTTCGCGACTGCCAGAGCTCTGCCGGAAGCAAAAACAGCTTTTTCATAATACTCTCCATTCTTGCCAAAATCTGCGAATTCTTGACAGCGAAAAGCGTAAGCTTTTTGATGTATGCATCGCAAGCGCAAATTTGCTGTGTGAAATCTTTGATTTCACACTATTTCCCCGTAAATTCTTTTATAGACCCCCACCTTTGATCCTTATCCGACAACGTCAGCTCCATACCTTCGGGAATCGGCCATTCCACGCCAATCTCCGGATCGCTCCACAAAAGACCGCCCTCGTCGTTCGGGTGGTAAAAGTCCGTACACTTGTAGCAGAATTCCGCATAATCCGACAATACCAAAAATCCGTGTGCAAAATTCTTCGGAATAAAAAACTGCTTTTTGTTCTCCTCCGACAGCAATACCCCGTACCACTTTCCGTATGTCTTAGATCCCTTGCGCAAATCTACCGCTACGTCAAACACCTCGCCGCGCACCGCACGCACAAGCTTGTCCTGCGGAAACTCCTTCTGAAAATGAAGTCCACGCAGCACCCCCTTTTTTGACGCTGACTGATTGTCCTGCACAAATACCTGATCAATCCCTGCCGCCTTAAAATCATTGTAATTGTAGGTTTCCATAAAATAACCCCTGTTATCTCCAAACACCTGCGGCGTAATCACCTTTAAGCCTTCAATCACAATCTCCTCACCGCTGACATTCACAATACATTCTTCTACTGTAATCTTTCCCATTTTTACGCCTTTACTCCTTTCTCGGCCTGCAAATTTATGCCCGAAGCACAAATGATTTATTTTTCACACTTGCTCCCTTCCAAAAGCAAAAATTTAATCAATCCCCAAATAACTTATGTTCAAATCCACGCGCCCTTCAATGCCTGCAACAGAACCGCTGGAAGTATACTGCCACATATCATAATGACCGTCATACTCCGGCGTCTGCCTGTACTCGGCAAGCCATATCTTTTGACCGTTTAATTCGTCCCTGTTGAGATTGTTTAAGTACCAGTTCCTGCTCGCGTACACGCCCGCAGTCATTTTTGCATTTTCAATGGTCTTGCAGAACGCGTTCACCACCGCAGTTCTTGTGCCCGGATCAAGGTTATCCGCTCTTCCGTTTCCGCCTGCACCCTCTGTATCGATAAAGACAGGATAATCCAGCTTTGTATCGCCCAAAAGCGACACAACCATACTCGCTTCCTCCACAGCCTCAACCAAATCAACCGCCTGCGTAAAGAAGTACACGCCGACCTTGATGCCCGCCTTCTTTGCGCCTTCAAGATTCTTAAAGAAATACGGGTCTTCCACCAGCCAGCCCGACGTCGAGCCTCGATATCCGCAGCGGATAATGGCAAAATCCACGCCCTCCGCCTTCACGATATCCCAGTCGATTTCCTTGTTCCACTTCGATACGTCAATGCCAAGCGCTACCGCGTTCTCGCGCTCCTCCTCAATGTCAAGCAGCGCCGTATACTGTGTGTCGTCCTCGTCCATGCTGTCGATTTCTTCATTCTCCGTATCATCCTTTGCCACGTCAATCTCATCTTCGGAATGCACGAAAAATTCAATATCGTCAATGACCGTATAAGACACAATCGACTTCACGCGCACGTTGACCGGCGTTGCGGGAACGTCATAGCCCTCCAGCGCATTCAGCGATACCTTATATTCTCCCGGCTTAATATCCGAAATACGGATAACGCCGTCCTTGTCCTCATCGACATATGCGCCCGTATCCTCCACAACCACCGTAAATTCCTGCCCGATGACCACATCGCCCTTGTCGTCAGTCACCTTTACACGAATGTCACGCTCCACAGAACTTGCAAGCAGCGTAAGCGTTTTCACCGGATTTCCGTTTTCGTCCATCTGCGTTTCATTCTCCGCATTTGAGGGAACATCTTGGTCAAAAAATTCATCGTCTCTTAAAAATGCCGACAAATCAGCGCCGCTTACCCTGCCGTCCTCCTCAATTTGGGAAGATGAATTCCCTGCCGTATGATTTCCGCCATTTTTATTATCGCCTCCGCCCGTAAGCGTCTGATAATTGACCGCCACAACTGCCCCCATTACGGCAATCATGGAGCAAAGCACAATAAATATGGCAATTCGTTTTGCTTTAGAGTCCATTTGCAACCTCTACCAGATAGTTCCCGTATTCTGTCTTCATAAGCGGCTCAGCAAGCTTTAACAGCTGCTCCTTTGTGATAAAACCTCTCTTGTATGCAATCTCCTCAATACATGAAATATATAATCCCTGCCGTTTTTGGAATGCGCACACAAAATCGGACGCATCAAGCAGCGAGTCATGATTTCCCGTATCAAGCCACGCAAATCCACGCCCCATTGTCTCCACCGAGAGCGTGCCGCGCCGTAAATACTCGTTGTTAATACTTGTAATCTCAATTTCTCCTCTTGCCGAAGGCTTTACGTTTTTCGCAATCTCCACCACGTCATTGTCATAGAAATAAAGTCCCGGAACGGCATAGTTGCTCTTTGGATTTTCAGGCTTCTCCTCTATTGAGATTGCCTTTCCATGCTCGTCGAACTCCACAACACCGTACTCTCTGGGATCCCTGACATAATATCCGAAAATGGTCGCGCCGCTCTCCTTTGCAGCAACCCTCTGCAGCAGCTTGGAAAAGCTCTGTCCATAGAAGATATTATCCCCAAGTACAAGCGCCACAGAATCCCCACCGATAAAATCCGCGCCGATAATAAAGGCGTCTGCAAGGCCTCTTGGCTGTTCCTGCACTGCATACTGCATATTCAGCCCAAGCTGCTCCCCTGTCCCGAAAAGTTCCTCGAATACGGGCAAATCTCTTGGCGTCGAAATAATTAAAATATCCCGAATCCCTGCAAGCATCAGCGTTGATAAGGGATAATAAATCATCGGTTTATCATAGACCGGCATAATCTGCTTTGAGATTGCCTTTGTAAGCGGATACAGTCTGGTGCCGGAACCGCCTGCTAAAATAATTCCTTTCATAGTTACCTCCAATTCTATCGTAATCTACGAAGAACGTTGCCTTTACGTTCTTCCGCGTGAAGTTTTAGAATTTCTTAGTCTGTGTCTTTTGCAGGCTTAGAAATTCTCTTCACGCTGAGAACGCAGAAAAGAATGTCGTCTTTTGACATTCTTTCTGTTATTTTTATGACTGATACATCTCTGCGTAGTATTTCTGATAATCGCCGCTTGTGACATTTTTCATCCAGTCCTCATGCTCAAAGTACCACTGAATGGTTCGCTTAATGCCATCCTTAAACATGGTCTCCGGCTCCCATCCAATCTCCGCCTTAATTTTGTCAGGCGCAATGGCATATCTCCTGTCATGTCCTTTTCTGTCCTCAACATAAGTGATTAAATCCTTTGATACAAGCGCCTTTCTCGGATCATCGTCCGCAAGCATCTCCTGAAGCGTTTCGATGATAATATGAATAATCTCAATATTCTGCTTCTCGTTGTGTCCTCCTATATTGTAGGTTTCAAAAAGCCTTCCCTGCTCCTGCACCATATCAATCGCCTTTGCGTGATCCTCGACATAAAGCCAGTCACGCACATTTTTGCCGTCGCCGTAAACCGGAAGCCTGATTCCCTGAAGTGCATTATTGATAATCAACGGAATCAGCTTTTCCGGAAACTGATAAGGGCCATAGTTGTTGGAGCAGTTCGTAATATTTGCCGGAAACTTGTAGGTATCCATATAAGACTTCACAAGCATGTCCGAAGATGCCTTGCTTGCCGAATAAGGACTGTGCGGCGCATAAGGGGTTGTTTCATAAAAATATTCCCCGTCGTTTTCAAGCGAGCCGTAAACCTCGTCCGTGGACACGTGGAGGAATTTTTTTCCTTCCTTGAATGTACCGTCCGCATTCTCCCACGCGGCTTTTGCGCAGTTTAACATCACAGCCGTTCCAAGAACGTTTGTTTGTACAAATACTTCCGGATTTTTGATACTTCTGTCAACATGGCTCTCCGCCGCAAAGTGAACGACCCGGTCAATGTCATTCTCCGCAAAAATCTTTGCGATTGCCTCCTTGTCCGTAATGTCAGCATTCACAAAGGTATAATTTTCTCTCGATTCAATCTCCTTTAGATTCTCAAGATTCCCTGCATAGGTAAGCGCGTCCACATTGATGATTCTGATTTCATTATCATATTTTTTGAACATGTAATGAATATAATTCGATCCGATAAAGCCTGCCCCGCCTGTTACCAAATAAGTCCTCATGAAATCAATACCTCCAAATTTATTCTATCCAAACTGAATTTTGCGAGCACAATCAGGATTTGCAAGTAAATAAAACATGCTTCGTGCTGCCTCGCCTAATTTTATCGTATCTTGGCAAATATTGCAAGTAAATCTCTCGTCAAATTCAAGCCGGCAACTATCAAGTCAGCTAAAAACGCTGTTTTTTGCGTTTTTTAATATTAAGAAACTCTTAGGCTGCGTTTTTTGCAGCCTTAGAGCTTCTGAATGTTTTAATATCCCATGTAGCTTAAATTCAGGTCAACGTTTCCGTTGATTCCGCTGATTTTTCCCTTGCTTGAGTACTGCCACATATCGTATTTGCCTTTATAAGTCGGAGCCGCTGCATACTGTGCAAGCCATATACGGTAGCTTCCCGGAATTGCACTCATATTCAGCCTATCCTCAAACCATGTCTTTGATGCATAAATTCCTGCCTTGTAGCCGGAATTTGCCACTGTCTGGCAGAAGGCATTGACCACAGCCGTACGTGTCGCCTTGTCAATCCTGTCTGCTCTTCCTCCGCTGGACTCCGTATCGATAAAAATTGGATAAGTGAGGTTGTAGCCCTTCGCACATGCCACTGCAAGCGATGCCTCCTTGACTGCCTCCACTTCATTGACTGCCTGCGAGAATACATAAATTCCAACCTTAAGCCCTGCTGCCGTAGCGCCCTGTATATTTTTCGTAAAATTCTGATCCTGAATCAGTGCACCTGTTGCAGATCCTCTGTATCCGCAGCGGATAATCACATAATCGACACCCGAAGCTTTTACTGCATTCCAGTTAATGTTGCCGTTATGCCTTGACACATCAATACCAAACTTCGAGCCGTTTACCGTCGTCGCAATCGCACCGTCAGAGCCAAAGTTGTAAGTAACGCCCTGAATAACCTGCGCACCTGTTACGGGATTTCCGTTTTTATCATAATAATACGTTTTTCCGTCGATTGTCTGCCAGCCCGTATATCTATATTGTGCCGCAGTTTTGATATAAAATTCCGATGCAGTGTAATAATCTGCATAAACCGCTTCTTTATAGCTTCCGTCACCGTTTTTTAGGTAAATCTGATTTCCGTTGGCATCCTTTAATTTTGTGACCGTATCACCGGATGCATTTGAGTTTACCGTCACTGTGCAGGAAGCCTTTGCCGGATTTCCCTTTCCGTCCTTTTCCTTTGTAACTGCCGTAATGACAGCGCTTCCTGCCGCCACACCGGTCACGACGCCTTTTTCATTGACTGTCGCAACTTTCTTGTCCGAGGTTTCCCACGTAACGCCTGCGTCACTGGTATAGCCTCCTACGGTAGCCACAAGCGTCGTCGTGCCGCCTACCGAAATATAAACGCCCTGTGTCCTGTCAAGCGCTACTGCAAGCGTACTTCCGGCAGCAGCAGTAATCGTAACATTTACCTGCGCCCTGATGTCAAGCTCCCTGCCGTCTGCGCCCTTAATGCCTTTGATCTGGCCTGTAATGACCACAGCTCCTGCCTTTTTACCGGTCACAATTCCGTCGGCACTGACCTCCGCAACGGACTTGTCGCTGCTTGACCATGTGACTGCGGGGAAACTATCCGTAACGGTTTCCGTACTGCCGTCGTCCTTTGTATAAGTCAGTTTTGCGGGTTTTACCGTAATGGTCTCATCTACACCGCAGCTTTCCCTGCTTGCTGTCAGTTCCAGCTTTGCAGCGGACAGTTTTACAGCCTCCACGTTTACCTCACAGGAAGCGCTCGCCGTATCTGTCGTCTCGCTTATCTTTTTCTCCGGCTCGATTGCTCTTTTATAATCGTATGCGATGGTCTGATCCGCATCGTCCTTAATCGGCGTACATTTTTCTTTTTCCGCATCGGAAAGACTTTCATACTCGTCAAGATCAATCTTTATCGTTTCCTCTGTCGGCTGTGCGGGATCGTATGTCGTCGTGATTGTTTTTCTTGTAACCGTATACGTAATGGTCGCCGTACCCTCTGATTTTGCCGTCACTGTGCCGCCGCTTACTGTCGCCACAGACTCATTTGACGATTTCCATTCGGTTGTATATTTGTACTCCGTATCACCTTCTGTTTTATCGTTAAACGATGTCCCTGTAAGGTTTGCCGTCGCTCCCACCTTCAAAGAAAGGCTTGACTTATCCAGCGATACATTAATGGTGTCAAAAAGCATTCTTGCCGCTGCCTTTGATACACTGGAGGGATCGGGGATCGTATTCTTGTCAATCGGCAGATAGCTTTCCGAACCGCCAATCGGTGTCTTTGTCGATTCCACCCACTCTACGGTATCGGTCAGTTTAACCTCCTCCGCCACTGCGTCCTGCTTTTGTGTATCCTCTGCCGCCACATTAACCTGCTTTTCGCTTTTGACCTCGTCCTGCACATTGATGACCACATATTCCACTTTGTCTTTTACCGTAACCTGCTGTGCCATTGTGGGGAACTGATACTTGTCGGTCGAGGTTATGACTGCGTCAAAAACACCGGCCTTTATATTTTCGGCATAGATAATTCCGTCCATATCATCGTCAGTTAAGACTAACTCATTTTTCGTCGATGTATTGACAAGTTTCACTTCAAATCTTGTTCCGGTAATCAGCTCGCCGCTGTTTATGTCCGTAAAGCGGATCTTTAAATCCTTTTCCACTGACACAAAGCTGACACTGACCTTACTTCCTTCAACGCTGCTTTCGGACTCCGGCATACTTTCGGACTCCGGCTCCTCTGCAAAGTTTCCCCAAAGCGCCGCGTCGGTCATCGCCAAAAGTCCGTCACCTCCCACGACCCCGATTCCTGCAAGCTCCGAACCAACCGGCGCAATCGCCTGTATGTGCTCGTTCACGCGCCTGTTTGCAAAAAACATGCTCAAAATCACAATGGCTGCCACCACAAGCACAATCCCCGTCGTCACAAGAACCGCATCAAGCGCTGTCATATTTGATGCATGCTTCTTCAAATTGTAAAGCAGCGACTGCATTCTGCCTGCAAAATCCGTTCCGAAGACAACATCATCTTCTTCCACATCATAGCCGTCATCATAACTGCTGTCAAAGGAATCATTATAACTGTTATTTACACCGCCGTAAGCTGTATCAAAGCTGTCCTCGTCATATTCCTCGTCGTACGCATCGTACTCGTCACCATACTCCTCCGATTCATAATACGCGTCGTCATCTTCATCATCATATGCATTGTCGTCCTCGTAATAGCTTCCCGTATCCTCCGCATAATCGTCTGCATAATACTCCGCACCTTCGTCCGTAAGCGCTTCCTCTTCGTAGTATTCCTCCTCTTCAAACGCCTCCTCTTCAAACGCCTCCTCTTCAAACGCCTCCTCTTCAAACGCCTCCTCTTCATCGTATTGCACTTCTTGAGCAGCCGTTTCCTCTTCAAAGCAGTCTTCCTCTTCAAACGTTTCCGCATCATCGTATTGCGCTTCTTCCATAAGCGCTTCCTCTTCGTAGTATTCCTCCTGTGCATCGTCGTCTTCCGGCTCCTGTGCATCATATTCTTCCTCTTCGTAATATGCTTCTGCGTCGCTGTAATCGACTATGTATTCATCTTCATCGTCATATTCCCCGCTGTCATACTCCGCATCATATGCATCATCGTCCTGACCAAACTCCTCGTACATGTCGTCTGTATATTGATCAGCCAAATATTTTCTTCTCTTATCGGCTGTTTTTCTCTTATTTGTACCGTGTAACCCAAATGTTTTCTTATTCTTCATCCCTTAACGTCCTTTCGACTTCCTCCTTCTCGTCATAATTAATAATTTTGTAACATTTTTAATGTTTACGCAACAATAATACCAGAGTTTTGACACTATGGCAACTCCTTAATATTATATTTCTACATGTAAAATACTGCCATTCCCAGCATAATACAACCCACTCCCAGAAGTTTTTTCAAAGTAATTTTCTCTTTAAAAAAAATGCAGCCGAGCACAAGCACAAGCACATTTCCGAAAGACTCAATCACAGGACCGTTTTTGTAGTCCATTCCGCTGTAAGCATAGATTGTCATCAGCATCGACAAAAACAAAAGTCCATATCCGCCAATGACAAACGGGTTGATATACTCCCTGATAACGGAACCGTATGTTTTCATCGCGCTCTTTTTGAGCAAAATCTGCGAAACGGAAGCAATGCTCACAGACACAAGCATGCAAAACATAAATTGATTAATCATGACTCGCCTCTTCTCCTTTTGTAGGATTTTCGTCCGTATTGATTATGGCGGTTCCAATCGTCACAAGCAGTACGCCGATCATATTTTTCACCGTAATCGCATCGCCGAAAAACAAGACAGCCCAGAGCATCGACCACAAAACTGCCATCGATCGGTTTGCATAAGCCACAGAAAGCTCAAACCGCTTGATCATCTGCTGCCACAAAACCGCATAAACCGCAAGCAGAACAAACTCCAATCCAAAAAAAATCAAAAATCGAACAAGGTGATCTCCATTGGCCGATGCATTTTTTGACATAATGCCCGAAAGGGTATAAATCACGACTACCCCTTGCAGCAGGATAACATTCTTTATTTTTGTCCGCATCAAAATCCCTCCCGTTTCGACTCTCCAACCTGGAGCACATCATCATCCAAGAGCCCCTGCTCTTTATACACGTCATAATAATTGTAATCCATATAAATATAATATCCCTGCACAAAATCCAGCAGAAAATAGTTCTGCTCCTCCATACCGCCGCGTATCTGCTTTGCGCAGGAGAGCACTACGTACGCACAGTGCTCCTCTCTTGCACAGCGTGCCACCTCCACAGCGTCATAGTATGTTTTATCCCCTTCCATCGCATCATACAACGCATTCGAAAAATTCCATGACGGCTCTAAAATATTTCTGCCGTACGGCGTAAACACGTCCGCCGTATATTGCCTAAAAAACGGCAGAAGCTCCGCAGGAAGCACCGCAATCGGCGTATAATTGTCAAGCTTTAACGCCTCTGCCACATCAATCACCTGCTGCGGCATATGATACGCATTGACCGCCTTAAAGTGCAATGTCTTTGTGTAGACCAAATCCCCATTGATGCAGATTACGAGCAACGCAGTCACAAACACGAGCCCTCTGCTAAAAATACTGCGAAAGCGCATCATCAGTTTTACCACACTGTAACACACAAGAATGCCCATTGGCAAAGCCCACAGCACGCGGTAGTAAATCTCGGCATCAATCCGAATCCCAATCCATGCATAAAGCGGGCACACAAACACCACGCCAAGCGCTGTCACAAGATACACAAGCACGACACGCAAACGCTTTTTTTTCTCCGTCACCCACAAAAACAGGAGCGCAATCAAAAAGAGCGGCACGAGAAAACTTTGATTATTATATAAAACAATATCCTCAAGCACTGTCCCGACAGCCACCTTAAGCGCAGAAAACATGCCCTACCTCCTCATTCTATCAATGTTTCCATATCACTTGACAACAAGATAACACACCGCCAAAAGCAGACATGGCACACAACAGGCAAAAATACCGGCAGCCACGCGCACGCTTTTCTTTTTGACACCAATCAACACTGCCGCCACGCCTGCGATTGTAGGCACAAGCATAAAAGAGATGCTTGTGGCAAACACTGCCGACACCAGCACACATTCATACAGAATCCACGCCCCCAGGCTTACCTTTTCCCATGCCAGATTCATCAGACATAAGAATATCGCCGGAAGCACCATTCCCGCCATCATGCCTTTTCCCTGCCACGTCCGCGTCATTGCAAAGGTCTCTGACGTATAGAGCGAAATATTTCCAAAGGCAAACCATAGTGCAATGAGAATCAAAAATACGGGGCGGAAATTACTTTTCGCCCTCCCCTCCTTTTTGGTGATCGGCAAAAGGCGATTGCCAATCTGCCCGTAAATACAATACATAAATACAAGCCATACCACCGAGAGCACACTGTGGGCAATCACCGCAGGGGGAATACCGCTCAGTCTTGACAGCCATGCCTGATAAATCGGCGTCGGCGAGAGGGCATGTCTTGCGTCCAGCGGATAAATATAGCCCGTATAGGCATCGCGAAGATACATGGTGTCAAACGTGTCCGTAAGCACCGACGTCGCAATATAGTAAGCATCATCCCCATCATAATACTCATAAAACAACGCCATATAAAGCTGCACTCCGATTAACAGATACGCCACAAGCCAGCCCAGCTTTACAAGAAGCGGCTGCGAGAACGCTTCTTTCATATTCCTTGCAAAATCCGCCCACACATGTCTTGACGCCCACACCGAATACACAAAAACGGCGCCGATCAATGCCGTATAAGTGACGACAAGCAACGTAAAGCTCTTTTCCAGCAAAATAAACGGCACTGCTGTCAGTTCAAACAGAAAAAAGCTCACAAACCACCCGCAGACATATGTCATTGCGGGTGTTCTTTGCAAGCTGTTCATATATTTGACCGGTATCATTCCCAAAAAAAACGGAACCAAAAGTACAAGCGTAAGCAAAATGCCCCATTGTATTATTTCCACTGTCAATCTCCTAATTTCCTCTTAAGCCCATAAACAGAAATCAATTTGTAAGCAAGCACGCCTGTCAGCATGCCAATCAGCATGCCTGCAAGAACATCGGTCGGATAATGCGCCGCATTATACAATCGCGAAACGGCAATCAGCACCGCAGCCGCCACTGCCCAAACAGCGCACGTTTTAGGTATGCTGCCGTCTTTTCCATACAAAAGCAAGACCGTTGCCACCGCAAACGCAGCGCCTGTATGTCCTGACGGAAACGAAAAATCGCCTGGAATATGTCCCAGCAGCAGGAGCGACTCATTGACCACATATGGTCTTGTTCTTGCCGTACAATTTTTTAACAGCACATTTACAATAAAAGCTTCCGCCGCAAGTGATAAAAATGCCGTTACTCCAACCTTCCTGTACTTTGCCCATGCGATAAGCAGAATCACTGCCAAAATTGACAGCAGTCCTGCATTGTTGACTGCCGACACATACGGCATCAAAAAATCAAACGCATCTGTTCTTAGATTTTCCTGTATCCAAAGAAGTATGTTTGACTCAAACAAATTCAGTCCTTCCATTAATTTCCTGAATTTCCTTCCTTTTGTCCAAAGTAAAGCGACAGCTCAGCCGCAATATGCTCTCCCAAAGCGATGCTTCCGTTGTCCTTCGGGTGAAGTCCGTCGCGCAGATAATAGTCGGAGGCTTCCTTTGTAGAGCAATCCATAAAACCGGTTCCATATAAGTCTATGATATGAAAACCAAATTCCTCAGCAAGCTGGCGCTCTGCCTCCATAAAATCACCAAGCGTCGGCTGTCCGTTAAAATCTGCATAGGCGCAGTCCACTTTTTTATTAATATCATACATTGTAACAAAGAAAATTTCCCTGTCTCCATAATATTCTTTCAGCTGCTTCATAAAATACCGGAGCGCTCCGCAGAAATTTCCCGTCGTCATCGTATCGGATACGCTTCCAAAGTGCTTATTTGCAGGTGTACACAGATAGTCATTTACGCCCGCAAATACCACAATGATATCCGAATTGACGTTCGTCACATTTTCAAAATTCATGGCAAGCGACAGCTCATCTCCGCCATACTGTGCAAACATTCTCCCGCCCATGCCATGATTGAGCACGTTTCCAAAATGGAGATAGGAATTTACATATGTAACGTAACTTACATAATTTCCATTTTGGTCAATAGAGCTTGTGATGCCCTCCGTAATGCTGTCACCGATAAACACAACCGTCTTGTCGCTGAAATCATAGGCATTATTCGCAAGAATCTGTTTATCCATCTGATTGATTTTTTTCGTCTTGTCGAGCGAGTCGTTAATGTCATAAAGCGACTCGCGCACTTCCGCAAAATTCTCCTGCTGTTCCCGTCTTGCCGCAAGCTCTCCTTCTGAAAGCTCCACTACCATTCCCTCGCCCTCAGGCACCGTCTCTTCAGGCGCCTGTACCTGTGTCTGCGTCGTTTCCGTATTCGTCTCCTGCGTCGTTTCCGTTACCGGAGCTGTCTCAACAGGTACCGGCAAAGGCTCCTGTGTTGTGCTGCCGGACGTTCCGCAGCAGATACACCCGCTGCACGTACAACCCGCCACGCAGCCTGCAAACGCCACAGGCTCACTCTCCCGCACGATGGTCTCACTATTGCCTTTTTGCATACTGTCACCGCATGCCGAAAGAGACAGCGTCATTGCAAACGCTGTAACAACTGCTACTACTGATTTTTTTCTCATAATAATCTCCTCTTTATTCTCTTATCATTCTAGTGCGCCGTACGGGCACACTGATTTCTAAGCATTTTTAAACATTCCGCTTCAAAAAAACGGTTATCCGACATATAAAACTCCCGAAGTTCTCCCCGCCTTTTGTCAAGAAGCTCGTAGTCCGCCGTAAGATTTCCAGGATGAAACATCAGTTCGAGTGAAGCTTCTTTTCCGTTTGCACACTTTTTATATTCCGGAAACAGTGCCTTCACAATCTCCCAGTCCATCTCACAAGTATAAAATATACCAAAAAATACCGGAACTTCAATACCCTTCTGCAATAACAGTTTTCGATTTCTTCCCGACGAGGTTTTGAGTATCAGCCATTTCACGATATTAATCGCCGGAATACTTTTCGGTCTTTTCACTGTAAGCACAGGTTTCACGGGGTCTGTCGGTATTCGAATCTGCCGGATATCCAAATATGCAAATGCTTCTTCATTCAAAACAGCAAGCAGGCAGTCAAATACGATTGGTATCATATGATAGTGCTGATGCGAATCAACTGCCGTAATATGAAAATCCCAGTTTGCCGTCACAGCGCGCAGTTGTGCCCTGATTTCCGCACAAATCTGTTTTTTCAGCTTCGCACGCCACTTCCCGCATATCGTATAATTCCAGATAAAAAACTGAAAAAAGGATTTGTCAAAATACCCTTCTTTGTCAACCAGAAGTGATACCTCGTCTGCACCGGCGAGCGGCTTTCCTTCCGCAAAATTCAAATGCAGGACACGCCTGATGACGCATTTATTGTCCGTCTTATTTAAAAGTTCAAGCGCTCCGCCCAAGTCGGGAACGTTTGGAAGGATACTGATGCTGTTTAAAACCCCATCCCGATAGCAGGACAAAATTTTCTCGGACTGCTCCACACTGACGCCAAAATCATCTGCATGAAACCACGTTACCTTATCCCGCATTTCCGTATTCCAAGCTGTCTTATTTCCCACTTTTTGCCTCTTTCCGAATATATTTTATAAACTTTATATTTGTCGTCACATACCGCTTCCACAGCCGTTTCGGATCCTGCAAAAGCCTGTAAAGCCATTCCAGACACAGTTTCTGCATGATTTTGGGAGCCCTCTTAATATCGCCTGCAAGGTAGTCAAAGCCTGCACCTACGCCTATGGACACCCCGCAAAGCTTCCCTTTGTGTGCATACATCCACTGCTCCTGCTTCGGCGCACCAAGTCCTACCCAGATAAAGTCCGGTTTCGCCTCATTCATCAGACTGACCGCAGCAGCATCTTCCTCGGGACTCAGCGGCCGAAACGGCGGCGCATACATTCCCGCAACCAAAGCCTCCGGATAATCCTTTTCCAGCGTTTTCCGCATTGCATCAAGCGTCTGCTGCGTCGCGCCGTAAAAAAAGTGCCTGTACCCCTCACGCTTCGATGCTTTGAGCAATTCCACCATTAAATCCGGCCCCGTAACACGCTCCGCATCCAAAAAACCTTTCTTTCTGCTGTATACAGAAAGCGGCGCACCGTCGGGAAGCGCCATCGCACCGCCATTTTGTATCCTGCGGTAATTGTCATTCTCATATGCCATTACTGTCGTATGAACATTGGACACACAGATATAATCCCCCCGCAGCCCGTCCAAATGGCTTTTTAGATAATCAAGCGTCCGCTCCATGTTCGTGACATTAATCTTTGTTCCCAATATTTCACAATACTGCAATTCCTCCATTACTTTGAACCCTTTCTGCCAAGCACTGTAAACACAGTCATAAACAGGATTTTGATGTCAAGTCCCAAAGACCAGTTGTCGATATATTCCAAGTCCAGTTTTACGATTTCCTCAAAATCACGAATATCGCTCCTGCCGCTCACCTGCCACATGCCGGTCAGTCCCGGCGTAATGCTCATGCGCCTTCTGTAATAACCATTGTATTGTTCAAATTCATCCTCCGTAGGCGGGCGCGTTCCCACAAGACTCATATCCCCTATTAGTATATTCCAAAACTGCGGTGTTTCATCAATGCTCGTCTTTCGGATAAATTTTCCAACCCGCGTAATCCGCGGATCATCCTCCATCTTGAACATCAATCCCCGAACCTCATTTTTCTCCTCAAGTTCCTTTTTGCGCTCCTCGGCATCAAGATACATGGAACGGAATTTCCAGATCCGAAAACGTCTGCCGTTTTTTCCCACGCGTGTCTGTGAAAAAAACACCGGTCCCGGCGAATCCAGCTTAATTGCAAGTGCAACAAACGGCGTAATAACGCCTGTTATTAATAATCCTGCCACCGCACCCAAAATGTCTATAAGGCGTTTGATCAACAGCCTTCTGGAATCCATTGTCTTTAGTGCAAACGAAATGACGCTATACCCTGCCATCTTCTGTACAAATGTATTCGGATTAGAACGGCTGAAAATATCGACATTGTAGTGGCATACCAGTCCCATCTCCTCAAAACGCTGTATCATGTCCCGAATTTCAAGCATCGGCACACCGGGCAGACAGATAAACACCTCATCCACAAGCATCTGCACGACAACCTCGTAAAGCCGCTCCTTCGATGCCACCACCGGCACATTCTGAATGCTGCTTCCTACCTTGTCGGCGTCGTAAACCGCTGCCGCCGTAATATCGTAGTACCATTCCTTCCCCTTTATCAGACTGTCAATCACCTCATCTGCCGTAATATCAAGTGTAATCACCAGCATTTTCGTGCTGCTCTCGCTTTGTCTGTAGTATTTCCACATCGCTTTCTTAAACGCCATATGCACCGCATAGGTAATCACAATGTTCAGCGTCAAAAAAATACCGTATATCAATCGCGAGAAAGCATAAGACTGCTGTGTCAGATAGAGTACGACAACGAGTCCCACTACCAGAATCAGTGTATAGCGCACTGTATAATACAACTCACGCAGCCACCCTCTGTAAAAAAAGTTGCTGTTTGCGTCAAGAAACAGACTGTACAGAAGACAAAGCACCACAATATATGCACCCACCGTTATATGGAACTCTTTCGGGTACCGCTCCACATGAATGATATGAAACCGGATATACACAGAAAGAGCATAGGAAACAAACACACAGAGCAGGTCTATGATTAAGATGCTGTAGGTTTCTATCATTTTGTTTTTTCTTCTGACATTTTCCATCGCTATAACCGCATCCTTTTCCCAGTCCGCCCTTATGCCCTGTTTCTCCACCTATAAATCAGCAAACTGTCTGATACTATCCAAAATCTCACTCTTTTTGCATATGTAATTTCCGCTGCCGCCAAACTTTTGTGCATGAATTGACATGACATCATAGGTCTGTACAATCTTTTTTTCCGTGCTCTTATCCGATTTCTCCGAAAGCACTTTCCGGGAAAGCTCATTACCTGTCAGGCAATGATAAAGCTCGCCTGCCGATATCGGCTCTGACGTAAAATTCACAAGCGTCAGTCGCTCCGCAAGCGCTGTCTGAATGTCCTCCCAAATACGGGTAAGCGGATAGAACTGGTATTTGTTTTTGCTGTCTTCCAGCTTCATTTCCGCCTCGTCCGCAAAGCGCTTGATATAATTATGCTTATAATTTAATCCATACGGGATTGCAAGCCGCACAATCAGCGTGTTCGGGTAATACTTCCGCGCCCACTCCTCAAAGTAATAGCGGTTTAAGTCGTATGGCGAAATCCCGTTTTTATCCGCTTTATCGCTTCCGACCGCGAATATGGAATTCTCCTCGTCCACGCCGACCGGATTTTTGTATACATCCGTACTCGAAATCAGCACAAGCTTGTACGGATTAATTTTTTTAATCGTCTTCTGCGCCTCAAGCACCTTCTCAAGATGCTGGTACGGCGCCCGCTCCGCAAGCTCCCTGTCAGGTTTTAGCCCCGCAAAAATCAACACATCCGGCTCCAGCCCGTACGCCTTTTCAATATTTTGTGTATTAAAAATACCGTCTATACGGTTACTTGCCCTCACATAAATATTACTTCCAATAAATCCGGTATACCCTGCCAATGCTATCATATTAATAATCCTTCTCCTTTCCTAATCCTCTTCTTATTCCGTCCGGTCATGTGAAAGCACATCCCAAAAATAGTATCGCGGTCTGCGCTTTGTTTCCATATAGTTTCTTCCCACATATTCTCCGATAATGCCAAGCGAAATCAGAATTGCCCCGCCGAGAACCCAGATTGACATCAGAATAGATGACCAGCCATCTATTGTATACCCGAAATAATGCTCATACACGATATGGATTACCATTCCAAATCCCACAAGCAACGCCAGAATTCCCATGCCAAACACCATCCGGATTGGCTTGATGCTAAAGGAGGTAATTCCATCCGCCGCCAAAGTCAGCATCTTTGAAAGCGAGTACTTTGACTCACCCTGCATCCGCGGAAACACATCAAAATGCACGACAGACGATGCCAGACCAATATCCGGTATAATTCCCCGCAAAAACAGATTCACTTCATCATACTCTGAAAGTGCCTCCAGCGCCTTTGCGCTCATCAAACGATAATCCGCCGAATTCTCATAAATATTAGCCCCCATAGACCGCATGACCTTGTAAAACATTGTCGCGGAAAACTTTTTAAAAAAGTGGTCTGTATTTCTTGAATTTCTGACACCGAAAACGACCTCGCTTCCTTTCACGTACTCCTCAATAAAGCGCTCAATCGCTTCGATATCCTGCTGAAGATCCGCATCAATCGTAATCGTGTAATCACAGAAATCCTTTGCGTACATCATTCCCGCAAGAATTGCATTCTGATGCCCTCTGTTGTGTGCAAACCGAAGTCCTGCTACCTCTTCATTTGCATTGTATAATTGTGTTATTATCTCCCACGTCCTATCCTTCGAGCCGTCGTCCACAAAGACAATACGGCTTTTCTCTGATACAATCCCGTTACTCCTTAACGCGCCAAGCTTATCCAAAAGCGTTTTGGCCGACGGCAAGAGCGCCTCCTCCTCATTGTAACAGGGTACTACAATGTAAAGGATACCTTTTTTTCTGTGCGCTTCCATTGTCCCACCCTTTCCGTTTTCCTTTCCGATTTTTACGCCTATCTCTATCATAATACATATCTGTCCCAAATGACAACTGCTTTACTCACACATTTTTACAACCCACACGCCGTTAATCTTCTCGACGCTGCCCTGCGACGGATAAACGCTCATTTGTTTATATGTGTCTGTTTCCATGATTTCTTTCTTCTCACTGTCGCTCAGTCTTGCCGTTTCGTAGCCGACAAAGATTTTTATAAAGTTGTCCCGAACGCCCGACGTAATCAATCCATTTTCCAGCGCCACGCCATCCAGCGTGCGCAAGTCCTCCGCATCAAATATATCAATTTCAACGCTGCTCGGATTGTCCTTATAGTAAAATTCACCGAGAATTGTCAGCTCATCTCCTGACGCAAAGCCCTCCGCTGCCTCCGCAAATCCGATTACACGGTTAAAATAAGAAGCCACCCTCTGCGATGCGAGATCCGTCCTCACATACGCCTTGTTCGTCAGCAGATAATCCGTATAACAGCTCAGCAAAACCATTGCAATCGTTGCCGCTGTCAATAAATAACACATATATTTTCTTGCTTTCTCCAGCAAAAGCGCGCTTCCCCATTCCTTTAAGCAGTACTCCAGCAGTGCAAGCACAAGCACATAAATCAGCGCATAGGAGTACAGCATCAGCATGGAATAATCCACCTCAGGAGCCATAAAATAGACAAACGCTGCCGCAAGCGGAACAAATCCGCATACCAAAAGCAAAAGTATAAATCTTAAAATGTCCCTATACAACTCTTTTTTAATAACAAGCGTTATGAATAAGACGACTGCAAGCGCACAGACACCGATATTCGCTGCCTGCTTTGTACCTGTCATAAATGCAAACGGTTTCCAAAGGAAAAATTCAAGGAAACGCTTATAGCAGCGTGCAATCAGCACAGGCATCTGCGCAAGTGCAATCTTTCCCATATTTCCTACACCGCCGTATGTTTCATTGTCCAGATTCGGATAAATCACATGTGACAGCCACATATAAAACGCCACACTCACACCAAGCACAACAACGCAAAGGATGCCTTCTTTCAATACCTCCCTGAACTCCTTTTCATTATGAATCAGGTCGTTTATCATTCCCATAAGCATCAGCGTAATTGCAAAGCTGATGTAGCTTTGGTATGTGCCAAGTGTACAAATCAGAAGCACGCCGCAGAAAACTGCACCATACCTGTACTTCCGCATCAGATATACCGCCAAGCTCACCATCAGAATCCCCATGCCTGACGTGTGTGCCATAAACATAAAGGTCATTGTACTTGCCATGCTTGGAAAGGTCACCAGCACAAGAGGCACCAACACTGCGCCAGTCGTGCTTTTAATCCCTGTAATCTCAAGAATCAAGCATGCTGACACTGCAATCAGAAGAAGAAACAAAACGCCGTGCACTGCGGGGATACTGTGTACCCCTCCAAGCGGATGGATATACTTTAAAAACCACCGTCCAAGATAATCACCGCTGCCGTAAGCACTTATATTATTTGCATCGTCCCAGTTTACAAGTTTATGCGTAAGCATGTAAAAATGTGTGAGCCAGCCTGCAATCAGTCCTGTAAGAAAGCAGATTTTCGTATGCCTTTTGATTTTTTTATTCAAAACTGCCAATAGATCAAATTTCATCAAACAGCACCTCTCTGTATTTGTCCCCCGTCTTTTCCCAGTTAAAGCGCTCCGCGTTATGAAGCCCCCTTTCCACCAACTCCTGTGCATACGCATCATCTGTCGTAACCCTGATGAGCGCCTGCGCCACTGCATTGGCATCGTGCGGATTGACCAAAAGTGCCGCGTCTCCGACCACCTCCGGAAGCGAGCTTACATCCGAACACACCACGGGTGTTTCTAACTGCATTGCCTCAATTGGCGGAAATCCAAAACCTTCCACAAGCGAGAGAAACAAAAATGCCTTTGCATTGTGCAGCATCTGATGCAGATCTTCGTCCCTTTCCACATATCCAATCCATGTGATTCCTTCTGTTTCCACGCCCTCTACACCGATAACTGTCATTGGCAGTGGGGTCGAGGCAGCTTTGCGGTAACATGCATATGCCTTGGCAATCCCCTTTGCATTCTTATGGGGCAGCTTTGAGGTCATTGCTATGATATAATCACCGTCTCCCTCTGCATAAGTTTCCTTTTTTATGAATTGCGTATTCTCAATTTGAGTATAACCATTATAAACCACCGTAATCCGCTTGTCATCTGTATGCGCATACTTCATGATATCACGTTTTGACGCCTCCGATATCGTAATCACCTTGTCCGCATGTTTTGCGGAGGCCTTCAACCGCCACATAATATAAAAATTCTCCAACCGGTTAAAATACCCCTTATAGTGCTCATTGTAGTAAAACGGTATCATATCATGAATGATCACGTACTCCTTTGTCAAATGAAGCATTGACGCATACCCGCGCGGAAAAAGCACTTTGTCGGCTCCTAATTTTTTCGCAAGTACCGACACGTCAAAAAGCTCCCATTTGATACAGGTCAGCTTACTAAACGGGTTTTTCTGAATTTCAATAAATGTCACACCCGCAACGTCAAAGTCTTTTTTATTGTAAGCATTTCCAAGCACAATAATCTCGTTTTGGGCATTTTTCCGTGAACTATGATTTCCCGCAAGCTCCCATACCAGATGACGTGCAAGATTGTAAATGCCAATGCTCTTTCCTGCTCCCTTTACCTGCTTAAAGCAGTCTATCACAAGCCTCATTTGCTCCTCCATTTTTGTCTTTTCAATCAATCGCGTCGACTGTTCCGATAATATATTCATCTGCCTCATAGAGGTTCAGGCCATATGCGTCTATCCCCTCCGTTTCATCACCCCGAAAAATGTAAACACAACGCTTGTCCGGATTTTCCAGACTTTTTTTCGTGTTCTCATTGACGTTGATGCCTCTTGCAAAGTAATAGTTGTTCATCGTAAGTCCGTTGTCATATGCATACTTTGCTATATGCATTATACCATTGTTGTCAATATTATGCGACACCCAGACAATATGTTCAAATCCGCCCTTCTCAGACAACCGCACCCAGACATCACTTTTCAGCGGAGATTCATACACCACTTCGCCCGCAAAGGTGTTCCTCTGCGCCCGGAGTTTTCCACTGATGTCAAAAATCTGTATCAATACGCATATGACAAGCACCACCGCCGCAATGTTCTTTTTTGAAAACAGTCTGTCATTGCAAACAATCGCGCCGATCGTAATTAAGTACCAGACCGGCCATACAATTCTGCCCGACGAGCGGAACATGCTCCAGTAATGCGTGAGCGTACTGCTGTCAGTCAGAACGAACAAAAGTTTGTCTCCAAACGTCACCTCAGGCGATGCCGCAAATAAAATCAATCCCACAGACATCAGCACATACATGACTCCATATAAAACAAGCTCCCTGTCTGCCCTGCGCTTCCCTGCATGAATGCGCTGATATCCAATGTACACAAAATAAACAAGCACAGACACAAGCAGCAAAATCACTCCAAGCCCTAAATACGCAAATCCCTCATACTGCCCATCATAATATGTCTTAAGTGCCGGCAGAAAACGCGAATATCCTTTCGCATTAAAAAAGCCGTTTAAATTAAAACTAAATACGCCCAAGTCGCTGCTTCCTGCCTCTGCCTTTGTAGAAAAACCGCCAAGCAGATACGTACAAACAAATAACCCTGACAGGAATGCCACTCCCGGAAGCGCATATTTTGGTCTTAACCGCTTCTCGCAAAACCAGCTGCAAAGCACAAAGCCGCACAAAAACGCCCCGCACATCGGCAGCAGGTACATATGGACCGAACCAATATATGCCCCAATAAGCCCCCAATACAGCGACGTTTTTCCAATATGCGTATAAATGCTCTTATGACGTACAAACAGATAAATCGCCAAAAGGATAATCCAGTGCCCGCCAAGCGCCGTATGGCGAAACATTTTTTCAATTACAACAGGTGATAGAATAAAGAAAAGGCTTCCTGCGAGAATCTCTATTTTCCCTACATGAAATTCGTCTAAAATTTTCGCCGAAAAAAGTCCCTGCAGCATAAAACATATAAGCCCCCACCAGCCAAAATACTGAAAGGTTTCCGGCAAAACAGGAGACAGAAGCTTAAAAAATACGGCAAACAGCGGTATTGAATCGGTAAAAATTATCGAACTGTAATCGGGATATGCCAGCCCGTCGGTCAGTCCAAACGGAAATGTCCACGCACTTTGGCGGAAAAAACACCATCCCAAATAGTGCTGCGTCAAATCCCCGCGGTTCAGAAGCCACTCTTCATAAAGCGGATTCAGAACCCAAATCCCGTAGACTGCGATAAAACAAATCGCACCCAAAAGCATTGCTGCAGCGTATACGGTTCTTGAATTGACTTTGTTTTTCATAACCTCTGCCTTTCTCTCAGCCCTCAGCCTTTCCATGCTGTGCAGGATCACTCCGATAATATAAAAGCCCGACCAGCACGGGCACCATACACATCGTCGGCATAGCATACCGCAGGCAGGTATTTACCGGCGAAATAAGGCACACCAGAATATTGACCGCCGGAGGAATCACTGCAATTAACAGTCTGTACTTTTTTTTTGCAATCAAAGTCATCGCTGCAAGCAGCACGCACCATGTATAAAAACCGCACCTGTATAAGAGTCCGATTCCCGGCAGATACTCTGCCTTGCTCACCTGTTGAAGCAAAAACCGTGCAGGCTTTAACCATTTTATTTGGCGATATGCATGCATACCGCTTGTCAGCATATTTCTATCATTCTCATAAAAGCCCGTCCCCTCCTTGTATGGTTTCGCCTCAGGATAGTAATATCCATATGAACATTCAAGGAAGGTTTTTACATAGGACATTGGGTGTCTGCAAAACTGTGCAAACCACACCTTAAAATATTCCGCTTTTACCTCCGAGAATTCTTTATTGGTATGGTCTGCCGAATGATATTCCGAAAGCTTTAAGCAGTTTTTCACCCAGTCTGCAAGCTGCGGATTGTATACTTTTACCATCTCATCATAGTCAAAAATCGTATTCAGCAGCACTCTCTCCTCATCCGTCACATCCTCTGGATAATCCTGTCCATATTTTGCCGTCTGTTGAAACAGGATACAGTAAGTATCCTCCTTCGCGTCAAGACTGATAACGCCGAGGGCCGGATATAATCCATTATTTAAAATTGTGTTAATAAGCAGCATTATGCATGTCCCTGCAATCAGAATCAACCGCTTTCCCTTTGCAAAGCATATGGCAAACGGAATGGCAAAAAGCAATACATAAACACCGTTATTTCTTGTCTGCATCATCAGAACCGCGTAAACGATCATCAAGACAAAGTTTCTTTTCCTGAGCCAAAAACGGCTGCTGTCAATCAGGCAGTATATCAGCTGCAGCGTAAACAAAAGTGTCAGCGGATAATATAACGTATCCTTTATCACCGTACAGTCAAAAATGCACCAGACTGTAAACGCTGCATAATAGACAAGGCTTCCCCATCTCACCCAATAAGGCAGCTTAAAACGTTTATAAAGCATACATACCTGTGCCACTGCAAATGCCGAGAGCAATGTCTGCATTACAGGAATTACAAACATTCCGATATTCGGCAGCTTCCACTCCTGCGAGTACCACGCAATCGCTCCATACAGGTAGCTGATGAACGGCGGATGATGATTGGTAAACGGCTCCGTGCCAAAAAAACAGCAAATCTGAGCCCCGCCGTCCCATGACATGGAGCAGGGATAAAATGCAATCAGATACGGCAGACGGCATAAAATAACCGCAAGAATCACACCTGCCGTCACATGTTTTTCAAAAAGCCACTCTGTAAGACTTCCTGTTCTGCACTCCGTCCATTTCTGAAAATCATACGCTGTCAAGCAAATAATAACTACTGTTATGATATAAAATAACGGCATATATCCTAAAAACAGCAGAATTGCAAAAAATTCATACTTTAAATCCGGCTCCGCAGTCTGCGCTTTGCCAATAATCATAAAGGCAGAAAAAAGAAACGCCATAACCGCACTGCACACCTTTTCTCTTTTGCCTGTCCGGATAACAATTCTCTTTTCCACAATCCACTTGCGGTACACGGCCCAAACGATCACAAGTGCAATCAGCTGCGGTATTCCATCGCCGTTTAATGCCATTGACAGATTTCCGGTAGAGTCCACATCCGCAAAAAGCGCCGCCGTCGTAAACATTGATACTGCCAGAACCAAAATCTCATTGAACCATCTTTTCATATTAATCCCCCATGCTGCCAACAGCCCGCGAATTTGGGCGCAACATAAATTTGCTGTGTAAAAAAATTATTTTTCACACTAACTCCCATCTGCCCCCTGCATCTTTTCCCCATTTTGACTTGTAAAATCTGCGGTATCCTATTTCCTCATATATTAGGATGAATCTATCTGTTCGTATTATACATTCTCTTCTCGGTTGCCCTAAAATTATCCAATTTATTATACAATAATTTTTCTTATTATGCTATTATGGAATTATTAAAATATAAAATATTGTCAAAATTTTATATAGCAGGTAGTTCAATGCGGAAAAAAATATTCATTATACTTTTGATACTGTTCCTTACATTTTATGTCTCACAAAATTTATATCAACTCAATCTAATACAGGGAGACTCCATGTCCCCAACCTACAAAAATATGCAGTTTACCCTTATAGACAAGCGTGTCTCCGACTTTCAACGCGGTGACGTTATTGTATTTTACTCTGATACGCTCAACTGCACTATGGTAAAACGCATTATTGCAGCTTCTGGCGATACCGTTTTGATTTCAGACGGACTTGTGTTTGTAAACAATACCCCAAGTCCCTATACGGACAGCGATATAACGTATGCCGGCACAGCGGCTCAAACACTGGTTGTCGGTGATAACAGCTTTTTTGTGATGGGCGATAACCATGCGCAGAGCAAGGACAGCAGAGACGCCGAAATCGGCTGTATCCCTACTGAAAATATTATAGGACGCCTTATTCCGAGTCGGCTTCCACGCAAACAAAAACCACCATCCCAAATGAATCGTGGTTCTTATTTGTGTATGTACAACATCTGTTCAGACCAAAGCCCCTCTTCCTGAAATCCATACTTTTTACAACTTTCGTACACGGGTATATTATTAATATCTACCCACGGATAACATTTTTCTATACCTTCCTGCGCCATCCTGCGTAATGCGAAATCCATTAAAATCGTTCCTAGTCCTTGTCGCCTGTATAAAGGATTTATCACCAGGTGATTTAAAACACAAGATTTCGAAGCAGTATTCATATAGGCTGCCCCCACTAATCCATTACACTGTTTCATAACATAAACATGTCCGGTACCTATCATTCGCTGCAGGTCTTGCTTATTAGGCAAAGGTATACTATAAGGATCCAAATTGAATCTCCACAAATCTAAAATTGCATCAATATCCTTATGCCCTGCACACGATAAACCAAAATCTTTTTTTTGCATCAAATCCTGATTACAATAAGATTCTTTCTCTATCATATACTTCAATCTGACATATTTTTTATAAATTTTAAATCCGGCCGTCATCCAACGCTTTTCTTCTGATTTTATTGCATCAGAATTTTCTATATCTCTTGCCACCAAGTCTAAAATCATTGTCTTTTCTGTTTTTTCCACATCCGGCACATGATCGCCCTTAACAAAATAAAATATATGCGAAAAATCTGTTTCTTCTACATAAAATAACAACGCTTCCTTGTTCTGCCAGTACTTCATCTCTCTTCTTTCTATTATATCCTTTAATTCATTGGGCAGGAAGTAAAAATTTGTCGCTACTTTACCATGTTCTCTTCTAAAATCTTTGATTAATAAATTGCACTGATTATATGATTCAACCGTTTTCATAAATCCTCTTTCTAAAATTGCTGATATATAAACGACGCGCTGTCATACACTGAGCCATAAATGCCAAAAATGATCACCGCGAATATCGCTGCATAATACACAATCCACCGAAATACAATTCCCTGTTTTGCTATTGTCTGACGTATTTTTATGCCCTTTTCATGTGCAGCATCAACACCAAGCATCACCAAAAGCATCATACATAAAATAATCCAGTCAGCCGTCTCTAATCCTAATCTAATCAAAGTTTTATCTATCAGAAAAGCGACATTAAAAAAGCCTTTAAACGATGCTCCTATCATAAGAAATGCAACCGTCAAATTTTCTGATCTGGAAAAAAGCCTTCCTACAGAGCACAGAACAATAGTTCGAATCATTTGAAAAAATTTCCATGAGAATCTCTCTTCGTGAATTCCAAGTTTCTTTTTGATACGACAATAAACGTCTTCCGACAAAATACCCGACATAATGAATAGGCCGTTCCATATACCATATGCAATGTATTTCCATTCCGGGCCATGCCAAAAGCCGACCAGAAAATACACGATAAACATTGCTATAAAAGAAGGAATCTTTTTACCCATGTTACTGCCAAACAGTTTTCTGGCTTTTTTACTAATATTCCCCGAAAATCCTGACAAAGAAAGCGGATAAAATACATAATCTTTCATCCATGCCCCCAACGTGATATGCCACCTGCGCCAAAACTCCTCAATGGATCTTGCAAAATACGGCTGTTTAAAGTTGAGCTGCAGGTCAATTCCCCAAATTTGTGACACCCCTCTTGCAATATCCATGCCGCCCGAAAAATCTGCATAGACCTGTAAGCCATATCCAAATGCTGCAAACAAAACAATCAGTCCATTATAGTCGCCATAATGATTAAAGACCATGTTTACCGGAATTGCCAATCGGTCTGCGATGACAAGCTTCTTCATCAATCCCCATAATATAAGCTGTAATCCAAACATGCATCTTTTGTAATCAAACTCATGCCCTTCGTAAAGCTGTTTTGCCAAATGATCATGCCGTGCAATTGGTCCCTGCACAATTTGTGGAAAATAGGACATAAAAAGCATGAATTTGAAAGGATTCTTATCCGCCTGATATTTTCCCCGATATACATCTGTCATATATGCAATCGCCTGAAGAGTATAAAAAGATAATCCTATAGGTATCAGAAGATTCCATTCAGGTACTGCTACAGGAATTCCAATCCAGCGAAACAATTCACATACATTTTCTGAAAAAAAATGAAAGTATTTCAACAAAAGAAGCATGGACAAATCCAGAAGAACACCCCAAATCAAAATATGCTTATTTACTTTTTTATGATTCTGCTTATATGCTTTTCGTTCCTCTGATGTTATTTCACTGTGACCATTTAAATAAATAGCACATTTTTTGTTTCGCGTATCAATCATTTTTCCGATTGCAAATGTAACACTTGTCATGAGCAGCAAAACAACTGTGAAGGCCCTGCTGCTCATCCAATAAAAGAAATAACTTCCTAAAAGCAATACAATCCATCTGTAATTTTTTTTAACGCAAAAATACAGAATGGAAATACCTGCGACAAAGACGCCAAACGCCGCTGAAACAAAAGTCATCCTGCGCCCCCTACTCCTGCTGCAGTTTTACAATCAGCTTTACCATTGCCTCAGGTGTATTGAAGTTTTCCGGAAGCAGATCATCAACTGAAATATCAACGCCAAAAGCTTCATTGAATTCTCCAACAATTGATATAATATCAAATGAATCCAGCATCTCATCATCCATTAATTTTTTGTCTAAGTTATTAAAATCAATGTCCGCTCTAACATCTTCCAATATTTTTATTACTTTCTCTCTCATTATGTTTTCTTCCTTTCCCTAATCTTCCTCTAAAGTTTCCTTTAATTTCGTTCTGTCTATCTTGTTGTTTTTATTTAACGGAAGCTTTTCATATCTGACAAATTTATTTGGCCACATATATTTCGGTAATACCGTTTGAAGGCGTTCCACAATTTCCTTTCTGCATACCTGCTTTGCCTGATAAAATAAAACGATTTTTTCATTTTTCTCATCATAAATACAGACTGCCGATTCAATGAAGTCCATCGCATTCACTGCGACTTCTATTTCTCCTAACTCAATCCGATGTCCCATATGCTTGATTTGGAAATCGCGCCGTGACAAAAAGAGCAATTCGCCGCGTTCATTATACTTTACTAAATCTCCTGTGCAGTATATAAGCTCCGGATAATCGTTGTTCAACGGATTTTGTATAAATGCTTCCGCCGTTTTTTTTCGGTTATTATAATATCCAAGTGCTAAAGAACTGCCCCTTACGCACAGCTCACCGGTCTCTCCTCTTGGCACTTCCTGTTTCCGTTCACTGTCCAAAAGAATAATATCCGTATTGTTGAATTTTTTTCCAATCGGAAGACTCTCCTCATTTGTGAATTCACGATCAACAATGTAATAAGTACAGTTACACGTAATTTCTGTTGGTCCGTACAGATTAACATACTGTAAATCTTTTAGATAAGATCTCCAATAATTAAGCACTTTGTTTGGCATTGCTTCACCTGAAAACATAATCTGTTTCAGATATTGAGGAAGAATTTTGTCAAATGTCTTGAAATTTGCAATCATTACCAATGCTGATGCTGCCCATATTGCAGTATTAATTTTATTTTCATTTAAGTATTCTACAAGCTTAAGCGGCATAGAAAATAATCTTTTAGGTATGATATACATCGTACCTCCCGCTTTTATTGTTGAATAGATATCTTTTACCGATACATCAAAGTCAAACGGCGCCTGATTTCCCCATACATTCTCATGCGTAAATCCAAATATTTCCGCAAAATTGTCGATTAAATCTATTACTGATCGATGCCCTACCAATACACCTTTGGGTACTCCTGTAGAACCTGACGTAAAAATGGCATAAAGTGGGTCTGTGTCAATCTGGCCGCATTGTACTTTGTCTAACTGCACTTCATTGATGCAAGAATCTTTTAAATCCTGCAGCAAGATGTTTCTTCGATACTTTAAGAAATCCATCTGTCCCTGTTTTGAACAGATAATCATTATTGGATTTAACGTATCTATAATCAACTTTTTCCTTTGTTCCGGCAGCGCATTATCTATAGGCACGTAAAAATTTCCGCTGTATACAATACCCATAAACGCTTCTATACTTTCTATGCATCTGTCAATGTAGACGACAATCGGTTTTTTTGTCTGATTACCGGTTATATCAATGATTTTGCTTCCTATTTTTTTGGCACTTTCTATAAATTCGGTATAATTAAGACTATGCTTTTCATCAACAAGCGCTGTTTTTTCAGGATATTTTTTTGCCGAATCTTCAAGATATGCAAGAACATTTTTCATAGGTACTTCTCCTCGTATATATTTAAGGAATCACGTCTTTTTCTATCACGCTCAATACTGCATTTCTGTACACCTTCTTGTAACCAATTGATTTTTCTGCATAATATATTATGTTTATCCAAAACGAAATCTCCTTATGCTTCAATATATTACGCAAAATAGTACGCAATATAAGAGATAACAATTGTATTCATAGTGTTATCTTAGTATTCAAAATATAGAAAAGAGGAAAATACAATGCTAACAACACCAATAAGAAAAAAGGAAGAGATTGAATTGATAAAAAACTATTTTTTAGGAAAGGAAAAATATCGAGATTATTCCCTATTTGTTCTAGGAATAAACACTTCCTTAAGAATCAGTGATCTATTAAAAATACGCTGGAATGATGTTTATGATTTTAAACATCAGAAATTTCGTAATCATTTGGTTTTGAAGGAACAAAAGACTGGTAAAATCAATTGTATTGCCATTAATGACAGTTGTAAAAATGCGCTTTCTTTACAGCTGAAACATAAATATCCTGTTATGCAGGACGATTATATTTTCTACTCTGGCAATAATGCACAAAAACACATGTCAAGAAACAGGGCCTGGCACATCATCAAAGAAGCAGCATTGGATAATGAATTAGACGGTAATATCAGCTGTCATTCGATGAGAAAAACGTTTGGTTATCATGCTTGGCAGGCGGGGGGACAACCGGCTTTAATTATGAATATTTACAATCATTCCAATATTGAAATTACAAAACGTTATCTGTCAATTGAACAGGACGAGAAGGACAACCTTTTTCATAAACTGAATTTGTAGAGACTGTCAAAGGTCTGTGAAAAAATCGAAAATAGTTGCTTTTTGGAAATATATAATATATACTTGATAAAAGATAACACTTGAATACAATTGTTATCTTTTATATTGTGCCAAATTTAGAATAATATATTTTAGCATAGATTTAAACCATAGAATAAACATAAATACACCAAAAGCAAAAAGCAACCGTGTACCGCCAATTATATAAATGCTCTATCAAAATCTTGCGTAATTATTGTCAACAACGCCGGCGCTGCACCATGAAAAGTAAATATTATCCGGAAAAATAAAATTGGACACGGGAAAATCACTTCCAATCAAAAATATGCTTTTAATTAAGGGAGTGAAGTACCGCATTTTTGGATGGATTTGTCAAGTAATACAGCAAAAAAGTGGGGGACATTAATAAAAAAGGAATTTCAGAGTCTTATCAATCAAGGTTTCAAGATTGCAAGAGATAATTGATTAAAATGGAGGTAAGAGGTGAAACGGTTTGGTAATATTTTCAGGCATTTGCTGATATTTTTAATGCTGTTACTTTCAACCAGTCTTGTGTGGTGTATTAACAATTTTGGCAATATAGGTTTGAATGAGATTATATTTACATTGAATATGCCATTAAAGGGAACTGCTAATTCATATTTTTTGTCATATTTTTTGTATGCTTTCTGCCCGGCTGTCATTTTGCTTGGGGTAGAACTTTTTGCAGCGTTATATAAACCGAAACATAAATATAGTATTCGGTTTTCTGTTTTCAATAAAGTTTATGAAATTTCGATACTGCCCTTTCAGTTGAATCTTGCAATATGGATTGTGATAGTTCTAATATGGTTTGGAGAGATTATCAGCATAGCGAATGACAACTTTGCAGTATTTGAGTATGTTAAGAGCCAACTTGATTCCTCAGAATTTATAGAAAATATGTATGTTGATTCAGGGAAAGTGAACATCAGTTTTCCTGAGCAGAAAAAAAACCTTATCTGTATCTATATAGAATCTGCTGAGACTTCCTTTCAGGATAAAGCAAACGGCGGACTTCTCGATAATAATATTATTCCGCAGATGACTGCGCTTGCAGCGGAAAATGTCAGTTTTTCACATTCGAAGCTTTTCGAGGGAGCGACAGTAGCGCCTGCCTGTGGCTGGACAATGTCGGGGCTTGTAGCACAGACGTCTGGACTTCCGCTGAAGCTTTTTAAGTATGAGTCTACAAATGGCGGCGTAGATAATTCTATGGAGAAATATGCATCCTTTATGCCCGGAGCGACTGCTATTGGAGAATTGCTTGAAAAGGAAGGATATAAAAATATTTTTATGGCAGGTTCTGATTTTACCTTTGGAGGAAGACGGGATTATTTTACACAACACGGAAATTATGAGATATGGGATTATAATACGGCAATAGCATTAGGGAAAATACCATCCGATTATGAAGAAGGATGGGGATTTGAAGACCAAAAACTATACGAATTCGCAAAAGAAAAGCTGACTGAACTTGCGGCAGACCAACAGCCCTTCAATTTTTCCATGCTAACGGTCGATACCCATACAGGAGGCGGTTATGTATGTGAGTTGTGTCCTGACCTGTATGACAGCCAATATGCGAATGTGTGGGCGTGCGCTTCCAATCAGGTCTGCGATTTTATAGAGTGGATAAAGCAACAGAGCTTTTATGAAAATACGACTATCTGCATCACAGGTGATCATTGCAGTATGGAGGCCGGTTTTTTTGAGGAGCATGAGCATTATGAACGTCATCTGGGAGAGATAGAGCGAAAGGTATATAATGTCTTTATCAATGCGGCAGTTCAGCCTGCATCCATGAAAAACAGAAAGTTTACGACAATGGACATGTATCCGACAATACTCGCAGCAATGGGGGCCAAAATAGATGGAGAACGACTTGGATTGGGAACAAATCTATTTTCCGATGTGCCTACACTGGCTGAGAAATACGGTTATGAGGAACTGTTTGCCGAACTAAATAAAAAATCGCGTTTTTACGATAACAATATCTTATACCCAAATAGGTAAAAAGAAGGAAACAAAAGAACGCTCTAATTCTGTTTGTATTATTATCAAAACAGAATTAGGGCGGTTCTATTTGTATTCTTTTATAATACGTCTCTCAAACGCTTCCTCAAATTCATTTATCTTAGCATTGTCTCTGTTTGCTATATGGTTTTCTTGATTTGTCTCAAAACAAACACTATCAACAACAAGGGCTCTTTCATTATCATAAATTACAATATTTAATCCTTTATGATTATATGCATATTCTTCATCCCCCACTTTTATGGACACACCCGAACCTACCCACCATCCCGAACTGTATAGTTCATAAATCGTGCTTGATTTATCACAGGTCCCTTTATAGTTTATCTGACGGTTTGAAAGAGACTCATATTTTACTTCTCCATTTTCAATCACAGCTACATATGACTGATTCGCTGCATTCGAAAAATCCGCTTGCAATCCTAATAATCGCAATGCGCAAATATCATCTTCTGTTAGTCCCACTGCCATATCTTCCTCAGCCGCCATCAGTATTGTCATTTCTTTATATTCGTTTGCGAGCATATTAATATATTCAATAAAATCTTTCTGAACCTGCAGTTCTCCAATTTTACGAACTTTTTGGTATGATGCCAAATCTCTGTCCCACTGTTCGTCAGACCCATCCGGCAACTGATAATTTTCCTTAAGGTACTCTCCCAATCCAGCCGATACCTTCTGTGCTCCTAATAAGTTAAGATGAATTCCTTGATCAGATGAATCTCTGCTCCAATCAATACCAAGATCTGCATCATAAAGCAGATCATAATATGTGATATGGTGTTCCTTACACAATTTTTGTATTTTATGATACTTCTCTTCAAGCCAGACCGAACGCTGCCCTTGCGGCATATATATTGTCGGCGTCTTAATCGCTAATAATTGAATATCGTTTTCATCACATAATTTTTTGATTTTTTCCAGCCATTCGATATTTTTTTCAGGAATATCAGTGTCATACAATATGTTTTCTTCATGGTTTTGATAAGTATTTTCACCATCATAAACATACTCATTTTTTTCTGTGCTTTGCAACAATTGATCTGCTATCGCATTCATCTCTTCTACTGTTATTTCTGCGGCGGCAACAGAAGTATTCATCTGACCGCCTTTTCCGAAATAATGCTTATTATCGCCAATTGCTGTAAAATCAATTTCCGTTAATTCTTTCCACCTTGTGTGATATCGTACCAAAGGAAATAGCATCTCCCTTGATGATTCATCACCACCGTCGGCATTTTCTTTATATTCGTGCATAAGCGCCAATTTATTTTCGCCCAGATGCATCTCATCCAGAACAAACCACCAATATTTTGCTTCAACACTGCTAAAGTATAAATTGGATACATCAATAATAAAAACCTTTGGACTTTGTGTTTTCAATGCTTCGCAAAGCAAATAGTAAGTGGCTTCTATCGGCTGGATAGATGTTGATAAATTATATGATTTTATACCATACTTCTCATATAACTCCATAGGAAGCACGCCTTTGCTCAAATGGCTCGTCGAAGAAATTAATACATCAATGCTATTTTTTTCTTCCCTATAGAAACCTGTTAGCTTTCCGGCATCATAGGACTTCGTATAAGGGGCGCGTTTTGGCAGGAAAACAACTTGAATCATACCAAAGATCAACACACCAATTATGATAAAACATACTGACTTAATAAAATATGTACTTTTTGCGCCAATCCGTTTTTCAGACTTGCCTATGCCATTATTTTGGGACTGCACTGACACAACTTTTTTTTCTATTGATACGTGAGAACAAAATTGCCAGAACCATACTTATCAGCACAATATATTTTCCATCATTTCTAAGAAAGCATACAGCGATTCCTGATAACGTCAAAAAAAGAAAATCCCTTTTATAACATGGCGCCTTCTGCATTTTTAAAAGTCCGATACAAAACAATAAAAATGAATAAGCAGATAAAATATCCTTTGTAATAAAAAACATGTAGTTCTGTATTCTTGGAGATAATGCAAAATACAAGATTACGAGAAAAATAATATTCAGTTTCACTCTCTTTTTTATCATCAGCGATACTACATAGGATATTGCCGTAAGTACGCATAAAAACTGTATAAATGCAGTCAAAAATATACCAACATTATACGAATTGAAAACCCCTTTTCCTACTACCATACATAAATGGATAAACAATGTGTGAACAATCGGATGGTGGCCATTTAAACGTATGTTCTCATTTATTAAATGCAAATACTCTGATGTTCCTTCCGAGAAATTATACCCCTGTGCAATTTGGTTGCATGTATCGCCAAAATGAATAGCCGGGTAGGAAATTAAAATATATGGAATATAAATAACAAATAGTGTAACAAATACTGTAGCAAACGGTTTGTTTATAAGCGCTGTTAAATATTTGTTTATCAATTTATATTTGCTATTGATCATATAATGGTCACAAGTAATATTATACCTCCCAACTTGCGTATATATAAACGCCAACAGTTGAAGAAAGAACAGAAAATAGCCTAAAACTGATAGAAGAGCCTTTAATAGCTGTAACGGGTTTGCCGCAATGCAGGAAATACTCCCCTCACTCGCAAACGCTTTACCAATGACCATAAAAAAGGAAAACAGCAGCGCCGGAATGGCAGTACATATATTTTTATATGGTTTAATTCCTCTCTCTTTAAAAAATTTGCGCAGACAGCAGTAAACAACAGCAAATGAACCGACCGATGCCAAATCGTACACAGACAGCTCCGGAAAGGAATCAAATAATTGGACAATGCTGCTTCTCCCTGACGGAAGAACGCTAATATCAATCCGCATACCTAATAAGGTAAGATAAGCAAATAATATAGCTAATATATACTCTTTCCAAGCATTTTTTTTCATCATCTTCTCCTACCTTCTGCTGTCTTTGTTAAAACAGCAAAAATCAAGGCCTTGTCTTTGTATCGCAGTTTTTACACAAATTTAAATTTTTTCTTCTGTTTTTGAGCATTTCCTGACGTATCTGCTCATATTCCTGTGAATTCCATATATCTGTTAGCTTATCTTTGGAAACATCGCCCAAAGTATACTTTCCCAGCGCATCATTACAGCACAAACTGATTTTTCCGGTTGGGCGGATGATTACCATTCGGAAAGGCAGCAAACACAATTCCTGAATCCCTTTCGCTTCCGGTTTATTGGGAGCCTGTCCGCCTCTTGAAGTTCGCACTTGATTCTGCGGCCGCACAACGAAATTAACTTTATCCGTTAAATATTGATGCTCCTGAAGATACAGAAATATTTCCTTTAAGTTGGGCAGTACCTCTAAATCGTCGTTATAATTATCCACTACCATATTATCCACATAATTTACAATCTCTTTAAATTTATCCAGACTCATTAACGTTCCGTTTGTATACAGATTCAGCCTTGCACCCAGAAGCTTCTCTCTGGCATATTTATAAAAATCGACAATCCGCTCGTCTAAAAACGGTTCATTATTAGAATAAATTGACAGCATCCCTGTGTAGTTCATATCCACTAACTCTTGTATTATTTTATAAAATAACTCTGTGGACATTTTTGCATATTCTCTTTGCGGCTCATTGGCATTGACCGGACAAAAAGAACACTTTCCATTGCATCTGTTCACAGTCTCGATCTCGATTTCCTTTATCTGTAATTGCTTTGAAGCAATCTGTTTCTTTACATACGTTACATTCCTTCTGTCATCCAGGTATGTTCTAAAATCATTTTTAATCTTTTTCAGCATTTTCAATTCCCACTCTTTTCCTATCTATCAACGCCTGTAACCATTCCATAGCCGCTATCTACTTTATCACAATATCATCTGATTCCACTTCTTTATTTTTGTTCTCGTCAATCCCAAGCTTATCGTTTAATTTCTTTTTTGCCCTCCTAAAATAAATTCCGGCCACCGCACCAATTGCAATCACAATGCCCGCGACAGCCTGAATCGCATAAGTTGCCACGGAAGGGTCAATATAAGCCTGTGAATTTGCGCCAAATAACAGCATTCCGCAGGTACACAGATATCCAATCCCTAATAATCTTAATATTTCTTTTTTCATATCCCGTCTCCTTTTATCTTTGATCCTTTCTTCTTCTCTTCAATTTTCTTCTGTATCCGTGAAACAATGTACTTTGCTCCCACTTCCGCGCTCGTTCCGTGGTTATACACGTATTCGTCCACAAACCGCTCAATTTTTTCACAGTACTGTTCACTGTTTTCCAAAAGCGTCTCCACACATTCCGAAACCCTGTCCAGCTCATCCATATCCAAAGAACACCCTATCTCATCACGAACAAGGATATTGATTGGAACCGTATCAATCTTTTGATACTCCGGATTCATCACCTTCATCGGCGTATTAATAAAGAGCACCGGCCTTCCTGTCGTATATGCATAATCATAGGCAATGCTTGACCAGTCGGTAATAACCAGATCCGCCTCAAAAACAGTATCATTGGAAGAAAAATCCGTCTGTATCTCTATATCAGGATTTTGCTCATACTGCTTTTTTAACTGTTCCATAAATTCCGCTTTATGACGCACATGCTGAGGATGCGGGCGTACCGTTACATAATACGCCTGTCCCTTTAAATTATCAAGTATTTTTTCCAGGCAGCTGTCAACAATATTATCCT
Source organism: uncultured Lachnospiraceae bacterium (assembly GCA_910577115.1). Lineage (GTDB taxonomy): Bacteria > Bacillota > Clostridia > Lachnospirales > Lachnospiraceae > COE1. The sequence continues at coordinate 50,632 of CAJTMC010000001.1, forward strand.
TCTGCCATGACGGCGCTATCAGAATCCGTTTTTTATCATGGACCGAAATCTCCCGTTTCTCATAGTCGGTACGCATCTCGTCAAGCAGCGTATAACCGCACTCTATAAGCCGTTTCGGTGGAAGACCATATACGGCCTCCGTCTTTTCCACTTCTTCTTTTTGGTGTTTCCCTACACAGAATATGGTATCATAATGATCAATGGCACCGGTGCGCAGCGTCAGATTAATGCTGTCCATGCCGTGCTGCATATACACATATTCAATATTTTTATCTATATAACTGCGCTTGATATGATAATTCTCAATGTCCGGCATGGTCATCACCATCACATCCGCTTCAAGCTTCATCATAAGCGTGATCAGTTTCTTTTCCCCGATATAATACGGCCTTATCTGCGTGTTTTCTTTTGCAAGTTCAAAAACGGCGTCCTTTGGATCGCTGGTAATATAATGGATTACCAGATTGGTATTCTTCAACAGATACTCTATTGTTCCCTTATAATATTTATAAAATCCGCTGCTTTCCGAATAAAATACAAGATGTTTATTGACTACGGAAAAAAATTTCCTGTAGTCCTGCCGTTCCCTTCTGGCCTCTGGGTCATGAAAGCGCCTGCGCTTCTCTCCCCCTATATTTCCTAAACGTTCAAGCTCTTTTTTGCTTTTTTCCAGCGCTTCGTAATCGACATATTTTTTCGGATTAATCGCCCAATTCAATAGATAAAGCTGTACAATCGCAAGGACATTGCTCGCCATCCAATAAAGCGCCACTCCTACAGACACAAACCATCCCAGATAAAGCGACAGTCCTACCGAAAATGCCATAAGGCCATATTTATTGAGCTTTGACTGCTCAGACTGCAGCACATTGCCTGCATTCTGCGCGATACATAAAAGCCATGCCGAAAAACCAGCCACAAGCGGAGACCATATCAGTCCAATCCCCTCCGCACTCGGCACAAGGCTGAGGTCGACGCCCAAAAAGCCCATGTCGATAAGAGGATTGTTCATTCCCCTTTTGATAACCTCAATCACGCACATCAGCAGCACCAGCTGTATCACGAGCGGAAAGACGGAAGCCATCGGATGATACTTCTCTCTCTTGTAAACGGCGGCCTGCTCCCCCGCAATCGTATCCTTATCCCCGAAGTGCTTCACCATAATAAAGTTGATTTCCGGCTGCATCTTTACCATCTTAATTGAATTCTTCTGCACCCACACAGATACAGGTAATAGTACAATTTTACTAATCAATGTAAAAAGCAGGATAGCAGCCCCATAGTTTCGACATAAATTATAGCAGCCATTCATGACTATCTCAAAAGCACTATATAGAATTTCCATTCATTTTTCTACCTTTCTTTCATATATTTACTGTCAAGAATGCGATGATGTCTATTACCCCTTCCATTTTGAAAATAGCGGCAATTTTGCCAAAACAGAAGCAATCTTATTCATAACAAACGCTGTGATAATTGTACAGACCACTACTGTTAAAATATATGAATTTCCGTTCCATTCTACAGGTAATTTTAACAAAAACTGAAGATAAAAACCATGATACAAAAAATTTCAAAAGAAATTTTTCCTAACTGGCGCGAAACATAATTCCCTAAGCTAAAATGTGAAAATAACAGCATTATCACAACAATTACGGAAACAGCTGCCGCCATGCGGTAAATATAATTACACAAAAACTTATATTCCTGAATATAACCGTTCGAAATGTACATATCGAATGTATATTTCAAAAAAACAGCAGCCGGTATCCATAATGCTAATTTAACAATCACCCTGTTTTTAAAAAATCTATTCATTTTTTCATAATGATAAGCAATGAATACCCCTATTGTAAGCCCAAGTGCTTCCTGATACCAGTTTAATCCAATCTTTGGAAGCCTAAATTTGTAACCCCAAAAGAATCCACCTATACTATAGCATAAAGTAAAAAGCAATAAAACATACTCTCGCTTTTTCGTATTTTTTATTTTTATATGTACGAAATAAAAAATAATATAGTATATAATTAATACATGTACAAACGACGCTCCGCCATATGTTAAATCTACGCCAAACATTAGTCTTATAAGACTCGAAAGTATGTAGGGTATTAAAATAGCTGTAAATCTTTTTACCAAAAAATGATCAAGATAATCTTCTTTCCTTTTTACACGAACCTCTAATCCATAAGCCGAAAATATAAAAAACAACGTCACCGCAATATAAGCATATCTTCCTATAGTAACCTGGAGGTTATTGCTGTATGGTTCATAAAAATGACAGAATATAACAGGGAAGCAACACCCCCCCCTCAGAACATTTGTTTGCTTCTGGCTGAGCAGCTCATTGGGCTGTGACTGAAATTTTATTCCATATAGTTCAACTAATAACAATACAATCAATATAACAATCGTTGCTTCCATACAATATATCCTCTCATTCGTATCCTATCATTATTATTCTTGACGGCCTGCGCACTATAAAATATAAGCCGCCATCGGCACCAAGCATACCCCAAGCGATATCAAAAGCCTTATAAATAACAGCCATTGCGGCACAGGCTCATCTTCAAAAGCAGTATGTTTGTGTTCTACCAAATTAAGCCAGATAAAAACAAGGTTTGACACAAAAAATATCCCAAACAACATACTGCTGCCACGATCACGCATGTCATATAAACCTTCCGACATATTATGAATAATATCAAGTACATTATCTGTCGTATCGAGCCGCAACCCAAAAAGTACTGCAAAAAATGATGTTCTTAGTAACCTGACGTCAAAACACCAGGGAATTTCAATCATATAATATCCAATAAGACAAATTGAACCTACCGTCTCTAAAACAACATTTAGCAGCGCATGTTTTTTATTTATTCCAATCAGCAAACACTGAAATGGAAGAAGCATTATGCACCAATAAGGGCTGCTGGAACAAAACATAAAGAAAATTGCAAATGCCAAATATGAAATTATAACGCTATTTTTATAGAAACTTACTTTTTCCGTTGGTTCTTTGTACATATAGCAGAACGCCCATAACACAAATGAAATCAAAATAAAAATTGGAATGTCCGCACTTCCTATGTGTACTTTATTCTTAAAAAGTGTCAGAACATTATCATATGTTCCTAATTGCGTCGTATTTCGAATGACCAGTCGCACACCGAAATACGGCGCCAGCACTCCTAACGAGCATATTCCTATTTTAATCAGATTTTTTTCCGCATATAATATTAACGGTACAAATAAGAACAGTGCAAAAGGCTTGATAAGCGTCGCTATTGCAATATAAAGAATAAATCCCCTCCTGCGCCTGTTTAAAAAACAATTCAACGCCTCAATCATAAAATATGCCGTAATAATGTCATATTGTGAATTTACGATTGCACAGCTGCTTACAAAAGAAGAACTAAAAAAAATCATTGCTACCAGGGTCTTTCTTTCCTGTATTCCTATTGTATCGCAAACTTTATTCAATCCTCTTAATGTTAATACCGCAAAAAAAAGTATGATCGACTTTGCCCACATCATTGCCGGTACACATTCCCAAATATTAATTCCTGTCAGCTTTCTGATAACCCATAGCGGAAAATTCCATATTCCAAACAGAATATATATAGGAAAATCATAACCTGCATAAATAGTTGTTATCGAATAAGCCGCATTCTCCACATCAGAACAGCACAGCGCATGAAAATCCAATACCTTGCCGCTGAATATCACATCCCAAAAATTAATGCCATGACTGGTCGTAATCAGGATGTCCGAATAAAAATAGCCATAGAAAAATATCAGAAATACCGCTGCGATAAGCAGATAAGCGAACGTTGTCTTTTTCTCCATTTTCCGAAAATCAACCATTTATTCTCCCTCCTCCACGACTGTCCAAAAAGCGGCGTCATTCGCATCTCCCTTTATCACGCATTTTTTATATTTTTGGTCCGGCGCAATCACATATGTGAACACGCGTTCTCGCATTTCCTCCTCCGCTATCTCGTCAAAGGCTCTTCCATACGCCGCAGAGTCTCCTCCCACCGCCTTTATCACTGTAGCCGCAAAATCCGTATGCGATACGGGCGCCGTATTGCTGATTGGTCCCTTTTCATGCTGCTCCTTTGGAAGCTTTACAAAAAGAATTGGTGTCGACGTCATATCATAATCCTCATCATTTTTGGCCTCCCGCATGACATCCATATTCTGTCCATGATCCGCTGTTATAATAATGGCCGCATTATCATATATCCCAAGCCGCTTCATCTCATCAATATATTCATATACAATCTTTAATGAACCTCTCGACTGCGACAGACGCGTTCCGTTTTCCTTTATCTCCTCAAAGTTGTCATTCATATGAAACGGCGCATGGGCCCCATTGAAATGATAAAATCGAAACGCTCCTTTATAAGACCCGGATTTATCAATGGCAAGCTTATTTTTTGCAAGTTCGTTATGAAAAATAATATCGTTTGTTATTGAATATTCACCGCTGTTTACAACGATTTCGGCAATGTCATCCGTCGTATAAAAATAAAAATGTTTTACCGCAAACGGCATCATCTTATATTTCGATGTATTATTCATTGCATAAAAGGCTTTCTTGTATCCAAGCTCCTGTGTGATATCATCCGAATAATTTATAAGCTTACTTTTTGCTGTATTTCCCATATAAAGAGCCCCTGTATAGACTCCTATGCTGTATTCCTGATCCTGTATATCGTCCAGCAGATGACTGTTTTCATACGCATATTCACAGTAATCGTCCGCCTCCATGCCATACTCCCACGCCACCCCTGTAAGCAGATAGGGTATGGACAGCTCTGTATACGCATAACAGCTTGTCGTATTTGTGTAGTCCGTGAAATCTTTCAGTGGTTTTGTGAAATCGGGACTCTCTTTTAAAATATCATCCATAATCTGCCTGTCAAACCAGTCAAGCACAAATACGACAACATTGTTTTCCTCGTCCAGTTCAAGCATATGGTTTGTGGTAAGCACAAATTCGTTTTCCTCCTCCGGAAACTCTTTCGCCGCAATCATAAAGGCAAGCGATAATATCTGCATCAGGCCGATATAGACGCACACGCCCTGCACAATTTTTCTGCAGATATTTTTATGGCGGACATTATAATTGATAAAAACTGCCAGTCCAATAACAGCAATCCATATAACGCCATTCACAATTTGCTGCGCAAGGCTCCAAGTCTGAACGCTTCCATCCATCAGAAGCATCTCTCCATTTAAAAAGTTCCCCTGAATATAACCGGCCACGGAAATGCCAAACACGATTGTTCCAAATGCTTTCAGCTGCTTTTCTGACAGGATAAACACGCCTGTCAATGTATAAACAACGGTCAATGCCGCACCTTCCACAAACATTACCCCAAAAAACCGGGCATAAGGTATGGAAAATTCTTCCAGGTTGTTCAGCAGCAGCTGATTTGGTTCAAAAATAATGATCGTTACCGTCCACAGCAAAATCACAGGCAGGATAAAAAGAAGCCTGTCCTTTCCCGTTCCTTTTTTATAAAATTGCATCTCTCTTTTTGAGAAGAATACAAGACACAGGGACAGGAAAAGTGAAAAAATGCATACCAGTACATAATTATAAGAGCTGATAACTCCCCAAATCAAAAACTCCGCCCCGATAAGGAAAGAGAATATCGAAAGGAATGCTTCCATAAAGTACTTCCGCTTTTCCTCTTTCAATAAAATCTTCATGAAAAGGGGCAGCGCAGCAGCTAGGACAGCCAACGGTATCCCATAGTGCAGGTACGTCGCACGTTCTATGTCAATAAAACTTGAAAAAAGTGTTTTCTCCCCTTCTCCCATAAAAATTTTTACAACCGACATAGCGCCATAAAAAGCCGCCGCATAAAAATACAGGTATTTTATTTGAAACTGTTTTTTTGAGGATTTTGTAAGCAGCATATGCACTGCCGCCGCCAACATTCCGGATATAACGCATAGCGCCATCACGCCCAAATAATTTTCCATTTTTTATCTTATGCCTCCATTTTTCCATATGTGTCGATAGTGTTATATCCCCGCGCCTGCCCAAGCAGCAAAATCACAGGCAGGCTAAAAGCGATGCCATACAGATATCTGAAATAATCCCCGTTTCTCGATGCAAGTAACGCTATGGCAAGCGACAGAGCCATCGGAAGCGCAGGAAGAACTGCTCTTAGTTTTTTCGTTTTCAGTAAATAAAAAAACCATAAAATCAGTGTCCAGACATAAAAGGCCGAACATCGAAGCAGCGACAGCAGCGGCAGTGCAAATAGTTTTTCCCGCAGCGTTTCATATACCTGCTGATATCTGTGGCTCCATTCGGGATAGTGTATCGACATGTCAATCTCATTCAGCGCATCATTTACATAAGTCATAAATATGGCAGACTGCTCGTAAGTATACGCCTGTGCAAGTTCCTCCCCCGGATAAAAATAATTATAATAATTATTCATTGCCGCTTTTATATAGACCTCCGGATGCTTTTTCAGCATCCCCCACCATGCCTTGAAATACGCTTTCAAATCGGAGGCGGAAGCTTCCTCATTGTAGTTCTCCTTAACAAAATCTCCATTGTCAGGCACATATTTCTCTGCAAGCACATCATATTCCAATACCCTTGATATTGCTTCCTTCTCTGCCGGCGTGACTTCATCTCCAAAATCACGGATATAACGCGCCGTCTGCTGAAAGGGCAGAGACAACGCTTCACGTCTGCTCGAAGGCGTTATCTTAAACGCTGGCATTATCACCTGAAAAAGCAGCATCATAAAAGCCATTACAACGACCGTACACGCCGCGATCTTTTTCCATTTTTCCCGCTCTGCTATCAGCAAAAACACAGCGCATACAAGCACAGTATATTTCCCGTCATTTCGAAAAAATCCCAGACAGATCCCTGATATGATATAGGACAGATATGGCGTTTTTTTTCCTGTTCCCCTTTGGATCTGCCAGATAGATATTCCCAAAACCAAAAGCGCGCACGCTGTAAAAACATCTTTTGTGATGAGAAACATATAGTTTTGTATTCTTGGTGACAGAACAAAATACAACATTGTCAAAAAAACCAGCCAAATCCGCACTCCCGCCTTTACCATAATGGATAATGCATACGAAATAACACTGATCATGCAAAGCGCCTGCGTGATTGACGCCAAAAATATGCCGACATTATAAGAGCCAAAAACTTTATCCCCAATCACCATACAAAGATGCAGATATAATGTATGGAGTATCGGATGATGCCCGTTCAGCCTCACGTTTTCATCAATCAGCTTAAGATACCCTGACGTCCCCTCCGGAAAATTATATCCCTGCGCAAGCTGATTACAGGTATCCCCCATATGAATCGCAGGATAGGATATGGCCATATATGGAATATACAGAATAAAAATTGTGGCAAATACAGTGATAAACGTGTGTTTGTAAAGGCATCTCATATATTTCCCCACAAAGGATTCCTGTTTGATAATCTGCGCGTTCTCATCACATATGTCAAAACCCTCCATCCATTTATATAATATCGCAATGCCAGCAAAAAATATAACAAAATAACCGCCTATGGCTACAATCGCACAAATCGGATGAACCGCTGCATTATATGCAAATGCACGTCCTGACACCATAAAAACTGCAAATAAAAACGCAGGCCCTGCGACACACGCTGTATTTCTAAAATTCAAAACGGAATTTTTTAAGTATGCAAATGAAAATTTGTAAAAAAAAGTCATTCCTGTTAACATAATAATATCATTCATTGAAAAGCCTGACGCAGCATCCAATAACTGCACAATTGCGTTTCCTTCCGGTTCCAAATAAAAAATGTCTATTTTCAGTCCAAGCAATGTAATATAGGCCAGCAAAAAATATAACATGTGTTTTTTTATTTCCACATTATCCTCCATACACATCAGGGCTCTGTCTGAAATGTCACTTTTGATTGATTTCCGCCTTTATATCCACATTTTTCTTTAAAAATCCTAAAATGATTCCCCAAAGCAACGCTATGATTACCGCTAAAAATATAGCGGAGTTTCCATAAGAAATCTCAGTTATGCCATCGACCGTATCAACCCTTGTTATTCTTCCAAACGGGCTGAGTACAAGATAGGTTGTAACCATATCTATCATCGTACACATAACAAAAGTTATCAATGCGCTATACCAATTGGGCGACAATTTTTTAGAACTTTTTTCTGCCAAAAGATATGTTATGGCCCCACAGCCAAACATAATGACATAATTGAACATTTTGCATTCCTCCTATCTTTACTTGTTTGGATACAGAATATTGTTATCATAAAAACGCGACTTCTTATTCAGTTCGGCAAACAGCTCCTCATATCCGTACTTCTCTGCCAATGTAGGCGCCTCCGAAAACAAATTTGTTCCGATTCCCAGCCGTTCCCCCTCTATTTTGGCGCCCATGCCTGCAAGAACGGTCGGAAAGATATCCAGTGTCGTAAACTTTCTATTCTTCATATTAACCGGCTCTTCTTTTGTATTGATAAACACATTGTATACCTTCCTTACGGTATCGCCTTCGTGCTTGTCATATTCATAATCTTCAAAAAAGCCTGTCTGCATACTACTATGGTCTCCTGTAATACAAATAACTGTATTCTCATAAAAATCCTGCGACTTTATCCACTCTACAAAATCATATAACTGACGCGAGGCGCACGCCCATACGTTGGCATATCGGCTTTCGTAGGTTTCCGGGCAAAGCTCGCAAAGATAACCGCCTCCCGCATGTGTGTCAGCCGTAAGCATGGAGAAGTTAAACGGTTCGCCTTTTTCAGCAAGCGCTGTCAGCTTTTCCTTCGCATACGCATACAGCTTTGCATCCTCGAACCCCCATCCTTCCTCATAATTCTCAGGAATTCTACCTTCTGCAACGGCATCGTTATAATCCCAGATTTCATAATTCCCATGCTGCATAAAATAATCCTTTCGCCCTGCATACGCAAAATCAGAACCTGCAAGGAAAAAATTATGGTATCCCTCCTCCTCAAGAATTTCTCCAAGCGACGTAAGCCCCGGCATAAAAGCTGCATATTTATCCATCGAATTATCAACGCCTCCGGTATTATCCTGATATTTAAACAGTTTCAGCGGCATTCCTGATGTCTGCGCCATCAGTCCCGCCATCGTCCACCCGCAGGCCGGCGCCACTGCAGCCCCCTCTAAAAGTTCCGAATGAGAAAAACTGACGTTCTCCTTTGCAAGCTTTGTCATTTCCGGAATTACATTTTCCTCCAAAAGTCCTCCGTTTCCCCTGTCCATAAACGAAGTCTCAGCAGACTCAACAAAAATAAAAATAAGATTTCGCTTTTCCGCAGGAAAGCTGATATTTGCCCCAGCTGCATCAACATATTCCTGTTCAATCAGTTCCGACGCCTCTATCTGGCTTCTCACATACGCATATAGTTCAAAATTGTCATTTGCGATTCCGATAATCTGGCTTATCCAGACCAGAACCACAAGCAGCCATGCCGCGCCGTTTAGCCTTATAGGGAGTATCCCAATATCCATTGTTCTGCTGCCAAAGGAAATCTTTAAATGATACGACCGTTTCTTTGGATAAAATTTTAACAATGATTCTATTCCAAACAAAATGAGCGCCGGCAAAAGGGCAAGCCAAAAGTAAGATACAAAATAGGAGCTTGCCGTCCCTTTTAATGGCATATTTAACGTAAAAACAATCTCATTTAATCCGATATTTCCAAAGTTATGAATACACCATACAAGACTGGTTGAAAGTAACAGCATTAAAAATATCAGCAAATGCCTGACAATATACCCAAACCGTTTCACCGTTTACCTCCATTTCAATCGGTTCTGTTTTGCTTTGTTCAAACCGAATACACTTTTCCATTTTAACATAAAATAAAAGGCACGTATATCAAATCCCTAAAATATTCTTCCCACTAATCCATCAATTTGATAACCATAACGCCCTCTATTATTTGAATGGAACCCTCATTCGGATAAACCGGCATTTTTGCAATTTCCGATTGTGATTTCTCTGATAATTCGTCGGCTGCCATATATTTTGCGTCAAATCCGCAATAAAGCCGTAAGAACTCCGGCCTGCCGTATGCATCGTCGATAAGCACATTGTCTTTACCGCTGATTGTAAATGGGCGCATCACTTCATTGCGGTACAGGGAATCATCCGCAATATCCTCTCCCGCAAGCACAACCGGCATATCGTCTCTATATCCTTCCATATTTTTCATTTGCGTAATCAGCGTAGTGCAATAGCTGTGCGACTGCTCATAGCCTAGGGCCATGCTTAAATACTGTGCATTCGCAAAATGGCAGTAACTAAATACCCCCGCGCACAATAACAGCATAGTACTATATTCAAGACCTGTCGTAAACCAATTCCTTTGCCCTAAGACGGTTCTGTCAATCAGCACCAGCGGAAATATCAGCATAAAAGCATACGAATAATACATCAGCGAGTAAATCCCTTCCTCGCACATAATATAAATCAAATTTATTGCTACAATAAATACGACGGTCAAAACAACGGATTCTATTGCTTTTAAGTATTCCTTTTTTTTGGCATTTTTAATGATAATATCCAAGATTAAAATGCCGCTGACTATAAATAGTACAAAATACATGACTTTCGTAATAAAGTTGTAGCTAATCTCCAAATTATTATTGAGAAAAACGCCAAAAAAATTGTTTGCTACAATACCAATAAATTCCGGCACACGGGAAAAACTGATTTGTCCCATAGAACTGATTCCCTTGTATGTCGATAATTGCTGCCCTGTAATGAAAAGCGAGAGTTTCATAACGACAAAATAACAGATGACGCTAATGATAAAACCAAACAGATAATAAAGTGATTTTTTTAAGATATCCGCGTAACTGTAGTTTTCATATAACATGGAAAACAAAAGAACCACATATAATGTAGCAATGAACGGAAGGTATGCCTGATAGATTCCCAGCGAACACGCCATTAATATCACAGATACCGGCAGGCCTCGTTTATAGCGCACAATAACATAGACGGACAACACGGCCAGAAGCACGGCCAGGCCATAGTACGGGGCTGTAAACATATAAAAAAATGTTGTTGTCCAGCTGGGAAATACAACAAGCGCCGCTCCCAACAGCATGTTTGCCAGCTTCCCTTTCAGATGAAGCAAATCAGCAATGAGTCCTGCCGAAGCAGCAAGCTGAGCCAATGTCAACAGTCCATTCATCCACGGCAGACTGAAAACAAATTCCAAATGATACGCGGCTGCGCCTACTATCCATAAAAACCACCTGCCATTGCGGAACGTGGTGCCAAACGTATTGAAGTTTACCAAATCATCAAAATTGGGCAGCTTATTTGTAAACATATACATATGCGCAATGAGTCCAAATAAGACTGCGGATAGAAACGCAATCTTAAATCTGCTGCTTATCCTCAAATAGACGTCCCGTACAACATCATCCACGCTTTTCATTTACGAACCTCCCCGTTATTTTCTTTTTACTTCAACACTGATGTCAACCTTCTTTTTTATGACCAGAAACACAATTCCCATAGCAACGGACACTGCCAGCGAAAATAAAATTGCAGTATTTCCATATTGAATCTCTGTTATTCCGTTTGTCATATTGTCCACTCTTGTAATCCTTCCCAGTGGCGCCATACAAAAATATACTGCCAGCATATCCAGCATCACATACATAAAATACGCGATCACTTCTTTGTACCACTTTTCATTTTTTGTGTCCGATTCTTTTTGCGCCAGCAAATAAGTAATTGCTCCGCTTCCTGCCATTATTATATAAGTAAACATACGCTCTCATCCTTTCTATCTTTCCGGATATAAAATATAGTTGTCATAAAAGTTAGACTTTTTATTTAATTCGTCAAACATCTCCTCATATCCATATTCCTCCGCCAGCGTGCTTTTCTCAGAGAACAGGTTCGTGCCAAGTCCCATCCGGTCTCCCTCAATTTCCGCGCCCAATGCGGCTAAAACAGTCGGAAAATAATCCATCGTTGTAAACTTTCTGTTTTTCATCGTTACAGGTTCCACCGCCGCATTAATAAAAACGTTGTAAACCTTTCTCTCAATATTTCCTCTATGTTTGTCATAGTCATACTCTACAAGGAAACCTTCTTCCATACTGCTATGATCGCCTGTTATGCAGATCGTCGTATTTTCGTAAAAATCCTGCTGCTGTATCCACTCTATAAAATCATCCAGCTGATTTGACGCACACGCCCATACATTCTGATATTGGGTTTCATATGTGTCCGGACACAGCCTGCATTTATATCCCCCTCCTGTATGTGTGTCCACTGTAAGCATTGAAAAGTTGAACGGCTCTCCCTGCGCAGCAAGCTCCAACAGCTTCTCTTTTGCATATTGATATAGTTTTTCATCTTCAAATCCCCATGTTTCTTCATAGTCCGCAGGTATTTTGCCGTCCTCTTTTGCAGTAAGATAATCCCATATCTCGTAACCTCCATGCTGGGTAAAATAATCGCGTCTTCCGCCAAATGTAAAGTCAGAACCTGCCATAAAGAAATTGTGGTATCCTTCCCGTTCAAGAATATCCCCAAGCGTTGTTGACCCCGGCATAAATGACACATACTTGTCCATTGTATTGTCTGTACCGTCTAAGGCATCATCAAAATTAAACAGCTTTAAAGGAAGTCCTGACGTTTGTGCAACCAATCCGGCAATTGTCCATCCACATTGTGGTGCTACTGCTGCTCCTTCTATCAATTCTGACTGAGAAAAGCTGATATTGTTTCTTGCCAGCCCCGTCATTTCCGGTATAATATTAACCTCTAAAAGCCCGCCGTTTTCTTTGTCCTGAAAGGATGATTCCGCCGACTCCATATAGATGCATATTAAATTTCTTTTTTCAGCAGGAAATGTAACATTGACCTCCGCAGCGTCCACATATTCCTTTTCAATAAACTCTGATGCCTGTATCTGATTGTACACAAAATCATAGACATTAAACTTTTCGTCTGCTGCGTTAACAATAATTGCAAGCCAAAACAGTATAATTGCTATCCACACAATCCCGTTCAGGCGTAGCGGCAAAATAGGAAGCGTCCATTTTTTCTTGCCGAACGAAACGCTCACATGATATTGATTTTTCCACGGCAGAAAATATAAAGCCAACTCTATTCCAAAGCCTATTAATGTTGGCAGAAACGCATTTATAAAATACGAATAAAAATAGGAACTTGCCGTGCCTTTTAACGGCATATTAAGTGTAAATACAATTTCACTCAACCCAATATTTCCAAAATTTGCAGCACACCATACCATACTAAAATAAATTAAAAATACCCAAAACACTACCAATTGTATGATGACATGCTTTAATATCCCGAAAAATCTTTTCACGAATCCATACCTCCATGTTTTTTTACGATCTTAAAGTGATATATAATGAGAAATCACAAATAAAAACGTGGGTATCCACGAAATTCCGGCATTGAAAATCATTCTGAGTATTGCATACGGTCTTACTAAAACAGTTTCACTTTTTTTCATTTTTCCCGGAAGGCTTATGGCAAGACAAGCTCCAATACAGAGCACAAATCCTGCAAAAAGCACCCCATAAGACTCGTCCAATCCCACTCCGGCGCCAAAACGTTCTAATGTAATCAGATTTTGCGGATACCCAAATATTTGGTCCAGAACCATTCCCTTTGCCCAGTAGCTCTCATATACCCAATAATTTGATCCAAACTGGCTTAAAATCAGACATAGCATTCCTACGGTTTCAAATAAAATCAGCTGCTGAAAACGGCTTGAATTATACGCAAGGAGAATTGCCATAAACGGTGCCAGATGGATAAACCAATACGGATTACTGTCAAATGATATAAACAGTACAAACATTGACAATGTCGGTATGAAAACAGAATACTGTTCCCGTTCCATATCATCCCTGAGTTCTTTTAAATAGCAGAAAACGCATATCCCTCCTATTAGAAGCACGATAACCGGAACCGCACTGTTATACAGCGGCGCTTTTACACCCAGAAAGGCCTCCATAAAACGGCCTCTCACTTCATCTTTGACCTGCATAGCCTCTGTTCCTTTCGGAAATGGCAATCCGGAAAGAACTGTGATGGCAAATACAAGAATCGTATCTATGGCAATTTTTAAAGGATTTTTCTCAATCAACATAATAAGCGGCAGAAATATAAACAACGGAAACTGTTTAAAACTCACTGCAATTGAAAAAAAGAGCAAAAATTTCCATCTCTGTTTTTTTTGGAAATAATATATCGCCAGCAGCGTAAACGGCATCCCAAGCACGTCAAGCTGTCCTGCAATACCAATCTCCGCAAAAACAAGCGCCGAGGACAGAAACAGAAATGCAGCCCACTTTGCCATCACCCGATCAATGCCAATATTTTTGCAAATTTTACAGATCAAATATGCGACAATCGCAAGCGCCACAAAATAGAGCGACTTTGAATACAGCATGATCCACATATTTGATGTCTCCTCAATGCCAAATCTGCTGCAAATAAGCCATATTGGAAGTCCCCATATTCCCAGACAAACATACACCGGAAAGTCATAAATCACTTCATATGCCCCTCCAATACCATTCTCCCTGTAATATGCAAGCATTCCGTTTGAATAGTCATAAAAGTTATGGAGTCCGCCGCCTTCCGTAATACTTTTCCAGAAATTGACCCCATAATGTACAAATGCTTTTGTATCCCCATACATCATGGTTACAAACGGAACCAGAAACACTAGAAAAAGAAGCAGATATTCTGCAAGTACAGGCTCCTTTTGCACAAATAGCAAATCATGCACTGTTTTAATTATATTTTTCCTTTCTTTTTGTAAACCTGCCATATTCCCTCCTGACACCCTTCTTTAATCCGAAAATTTAACCACGACAGTATGATCAACAATTTTCATGGAGCCTTTTGCCGGATACACCGGCATTTGCATGATTTCTTCTTTATTTGTATCGATTTCTACAAGTTCCGTATCAAATCCACAATAATATTTCAGAAAATACTCTATGCTGTATGCCTGAGCCATTACCGCATCCCGTCCGCTCATGTCAAATACTTCCATAACCCGGTTTTTATACAGACTTTTATCTTCTATGGCATCATATCCTATGAATGCCGTCTTCATTTCCGGCTCGTAACCTTCCAGCTCTTTGATCTGTGTAATGACAGTTCCATAGTATCCCGATGCCTGTTCAAATCCCAAATCCAAGCTTAGATACTGCGCGTTTGCAAAATGGCAGTAACTCATAATTCCGGCTGCCGCCACAAATACCATCCCCCACTCCATCAGCACGACATTACTATAGTGTTGTGTATTAAGCACCTTTTTATGTCGATCAATCAGGCATACCGGCAGAATAATAAGATTTACATAAGAAAACCGCATCAGTGAATACACGTCGCCGCATACAAGATATATACTGTTTATTGCAACAATAAAAACAACTGCCATAACCAGCATTTCTGCTGCTTTCAGATGCTGTTTTTCCTTCACAAACATTTTGATCCATAAGATAATAAGTATTCCTGACAGAACAAACAAAAAAAGGTACATCAGTTTTGTAACATAGTTATAACTTAGCTCTAAATTATTATTATAAGCCAGTCCAAAAAAATCAAGGAATATCTTTTTTATCATTTCCGAAAAAGGAACTCCCGAAAAATTTCCGATTGTATCAATCCCTTTGTAATCTGCCAGCTCCTGATTTGTGACCGCTAATGATATTTTGGTAATCAGAAGATAGCATACTCCTCCTGACAAAAGCTGGGCAAGATAATAAAAAGAACACTTCACGATTTTGAAATAGTCCGTTTCATGCTCCGTAATCATCAGCATAATCACAATAACATATATTGTTGCCACAAATGGGATATACGCCTGATAAATCCCCATGGAACAGGCCAGCATAAGGGATGCCAGCACAAAATACCGCTTTGCCCTGATTGTCATATAAACTGCACAAACCGCCAAAAATAAAGCAATCGCATAATACGGCGCAGTAAACATAAAGAAAAACGTTGCTGTCCAGCTCGGATATACGGCCATGGCTGCTCCGATTAACACATTGCCTGCGGCACTCTTTATCTGAAGCAAATCTGCTGTCAGTCCTGCCGACAACGCAATAAACACAAGCGTAATCAAACCATTTGCCCACGGAAGACTGTAGACAAAATCCAAATGGTATGCCAATGCCCCCAAAACCCACAGAAACCATCTTCCAAGTCTGAATGTGGCACCAAATTCGTTCAGACTCATGTCATCATAATTCGGTAATTTGTTCATAAACATGTATAAATGTGCAATAATGC
The DNA here is from genome assembly GCA_910577115.1 of uncultured Lachnospiraceae bacterium. Taxonomy (GTDB): domain Bacteria; phylum Bacillota; class Clostridia; order Lachnospirales; family Lachnospiraceae; genus COE1. The sequence continues at coordinate 66,989 of CAJTMC010000001.1, forward strand.
CCAAAATCATTGCTGCCGCAAATGCTGTTTTAAATGATCTTGAAACATTGAAGTATCTTTCATCCGGCATTTCATCTATGGACCGTAGTTTTTTCAAAATGTCTGCCACCTTTCGTTGAGCGGGTCATCCCCGTTATTTTTATATCTATAAGTCCCTATCCGTTATTATATCAGTATAGATTCCATTGACTCCCATTTTAAAGTATTTATCCGCCTCTTCCATATCATTCACTGTATGGATGTATACATTTCTTTCATAGCGGTCTGCAATTGCTTTCATTTCAGGCGAAATTCTATTCGTTCCAATTGCAATTGTTTCGATTCCATTATTAACGCAAAAACGGCAGACATCCCTAGTAATTCCCAGCCAGTCGTCATTGTAAAAGCGCCAGTACATTGTAAAAATATAATTATCAAAATGATATATGCCGTTAACAATCTCATACATTTCTTCATTGTACACCTGCACGATAATCCTGTCTAATATTTCCTCACAGCCTAACTGTTGTGTCGTATCAACCATAACCATAAACTGTCTGTATATTTCTTCATTCTCTGTACTCTTTGTATCCGTTACAATCCACAGATCCGGATATTTTATCATAATCCCGCAAAGCTGCTCAAAACTCAGCGGTGTATACTTTCCCAAAAGTTTTGCATTTAAAAACTGTTCTTTATCAGGCGGAAAAGCTTCTGATATACCATCCTGCACAGGCGTATCCCAGTCATGCTTAAGCACCAGCTGGTCATCTGTCGTAAGAATCAAATCCACTTCCATTGTCCTTCTTCCTAATGTATAGTTATACTCAAAAGCTTCCAATGATCCTGTGTAATTATCATTATTTATGGCTCCAAAAGAATGACCTATCGTTTTTGTCTGCTCCCATGTGCCTTGTGATAAATCTCTATAAAAACTACTGTTATTTATGTAAAGACCTATCACAATCACTATGATACAGATACCATCTATTATGACTTGAACGTTAAACGTTTTGAGCCAATCAGCAGATACCCGTTTGCATAAGAGGCAGATGACGTACCCCCCCCCTGTATCTACAAAGGCTAATATGACAAGAGACATTGCATATATCAGATTGTCCGCAAATTGATTTTTTAAGTCATACATCAACAGTAGATATGTTTCACCGCTAATAAGATTAATCACTGTAATTTCCAACACAAATACGGCTATAACGCCCAATATCCATGTCAGCATTTTCAAATATGCATTCATCTTATCATTCCTTTTTCTTTATCCGCAAAACCTCACGCTTCTTCAAATACCTCTTCCTTATTTCTAAGCATAACCGTTCCGTTTCCGACCTCATAAATCTTATCACACTTCCTAATTGTGGTAAGTCTGTGGGCAATCACAATCAGCGTTCTTGTGCCATGAAGGCTGTCTATGGCATTCATCACTTCTTTTTCCGTATCGTTATCCAATGCCGAGGTCGCTTCATCCAGTATCAGTACCTGCGGATCTCCGTACAATGCGCGGGCAATGCCGATTCTTTGACGTTGTCCTCCGGAAAGTTTCACGCCGCGGTCTCCTATCACAGTATCAAGTCCGTCGGGCAGGCTTTTCACAAACGCTTCGAGCTGGGCCTCACGCAACGCTTTCCAAAGCATAGTTTCATTTATCTCGTCTTTTTCCACGCCAAACGCAATATTGGAGCGAATGGTATCGTCCATAAGATAGATTGCCTGCGGAATATAGCCGATGCTCGCATGCCATGCCTCCATATCTTCCCGAATATCCTTTCCATCCACAAAAATACCGCCGCTTTGTGGCTCCAAGACGCCCAAAATAACATCCGCAAGCGTCGATTTTCCCGCACCTGATGCGCCAATTAACGCTACCGATGTATTGTTTTTAATCTCCAAATCAAGATTTTCAAGAACGCTTTTGTCAGCATTCGGATACCGGAAGGTTATCTTTTTCGCGGAAATACCGTTTTGAATGACAATCGGCTCCGCTTTCTTGTTTTCATTGCCGGTCTTTTTATGAAGTCTCTCTATTTCTGTCAAGTCATCATAGAGCACATCAATTGCAGGTCTGTTAAACATCATCGCGCTCATATATCCGGAAATCCTGTTAAACGACGGAAGCATTCTAAACGCCGCTATTGCAAACGCCGATAAAGCTGGAATAAACTCCGTTAAATTTGTATCAAACGTATATACCTTTACTGCCATCGTAAGCAAAAGCCCGCTGATACAGACGGTCTCCATAATCGGGCGCGGAACAAATGTGAGCATTGACTGCTGCCTTTGCAGAACAGTAAACCTGCGGTATGTCTTTTCATAATTTTTCAGGAAAAAATCTTCCTTATTCATTACCTTGATTTCCTTAATACCCGAAAAGGATTGTAATACCCATTTGGTAAGGCGGATGCTGACGCTTCGATTCTCCTGTCCTTTTTTCACAAGCGTTTTTTTGAACACAACGCCGACAAGAATTGCAAACACAAAAACAAGCGCTGCAACAACAAGCGTCGTCATAACGTCAATGCGGATTAAAAATACGGCGAGCACAACGCATACGCTTGCCTCTGCAAGAAACTGCATCGCATTCAGCACTACCGTGTAGAAACCGTTTACATCCTCCGTAACATTCCTTTGCAGTTCCGCCACATTTCTTGACACATGGAACAGATAATTCTGATGCATATACGCATTCATCATTTTTACGGCAAGCCGCCTTTGATTGTTGAAAATAAATCGGTACTGCAAATCGTACATCATGGTAATATACGCATTTTTTACAATGTATACAAGCACCAGAACCAGTGCCAGAAATACAATAATCTGTTTGGTGTCATAAATGCCAAATATCTCAGTTACAAGAACAATATACCACTTATCATTCATTGTTTCAGGACTGACCGCTACGGAAAGCAGCGGCATAATTGCCGACACTCCCAAAAGCTCAAACAAAGCCCCCGCCAGTATCACAATGAGCATGACCGCTAATTTTATTTTCTGTTCGCTGTCCAAAATATATTTTATCTTTTTATACATAGGTCTGCTTTTTCTCCAATTTTAGTCCGGTTTGTAAAAACGCGTTATCTCCTCGTCCGTTCTTGGCCGTTTTTTCATATACGCATCATAATCTTTAAAATAATGTCCCATATCCCATGCCTGATACCCTCTTTCATGTAAGTCGCAGACGAGCACCTTCGCTGTTGGCCCAAGTATAACGCACACAAGCCGTTGGGGATCTGTTTTTAATGCTGCCGCTAAAATCTTCTCATATTCTGCATACGCATTCTTTTTGGGCGCTGTTATAATCGTTACCGTTTTGCAGACGTCATACGCTTTATATTCCAACTTATCGAGCACACCCTCACCGCAGATTACGGTGATATCCCTGTCTCTTAGCAAATTCTGCATACGCTCATAGTATCGCTTAAAATCATATTTTTCGTAAGTCTGATAAACCTGCGTTATTGCAGTATCTATATAAGTGATCTTCTTACTGCAGTGTTCACAAAGGAATTTCCGCTGCCCCGATAATGTTTTTGCAAACTTTGCAACAAAATCATTTAAATTTTTCACAGGATGCATGTAATAATATGGAATCCCTATTTTTAACTCCTTCTTATCTGTTTTTAAAAACGCTTTCAGCCGTCCGGCAAGATTTTCATCATATGATTGAAACGGTATGGACTCCCCGTTCATAATGGCAATTTCACCGTCACCATACCTGAGGAAGCTGATTTTTTCCTTTTCAATAAGGTCTAATGTTTCATCTGTATTTAAAATATGCAGTCGTTCTGCATAGCTTCCCTTTTCATAACGCCTGCTTTCCATCGAACGGTATATCCGCCGCGGAAGGTACAAAATCTTTCCGATCACTGCACTGATTGTCCACTTCTTCATATCAATTCCTTTATTGATTCCTGCTTCTTAATAATACCATACCACATAAGCGTTCTATATCTGCCATTGATTCTCACTGCATCCACAGCACTCCCCTCGTACGCAAAGCCGCACTTCACATACAGCTTCTGCGCCCTGACATTCTCCTCAAGCACATTTAAGTATACTTTATGGAGCCCTAACTCCTCAAAAGCATACTGCAGCAGCTCCTGCGTCGCTTTCATCGCTGCCCCTGTGCCCTGTGCCTTTTTCCTTGCAACAATGGCATACTCTGCATTCCCGTTTTTATATGAAATATGCTTCAAACTTATTGTACCCAGGTATTCATCATTTTCATCTACAAAGGCAAAATTTTGATTTTCGTCGTTAAAGCTGTCACTGATAAAGCGCAGCACACTCTCCGGCGTTGACGAGGCGAAATCTGCCTGAAAGTTGCAGTTAATCTCGTTATCATGCATCCACTCAAGCATCAGGGGAGCATCTTTTTGTTCAAGACGTCTGAGCATTTTCTTCCTCTTTCACAACTGTTAAATATTTATCATAGTCCCTGATATACTCGTTTGCGTCATAATGTTCGCTTGACAGGCATAAAAGCACCGAATCCTCCGAAAAATCATACATGTCCTTCCAGACAAGCTTGGGCAGGTAAATGCCGACATGCGGTCTGTCAAGATTAAATATTTTTTGATCTGTCCCGTCATCAACCTTTACCTTAGAAGTGCCTGAAACATTAATCAGCACAAACTCCGAATTATAGTTGGCATGACGGCCGCGAATCACGTCCCTGTCTGAGCCATATATATAAAAAACACGTTTGATGTCGAAAGGAATATCCTGATTTCCTTCAATAATTACAAGATGCCCCCGCTCGTCGCCCTTTTGCGGAAACGCTATAAATTTACAGTCTTCTATCATACTGCCTCCTGTTTTAAAATTCATTGAGCTGTGCAATCACATATTGCTGCTCCGTATCCGTCATACCGGTATAAATCGGAATGCTCAAAACTTCTTGCGCATATCTCTCCGTCAACGGAAATTCACCCTTTTTATGTCCCAAATGCCTGTAACATTCGGCAAGGTGCGGCGGTATTGGATAATGAATTTGTGTCTGAATATCCTTTTCCTGAAGAAATTTCTGCAATTCTTCACGTTCCCTGCAGCATATCACATACTGATGATAAATACTGTTAGCGCCATCCCTTACCTTTGGCAGTATAATTTTATCATTCCTGATGCCGATATCATAAGCCGCGGCTAATCTCCTTCGTTCATCGTTCAACTCGTCAATATACTTTAACTTCACCCGCAAAAATGCCGCCTGTATCTCGTCAAGACGCGAATTTAGTCCTTCTATTTCATTATAATATCTGACGCGACTGCCGTAGTTTCGCATCATCCGAAGCTTGTCCGCAAATTCTTTATTATCTGTTACCACTGCGCCCGCGTCGCCAAACGCACCGAGGTTCTTAGTCGGATAAAAGCTAAAACAGCCCGAAATGCCAAAGCTCCCTGTCATTCTGCCGTCAAAGCAGGCTCCATGCGACTGCGCACAGTCCTCTATCAGTGCCAGCTGATGCTTTCCGGCAATTTCTGCGATTAAGTTCATATTACTTGCCTGACCATAGAGATGCGTCACCATGACCGCTTTTGTCTTTGGCGTAATCGCCTGCTCGATTTTTTGTGCGTCCATATTAAAGTATTCGTCAGGCTCTATGAAGACAGGAACTGCTTTATTCTCCGTAATACCAAGCACTGTTGCAATATAGGTGTTTGCCTGCACAATGACCTCGTCGCCCTCGCCGATTCCTAAAGCACGTACCGACATAATCAACGCATCAAGGCCGGAATTTAATCCTACACAGTATTTTCGCCCTGTATATGCGGCAAACTCCTCCTCAAATTTCTCAACTTCCGTTCCGAGAACATACCAGCCTGAACGAAGTACTCTTAACGCAGCCTCCTCGTACTCCTTCTGATGCAGCCGAAACTGCCGGTCTAAAACGTTGCATTTAATCTGCATTTGCATTCCCTTACCCTTCCGACGCTTGTGAACTGCTCTCCTCCGCCTCAAGCTCATCCAAAAATTCCAACACGCGCCCTGTCCTGTTTGCTAAAAACCTGCGCATGTCATTCACCACAATTTCCCAATCGTCCATTGTATAATTTTGATATTCCGCGTCTATTCCTCTTACTGCAAAACTGAGCTGTTTGAGTTTTGTATATCCCTTTTCACATCTGCGCAGATTTTCCAGCATCTCCGATTCAAATGAGCGGAGGTGCGCTTCAAAAGCAGATGTTACATTTTCCTTGTTGTAAACCGTACTGCATCTTTCCCTGGCATATGACATGAAGTCATTACGAAACGTTTCGCATCTCCAAAGCCTTTGAAACAGCCATGCTGAAAAGTTCTTTTTTTCTTCATCCACGCTATCTCCAAACGTAAGTTTTAGAATGCCTTTCAAATAATTATCATTATCTACCATTGTACAATCAAAATCAAATATTTTCCACTGCCACAGACCTCCGTCTTCCTTTATAATATGCAGATTATGATCTCCTTTCCCCAATGCATCCGTATTCCCGAAATATGTCTCAATAAATACAAAGTCCATAAAATTGTCCATATCAATTCGGGTTTTTATCCATTCATAGTCAGCCTCTTCGTAAAACGACCTCTTCCGGATCTCCTCAAAAAAAATATCAAATTCCTTATCGGAAATATTTTTCCACGGCATCACCAGCGTGAGATTTTTCTTAGCTGCTCCTGTGCGTTCGCTGACATATTCCTTTCCCTTTGGCTCCATAAGACTGTACAGTCCCCAGTACTCACCATCTATAAATAAAATGCAAAAACGATTTTTTTGCCCTCCTACACTCTCATCGCTGATAAAATTAGAAACAAATGCACTCGGGTATGCGTAAAGATTTTCATTTAATACACCCGATCCTGTTCCGCGAATTGTAAAACGCTCATATGCAAATACATCAGGTGCGCCAAACATATCACCCGTTATTTTTTTATTATCCAATATCACGTTAAAGCTTTTTTGTAACGCTTTTGCAACGCTTGATTTTCCTCCAATCGAAAATGTCATATCATCCTCAAACACACTGCCGTCTGTATCATATATTTCCACATGCCCTGAAAGATCAACCGGTGTATTGCTGTTTGTACGGGTTATGGAAGCTCCATACTTGCGCAGCGTATAATAGGTATATCCCAATACATAATTTCCCTCAATATCATCAAAAAGCCCTGCGGGATCCGTTGTAAGGGAAACAAGAGGCAGCGAATAATCCGAATTGATAAAATACGTATTCGTCTGTATAGATGTTGAGAATTTTGCATCTTTTAATATCCTTGCCCTGATCACGGTTGCCTTATAAACTTCATTCACACCATACTGTGTCTCTGAATTATCCGCATTATCACTCGGTTTCAACATACATTTCTTTGTCGTATACTGATTTGGCCTTCCCTCATCCGTAATCTCAATCGGTTTACTATAAACAAACGAATTGATATCCGGCTCGCTTCCGTCAAGCGTATACAGTATCGCTGCACCTTCCACATCACAGCTAAGCTCCACCGCAATATCCTCATCATAGCGCCCACCCTCAAGCGAAAAGTGAACCTCTCCCCAATCGGCCTCCGGCTTTTTATTTTGTGTAAAGTATGCAGGATTCGGCTCACATGGGGTACAATATGGCAAAAAACCTGTCTCATTCGTATTTCCATACATCCTGCCATAAGAAATATCGCACTGCTGATCTTCCAGCCTCATGCTATCTATCACATTTTCATTCTCATCACTTAAATAAATAGTCTCCTTGCCTGCATTAATAAAAAAATTGGCATGTAACGTCCCCTCTTCTAGGTTTCCGTCACAAAAAACAATCAAATAACCGTTACTTTCAATATTGACATCCGGAAATGCCCATTTTGTAAGCTCATTTTTAGTGTCGGATAAATAATATCCCCTCAGGTTTATCGCCTGATTCGTAGGATTATACAATTCTATCCAGTCCGCATACACACCATTCTCATCTTTCAGCGTCGAAAGATTATCCGCCACCACTTCATTAATCAGAAGATTTGTCCCCTTATCACTATGCGCCTGCAGCTGTAATACTTTCGCATACAGAAGTACCGTCATAATGGCAAGAGGCACTGCAATGATTAAAATTCTGAAAATCCTCGTCAAATTTCTTTTTTTCATCAGCCTATGACTTCTCCTGTATATGTCACCACATTGACTGCCTCTATCCCCTTAACAGCCTTTAATGCCTTTGCAAGCTCTGAAAGATTGTTCTTCTTAAGGCCTGCCTCATAGGTAATTTCTTCAAAATCCCCTGTCGCGTTCTGCATACGCACTCTCCACTTTCTTGTATTCTCACCAATCAGCTTTTCAAGCGCATCACTGTCAAGCCCGTTCCCCCGCACAACAATAAGATAATTGTTTCCGTCATACGCATCCTTGCTGAAAAATAAAAGCACAACCGCTATCACAGCACTTCCGACTACAGCGACAACATACATCTCTGCGCCGCAAGAAAGACCGATTGCAATCGACCAAAAAAGAAACGCCATATCCTTTGGCTCTTTGATTGCCGTACGGAAACGGATGACCGACAGCGAACCGACCATACCAAGAGAGAGCGCGAGGCTTCCTCCGATAATTGTCATAACCATTGTGACAATCACCGCTAAAAGCACCAGCGTCTGATTAAAGCCTTTGGAATATACAACACCGGAATATGTCTTTTTGTATATAAAATACATAAACAGGCTCAGTACAAGCGCTGCAAGCATTGCAAGCACTACCTGGTAAATCGAAATACTTGAATTCGATTCAATTAGATACTTAAAAATTTCTTTCTTACTCATGTTTGTAACCATGCCTTTCTCTCGTTTTATCATTACTGTTTGCTCCGTTTTGGCAGCTTTTATCCGACAATTTCCCGCGCCATACAGTACTTACTGATTGACATGCGCTGCATATTGATGCTTGAAAGTACATTTTCTACATACGCAGGAAGATATCTGTCATATTTTACCTCAAGAATCATATATTCCGGCGCAAGCACTCCCACAAATGCGTTATGTTCCTCAAAAAGTCCGTCTCCCTTATATGCACGCACCCTTTTATCGAAGGTAATGCGGATATTTTCAACGGGAAGAAGATATGCCTCCCGCTCATAATCTACCACCACCTTCGGCGTATAAGCGTGTGCTCGCAGGTTAAAATATGCTTTTTGGGATATCTCATTATCATATTCTGCCAGCACATGATAGTCACCCTTTAAAATTTTCATGGCCTCCTTACGGCTTATGGTCATTGTCTCCTTAATCGAATAATCATTGTCCTTATTTTTCATTTCCAGCTTCACCTTGTCCGCAGATGTGTCATAAATCCTGAGCCTGATCTTCTTTCTGTGAGCCACTCCGATTAGTTTATCATAATAATCCTTGTTTTCCGGTGTGTCAAAGTAAAGAGAACGTATATAATAGTCTTTCCCCTGCTTCATGTTCCTGTCCTTGACAAGCAATGCATCCAAAAGCCTTTTGAGATGCTCATATTCTACCATTGAAAGCAGAAATTTCAACTCGTGACGGTATGTTTTTAAAATATTAGTATTCAATTCCGACTCCTTTATTGCTTTTTCTTAATGCTGTAAATAATCTCCTCAATTTTCCCTGCGGAGCTTTCCCACAAAAAGCGCTCCGTCACATGTTGATGTGCCGCCATTCCGATTGCATTTTTATCAGCCGAAAGCGCTTTTTGTATCAAGTCATCTTCATTGTCACAAAGATAGCCTGATACCCCGCTTTCCAGAATCAGCTCAGGTCCCGGTGCCCTCAATGCGATGACTGCGTTTTCATAGTACATTGCTTCCAAAATCGCCATACCGAATATTTCATGTGTATTCAAATTGATATAGCACTCCGCCATACAGTACAGCTCCCACATACGGTCGTTTGATACTTTATCACGAATCACTGCCTTACCTTCTAATCCACAGGCAGCAATTTTACTTTTGACATTCTCCAAAAGCTCCCCCTGTCCTACCATAAGAAGTCTGTATGTGCTGTCACAGGCATACATCTTTTCGAAAATATCAATCATTTTTTCAGGTTGCTTTTCTGCCGTCATACGCCCCACAAAAAGGATTACTTTATCAGTATCCCCATAATTCCATTTTTCCTTTAGCATTTTTGCGGAATATGCTTTGTAATCCTGCCGCAGGCGCTCCGTATCCAGACCGACTGGCACACAAAAAAGCTTTTTTGCCCCCTCCTGCCTGAGACTCTGTTCCAGAGCAGGTGTTTTGACTACAGTAGGTATTCTCTTATAATATTTAACATTATTACAGAAAATGTCAACAATTTTTCGCTTAATCGACGAAGAATTATTGCTGTGAACCACTCCGATGTAGGGCAGGCAAAGGATATTATTTTGTCTGCACCACTTGTAAAATCTTCCTAAAAATAAATAATTATCTGAAGCCGTAATGTAGCAATCCTTGTCTGCATCAAGCATTGAGAGGGCAATCAGGGCATGCTTTCCTATATGCCTGCATCGGATATATTCAATCCGCACGCTTCCTTTCATAAGGCTTTCCCGCTCTTGTGCGAGGTCGGGTACGGGATGATATACTGTCAGCTCATGCCCCATTTTGGCAAGCGCCTTTGCAAGTCCCTCTGCCTGTGAATTATAATATTTACTTAAATTTTTATTCTCCGTATTCAGGGAAATTACTGCAAGCTTCATGCGCTGGTCCTCTTATTATTTATCCTTTTTCCGATGCAGCCATTGATATATGCGGCTTTTCAGCATCACAAACTGATATCTTTTTTTGCTCATATACCCCCGCTTATAGCGGATTGCTGCGTTTTCTCGAACACCGGTTTGCGTTCCTGACATTCCTCCCATCCGAAAATTGGACATCACGCGCATAACTGGTGTAAAAGCTACTTTTTTACTTTCGTAAAAACGCAGCATCATATCATAATCTGCCGCAGAACGATATCCGGTGTCAAATACGCCAAAATCCCGATAAGTATCTTTCGTCACAAAACAAGTAGGATGTGTGATCATCTGCTCCGGCAAAAAATCGTGATAATAAATAAATGTCACTTTTTCTTTTTCCCGCAAAAAATTTCGCTGCATCCCATAAACCACTTCATATTGATTGCCGCGATAATGTTTCACTGCCTGTTCAACGGTATCGTTCTCATACCAGTCATCACTGTTTACAATTCCAACGAGCCGCCCCTTGGCAAGCCGCACCCCCTTATTCATAGCGTCGTAGATACCATTATCCTTCTCCGACACGACTGTGAGGTTTTCGGGCAGTCTGCTCTTATGTTGTTCTATAATATTGAGCGTATCATCGGTGGAACCGCCGTCAATAATGATATACTCGATATTATCATAGGTCTGGTTTTCAATACATTCCAACGTTTTTTCGATGGTACTACCGCTATTATAGCACGGTGTTATCACAGATACTAATAGTTCACACATTTTTCATACTCCGTTTACTCTTTTATGTCAAATGCATCTGTCTGCACATGAAAATAACTCTGCACATTCGCAAAATATACATCATTCCTGCTCTGCGTCACATTTTCACTCCTTAGGCTTGTCTCCTGCTCTTTTTCAATTAAATCAGGCATTGGTATCCTGCAAGGCGCCCAGACCACATATGTTCCATTTAACAATTCCATAAATTTGAGCCATATGTCATCCGCCTTCAGACTTAAATCTGTAATCAGCGCCTCATCAAACGCTGCCTCATACAGACAATGCGGCGGATACAGCACACCGCCTACGCCCGTCGCAACAAGGTCATGCGCAGGCGTATCATAGCCACAGTACTCCCCAAGCCAGTCATTATAAGATGCGATTTCACCATCCGGTTTTTTCGTTATTTTATGCACACGTCTTGCACACACTGCCTTTGGATACCGCTCGTGCGTTTTGAGCAATGTCTCTATCACGTCTTTTGCATAAATCAGGTCATCATCCACCGTAATAATTATGTCCTCCGGAAACTCCCGCATTGCATGAATATACTTTTTATGCGGCTTCAAATCCCCCGGCATCGCTCTGTATTCAATCCCGTATTGCTCTAAATCAAGCATTTTTGCGGTAAACCTGTGCCGACTTACATCCTCATCAAGCCACACGATAATTTTGTCGGGCTTGACAGTCTGCAGCATAATGCTTTTGAGCGCAGTATGGATATGCGCAAATCGCCCCGGATAGCTTGTAAGCGACACGATAATACGTGTTTTTCGCTCCTGTCGGTTGAGGGCATATCTCTTTGGAGCGGCGTGAACATATATTCTCCGAAAGATATAATTCATTTTCCTGTATATCCTGTAAATCAGCTTTTTCATTACCAGTAACATCCTTTTTCTACCGTTTGGGCGTCCTTCGGCGTCTCCTCCGCGCTTGGGTTGATCCACGCATCATTGAAAAATGTCGCAATTTTAGACGGATAATTGTTTTCCCACCGATATCCCTTAATTCCAAACATCAGCTGTGTTGCCCCGCCCAAATGAATCGCCTGCTTTCCTGCCGCCTTTAGCTTTGCCGCAAGCGGAAAGCCATACGCGCCGCAGCCTATAATTGCCACGTCAAAATCAATTCTCATCGCCTTGTCAAACATATATTCGAGCGCATCAAACCACGTTTCAAAGCGTTCGTCTTTGATACCGCAGATTGTCTGTACGGCTTTCAGCGTTTTTAACTCAAATGAGGGCAAAATCGGGTGCTTTTTCCAAATTTCTTTTCTCTTGGGATACTGCGCCCTGATGCTGTCCTCAAACGGATGAATCACAAGAACCTTTTTCCCTTTTAGCGCCGCAGTCCACGGGCGGCCGCGGTAAAGCCAAGGCTCCAGCCGAAACAAAAAAGTCAAATCCGCATGAGAGACATATTCCTCTATAATAAAGTCCTCCATATTCAGATGCCACATGGCAAGTAAATCAATCTGCTTACAGGAATCAAGCATCAAATCCGTAAAAGCATGAAGGTACTGATAGTCAACCGGAAAAAAGCCCGCGCCTGCACCAAGCCTTGTAAACCATCTGTCCAAATACGCGTCGTCTGCGGGAGAATGGCCTTTGTAGCGAACTGCCAAATCGCCGACCATCGTCTGTAACTCCGTATTTCCGAAACGACATGCCATAAACGGCTTTCCCTCTATAATTTTGTCATAGATATAATCGTTGGTCTTTTTGGAGCCCATAACCCATTTATGTGCGTAATGCGGCATAACAGGCTCCCTGTGAAAATATTTGACAATTCCATGCCGTCTAAGCGCCTTGTTGAAATAAATATCTCTCCATTTCCAACGTCTTTCATATTTGAGCCACTTTTCTTTTTTATCCATCTAAGCCTCCGTTCTAAGCTTATTTTCTACCTTTTTCCAAAACTTATGAAACGCTGTCATAACTTTCGTCCGCCGAAAACGCAGCTCCGCCAGACCTCCTACGTTCAGTCTGTGCGAATCAATAATCTGCGGATAGGTACTTCGCTCCTCCACTTCCTTTGGATAATGGTTTATTATACCATATTGTGACGGATCCCGAAACTTTTTGATGCCTCTTTTCTTGGAAATCAGTGAAATCACTGACTGGTCATGGCGATGGTCCACAAAATCGGGATAGTTCTCTTTGCCCATCGTGTTTGGACGGTCGGAGATAATACGGATGTCCTGTGCATAGGACAAGACCTCCTGAAAGAAGTCTTCCACTTCCGGCGATTTCTTACACACCATATAGCCGCCAATCGACTGTGGTGTATCGGCATATTTCTCCTCATCACAGCCTGTAAGAATAAAGGCATCCCGCTTTGTGTATTTCCTTTCAAGCATTTCGTTTTGCAACGAAAACAGCATCAGATTAACCTGCTCCTTCTCCATGCAGTCAATCAGTTTTTGAATGGCATCCACATAAATAGAACCTGCGTCCGTATAAATCAGATAGTCGCCGTCCTGAAGCTCCTGATATCCCCGATAAAATACATACGGCTTCCACAGATAATAGCCTCCGCCTCTCGGGTTATCGAGAATCTCTTTATTTGCGGCGCGAAACGCAGCATCAATATCCTCTGCGGTGTATTCTATCACCCGATCCGCTCCCCACTGTCTGGCAGTTTTACTGTTCAGCCGCTGAGCCCTTCTGAACTTTTTATCTGCATAATTTGCCGCGATAATCATTATGTCCACCTCCAAAATGCGGTAGTATCCCAATACAACTTTTAGCCCAAACGCACTTATGCGTATGTTCCCCTTCCCAGTCTGCTTCTATCTTTTAAACGCTATTTGAACCCAATATTTTAACTGTTTCACTGCCTCCCAGCCCATTCCTGCCTGCATCATGTAAAACATCCTCTCCCTGAAAAAAAGCCTCATCTCTGTCTTTTTCAGGCGCATCTGCTGTGACGCGGTAATGGAGCCGCCTGATATTCTGTAATAAATCAGCTCACGATGAATGAGTCCGCAGCGATAACCTTCATGCATGATCTTGAGGTTCATCGGATAATCCTCAAACCAACGATAGCGCTCATCATAACCGCCAAGTTTTTGAATAATTTCTATAGGGTAAAACGATCCTGACGGCGCCACAATACAATTTTGTTTCAATAACATGCGATATTGTTTCTTGTAGTCTGTCTCCGCAGCAAATTCATAACACCTTTTGCAATAGTTTTCAACAGCCTCAAAATCTACCGTTTCTCCCACATTATCATCTGAAAACAAATGTACTTTCGCAATCGGAATCACCTTCGGATTTTTCTCACAAAACTTCACATACTCCGCCACTGCATCCCTTGCCATATAATCATCTGCCGCAATGAGCTTTACATAAGCGCCCTGCGCATATTTTAACGCGCGATTGATGTTTCCGGGAATTCCCGTATTTTGCTGTGTTGTGACAAGCCGCATCTTTGGAAGCGCACCCTCATTGTCAGCCAGCCATCGCTGTGTTTCTTCCACTGTATGGTCGGGGGAACAGTCGTCCGTAATGATAAGCTCTATATTCTGATAAGTCTGGTTTTTAATACTGTCCAATGTCTGCGCAATCGTTTTTGCCGACTTATATGCAAGAACAATAACACTCACGAGTTTCATAACCGCTCCTCCGCTTCAAATGCATTTGTATTTCGTAATCAGCCTGTAACCAGCCCCTTTACCTGCCAAAAGTACCCCTCATACCTATGCTTTTTTACAAACGGCTGATACCAGTAATAGCCCAACAGAATAAAGAGATAATTTCTCAGGATATAAAAGGATATCAAATGTGCCTCCATAATCGTAAATAATGTATATCCTGCCACAATAACAACAATCGTGTAATCCTCTTTTCGAAAGCTTTGATAAATCAGATATAGGTTCATCAGCACATAGAGAATACCGGGAATAATTCCATACCAGTAAAAAAGCTTAATCAAGCCCGCGTCAAAATATTCCGTATTTTGTGCCGACGCAAACGGCAGCCAGTTTTCGAAGCGCGCGGCTTCAATCTTATGCGCAAACTTAAATCTCCCGTTCAGAATGGTATCCAACCGGTCAATCAGCTCATTCTCAATCCCGGTATGAGAACCAACTGCCGAAAAAATCACAATTCCAAGCACAAACAATGCACCAAGTATATAAATCGTTCTACTTTTCCTGAGCGGTTTACAGTATTTTAACAGCGCCACGCCTGCAATCACTGCCGTACACACCAAAAAGCCTGTATTGGAATCCGTATAGCAATAGGAAAAATAGTTTAAACATTCCAAAAGCAGAAAGTGATACCATTTCATTTTTTCCGAATTCAGGTACAGGCAGAGCGAAACCATCATAAACAGCATACACTGAAAAGCATTCGGGTGTCCCATTCCAAAGCAATAGCGCGTTTCTATAATACTTGGATACTCGCCTCTTCCAAAGTTTGCCGTTATCTTAAAATCGCCGAAAATGCCAAATCCGGAAAGTGCAAACAAAATCACAGTTCCCGCAAGGGTAAGCCAAAGCGTAAGCCTTAACATTTTCCTCAAATCCACGCCCTTGCATGCCGCCACAAACGCCACAATCCTGACCGTCTCGTCGCGCTCGTTGACCAAATACGATACAAACGCAACCGCGCCAAAAAAGAGGATGCACAGCCATTCGTCCCGCGAATATTTCGTCGCTGCAATTTTGATACAGCAAAGAAGGAACGTAATCCGGAACAACTGTCCCTCAATTGGATTTATATATGCACTTTTATCAATCATCACAATGACAAGCTCAATCACAAGAGCAAGCCAAAAGCATACCATGCCTATTTTCTCTAATTTATCTGTCTTCATCGTATCAATCCCAACGCCTGTCGCAGCTTCTTAAATTTTCTTGGTCTGTTTTCGTACTTATACTGTATATACGCACTGCACTCCGGCAGTTTTGCCTCAAATGCCGCCTCATCATTCATATAGTCCTGCACTTCACAAAATGAATTGAAAAGAATCGGCAAAATCCGCTCTATCTGATGCGCCTCCGAGGGAAAGCCCGGAGACATTCCATAATTCATAATTTTGTTCAAATTCAAATAAAATTCCCTGCTGTGGCGCAAAATCTGTTCCCTGCGGACAATATAGCACGCGCCCGAAGAAAACATCAGATACTGCGGTATCATGGGCTTTTTGTAGATAAACCGCAATAAATCGTCCACATCGTTAAAGTATTTCTTTGGGTGATTTTCCGATTCCACATACCACGAATCGTTTTTCTCCACATAGACGTTTTCCATTGCAATAAAAGTGTTGCCCGCCACATTCTGCTCCCCGTTTTCCTGATACTTTGAAAATCTGTCCCAGTACTGCTTTTCATCGTACAAAAAAGTAAAGCTCTTATCATCATACACACAGTCAAAAAACGCTTTGGAGCAGTGGCGTCCAATCATATTTCCCTTCAATAAACACATCACTTCGGGAAGATTGTCATAATTTTCCGCAAAAAACGAAAAATAACTTGTTATATTATGCCCTGTATTTTCCACTTCCTTTATGTTTAACTTCATATTTTTTAGCTGCGCTTTAACCGCATTATCCGTAGAGCAGTCATAGATGACATAATCCTTGCAATATGACAGGAGCTCTGTCGGAACTGTATTAAAATTGTGGATTACAAAAAAATTATCCGTTTTTTTCATTCTTATGCCCCTGCCCCTTTCTTAGCGCGCGGTTTTTACCAAATCTTGCATTCCAAAAGCATCTTGCGCTCTCGCAAAGCTCGCATGCATATGCCTTAAAAAACAAGGAAGGCTCTATCCCAAGCGCTCTCGCCTCTCCTATGCCTTTTCCATACTTCACAAGAAACTGCTTTAAAAAATATTCCCGACACATTTTGCTCTCTCTCAGCCTGTATTTTTCATACATATAGCGGTAATCGTTGTAGATGCGCATATCCTTTTTTGAAAAGCTCTCTGTATACTGATGTTCGTGTACTCCTATGGATATCAGCGGTTTTGTTGTGTATACAAATTTGGGGCTTTTGATCAGCAGATCAAAATAGAGATACATATCCGACGCCCAGTTGCTCTTCTCATCAAACAGCGTAAGCGATTCTCCGCGCCTGTAAATCACAGCGCTCGGTGCGCCAATCTCATTTCCCCTGAATAAAAATCTATAATCTCTGCGCAGTCCGCCGATAAACTGCGGCGTGGCATGTCTGTCGTAAAATTTCATATTGTCGTCCAACGAAACCTGCCTGCTGCCCGCAAACGCAAGCATCGCATCCGGTGACTTGTCCAAAAGCGCCGCATACGCGCCAAGACTTTCCGCATCCGTAAACCAGTCGTCGCTGAACATAATTTTGATATATTCACCCTGTGCCATTTTAATTGCCGCATTCCAGTTAAAAATATGCCCGTAAGGCTTTGCGTTGTGGATATAATTGATGTTTTTATGATTTTCCATAAACGCCGCCACAATCTTCTCTGTCTCGTCATCTGTGGAATCATCCGATATATTCACCTCAAAATCCGTATACGTTTGCGCATAAATTGATTTTAAGAGCCGTTCCACCTCAGATGCATTATTGTAGGCAGGTGCGCATATGGAAACCTTTGGCGTATCTGATGTCATCTTCCTAACACTTTCCTTCCAATTCTCTTCATTCCGACAAGAATATCATAACATATGTTTTTTATTCTTACTTTCATTCTGCGCAGCGCTCTGTCCGCCGCCTTCTCTTCATGCATAATCAGAAAATCCAGCTCTTTTTGGTGCTCCCTGATGTACTTTGGAAAGCTCTCGTCAATCTTACACCGCACAAAGCGCGCATTTCTGCCGAAAATGTCTTTTCCGTCCTTAATCTGATCCGTCACGTTTGATAACACATGTTTCGAATTATATTCCTGATGCGCCGCCGAGACCACCTTCTCCTGCACGCGCTTGCGGATATCCTTCTCACCATGTCCGCCCATATAGCCAAAATGCCAGCCGCCATCGTCCACGCGGATACCAATTTCCTTCCGCTCGGGAAACCGCAGCTCGCCGAGCATTAAATTCTGCTCCCGCAAAAGCTGATAGCTGAGCATCTTCGTGCCAATCCATTTCTTCTGCTTCACACCCTCAAATTCTCCCGCGTAGGAAAGCAGGCTTCCCGACACTTCCTCCATATTGAGGTAGCAGTAAAAAAGCCGCTGTGCAAAGTGATAAATTTTATCCTTCCGGAAATTCTGCAAAATTTCCTGTATTTTGTCCGGATTAGGGATCTCGTCAAGGTCGCTGAAAATAATTACATCATCGTCAGTGCAGTCCTTCAAGCCCCTTGTCACTGCATTTTTCTGAAACGTATCGCGATAATGCGTGTCCCCCTGCGGCGTATCCTCAACAACGATATGAATAATCTTGTCCGCAAATTCGGCAAACATGTCCTTGTTCTCTTCATAGTATAACGGCTTTTTGAGACCGGAAAAGGTCTCTGTCGCCTCGCTGATGACAAACCGATCCACCACCGGACTTAACACATTCAGGCGGATTTTCAATATATCAAGCTCATTAAAAAACTGAAAGCAATCGTAAACCATCTAAAATCCCATTCTTTCTCTATATTATGCTTTTCCATGACGTAAAAGCTTTTTTACACGTTCCTTAAACGGCAGTTTGATAAAATTCGGATACTGTGCATTCGTCCCCTCCCATTTATGAAACGCAAACGGCGTAATTCCCTGCACCTCGGGTATCATTTTTTCATGGCTGTAATATTTTGCCACCTCCAATGGCGCAATCCGCATTCCCTCCGCCTCCAGAAGATGTCTGATTTTGCAGCAGATAAAGCCGTCCTCATAAAACCACATTTTTCCGTAGGCATACTCTCCTTCCCACGGAATCCCTGCCTTTTTGGGAAAATCCATCAAACGCTTGCTCCGAATCCCCGCACTGTTTCCCACACGGCAGATATTTCCGTCCTTGTCGCGGTAAGTCGTGGTATCACCCTCGGGCGGCAGCGGCCACGGCGCACCGATATAATCATACTCAAGAAATTCGTCGC
Organism: uncultured Lachnospiraceae bacterium; assembly: GCA_910577115.1. Taxonomy (GTDB): domain Bacteria; phylum Bacillota; class Clostridia; order Lachnospirales; family Lachnospiraceae; genus COE1. Next base: position 86,408 of record CAJTMC010000001.1, read on the forward strand.
GCCACAGCTCCGGATGCACCACAAAGCCGTCCGCGTGCACAATCAGCGCAAAATCTGTATGGATATGGCTGCCAAGCTCATAGACCATTTTATAATTAAAGTCATCAATACTGCAAAGCTTGTCCGTATGGCTGTAACGAATGCTCTTCGGCAGGCAAAACGGCTTTCTGTGGGTAATCAGCACCGCATCGCCAAATTCAATGCCCCGCATACTGTAAAGCATCGCCTTGATCGTTGCCCGTATATTCACGCTTGTCATCGCCACTAATGTGACATTTGGCAGCTTTCGCTTTTCCTGCATCTGATCCCCCTGCTCCTTTCGACAGCCAGTGTTTCCATTTGGCGTTATTGTTTCGTCATCCGCCGCCTTAACGACCGCAGCGCTCTTATCGACAAATCGCGGTAAATCAGGCTTTTTGCCCTGACCTTTGCCATTGTCAAAGCCATTCCCGCAAGCGGAGTGCCAATCCGTCGATACGTTTTCGATCTTTTTTTATATTCCGCAAGCTCTGCTCTGCACTCCTGCGCCGAAAACAGCCTGCCTTTCTTGTCCATATAAGAAAAGCCGTCATAAATGTTCTGCTCCGACGCCCAGTAGCCGTCCGACACGTTATGTCTTGCCCAGTACTTTGGCGCAATTATATACTTTACTGTTTCACTTGTAAACGCGGGAAAAAAGGCAAATGAGGAATTTGACAAAATTAAATAACTAGCGTTTTTTATTATTGTATAATCCTTTGCAAGCGCAAAATGATGCGCCTCCACCTCGGGAAGCACGCGCCTTGCCGCGTCCACGTCATCCGTCACAATCATAAATTCCATGTCAGGGCGCAGCTTCCGCATTTCTTTCATCGCGTCAAGCCAGTATTTCCGCCTGAGAAACAGCTCGGGGTTCCCCGCATACTCGCCACCGCGCACATTGATAATACACAAATTTTCTTTCGCATACGCATGACAGTCATATTCTGGCTTCACCGCAAGCCATTTTCTGATTTCGTCCCGATACTGTCCAAAATACGCCCACGCCTGCATATTTCCGTACAAAAGCGTTGTTTTATTTAAATTTAAGAGCGTCTTATCTGCTCCCGAAATATAGCAGCCGTGCTCGATATCGTGCATGGAATTTCCAAGAAAAATCCTGTCCTCGCGCTCATGGTACACCTCGTCAAACACTTCCTTAGGCACGTCAAGACCGCAGTCAATGTCCATGAAGTACATTCCCTTGTTGCAATGGCGCACCTCGTCATGACCATGACAAAATTCGTCATGGGTATTATTGGCAAAGATCTCCCTGTTTAATATGCTAAACTCATATCCCTTCGCATATGCAAGACAACGCGTCGTCACATAGCAGAAAAGCTGGTTCCCAAGCCCCTGTCCCTTTAAAAGCTCTGTCGCAATGATCGGTCTGTCACCCATATTCATCCTCATGCCTTCCTGTAATCCGCAAATTGTTCCCCTGTCCAAAGTTGCCCTGTAAAGCTTTAACATTTGTTATTTGGCAGTTTTTAGTGCCTTAGAACTTCTCATCACAGTTTGGTCTGTTCAATCTTCCCGCCTGCCACTTTATATATGATATCACATTTCTCAATCGTATTTAACCTGTGCGCAATAATAACCATTGTCTTTTTTCCATGAAAGCTGTTGATTGCCTCCATTACCGCCGCCTCTGTCTCATTGTCGAGCGCGCTTGTCGCCTCGTCAAAAACAAGGATTTCGGGATTATGGTAAAGTGCCCTTGCAATGCCAAGCCGCTGTCTTTGCCCGCCGGAAAGCCGCACGCCGCGGTCTCCGATCGTCGTGTCAAGCCCTTCCGGCAGCGTTTCAATAAATTCCTTTAACTGCGCCTCCGCAAGCACCTCCCAAATACGCGTATCATCAATTTCCTGATCCGCAATGCCAAATGCAATGTTATTGCGGATCGGCTCATCCACAAGATAAATCGACTGTGGAATATAGCCAATCTGTGCAAGCCACGAGGGATAATTTTCAAACACGTCCACGCCGTCGCAGGTAATCGTGCCCTTCTTTGCCTTTAAAAGTCCAAGCAGGATGTCCACCACTGTTGATTTTCCGGCGCCGGAAGGCCCCATAACGCCAACCGATTTGCCATATGGCACAACCATGTCTGCGCCCGTAAAAATCATCGTATCCGTATTGGGATAGGCATACGCAATGTCTTTGAGCTCTATTTTGTCTGTAAGCTGCATCGTAACCGCAGGATTTTTTGCCTCAACCGTCCTGTCATTGGCACGCGTTACCGCACTCATATTGAGATTTTCATAAACATAATCAAGACTTGGCTGCGCATAGGCGACCTCCGTAATATACGTATTAATCCGGTTTACACAAGGCATCAGCCGCACTGCCGCCGCGCCAAACACCGTCAGCGTCTCAATCAACGCCCGTAAATCGTTTCCAAGCAGCATATATACCATAATGTATCCCAAAATGCTGCAAATAAAGATTGTCTCCACCAAAATTCTCGGAAGGCTGTTGAGCACTGCATAAATTTTCGCAATCCCTGCGCCAATTTCGCCCGACGCCTCATAATTGTCCGCAAAAAACGCCTCCCTGTGGAGCACCTTCACATCTTTAATCCCATAAATCGCCTCAATGCGCCATTTTGCAATCCGCGACTGGATATCCTGATTTTTCTTTCCGAGGCGGCTTAGCTGCGGCTTTAGGATTTTGGTCAGCAACAGCGTCATAACCAGCATTACAACCACAAGAAAGCCTGTCATCTTCCAATCCTTGAGGACAAGCACCATACAAATCATTACAAATACAATGACCTCTGACGCAAGCGATATCATCGCCATAATCATATTAAAAACATTCGGAATATCGCTGTCTGTCAAACGAAAAACCGTCGGAATGTCCGCATCTAAATAAAACTCATACGGGCGGTTTAAAAATTCCCTTAACACCCTGCTGATTAAAGTGTTTTTATTGTAAGTAATAAATTTTGTCCTGATGTTTACAAGGATTAGAAGGTATGCATTTTTAATGATATAAATTGCAATCAGCGCAGACAGGAGCGTCACAATAAACTGCGTCGGATCATAGATATGAAACAGGTCAAGAAACGGGCGCACGTACCACTTGTCCATTGTTGCATCGACGTCTACAATTGCCGCCACCACCGGCAAAAGCGCTGACACGCCAAGCGTCTCAAGCACACCGCCTATGAAAATCAGCACCCCCAAAAATACCAGTCTGCTTTTTTGTTTCCTGTCAAAAATATAGCCAAGCTTTTTTAAATTATTCATCTGTTTCCCTTCCTAATCTATAGTTACGAATTTGTGTCCCTGCACAAATTCGTCAGCTGAATAAGTCAAGGATTTTTCAGCTTCTCCTCGTAATTATAATTGAGATAAAAAGATCTCTCTTTTTCGAGCAGCTCCTCGTAGTTATCTAACGTCACAAGACCTTCTCCCTGCGCAAGCCATTCCAGAATCTGTGAATTAATATGCGCGCCATAGTGCTCCCTGTCCCTGTAATTGTCAAAATTTGTAATCATGTCATATTGATCATTAAAATTATAAAGCCTTACATTGGGGCATTGCAATAATAATTCTGTCATAATGCGCTCCGCCTCAAACTGTTGCAGCATCAGCCCCTCCTGATTCATGTAATCCCACCAGCAGATGCTATAAGGTGTATAGAACAAATAAAATGTCGTATCCGGATATTGATTGACAAGCTCCACAAAATTCTGACGGATATTTTCCTCAACCATCTCTTTTTCTTCCGCGCTCAGCCCCGGACGCATTTCGGCACGCTCCTCCCACCGGTCATAGCCTGCCATTACATGCTCATAACCAAGCTCCTTATCCCATGCGGAGTACGCGTCAAGCGTTGTGCTCTCGTGCCCCAGAACCGTCATTGTCAGATTTGGTATCACGCCCTCGTACCATACCGTTTTGTTAAATATATAACAAGTATCATTAAACGGATTATCGTCATACAAATACTCCGGATATCCGCTGTATATATCATAGTCCTTGTCGCGGATAATCGCATTGAAATCCACAGACCATATCACCATTTTCAAATCATCATTTCTTCGCAGCGCCCTGTCAAGGTTTTCTGACAGTTCCTTAAAGCCTGCCCCCGAAAAAGTCTCTTTCACAGACGTTACGCCAAATATCCGGTCAAGCTCACTTGGTTTGAAGTTCTGCGCCATCGAAGTTCCTGTAATGATTGTATCATATTCAAAATGCCTTGATATACCGTCATTCGTGTAGCGTTCGTCATAAAGACGGTAAGAAACAAACGGAAACGGCTTGTGAAAATGGAAATAGGGATCAATTACCCAAACCGTCACAACCATAGCAACCGTTATTGCTATAATTGCTGACAGACATCCGATAAACCACTTCCGCATTTCGTTCCCTCCTAACATCAAAAGTTAAAATATAAAAATTCACTCACGTCCGAAAGTGACAATACGCTCCAAAGAAGCAGCACCGTTGTCACGGCAAGGCGCTTTGCACCATAGCGCCCGTCCTCCACCTTTTCCTGCGTATTTTTCATAAAAAAACATGCAAGAATCAGCAATATCAGAAACACCACAAGCGGAAGCACCGGATAACGGTCTATCACACCTCCCAATCCCAGACGATACACAACCCGCATCTCAGTCAGGTTATTAAAGGTTTCTAAAATCGGCGTATAGACCCTGCCTTCCCCAAATTCCTTAAGATGCTTCCACATTCTTTTGGCCTGCCGTATTGACGGAGACCGGAACAGCGCCCACGCATATGTTGCGAGGATAAAGATCCCGATTCTTCTTATAAACTTCGGTATCCATTCCAGAAAACGCCCTATCAGCTTATCAATCACATTTGCCACACCGTTGAGCACACCCCAAAGAATAAACGTCCAATTTGCACCATGCCAAACACCGCTTACAAAAAAAACAATCAGTATATTCAGATACGTCCTGACTTTTCCCTTCCTGCTGCCGCCAAGCGGAATATACACATATTTCGTAAAAAAACGTGTAAGCGTCATATGCCAGCGATCCCAAAAATCAGTAACCGAAACTGCTTTATACGGCGAATTAAAATTGACAGGCAGCTTTACATTAAACATATACCCAATCCCATACGCCATATCACAATAGCCGCTAAAATCAAAATAAATCTGCAGCGAATAACAAATCGTTATGATAATCACCGTCATTGTGTATATATAATGAATATCCTCATAGCCCATCGTCACAATCTTTGAAAGCGTATCCGCAATCAACACCTTTTTGGCAAGTCCCAGCGAAAAGGCATACAATCCTTTGCTCAGATTTTCATAATTAATTTTATGATTTTTCTTGTCCCGAAGCTGCGGTATCAGCTCGTCGTGGTAAACAATCGGCCCCGCAATCAGCTGCGGAAAAAACGTCACATACGAGGCGTACTCCAAAAAACTGTATTTTTCGCACTCTCCCCGATACGTGTCAATCACGTAAGAAAGCTGCTGAAACGTATAAAAGCTGATGCCAAGCGGCAGCATAAGCTGCAAAAAGGCATAATCCATCTTCAGCCATTTATTGATATTTTCAATAAAAAAGTCATAATATTTGTAATAAAACAAAATCCCCAGATTCACGCCAAGTCCCGCCGCAAGCAGCAGCCTGCGCAGCGCAAGCCGGCTCGTACGGTCAAGCAGCTCTGCCATCGCATAATTCAGGACAACGCTGATCATCAGGATAAACAAATATTTTATGCTATTGTAGCCGTAAAACAGCATAGACATCAACAGCAGATATCCAAGCGCCATTTTCGGCTTTTTCCAGTGGTGAAACGCATAATACCCCAAAACCACCAATGGAAAAAACAAAAATACAAAAATATAGGAATTAAAAAGCATTCTAATACCATGCCTTTCTCTCAACCTGCGAATTTGTGCCTCTGCACAAATTTGCCCTGTGAAAAATTTATTTTTCACAGTCCCTCTTTATCGGTATTACAAATTTTTCATAAAGTCTCACTACAAATGCATAAAGCGCCGGACTAAGCAGAAACAACCGCATCCGTGCCCTGTCACCATTTGATACGTTGCTCCCCTGATACACACGCCGGATCGCTGCTTTGTCCTGTTTCAGCTCCCCTGCAATCCGCTGTGCATATTCTTTTGCCGTCGCATCGCCCATTCTCTGCGCATTCCAAAAATCAATATAATAAAATAACAACCGTCTCCAAAAATGATAAGATGCAAAGTCCGCCATTTCCTCCGAAACAGACGCCTTAATCAATGCGATATGTTCCCGCCAAAACGGCAGTTCATCGCGAAACATACGTTCTCCTCTCGACACATTCATAATGCTTCCCTCCCTGTCAAGCACATAATGATAAAGGCACCTGTCAAGATACACCGCCTTATCAAGCCTGCAAAAGGCTCTCGTCGTATACGTAATATCCTCCGAATTACGTCCTTTTGGAAACGTCACGCCTTCTACGAGGCTGCGGCGAAACAGCTTACTCCATACCGAATTATAGATGACATACTGCGCATGGCCGCCAATGTAAATCCGAAGAAGCGCATCCCTTGTAAGCGGTACCGTCTCTCCGTTTCCGCCCCCTAAAGTCCTGTCGGCGTATTCACTGAAATACCTGCAGACACAAAGCTGTGCGTCCTGCTCCACACACGCCCTATACATGCGCTCATACATATCATGCTCAATCCAGTCATCGCTGTCAACATAACCGATATACGCTCCTGCCGCCACCGCAAGTCCCGCATTTCTCGCATCGGAAAGACCGCCGTTTTCCTTATGGACAACCTTAACACGTTCGTCCTTTGCGGCATACGCATCGCACATTTGAGGGGAGGCGTCCGTTGAGCCGTCATCTACAAGAATAACCTCCAGCTTCTGATAAGTCTGCTGCAAAACAGAATGAACGCATCGTTCCAAATAATTCTCCATATTGTATACAGGCACAATTACCGAAATTAAATCATTCTCCATAAACAATCTCTCCTGCCGCATCCAAAAGCACCCAGCCTTCCCAGTTTGTATGGATTTCCTCCGGAGACGAGGTCTCATAATTATCATGGTGCAGCGGCCGTATCATCAGCTTATCCTTATGCGGATTGAGCCGCGCCCCCCAGATGCTGAATGTACTGTTCGCACAAATATTGTGCCTGCACCGGCTCATAAGCTCCATATCATACAGGCTGTCCTTCCCCGTATTCCAGTCCACGATGCGCATATCTGCGCCGCCAAAATGCGCCCTCGCGTACGCCACATCATCGGAAAAGATATAAAACACCGGTTTTTCCACACGCTCCCGTATAAACGCAAACGCTTCCTCATAATAGGCGTCCGTACAAATTCCCATATACCGCGCTCCGTCTGCCACCGTAAGGTAATCCTTGCGTCTGATATGCACACTTACGGCGTTTTCGTCCTTCATGCGGGCAAGTGTTTCAATATTCGCAGGCTTACCGCTTTTTGGAAACCGAATCTTTTGCTGCAAAATCCCCGTGATATCCTTATAGTATCTCTCACAGCCCCAAAAGCCATACAGGTATACATCGTCCATTGAAAAGATTTCCGGCATATAATCTCCCGTCTCCGCAACCGTCCTGTTTTTCCTTCCCGTAAGCTTTCTGCGCACGCGATCCACAAGTTTCATGCTGTTGTCAAGAAACAGCGTACGCTCCTGTTTTGTACACACTTCATACTCTAGTCCCTCAAGACGCTCCAGCTCCAGCTCACGCCACTCCCTGTCCTCTCCCTGCGCGTCTTTGTATGCATAAAAGTCAAGCTTTACGTCCCTTCCAAGCAGCCTTAACTTCTCTAAGAGCGCATACTGATACAACTGATTGCCAAGTCCGCCCATCACATGAATAATGATCATTGTGCCATTTCCTCGTTTTTTGTCATATGGTAAAGTTTTGCCGTCGTGTCAACCACAGGCTCCACCGTATACCCCAAATGCTCAAATGCCTTACAAAACGCATTCCACTGCCCTGTTACCAAATAAACTTCATCGGGCAGCTCATGCCCATACACCTTTAAAATATATTCCTGCCACGTATCCGACCTGTTGTGCGAATACGACTCGATCTCGTCATTATATACAATGTTTTCCCACTGCGCATCCTCATAACGCGCATCATGCGTAAAATAATACACAAACGCATACCGCTGATGAAAATCAAGAATGGTCGGCGTGTCATATCCTTCCAAATCATACCACTCATCTACCACCGTCCGCAAGTCCATTTTCCACCAATGGTTGCTGATGCGGTAATCCCCATACAGGCAATAGAGCAGACCGCTAAACACAAGACATGCCCCCGCAAATCCGGAAAGCTTTGCAATCACTTTGTAATCACTTTTTTTCAGAATGCGCACAAACTCATATAACGACACCACAATCAACACAAGCCACAATGGGAAAATAAACATATTGTAACGGTTTCCATACCACCCATACGCATAGAGGTTGAGCTTCGTAACAACATAGTAAATCAAAAAGACCGCCACATTGCACCAAAAGAACACCTTTACAAAAAAGCACTCTGTCTTGAACGCCACATAAAATAAAACAGCAACCAGCACAATAAAAATCACATTCAAAAGAAGCCCCAGCTTCTCTGTATCTCTGTCAATATCAATCAGGCACCATTTAAAAACACTTGTTATGCTATAGCAGAAATCGCCAAAAATATTGCCTCTCTCAATAATAATCTCACGCTCCGAAAACAGCGTGGAAACCTGATTCGTTGACTGTGGAATGATGAAAAAGTAAATCAACGGCAAACCGCCCACAATCCCTGCTGTCGCAAAAGAACCAAGACTCACCTTAAAGTTTTTATAGTCCTTTTGCATCAGTGCAATCACCAACACACCTATCGCCATCGGAACGACTGCAAACGCTGCCCCATAATGCGTATACATCGCAGCCACACACAATACCGTAAAAGCAATAATCCGCCTGACATTTAATTCCTCACAAATCAGTACAAGCACATAAATCAGCCATAACAGAAACATCACAAGCATCGCATACTCCGATGCTTCCTTGATATAATACATCAGAATATAAATGCTGGAATATATGACAACACAAAAAGCCGCCATATAGCGGTCACAAAGCTTTCTTATAATAAAATACAGTCCGACGGCAGCGCCAAATCCAAACACAGCGCTCGAAAACCGAAACCACCACTCTCCCTCACTGACCTGCAGCCACAGACACATCAGCCAGTTGTACAACGGCGGCTGCTGCTGGATATACGCCATCCGCTCATACATAGATGTAAGCTTTGTCACACCCTCAATCGAACCTTTCACCGGAAGCGAACAATAAAATTCCATCGCCTCATCCTGCCATATAGGCGCCTGCGTCAATTTATATAAGGCCATTATCCAATAATAGACAGCTGCCGCGCCCGCCGTAATCCACTCCGGCAGACGATTTTTCAGTTCTGCAAATTTCTCTCTCACAAATGCCACATCTCCGTTATGGTCATATTTATCTTATAGTATTTGAAATAAAGCAAAAGAATATCCGTATTTCGAAAAAGATGCGATATAAAAGGCGCTATGCAAAAGACGCACAGCACCTTTTAATATTACGCAGCATTTTTATGCATTTTCTTCAATAATGCCAATAAAAAGTTTGTATGCTTCCTCCAGCGCTTTCTTTTCCTGCTCCACCTTCTCATTATCTACCTCGGACGCCTCTTTTCCTCTCAAAAGCTCCGTCACCGCAGATGCACAGTCGTAAATCGGGTTCAGGCCCAGATTCGCACTCACTCCCTTAAGTGTATGCGCCGCTTTAAACGCCTCCTCATAATTTCTCTGATCCAAAGCATCTTTCAAAGCGGCATAATTCTTGTCATCTTTAAATTTCAAGATAAATTTCAGAAATAAAGCGTCATTTCCCATAAAACGGTGTAAAGTGCCCTCCACATCAGCCCCGTTTTCCTTTAATTTTTGTTTTAACTGCTCAACCATTGTTCTTCCCTCTTTCTATAATAAGATATAACTGATACACAAAGACCGCAACAGTTCATTCCCCTGACTAAACTGTTACCAATTATTTTCCATATCTAATAGTATTATATCGAATGCTTTTATGTATTGCAAGCGTACAATCAAATTAACAAACATTACTTCATAACCGAAAAAGCAAAATAACCCTTTCCCTCCCCGTCATACAGCAGACTGTAATAGAGCGGTCCTTTGTCAAATTCCTTAAGAAGCTGTTCATGACTCAGCACATTTTCCTTTTCAAGCTGATGCGCTCCCAAACCTTCACAGTGCTGATAAACACGCTTTACAAGCATCTTTGCAACCTGATTTACCGCATAAAGCACTGTCTGATCAACTCTGGGCAGCTTTCTCCCAAGCACCTCGCCAAATGTTTCGAGAACCATGCGCTCTTCAAAAGCAAGAAAAATTTGAATGCGTTCATTGGTCTTAGAACGGTATATCTGCCTGATAAAAATTCCCTTGCCAAAATCTTCACCGCCATAATGTTCACTCACGAGCCGCGGCGCAATTCCCATCATCGTCTTCATAATGCGGGAAACCGCTTCCTCCAATGCCTGAAACTCCTCCTTTGCGGAATTTAAAACCCACCGGTCACTGACCAGTCCCGTAATCGCCCGATCTGTCATCATAATATGACCGGTCAGCCATCCAAGACAAATTCCCGAAAAGTGCTGTATTGCTTCCTCCGAATAATGCTGTTCCTCCAGCTCTGTCTCCAAAGCCGGAATCGTTTTATCCCGCAAATCATCATGAAGCTGCTTATGCACATCATACTTTTCATAGTCAATGGAGCGCATATACTCCTCTTCTTCCGCAAAGTGCTTTTGGGTATAACTCTTAAAGTACTTTATGGTTTCTTGGCAAGCATGCTGGCGCCTGCCTTCATCTTCATTGAGCTCCATCATCTTGCCAACAATTGAAAAGAGCCGTTGGTGCGCTTTGTCAACAATTTCCACACCAATATTAAAACGATCATTCCACTGCACACTGTTCATCTGTTTCTTCTCCTACCTCTCATTATACCATTTTCATAATACAATAAAGCTATATAAAATAAACTGTTCAGCTGCCCAAAATGTCATTAATTAAATCATGCAGTCCATCAATATTAATCGGTTTGGGAAAATGTGCAGCCATTCCCGCATCAATTGATTTCTGATAGTCTTCAGCAAACGCGTTTGCTGACAGTGCAATAATGGGAATTTGCGCAAGCTGCAGATTTTCCAGCTTTCGTATCGCCCTTGTCGCCTCATAGCCGTTCATCACCGGCATCTGAATATCCATAAGAATTGCATCAAAATATCCCGGCTTGGATTTCTCAACTGCTTCCAGCGCAATTTTTCCGTTTGCCGCCGTCTCAACCAGATAGCCTTTGTCTTTTAAGAGCTCTTCCGCAATTTCACAGTTAATCTCATTATCCTCCACGACAAGCAGCCGTCTTTGCTTTGACCGCCTGCTTTTTGGAGGCTGCTGCGCTATTGAAATCTCCTGCTTTTTTTGTACGTCCTGTATCTTTAGAAGCAGGCTCACCGTAAATTTGCTGCCCTCCCCAAGCTTACTTTCTACCTGAATATCCCCCTCCATCATCTCAACAAAATTTTTCACAACCGTAAGACCAAGTCCAATTCCCAACACACCGCTGTGCGTTGTATTGCTTTCCCGTTTAAAAGGATCAAACAGCTCTTCCTTAAATTTTTCGGAAATACCAATCCCATTATCCTCAACAATAAAACAGTATTTTCTGTATCCTTTCAGGTCTGTCTTCGTCTCGGAAATCGTCATTGTGATGGTTCCATTCGGTTTCATATATTTTGCCGCATTATCAAGAAGCTGCATCAAAATCTCCTTGATTCGTATAAAATCCGCAACCACTGTAAAATGCTGCACCTTAGAGCTGTCAATAACAAAATGAATCAATTTTGTTTTCATAATCGGAAGCACAGACTTCTCCACTTCCGCAAGCATCTCTGTCAAATCACACTCACTCTCAATCAGGTTGACCCTTCCGGACTCCATTCTGGTAACCTCTAACGTTTCATTGAGAATCGACACCAGCTGCTGGCTCGAACTGCGGATTTTGTCTAAATAGGCGTCTACCTTGTCAGGTTCTGACCGATGATTCCGCAAAAGCTCGGTGTAACCGATAATCGCATTCAACGGTGTACGAATATCATGCGACATATTCACCAGAAACGTATCCCTTGCTATATTTGCCGCCTGTGCCTGACGCAGTGCAGACTGCAGCAGCTTCTGCCGCTCCATCGTCTCTGTAATATCCTTTGCAACAGACAACGCCACAATGTCTCCCGTTTGTTTATTCTTTCCGAACAAAAATGTGTAATGACAAAGCTTCTTTCTTCCCTGCGCGTCTTTCATCCAGACGTCATATGTCTGTTCCACTCCGCCTTTCTCGCAGCACCGAATCAGACGGTCCGCATCAAAAAACTGGCGGTATCCGTCAACGCTGTCCAAATCAATGCAGCCTTCCCTGTCCTTTACATAATCGGAGTACTTTTTTGCCTGCCGGGGCGTTGACAATTCATGCCAGTCCGTCAGTTCGTCATCTCCGATATCGGGAAGCGTAGTTGTAATCATCTCATCTCTTGTCAAATTTACCTCAAAGAAAAAAATGGCGTCGTGTAAAATAGCCTTCCGATATTGCAGCTCGCGTGTATACACTTCCTTCAGCTCGCTATTGACAATTTCAAGCTGTTTCATTCTTGTCTTCATGCGTTCTGTGGCATCATCAATAAAAACATAAAAAACATCCCCATACAGCTGTGTATGTACAAAATGTCCATAATCCTCTACCCAGCGAACCGTTCCGTCTCTCTGAATAATACGGTATTCTACATAATCCAAATCATACTGACTGCTAGCAATCTGACTGGCAATGCTTTTTTCGACCGCATCAATATCCTCCGGGTGAACGATGCCGGGAAAGGTATAACCTGTCAATTCCTTAAATTCCTCCAATGTATCACAGCCAAAAATCCGCAGCATTGCATTATTGACATAAAGCAGTTCTTCGTCTCCCTCTGCACGATAAATGAAAAATCCTCCCGGCATTTCGTCCGATATCCACTCGATAACCGACATTGATTCTTTATCAAAAAGCAATAATGCATCCTCGTTTTTCTCTATTCGTTTCACCCCAATATTTCCCCCTATGCCTTTTTCTCTCCAAGCCACTTTTCAAGGCATTTCATAAGCGCCCCGATATCCAGCGGCTTTGTCAGATGTTCGTTCATTCCTGCTTCCCTGCTCTTTCGAATATCCTCCGCAAACGCATTTGCAGTCATCGCAATAATCGGAATTTGAGGCGCATCTCTGCGGGCAAGCCTTCGAAGCTTTGCCGTTGCCTCATATCCGTCCATTACCGGCATCTGTATATCCATAAAAATCATGTCATAATGATTTTCCGGCATCTTCTCAAAACATGCCAGCGCCTCCTGTCCATTCTCTGCACTGTCCACTGACACACCGGTCTGTGAAATCAATTCCACAGCAATCTCCCTGTTCAGCTCATTATCCTCCACTAAAAGAAGCCGTTTCTCTGCCAGCGCTTCCTTGCTAAGAGCTTGTACCATCTCCTGCTCTTGAGCCTCCTCTGATTTTTGATCCGGTGCGACCTGATTCCCTAACTTCAGAGACAGCTGCACCGTAAAACGGGAACCCTTGCCAAGCTCACTCTCTACAATAATATCCCCATTCATCTTGCGGGCAATACTTCTTGCAATCGCCATCCCAAGTCCGGTTCCCTCAATCTTGTTAACACGTGAACTCTCCTCGCGGCTAAACGGCTCAAACAGCTTTTCTAAAAACTCTTTACTCATTCCCATGCCATTATCGGTAAACACAAACTCATAACAGCCATAACCATCCATACCGGAAGGTTTTTCATAAACCTCCAGCGCAAGCTTTCCTCCGTTCGGCGTATATTTCACCGAATTTCCCAGTATATTCATAAAAACCTGCTGCATTCTTACCGGATCGCCAAGCACATATTGGTGCTCCACATTCGCAATATGCACATCAAGATCGTGATGATTCTGCTGTACGGAAGGACGTATCATTGTCACAAGATTGTCAATCAATCCGGCTAAATTGACTTCTTCCTCGGAAAGCTCAATTTTTCCGGATTCAATCTTGCTCATGTCAAGCACCTCATTAATCAGCGACAGTAAGTGCTTACTGGAAACCGTAATTTTTTCCAGACAATCCAGCACACGCTCCCGCTCGTCCAAATGCCTGACCGCAATCTCCGTCATTCCGATAATTGCATTCATCGGCGTCCTGATATCATGACTCATTCTTGACATAAAATCGCTCTTGGCTGCATTGGCGCGCTCCGCTGCCTTGCATGCTTCCAACAACGTTTGTTGATCTTTTTCTTCCTTTAACTTACTTTCCGTAACGTCCTGCGCTACATACACCGCCCGCCGCGGACTGCCATCCTGCGCAGCCTCCGCCAGTACCACAGTCGCACGCGTCCATGTTCTTTGATTCTTCTCATTTGGCATTTTGCGATACTCCGTAGCAATAAAGGTCTGACCATCCCGCAAAGTATTCATTAAATTCTGCCGATTGACGCAACTCAAATACTCCTCGCGATCATCGGGGCAAACAAATTTTTGTGCATACGTATTGATTCCCTGCGTATAGTTCCGCTCGTCTCCCAACACATCGACAACCTCCTCCTCCTGTGTTACAGGCTGAAAAGTATCCTTCTCAAGATCTATGTAATATGCCGCGAAAAACATGCTGCTTAAACTATTAATAATTGATGCCGTCCTCTTATTGTGATCAATATCGCCTTCCCGTATCATTTCCTCATTCTCCTGTTCTTGCTCCAGCTTATTTCACCAATATACCGTTAACAGTATATTATTAGCAATATTATATCATATCCCCTCTTTCCGCACAAGAAGTCAATACACTTCTCTCCATCACAAAAAAAGACTATGTGAAACTCTTCACATAGTCTTTTTTTCTGACTTTTATCAAAATTAATATTTACCAAATCCATCTCCAAGAGAGATAATCTGCTCATTTGCATTCGACATGGAAGAAGAATAGTTTGCCGAACCTGCCATGGAAGAAATATTCTGACTTCCAAGATTATAAATTGAAAGCATATCACGCATTCTTGAAGCCTGATTTGAAAGCTCTTCACTTGCTGCAGCACACTGCTCACTGGTAGCAGAATTTGTCTGTACAACCTGTGAAACCTGTGTAATTGCCTGCTCAATCTGTGCAACCGCAGTTGCCTGGTAATTTGAAGTCTGTGCAATGCTGTTAATCAATACTTCACTCTGCTGAACTGCTTCCGTAATAACACCAAGTGCCTTTGCTGTTTCATCCGCAATCTTAGACCCCTGGCTAACCTTGCTGATAGAATCTTCAATAAGCTCTGCTGTTTCAGAAGCCGCCGCCGCACTCTTTGCCGCCAGACTGCGAACTTCTTCTGCCACGACTGCAAATCCCTTGCCTGCCTCACCGGCTCTTGCAGCCTCTACAGCCGCATTCAACGCAAGAATATTGGTTTGAAATGCAATGTCGTCAATCGTCTTGATAATCTTGGAAATGCTCTCAGATGACTTATTGATATCCTGCATTGCCATCATCATATCCTGCATCTGCTCATTACCCTGCTTTACATCCTCAATTGCATTCTTTACCAAATCCGCAGCAGAATTTGCCTGCTCTGCGTTCTGCTTTGTCTTATCTGCGATTTCATCAATGGAAGCGGTAATCTCCTCGATTGCGCTCGCCTGCTCCGTAGTACCCTGTGCCAAAGACTGGCTCGCACTTGCCACCTGAGAAGCGCCGATCGTAACCTGATGCCCCGCATCGCTAATATTGCCGAGCGTGTTGCGGTTGTCGTCTACAAGCTTCTTCAAAGAGTTACCAAGAAGGTCTCCTGAAGAACTGGGCTTTACATCCACAGTTAAATTTCCGTTTGAAACCTCCTCTGCAACCTGTGCCTGATATTTAATATTATCAATTACCTTTGTGTATTCATCAACCAGTTCTCCGAACTCGTCATTATTGTATTTCACCATTTCAATATCAACATGACCCTGTGCAATCTCTCTGGCCGCCTCGGATAACTGGTTAACTGACTTCACAATCGCCTTAATAAGGCTGAGTGCAATAACAACCGTACAGATAACAGAAATCACTAAAAGCGTAATGCTGATCGCGTTTGAAACATTAATGCCAGTGTGCATGCGATCCAGTCTTTCTTCCGTTCCCGAATTCACAATATCCATCAGATTTTCGGTTTCCGCATCATCCAGTCCTGCAACGCTTTCAAGCTCTGCATTCAACGCTGCCGCGCTCTCATGGTTCATATCGCTGATATTGTTAATTACCTGAGAGGTTATAAATATACTTATTGCTACTGTAAGAATAGTAAGTATCACAGGAATACAAAATCCCATGATTAGTTTCGTTCTCATCTTTAAGTTTCTCATGTCAATTATTCTCCTTTCACTTATCATCGACTTCTTCACTATTACCTATTTCACCTGTCTGGTCCAGTACAGACATATCCGTATCGTTTAAAAGCTTATCCGGATCCAGCAAAAGCTTTACGGAATCGCCTACCTTACCGATGCCGAATACATACTTGTTCTGTACCTTATCCGCGCGCCCGATGCTTGGCGGAGGCAAAATATTTTCTTCCCTAATTTCCACCACTTCAGCGATCTTTTCTACAATCAGACCCACTACTGTCGATTTCACGTCAATTACAATAATACAAGTTCTGTCATCATACTCAAAGGGTGGCTGATGAAAGCGAAGCCGTACATCAATAACAGGAATAATCTTTCCCCTGAGATTTATCAGGCCTTTGATGTAATCTTCTGTTTCCGGAATCGCTGTAATCGCCTGAAAGCTGATAATCTCATTCACATATTGGATTTTCAGCCCATAGTACTCATTTCCGGATTTGAACGTCATGTATTTTCCTTTTTGCGCATCATGTTCATCAGACACATTTAAATCTTCCGCCTGCGTCGTCAGTTCAGTGATTTCATCCATATGGCTACCTTCCTTTCACTCCATTTATTTGTTACTGTTCACTTCGTTCCAGTAACAGGTAAAAATTCATGCAAAATCACCTTCGGTGATGGATTTTTACATGCTCTTGATATATTTTTATATACCAACAGCAGCATTTATTCGATTAGTCCTACCGGATCCAGTATCAGTGCAATGCTGCCGTCTCCAAGCTGTGTACATCCTGAGATACCTTTTACCTTTTTGACATAAGAAGGGATGGGCTTTACTACAATTTCCTGCTTGCCTACCAGTCTGTCCACAAAGAGGCATATTGTCTTTCCTTCCACCTCAAAAATCAGCATCGTACCCTCTTCCACCGATTTGCGATACTCTTTTAATCCATACCATTCTCCTAAACGGAGTACAGGGTAGCATTCTCCACGAATCATGATATATTCATCACCATTCGGTTCATGAATCATCATATCTTCTTTCACGCTTACAAACTCTTTAATTACACCGGTTTCCACCACGAACGAAGAAGTTCCTGTTTCCAGAACAATACCGTCAATAATCGCAAGCGTCAACGGAATTTTAAGTGACATTGTTGACCCTACGCCTGCAAGGCTGTCGATCTCCAGTGCACCGCCGATCGCCTGTATGTTCTGTACAACAACATCCATTCCCACGCCTCGGCCGGAATACTCCGTCACCTGCTCGTTGGTTGAAAATCCGGGCAGCGTGATAAACTGGAATACTTCCTTGTCGGTGTAAGCGCTGTCCGGCTTATCATCCTCCAAAAGTCCCTTCTTTCTCGCCTTATCCAGAATTTTCTGACGTTCCAGACCTCTTCCGTTGTCCGTTACGCTGATCCAAACCTTACCGGCTTCGGTTCTTGCCGAAAGCGTTACCTTTCCTTTTTCCCTCTTGCCGCTTTCCAAACGCTCCTCATTCGTCTCAATACCATGATCCACCGCGTTACGCACCATATGCATCAGCGGATCGGAAATATTCTCACTGATATTCTTGTCAACCTCAGTGTGTTCTCCAATCATCTCAAACTCAATGTCTTTTCCAAGCTTCCTTGAAACATCAAACACAATACGGTTCATCTTTTGGAACAAGGTCGTAAGCGGCACCATGCGCATAGACATAATGACATTCTGCAGATCCGTAGAAATCTTTGCCATCTGCGCGGCTGCCTTGTTAAAGTTTGCAAGATTTAATCCCGGCACCTTCAAGTCCTGATTCTGTAACACTACCGACTCAGAAATAACCAGCTCTCCAATCAAATCCATAAGCTGATCCATCTTGTGGACATTTACGCTGATAAATGCAGCTTTTTCACCTTTTGGTTTGTCTTTTGCAAGCTTTTTCTGTTTCCCCGGTTCTTTCGATTTAATAACAAAATCACCCGGAGCAATCTGCGGCTTCGCCGGCTTTTTCTCCGGCTCGCTTTCGCCTTCCTTTTCTGCCCTTGCTTCAATTACTTCCACACTGGACTCCAAGTCAATCTTGGGCTGTGGGGTCGGATCGGAAAAGCCCTGTAAAAACTCCTCCGCCTTACATTCATAAATATCTACTGCCTGAATATCATATCCGATACCAATGATTTTTCTGATTTCTTCCTCAGCGCACTGCGCCTGAAGCAGGATTTTAAAGCCCTCCTTCATAATCACTTCCGCACTGCTCTCATCGGATATAATATCCTCGGGATAATACAATAAATCCTCCGCGATTTCCTTCATCGCATATACGATTTTGTATGCGCGGATATTTGCCATGCCGGTATCCGGCGAAAAGGTAACATACACCTTATAAAAACGACTTGCGTCCGTAGCAACCGGCGCTATGTAAAACTGCTTCGGTTCCTCATGTACATTCTCGGCAGGCTGAGGCGCACCCTCCCCCGCACCGTTTTTAATCATCTCCAAAAAAGCATCCAGTTCTTTGATAATGTCCTTTGGATCACCATCGGCAGTATCTCCGTTGCTGATTTTATCCAGCTCCTCGGTAATAAAATCAGAAACCTCCAATACATGTTCCACAAGCTTTTCATGTGGTACATGCTCGGGATGGGACTCTCTCAGATAATAAAAGACATCTTCCAGTTTATGGGAAATTGCCGTAATGTTGTCAAACATCATAATACCCGAAGATCCTTTAATGGTATGCATGGTTCTAAAAATCTGATTGATGCTGTCCTCATCAAAACAATCCGCATCCTTCTGTTCCAAAACCATATCCTGCAGCTGCTCTAAAAGCTGTTGGTTCTCAAAGAGATATATGTCCAGCATTCCCTCTGTGTTAAATTCTTCAGCCATACGTTCTCCTTTCCTTCATATTTTAAAGCCTGCTTATATCAGCCCCAGCTTTTTCATAGCCTGTTCAAATCTTGCCTTGTCAATCGGCTTTCCGGAATAAATCGTACATCCCAGATCAAATGCCATCTTTACATTTTGCTCATCGTTGAGTGCAGTCGTCATAATGACTTTGACTCCTTCCTCCTGAGGAATGTTTCGTTCCTTTTCCAGGTTCCTGATGCCCATAAGCGCCTGATAACCGTCCATAACCGGCATCATAATATCAAGGCACACAAGATCATAAGGTTCATCGTCTTCGAGTGCCATCATGAAAGCATCCACAGCCTCCATTCCGTCCACGGTAACATCACATTCTCCGTATTTCGACAGAAAGCTGATCATGAATTTTCTTGTTGCGAAATCATCCTCTGCAAGTAAAATCCTCATATTCCCTCTCCTTTACATTTTATTTAATACTGCATAAGTTCTCTTGGCAATATCCTGCAGTTTATCCTGAAACTCCACTGCCCCGATATCATAAGCAACTTTAGGCATTCCATATACTACGCAGGTCGATTCGTCCTGCCCGATTGTCCTTGCTCCCGCCTTGCGCATGGCAAGCAGTCCCTTTGCGCCGTCTCCTCCCATTCCGGTCAGAATGATGCCCAAAGCGCTCGGTCCCGCCACCTTTGCTACGGAGTCAAACAATACGTCTACCGACGGACAATGTCCGTTCACCCTTGGTCCCGGCTTAATCTCAACCTGATACACACCGTTCACCTTAACCAAACGCATGTGCTCGTCACCGCCGGGCGCAATCAGCACATGTCCGGGAAGAACCCTGTCTCCCGTCTGTGCTTCCTTCACCTGTACCCTGCACTGATTATCCAATCGCTGCGCATACATCTTTGTAAATCCCGGCGGCATGTGCTGTACAATAATCACGCCGGGAATATCCGTCCCAAAATCCTTAACAACCGAAAAAATTGCTTCTGTTCCGCCTGTGGACGCTCCGATTGCCACAATCAGCTCTTTTCCCGTTCCCGAAAATCCATGCTGTGCCTGAGCAACCGCCTTCTGCTTAATCTGACTGATTTTCGCAGTCGATGCAATCTTGATTTTCACAAGCAGCTCATTTTGTATAAAATCCTCAAGCTGCGCGCGTCCCGTAACGGACGGCTTTGCCACAAAATCAACGGCTCCCGCGTTCAGCGCGTCAAACACCTTATCGCTGAGCGCACTGATAACCACTACAGGGAGCGGATACTGCGGCATCAGCTTCTGCAGGAACTCAATTCCATTCATTCTGGGAAGCTCCACATCCAAAGTCATAACGTCCGGCCGGTATTTCAAAATGGCATCCCGCGCCTCAAACGGATCCTTTGCCGTCGCCACAACCTCAATTGCCGGATCTTTGTTTAAATTCTGTACCAGTAATTCCCGAAACACAAGGGAATCTTCCACAATTAATACCCTAATAGACCGCATAATCCATCAAATCCTTCCTTATCTTATTCTTTTTTCCGAAAAATAGAGGGCTGTATAATCTGATAAGGTGTTTGGGTTCTGTCAAGCGTCTCTGTCATACCGATAAACAGATATCCTCCCGGTTCCAAACAATCATATACTTTTTGCAGCAGCTCCTGTTTTGTCTTACTATCAAAGTATATCATAACATTGCGCAAAAATACAGTATGCATTTTTTTCTTAAACGGAAAAGGCGACATCAGGTTAAACTGGCGGAACAAAACCTCCTGCTTGAGCTCATTTGTCACCGTATACCTGCCCCCGACCGGTTTCTGAAAGAAATGCCGCTTCCACTGTTCCGGCATATCCTTGAGCGCCTCTTCTTCATAAGTACCTGCCACCGCCCGCTGCAGCGCCTTTGTTGACACGTCTGTCGCCAGCACTTTGGTATCCCACGAACTATGATCCAGCCCGAAAAAGTCCTTGAGCACCATTGCAATCATATATGGCTCTTCCCCTGTGGAGGCAGCACCGCACCAAACTCTCAAATCCTTGGTTTTCTGTGCCTTATTTTTTGCCCAGGGAAGCACTACGCTTTTAAAGAATTCAAAATGCTCGAATTCCCTCATAAAATATGTATAATTGGTGGTAAGCTGATTGACCAGCTCCTTTTCCAGCTTTCCGGATTTGTCCTTTTCCATTGCATCCATGAAATTGTTAAAGGTTCCCCAACCGCCTGCCCTAATACGATTTTCAAGCCTGCCGTTCATAATGACTTTTTTCTGCCCTAAATCAATTCCGTAATGGTTCTTCATATACGCGGCAATTCTTAAAAACTCTTCATCTGTTATCATCGTTTTTTCGTCCCCCGTCATATAATTTATCGGTCTCAGGCATGCTTTTTTTAACAGTTTGCTTATATCCAAACTTTGGTTCTCTGTTCCGCAGATTACCGAAGCTGTCTTGCAACCTTACAGAATATATTAAAAATATCAGGATTAAATTTCTGCTGCGCTTCCTGCCGCATAATCTCCAATGCCTCGTCCTTGTCATAGCTGCGGCGGAAGCTTCGCTCCTCCGTCAGCGCACAGAACATGCTTGACATTGCAACAATCTGTGCAGCAAGCGGAATCTCATTGCCCTGTTTTCCTTCCGGATAACCGCTTCCATCCCAGTTTTCATGGTGGTAGCGCGTAATATCCATCGAAATCTGCATAAAATCATTGTAATCGTTCGTAACCTTCAAATCACCCAAAAGCTTGGTGCCAATCCTGGTATGGTCGCGCATAATATCCCGCTCTTCTTCTGTCAGTGCCGCCTTTTTCTGTAAAATATCCTTGGGAATCCCGATATTTCCGATATCGCAAAGCGGTGCTGCAAGCTGTACGGTATCTACAAAATTGTCCGAAATCACATCAGAAAACATTGGGGATAGCTGCATGCTCTGTGCCAAAATATGGCAGTTATAACACATTCGTTCGATGTACTTTTCATCATATTGGGAATTTTTTACCGCGACGCCCACAAGCGCATAAAGCACGCCGCGCCGTTCCTGCTCCAGCTGCCGGATTTGCTCATTCACCGAAATCTGGAGATGCCGATTGGCTTCCGTAACCTTTCTTGTCGCCTCATACAGCTTCAGATGTACGTTGACACGCGCCTTTACCAGCTCCGGTATAAAAGGCTTGGTAATATAGTCCCCGCCGCCCAGTTCAAATCCTTTTACAATGTCTGTCGTTTTGTCAAATGCCGAAATAAAGATAATCGGAATATCTCTTGTATGCACATCTGCCTTAAGCCGCCTGCACAATTCGTATCCGTCCATCTCCGGCATGGAAATATCCGTCAGCACCAGATTGGGCGGACGCTCCCTGATACGTTCCAATGCCTGTATGCCGCTTTCCGCAAGCACTGTCTGATACCCCATATCTGTCACGATTTCGCCTAAAATTTCCCGGTTTATCTCTACATCATCGACAATCAGAACAAGTGCATTCCTTGTACCTTTTTTATGTTTCTCCAATGCTTGGTTCCTCCTGTGCCTCTACTAAACCTCTCAAAGTTTCAATACCCGCAGAAATCTTTTCATAGTTCTCCTTCTGAATTGCCATTTTCAAACGCAGCACCGTTCTGCTTACGTCCTGCGGCGCATCGGCTGTCAGCTGCCGGATTGTCTCCATAAACATCTCAGCTTTTTCCCAATTTTCCATTTCCACGCACAAAATCAATTTCGACAGGCTTTTGAGCAGTTTCTCGCGATTGGCAGCAGATGCATACCCTTCCTCCTGCTCCTCATCCTCCAAAGCGTCCTGAAGCACACTGACCGGCTTTGGCAGCACAAAGCTTTCTTCCTCTGCCCCGGTATCTGCCTCCTCGGGATCTCTCCCCACCCATACGGAAAAGGAAAAGGTCGTTCCCCTGCCCTTTACGCTCTCTACATTGATGCTTCCGTTCATCAGTTCTACCAGCTGGCGGCAGATGCTGAGTCCCAAACCCGTTCCGCCATACTTGCGCGAAATCGAAGCATCTACCTGAGAAAAGCTCTGAAACAGCTTATCCTGTTCCTTTGCATCCATTCCGATTCCCGTATCGTTCACCAAAAAGAACAGCTCAATCGAATCCTTCATTCCGGATGTTTTAATCACTTCCAACGCAATCTTTCCGACACTGGTAAATTTCTGCGCATTCGACAGCAGGTTATTTAAAATCTGCACAATCCGCAGCTCGTCACCGACGATATATTCCGGCACGCCGGGCGAAACCGTCACGAAGAAATCCAATCCCTTCTCCGTAATTCTGCCCTTATGATTTGCCACCACATAGTCAATCATATCACGAAACCGGAACCGCCGCGGTTCCAAAACAAATTTTCCCGCCTCCAGCTTGGAAAAATCCAAAATATTGTTTATCAGCTTATTCATTTGTACGCAGCAATGCTCGATTAAATTCAATTGACGGAGCTTTTTTTTGTCCGTCTCCTCCGGCAGCATCTCCCTCACATGCCCTAAAATGCCGTTTACCGGCGTTCGAAGCTCATGCGTTACATTTGCCACAAACTCCGACTTTACCTTCATGGCTGCCTCGGTTTCCTGCCTTACCTGATCCAGCTCATGGCTGAGATACTCTTTTTCGAGTACACTGTGCGCCATACACAAAAAGATGCCCGTCGTTTCTTCTTTTACAATGCGCATATCCGTAGGAAAGCACGTCTGATTTTTACGGTATGCAGTCATACGGCTGATTTCATTGCCGACGGGACAAACCTGTGTCCAGCCGTCCCCGTCTTTTTTGAAAGCATTCGGGAAAACATTGCCAATCGGCACTCCCACCAAGTCCTCACCGTATTCCAGCTTCTCGTGCGCAGCGACATTGCCATATAGAATCAGTCCTTTATCGTCAAATGCCAGCACGATCTCCAAAGCATTGTCAAAGAGAAGAACTGCCAAATCCTTCTGACTCATAATTCGCCCCCATTTAACCACAACCTGTAGGTTTATGGCCACCTAAACTTGTAAGTGAAGCGTTGTCCTCCACTTTTCCCACTGCGTCCATGTACGTAAAAACAGCAAAACCAGAATACTGTTTCGCTGTCCTTTACACATCATCTAAACTCTAATCTGCAAAATCGAACATTCCGATTACTTCGACAATATTGAAGAAATCCTCTTTTGCAAGTTGGAAGCACTCCAGTACATCCGGTGAAAACTGACCGCATTCTCCGTCCAAAATCATCTTGTATGCATCAGAATTGGCATATGCGCCTTTGTAGACTCTCTTGCTTACCAACGCATCATATACGTCTGCAATCGCTACAATCTGTGCACTGATTGGTATTTCATCTCCCACCAGATGATCAGGATAGCCGTTTCCGTCCCAGCGTTCATGATGCCAGCGGCAGATTTCGTAGCAATACTGGAAGAATTCGTTTGCCTGCTTCTCGCGGAAGCTCTCCAGAATCTCGGCTCCGATTGTTGTGTGCTTCTTCATTTCCTCGAACTCTTCGGGCGTCAGACGACCCGGCTTTAACAAAATTGCATCGGCGATACCGATTTTCCCGACGTCATGCAGTGCGGAAGCTCTTGCAATTTCGTCGATCTGTACTTTGGTAAGCCCGTACTTCGGGAAATATTTATCCAGATATTTCAGCAGAATTCTTGTAAAATACTTAATGCGGCGGATATGCTCGCCGGTTTCCAGGCTTCTGAACTCGACAACCGTACTGAGCGCATCAATCATAAATTCATTGTTTTGCTGAATCAGCTTCTGCTGTTCGCGGAGCTCTTTTTCCTGCTCCTTTAAGCGCATTTCCATATTATGCTTGGTCTGATACAGTTCAATGATATTCTTTGCCCTGCGTTCTACAATATCAGGGTAGAACGGTTTATGTATTACGTCCGCAACGCCGTATGAGTATGCTTTATCCTCACTGTCGCGGATCGTCTCGCCGGTAATCAGAATCACCGGCTTTATCTCAAGCAGATCTTTCGACTGCATATACTCCAGTACACCAAATCCGTCCATCACCGGCATCACGATGTCCAACAGGATTAACACGATATCCTGATTATCCTCAATCTGTTTAATCGCTTCCTCGCCGTTGCTTGCCTGAATCACGTCAAACTCTGTCTGAAACATGATTTCCAATATGGCTCTGTTTACTTCTTCATCATCCACAATTAAAATTTTCTGCTTATCCATTATGACCCCCTGATACACAAATTCAATTCCTGTTATGTTGACTTAATATTTACTTAATAAGTAAAACCATTCTATCATTTTACTGCAAAATAGTCAATATTGTTCCTTTTTTTTCTTCAATAAGTGAAGTTGTTTTAGAACAATTCTAAAAATATTTTCCAGTATTACCATTATTTACCGGATGGCTTAAACCCATTTCTGATATGCGCTCCGCGAAATACAATTTCCTCTCGTCTTGGCACTGCGGGAAAGTTGTCATAACCTACTCTGTCACCATTCTTTGGATAATAAAAGGTGACTCCCTGCGCCACGAAACTATCCAAGTCATAAAAACCATAGTTTTGCTGCGCTATATAATAGGGCTTATCTGCCGTATCTATCACATAACCGGCAAGTGATATGGTCTTTGCCGCTAAAAGGAGCACAACTGCACAACACATCATGTGCCCGCTTTTTCGGATCTTCTGATACACGAAGCCTGCCGTAAGCGTCAACAGCAGAAGTACATATGCATAGCCATATCTTAGCAGCGGCGCGGACAACTGCCAAAACAGGTATGATACTGCCACAGCGGCAAGAACCAAAACACGATTCGCTATATTATACACATTTTCTTTTCGGACAGCCTTTATCAAGAGACGGATTGCAAAAACTGCAAAAATCACGATACATGCCAAGTCTGCCAAAATCAGAAGTTTTCCTGTGACAGGAAGCATCGTCTGAAACCAGTGCGGAAACCATTCCTTAACAGGAAGCCCCGCGAGCGCCGCATTATTCAGCCCGCGTCCCCACGTTTTAATCTCAGCCGCATCGAGTGCTGCGGCTGCGGCGTCAATCTTCCAATCTACATGCAACACGTCCAGCGCCGGAAAAGGATATATCAGATAACCTGACAGGAACGCTGTTCTAAGCATCCACGGCGCAAGCACAAACAGTCCCGTCAAAAGATAAAGCACAATCTCCCTATAACGTCTTTCCTTGAAAAGCTCGTATGCCGGCTTTAACAAAAGCAGCAGAAGCACACCTGCTGTCAGCTTTAATGTTATGCCAAAAACTCCCATAACGCACAACAACCCGTAAGGCGCAATATTTTGTTCTTCTGCTTCAAGGTAAGAAAGCCACCTGATCACAATATAAAATACCACGCACATCACACAATAATCAGACGCCGGCGCCACGATATCGCGATAAATCAATGTCAGATAATAAAACGCTCCAATTCTTGCAAAGTCAGAAAGTGCAAATCGTTTTTTAAAACCTTCAAGCACTTCAATGCTTAAAAGCAGCGCAATCAAGCCATTTACTGTATGGAGCGACTGTCCTGCAATCCCACGCATACTGTAAAGGGCAGACAACGCAAATATGGAACTGTTGTACGCAAAACGCACATGGATATTTCCAAGCCCTTTGACAATCCCATACTCCTCAATCCAGCGAATGCTTTGGGCATGATAGAGATCCGAATCGTAATGCATATAGCCTCTGGAAGTGCAGTAACACCAAAGCACCGTTATAACAACAATTGTTATTTTATATAGAACAGTCCTATTGCATAGTTTCTCAAAGAAAATAGCGGCAATCTCTTTTTTCCACACCACAAAAATGAGAATACATACACTTATCAGCAAAAGATTCGCAGTTATTCCCACGCCCCCGAAAAGGCTGAAAACCTGCGCGTAAACCGTCGCAAACACCACTCCCCAAAAAGAGAGTTCAACCAGATTTTTTATCTGAAAGCCAAATACCTTTTCCACAAACTTTGAAAACGCAAATCCACACAAAAATGTGGCAGTCAGGATATATCCCCAATTTAAAATCACAAAAGCCATGCGCACCTACCCAACATTTTCCGCAGCGAGCCAGCTTTGGAACATCAAAATGTACCATATTTGTATGCGCCAGTTACCGTTTTTGATGTAGTCTGTCCACATACGCCACACCACGTCAGCATCCAAAATACCTTGTTTTTTGACAAGTTCTTTGTCAAGCAGCCCTTCCGCCCATTCTCTAAGCGCAGGCTCCTTAAGCCACTTTGTAATGGGAATGGAGAATCCCTTCTTTGGTCTGTCCATCATTTCCTTTGGAATATATCGATAGAGCACGTCCTTTAACACCAGTTTACCGGTGTCCCCTTGTTTTTTGTATGCAATCGGCAGCGTCCACGCAAATTCGACCACATCCTTATCCAACATCGGAACGCGCGTCTCCAAAGATACCGCCATTGCAGTTCTGTCAACTTTCACCAGAATATCATCCGGATGGTACATTTCCATATCCATCAGCATAATGCGGCTCTGCGGATCGTGAATGTCACCGTAAGGCATTAAATTATGCTTATACGGATGCACGTTCCTGTCAAGCGCAATCGCAAGATTTCCTGCCTCCTGCGCATTGGAAAGCTCATAGAGGTGCTCCGGACTTTTGGCTCCCAGTAAGTATGCCTTTGTCTGCAAAATCTGTTTGTTTTTGGCAAGCGGGCAGTTTACCAAAAGACTGCTTGCCATTTTTCGCATCGCATATGGATAAGATTTCATCTTACCCCATATCCTGTCAATGGACGAATAAGTCACATAGCCGCAAAACAGCTCGTCGCCTGCATCTCCGCTAAGGGATACCGTCACATGCTCTCTCGTCATCTTACTCACAAGATAGGTCGGTATCTGCGAGGAGTCGGCAAACGGCTCTCCAAAAATATGTGCAAGCTTTGGAATCACCGCCTTTGCGTCCTCAGGCGTGATATATAACTCCGTATGTTCCGTTCCCAAATGCTTTGCGATTTCCTTTGCATAGGCTGCCTCATTGTATTTGGGATCGTCCATGCCGATTGTAAATGTCCGTACCTTTAAATCAGACTGTGCCTGCATCAACGCCACAATGGTACTGCTGTCGATTCCTGCCGACAAGAATGCACCAACAGGAACATCTGCCACCATCTGCTCCTTGATGGATGCCTTTAAAAGTCTCTCCAACTCGTCTGCCGCTTCCTCCCGCGTTCCCTGAAACGGATGCGCTTCCCCATACTTTGCTGCTTCCCTTACCGACCAATAAGGACTGACCTTCGGCGTCGCATAAGGAGCATCCAGCTCTAAGATACAGCCTGCATCAAGTTTATAAATATCTTTATAGATGGAATATGGCGCGGGAATATATCCATGTATAAAATAAATTTGAAGCACTGCCGTATCAATTTCATTTTGAAACCCATCCAGCACGCGGATACTGCCAATGTCGGATGCAAAGACAAAACTTCCGTTTACAAAACCGTAATATAACGGCTTTTCACCCACTCTGTCACGCATCAATGTGATTTTCTTCGTCTCTCTGTCAAACAGTGCAATCGCAAACATTCCTTTGCAAAGTGCGAGCGTTTCCCTAATACCATATGCTTCAAACGCAGCAAGTAAAACCTCCGTATCAGAGCCTCCCCTGAATGCAGCCACCTTTTTCTCCACAAGGAGTTTGTCCCTAATCGTGCGGTAATTATAAATTTCGCCGTTAAAGACACACACATATCTTCCTGACGCGGAGTGCATCGGCTGTGCACCGTTTTCGGACAAATCAATAATAGAGAGCCTTCTGTGCCCAAACACCACGCTTTTGTCATCGCTCGCCCAAATACCGCCTGCATCGGGACCGCGGTGGTACATTCTCTGGTTCATTTTTTCAATCTTTTCTTTCCAATTTGCAGCGCTGTTGCAAAAACCTGCTATTCCACACATACGAATCGCCACGCCTTTCTCCATAACCTGCGGATTTTAACTCGATACCAAATTGGATTTCCGCATTAAATGGTTATATTCTACCACAATTTCCTTACAATTCCTAGTATTGACCTGACAAAATAATTATAAACATAAACACAGGGGCAGCATGTGCCGCCCCTTGTGTGCATTTCTTTATTTTGTTACTGTCACAGGAATCCTTAAGATTACTCCGGAACCGTCCTTGGGTGATACAATAATCTCTGCCGTTCCCGCCTTCTTTGCCGTGACTTTCCCCTTCGCGTTCACCGTCACAATCTTTTTATCACTTGTTGTATATGCCAGATTCTGATTTGTGGCCGTAATCGGATATATCATCATTTCATCTGCAAGCTCTATCGACTTTCTTGTCCTCAGATTCAGATTGATGCCATCTTTGATTTCATCAGACATCGTGATATTCTTGATGAGCTTTCCGATATACAGCTTTACCTTTCCTGATTTTTTGCTGCCGTCAAGAGCTGTCGCCGTGATCGTCACTTCTCCGTTTTTCAGTGCCTTAACCACACCGTTTTCATCGACCTCGGCAATATTTTTATTGCTTGAGCTCCACGCCACACGCTGGCTGCCGATGAGAACATCATTTTTTCCTGACTTAGTATAAAGGTTTGCCTTTAATGTAAGGGTATCTATGCTTGAGCTTGAATCAATCCCCACAACCTCCTGATATTCGCTGTCGGGAATCTCCTCACCTGTGCCCGCTTTGACAATTTCAATCTTGTTCACTGCAGGTCTTACATATACGGTAAAGCTACAGCTTACTCCGCTGCCGTCTGCCGCCGTCGCAGTAATTGTAACAGGTTCATCGCTCACACGCTTCCCCGTTATCTTTCCGTTTGACTTATTCACGCTTACTACAGAAGGTGCGCTGCTCTCCCATATCGCTTTTTTACTGGTAGCGGAAAGCGGTTTGTAGGTTACGCTAAGCGATGCGCTCTTCTTTAAGCCAACCTCAACAACATCTTTTCCATCGGCAGGCTCTATACCTGTTGTCTGCTTTGAAATAACAAGTGTTATTTTCCCAGTTTTCTTACTGCCGTCCGCTGCGGTTGCCGTAAATGTGACATTACCGTTCTGCTTAATGTCGAGATAACCCTCCTCATCAATTGTGGCTATTTTGCTGTTTGATGTTTTCCATGTTACATCGCCTTCAACTTCGTCTAAAAGCGCACTGAGGCGTATTTCATTAGAGCCTTTGTAACCATTCATCAAATCAACGCCGACTTTTTGGTTGGTAGCAAGATCGTTGTTTATTGTTATATCAACCTTTTTGACGGGTTTTTCTATATTGATTGAATACGTGTCTGTGCTGTTTCCTCCTGCTGCAACTGCCGTTATTGTCACCATGCCTGTCACATTTTTGCCGGCTGTCACCTGTCCTTTGCTATTGACCTTTGCGAGCTGCTCATTACCCGAATACCAATCCACTGTCGCGCCGCCTGTCGAAAGCTGCATTTTCTTTCCTTGCGCAAGCCGATTGCTTGGCGCCTTAATTCTGACTAACGGGTTGGGATTTTTCACTGTAAGCGTAACCGACTCACTTGACTCATATCCCTCCGTGCTTTTTGCCGTAATCGAAACTGTTCCTGCCTTATATATTGTAACAATACCAATACTTGAGTCCTCTTCATCTGCCTCAACCGTTGCGACAGACTTGTTGGAAGTGCTCCAGCCAATATCCATAGGCACATTATCCCTGATGGCGGAACCGCCTTTTAATTCTGCTTTAAACCGTATTTCGAGTGTTTCCATATTGGAAAGGTCAATATTTTTGATATATTTCCTGCCCGATTCCGTTTGTATTGTGTAGTCATTGGTGCTTACTTCCACTTTGTTTTTCTGACCGACCACATATACCTTGTGTTCCATCTTAGCGCCGCTTCCGTCGGCAGCTTCCGCAGTAATCACTGTCATGCCATCAGAACCGGTTGCTTTCACAAGTCCTTTTTTATCCACCGTCGCAACCTGCGGTACGCTGCTTGTCCACACAACCGCTTTATTGGCTGCATCCTTATCACCGACTTCTGCCTGAAGCTGTAAGGTTTTCTCTATTCCTACATAATGACCGCCTGTCACTGTCACGCTCTTAGTCAGCGTCGTAATATTTACCTTGACACTGGCTGTCCTTCCGCTTCCATCCGTAGCCTGTGCGGTAATGACTGCGTTTCCAAGCGCCTTTGCAGTTATCACACCATCCTTGACTGTTGCAATCTTCTCATTGCTTGACTTCCACGTAACCTCCTGACAGGCTGTATCGGGAAGAATTCTTGCCGCAACGGTATAAGTGCTGATATCTTTGTCCGGATCAAGTCCTATCGTTTTTCCCGTAAGCAGTTCATCATTTTTTTCGTTATCATCGCCATCGGGTATCATAATATCAAACTCTTCAATCGGATCCATTACCCATACGGCATGGGAACCCGACACTCCGCTTCCGTCATTCACTTTCGCACTGATAATTGCAAATCCTGCCTTGACGCCTTGTACCTCGCCTGTTTTTTCATTTACCTTCGCATACTCCGGCATCAGTGATTCCCACTTAATGCCCTTATTGTCGGCGGACTTTGGATAAACGGCTGCCGTGAGCTTAATGGTCTTTCCTTTCATGACCATATTGCTGCCCTCTATTTCGACGCTCGATGCAAGAGAAGTCACATTCAATGTCGTAATTGCCGTCGTCTTGCTGCCATCTACAGCAGATGCCGTTATGACCGCCGTACCTTTTCCCTTGACTGTTATTGTACAGGTACCGTCATCATTGCTTACAAGATTGGCTACTTTTGTACCGTCAATTTTCCATGTCACTGTCTGCGAGGCATCACCGGGATCATTCTCTGCCCGAAGCTGAAACGTCATATTGTCCTTTTCCGGGTCTATCCCGATATTTCCACCGCTTACACAGTGATCCGGATCATCTGTCCGATATATCTTTATTTTTTCTACCTTTGGTCTAATGATAAATTCCAGTTCACAGGAAGCCTCACCCAGATCAACCGCTTCCGCTTTTAATTTTACGATCGTATTGCGCGCAACTTTTCCGGCTGTCACTACGCAGACATTCGATCCGCTTGTCTTGATACTGAGTGCATTTTTATTGGAATTGGTCCAGCTCAAGGTCTTTTCTGACGCATCCGCAGGTACATATGACGGCTCAAGCCTTATGCTTGTCCCCTCTGTAATCTCGATTCTTCCATATTGATCATACGATACGTCACTGCCATTGTCCGCCAATTTGGGCGTGAAGGAAATCTTTTGTATGATGCGCCTTGTAATTACCTTTGTCTCTCCTATAATGGGCTTTCCGTCTTTGCCTGTGCTGCCATCCGTAACACTCGCCGTAACGGTCGCCGTTCCTTTTCTGTTCCCTTCTGCCAAACCGCTGTTCTCATCGTCAAACTTTATAACAGAAACGTCCGAAGAACTCCATTTTACTTTCTGGTTGGCATCCTTTGGAAGAACAACCGCCGAAAGGCTGTCTACCGGCTGTGCGAGTTTTGTGTCGTCTACCGCAATAAACTGCTTTGTTCCAAGATCATAGATGACCTTCTTTCCTGTAGCAACCTCCCTTCCTGCCTGTATTGAAATACTTTCCGCGAGCGGTCTTACCGTAACGCTTAAAATTCCTGTAAATGTTGTTTTTTTATCCTCATATATCAAAGTACATACGATATCGACTTTATTCTGGTCAAGCTGCGTGGTAGGCTTTAACCCCTCAAGTTTTGCCGCATTAACGCCTACCAAATCGGTTCTCTCCGTTACTTTGACATAGTCAGGCCTGCTGCTGGTCCACTGTACTGTTGCTTTGGGAGGCGGCGTTACGCCAAACACTGCCTGTACCGTAACAGGTTCATTGATTGATATTACTGCTTTTGTAATCTCTGCCGTTTCATTATCGGCAAAAGTCTTAAATCTTACAATATTTTCTCTGTTTGTTACTTTGACTGTAAAAGTCAATTCCTTATCAAGAGAACCGTCCGCCATCTTAATCTTGATTTTAGCCGTTCCGACGCTGACTGCCGTTACCATGCCTGCGCTGTCAACATCAGCCACTGACGGATCATTGGAAGTAAAGACAAGCTCTTTATTTTCCGAGCCCGCCGGTTCAATTTTGACTTTCTCTTTCAGGTTGAATCGCTCATCTTTTACGAGCGTTACTTCTGTCTGCTCCAGTATGATATCTTCTGCGGTTTCATAGCTTTCCCAGCCGGCATGGATAACCATTGATTTTGTAACGCCGTTTGAAAAGCTGTATGCTTCCTTCTTGTTCTTATCTTTAAACCAGCCCAGAAAAGATGCGTTTTTCATGACGGGAGTCGGAGGCGCCGATAAAATATCCCCTTTTGTCACTGCCGTAAAATAATAGTCTGCACATCCGCCGTTTAGCGCATACATCACAATGTACTTGTAATATTCTGCACTCTGTTCCCTGATAATCGGATAGCCGTCATTGATGCCCGCTTCGTCTGATGCAAAACCGTCGCCCAATATCCAAAGTACATTTTGACCTTTCAGCTCGTCCGCTGTCTTTTTCTCGTCTGTTGCCGGAACTGCTACACCTTTTCCTTGATCGTCCTCTGCTTCTTTATAATAAAGAATGTCGTTATCTCCCTCCAAAAACAGACAGCTTGTACATTCTACCGCTGCTCCTATATAGCCTGCTATCATTGCCGCAGCTTCCTGCGCCATAACGCTTCCTGTCGTGTATGTATTCCGAATGCTGCCCTTGTATAAAACACCTGCAATTCCGCCAAGATACTTTGTGTCAGCCACACCCTGTATTGCTGCTGTATTATAACAGTTTTCCACGATTAATCCGGCATTTCTTGAAGCTGCGCCGAGGATTCCGCCAATTCCCTGATTCTTACCTGCACTGTTTGATCTTGCGCTGACTTTTCCTTTGTTAAAGCTATTCTGAATACGATTGCCTGCATCACCATCTGTTCCGTCAAACAAACCCACGACGCCGCCCACGTTTTCTGAGCCTGATACAGCCATATAATTTCCGCATTCTGTCACAACTCCGGAGCTGCTGCCCGCAATTCCGCCAATATTTTTATACGCGCCTGAAATCTCCGCATAATTTTTACACTCCGAGACAGTATCCGTATTTTTGGCAGCGATTCCGCCTGCAAGACCTTCCTCCGAGCTGTTTTTCTGCGTAACCGTACCATAATTTGCGCATCCTGAAACAGTTCTCGTGTTCTCTGCCACGATACCGCCGATACAATATGCGCCTGTAATGTTCATGTGGTTTGTACAGTTGCGAATCGTCTTATAGTTGCTTGCTGCAATACCGCCGATTAATGCGGCGCTTGTTTCGATTGTTCCAAGTGCGTGGCAGTTTTCCACAGTTCCTTTGTTTGATGAAACAATACCGCCGATTGCTTTTCCTGCATTGTTCGTCCCTGCGTCTGCCGTAATGGTTCCTGCATACGCACAGTCTGATATTGTGCCGACGTTTTCCACCACAATACCTGCCGCAGACGACATTGATGTTGTCACTTTGATATCCGCGCTCACTGTAATATTTGAGATTTTTCCTCTATTTGTATATGCCAATGCAGCAGATGCTGTTTCCTGTGAAAAGGCTACATCGCTAAGATGAAGATTTCTGACTTCACCGTTTGCGCTGATTTGTTTAAATAAAGCACCTTCTGCCTTGAAATTGTATATCGAATGTCCGTTTCCCTCAAAAGTTCCGTCAAAGTCTTTTGCAAACTGTGCTGTCTCGCCTTTCATATCCACATCACAATTTAACCGCACCACGCTTCCGCTGTAATCTGTGCCTGATGCTAAAAATATGACAAACTGATCTCTGTTTTCAATGATATACTCGCCCTGCTCATTTTTTTCAAGAACGCCGTTTGCATTGTAAACCGCAAGTGATGCCGTATTGGCAGTATATGTATAGTCAATTGTTTCGGGTTCATACACAGAATCATCCACATCCGGCGCCAAAACCGTATCCTGCTGTTCTGTTTCCTGTAATTCCGTATTCGTTTCTGTGGTTATTTCCGACGCTTCTTCCGAAGCAGTTTCGGTCTGTTCCACATCGGTACAAAGTTCCGTACTGATTTCTGTGCTGACCTGCACCTGCGAAGTTTCCGGCTGCTCCTCTGCTGCCGCATCGCTTGATACTTCATTTTCTGATGCTTCACTTGCTGATGCTTCACTTTCTGACGCACTACCCTCTGTTGCGGTCTCCTCCGTTATAACCGTTTCTACTGTGTTATCTTCCGCTTCGGCATTGCCCGTTGTTTCCTCCGACATTTCCGTTTCCGAGGTTTGTTCGGTTTCCGCCGCAGATACCCCTGACACGTCCGTCAGTACAATTGCTGCTGATAAAATCACCGCAGCCATGCGTTTCATGTTCTTAAACCCCTTATACTGCATTGCTCTCCTCCCTGCAAAAACTACAAATTTCCTCCTACGCTTTTATAGTAAACCATTTTTCTGATTTTTTCCAGTGAATTACATAAAAATTTACAAATTTTTCAAAAAGAATCTATTTTTTTAACAAAAACAGCGAATCCTATTTTGATTCGCTGCCTTTGATGCTGCCTCTTTTTTACTTCCCACTGCTGCCTGTTTTCTTACTCTTTTTATTTTCTCTGCACTTTGTACCGCCTTTTAGAATCAGTATCACAATCGCAAGCACTGCCGCACCTGCCACAGCGCCGCCTACGATAAACAGAAGGTTCCAATCGTTTGATACCAGACAGAATATTTCGTTTGTTCCAATCATATCTACCTGAAGATACTGCCCCCTCACCTTACCCTCAAGTTCTATCCAGCTGCCATCTCTGTATACCCAGACCTCTGCCTTATCATAAGGATTCAAAAGCCTTATTGCAAAGCTGTCCGAAGCGCCAAGTCCGCTGTTTTCAAGGGATACCTCATATACAACATTGTCGCGTTTTGCTGCCCTTTCGGGGGGCGTTATACTGCTTACGACCGCATTTAAGACTGTTTTTTCGGTAAATGCCTGATTCACAAGGGCGTATGGCTTTTTATGGCTTCCCTCTTTATCCTCCTCGCCGTCGCCACTCTGTACCACTACCACATTTTCCCTGTATTCAGCTTCTACCAGAAGCGTACCTTTCATTGTCTGATCTGTCACGTTTTCCCACACACCATAATAGCCTTCCTTTTCCGGTATGTCGGGATAATGAAGCGCATTCAGCGATTCTCCATACTTGATTTCCTCTGAACCAAGAAATGTGTCTTCTATTTTATAAATTACCTTTAAATGCCAAAATTCTTTTGGCAGGTTTTCTACCGTCAGCAGTTCCTGATAGGTGATCGGTTCTGCAACACCGGTGTAGCTGATATTGTCAATACCGTAAATCTCGT
This sequence comes from uncultured Lachnospiraceae bacterium, assembly GCA_910577115.1. Lineage (GTDB taxonomy): Bacteria > Bacillota > Clostridia > Lachnospirales > Lachnospiraceae > COE1. The sequence continues at coordinate 123,013 of CAJTMC010000001.1, forward strand.
CACCGACATAGTAGTTCCCTGATACCTTGATTTCTTCCCCGTTGTCCTCAATATCCTCGTAGCCGTTAATCTGCCCTGCGATTGCGCCCATTTTACCGTTTTCCGCTGTCACGTCCGACATGGAATAGCAATTTTTGAGCGTTTCCGCATAACCTGCAATACCGCCGATATTTTTCGTTCCCGTTACGGAACAAAGGGAATAGCATCGTTTAATAATCGTGTGTGACTCGCCGCAGATACCGCCTACATAGTCGCCTTCCGTACTCTCCACGCCGCCGTAGCCCTCCGAGTCAACGACAACACCATGATTCATGTAACCGACAATGCCGCCCGCTCCATTCTTTTTTGCGGTGACATAGCCTTCGTTGACACTGCCCGTTATGACGCATCTTGTAATAAACTTGCTGCCAAGCTCAAAATCAACGCTCCCTGCTGCATTTCCCTCTAAATCCTCGCTGTCAATCGACATCGAACCCGCAATACCGCCTACATTGATGTCGCCCCGCACGATTCCTTTATTGATACAAATATCTGTTCGTCCTGTTGTAAGCTGCCCGAGCGTCTCATCGTCAATATCGTCCTCGTAATATTTGTCAAGGTCAAGCTCATTTAAGTCTGTCATCGTATCTGCAAGAAGATTGAACACCACATTCAACTGGTCATTGACCTCTCGCAGGTCATCATTCACAATATCGGAGTATACGGACGCATGATCACTCAAGCCGGACAAACTATCTGAAATTCCTTTCAACTGGTCGTGGAGACTTTCCTTTGTCGTATCAAAATTGTCTCCAAGCTTCACAAACTCAATTTCAGGCTGTGCATTCAGATAATTCACAATATCGCGCACTGTGTTTGACGCAGCTTTAAAGCTGTTGTTCACCTTCTGTAAGCAGTCGGTCGCCCTGTCAATGTCCCTTCTCACATCATCAGCCATTCCCGAAATATCATACGTGGAAAGTACATTTGCAAGGGAAGAAAGCGCACTGAGTGCAGCTGCTCCCGATGCCGAGATGTCGGACAGGCTGTCAGAAAGCTTTAAGATCTCCTTTTTAATCGTCTCTTTTTCCGCATCGGTCAACGAGCTCCAGCGTTTCATGGAGCCGTCGCTGTTTTGTATGATTGACTTAATTTTATCAATTGATGCTTTGACACTGTTGACCGAATCCGAAAGATCCTTTACCGAATCTGCCACATTTTCAAGCGCTGTCTCTGCCGCCTGCCCTTTATTCTGCTTTTTAAAGCTTATTTTTACTGTACAGGGCTGAACGGATTTTGAGATGTTAAATGTATAGGCTGTACCGTTCGCTTTTTGTTTGGAAATCGAAATCTTCTTGTTTTTGCTATCCCTGACCGTCGGGTTTCCACTCAGCTCATAGCCCTCATATGGTGCTATGGTCAGCGTTACCACACCGTCAGTCCTACAGGTATAGGAAGCCGTACCGCCAAGATTCGATGAAAGCATAATCAACGCAGTTGTCACCTGATTGTCATCTTCAACCGCCGATGACGGCTCACTGCTTTCTGTTTCCGATTCCTGCACCGTTGTACTTTCTTTCTCAGACTGTATTGTACTTTCGCTTTCCTGCGTATCCGATGCAGCATCAGATGTCTCATTTGCCATCGTTTCCGTACTGCTTGGCGTCGTCTCTTCACTTTCTTTGCTGTTTTCTACAAAATCTGTAGTCGACGTACTGTCCGCAGCTTCTTCCGCAGCAGGAACGGTGGACACTGGTGTTTCCTCTCTTACAGCCTCTTGTGCCGCATCATCCTCTGCCCCGCCGCTTGGCGCTGCCGTTTCTTTTTCGGCTTCCTCTGCCACTTCCGTTACTGTCTCGTCTCCTGCCGCACCGTCTATTGTATTGAGACTGCTGACACCTGACGACTGAAATGTTCCTGTATGTTCAAACTCTGCCGTCACTAAGACATTATTCTTTGGCATTACAAACGTATAAACACCGTTTCCAACATCTGTAAATGCGATCTTTTTGCCGTTCTTATCCTTAACGTCAAACGAATTGTTTTTCATTCTGTAATCCGGATCGGGAGTTACCGTAACCGTTACCGTATCCCCCTCTGCGGGCTCCATCTTGTCACAGGTAAGCTTCCCGCCTACTGTCGTCACAAGGGAAATGCGCTTATATTCCGTAGGCTTATAAGCGTCTGATGTAATGTTCAAATCATCTTTCAGATCATCAATAATACCGTTCAGATTCGACAACTCATTAAGCGCCGCATTGACGTGATCCGTTATATTCGGAAACATGTCAATTACATAGTCCATGCGGTCTCCAAACGCATTCACCTGATCCAGATTGTCATCTACAAAATCCGTCAGCTGCGTCACAAGTTCATCACCCGTATCAACCGCTTTTTCGGCATAATCCTGAAGGGAATCAACATCCTTTTTCAGCACATTTTTTGTATTCTGAATATCATCAAGCGTTTTGTCAATCACATCATGCAGCTTATTGATTGCACTTCGCAGCGATTCCGCCTCATTTACTTCAATAAACGGCTCCATCTGCCCGACAATGCCTCCCACGTCCTTGCGTCCGTAAACCTCGCCGTTATTTGTGCACGACCACACCATTCCCGCCTGTCTGCCTGCGATTCCGCCGATATTATAGCCGGAATGCTCATATCCTACTTTTCCCGCATTGGTACATCTTGAAATCATTCCGTCGGAATACCCTGCAATACCGCCCGCGTCTACGCCGCTGTAGATTTCTGTTTCGTCTTCATCAACACTGATGCTTAAGAAGATGCCTGTGCCAAGCTCATCATCCTCTTCCACCCATTCCGTATTGTCATTGATGCCGGCATTGTTTGTGCAGAAATTAATCACACCATGATTGATGCCCGCGATTCCGCCTGTCGAATAATTTCCTAAAATGCGTCCCTTTGCCGTACAGTTTAAAATGGTTCCGCTGCTCTCATTTATGCCCACGAGACCGCCAATTGTATCGCGGCCTTTGACCGTTCCCTGAAATGTACAGTTTTTGATTGTACCGTAATTGACGCCGCACAAACCGCCAATGCATTCCTCCTCGTCGTCGGCCTCTAAATTCCCTTTAAGTGTTAAATTTTTAACAATTCCACTACTCTCAATGTGGCGGAAAAATCCTGTCACATAACCTGCACCCATATGGTTAAATCCCGATATGGTGTGTCCTTCCCCATCAAAAATGCCGCTGAACACAGGAATTGACTGAAAATCCTTCACATCCTTCAAATCGATATCCGTCTTGAGCACAACCGACTTATTTTTCGACCACGTATCAACATAACAGTTTTCCGCAAGCGCAAACAAATCTGCCGCCGTATTGATTTCAATCGTTTCATATATAACAGCCTCCTGCTCTTCCCCGTCTTTTGAATTCTCCGAGGCAGTTTCTGAACCCTCTGCTTCTGCTGCAGAAGTTTCCGCCGCAATCACATAATTCGAAGGAAGCATGCCAACCGTGAGCACTGCTGACAGAAACAATGCTAAAATTCTGTTTTTATTCAATTTCCTGACCATTGCCCTCTTCCTCCTTATCCTTCTTAACCAATAGTTTCACATCCACATCTGCAAGATCCTCAAGCTTACGTCCGTCGTCCTCACACTGTTCCAGCTTTCCCATATTGACAAACAGGCTTGCCTCACCGCGGATAAATCCATGAATCTCACCGGTAACCGTACCATTAATACGCCCCCTCACTACACCGTCAACGCGCATCAAGCCCGATGTTCGCTCAAGCTTAAGCGGCATGGAAACAGCAAACGAGGTTTTGTCAATAATCTTTTCACCCACCAGCAGAATCTGCGGAAGAATAAACATAACAATAAAGATAGAAATAATTGTACCGCGTCCCAAGCACTGTCCGATACCGCAAACCGCACCGTCCGATGACATCCGGCCAATAAATATTCCCGCAAGCGCAAGCATCGTACCCGATGTGACAATGGTCGGAAACGCAAAGTTCATTGTCTCTATAATCGCGTCCTTTTTGGACATCTTATCCTTCAGCTCCATAAATCGTCCTGAAATCACAATCGCATAGTCGATGTTTGCACCCATTTGAATCGATGAAACAATCATTGAACTAAGGAAAAACACGTTCTTTTGCTGAACTGCCGGAAACGAAAAATTCACCCAGATTGCTCCTTGAATAACCGCAATCAAAAGCACAGGCATACCTGCCGACATGAATGTAAACAAAAGCACTACCATAACCGCAAGAATGGACATCACGTTGACAACCGTGTTATCGCGCTTAAAGGTTTTGTAGAGGTCATACTGGCTTGTCGCTTCACCCGGTATCAAAATCTGCACATCTTCATAATATTTATTGGCAATCGTGTGCATTTCATCCAAAAACGCAAACGTTTCATCTCCCTCCTCCGGGAGCGTGAGGTAGATAAGCATTCGGCTGTACTTCTCACCCTGAAGCTGGTCTAAGGCAATCTGCATCTTAGTATGTGCATCCTCCAGGTCCTCCATCAAGTCATCGTCGAGCGTCACATAGCCCTCCTCAACCTCATCATACAAGAACATCACAATGTCAATTAAAGGCACACTGTAATTTGAAAATCCATTGATAATCTTTGCATAATTTTCATCATTGACAGCATACGCCATATATAAAACTTCTGCCATCTCATAGTCCAGTTCCATAAGTTCCGAGAATTCCCGCGCAGTCAGCTTGTCGGTCAACATGTAACCGTCCATCGCCTCCGTGTTTGCAAGACCTTGTGAATGGTCAACCTCCTCCCTTGCATCAATTTCCCGCAGAAGCCTTCTTTCCTTATCATAATTCCCTGCCGGGACAATCAGAGCCACAAAATTGTCCGTGCCAAAGCTCTCATCAATCAGTTCATCAACAAGCATTGCTTCACTCTGAACAGGTGTTTCAAGCATTGTGTACCCATACACATATGGGCATCGCGACTGAATGAAATATGCCACAATAATGACAATTAAGAAAAGCACCGGCACCACATATCTTGTCTTGTAAGCAAACTTTCCGACAAACGGAATTTCCGGGATAAAGCTTTTGTGCTTTGTCTTATCCATTGCCTTACCAAAGAGCATAATCAAACCAGGCATTAACAGGAACACGGCAAGAAGGCTCAAAAGAATCGCCCGAATCAGGCAGGCTGCCATATCAACACCAATGCCAAACTGCATGAACATCATCGCCATCAGGCCGCCCATTGTGGTAAGAGAACTGGAAAAAATTTCCGGTATAGACTTGCTGAGTGCGACAATATCCGCCTCTCTGATTCCAAGCGTCTGATGTTCTTCCTTATAGCGGTTACAAAAAATAACTGCATAGTCAACAGACAATGCAAGCTGCAGCACAATCGTAACGGAATTAGATACGAAGGAAATTGTGCCGGTGATAAAATTAGTCCCCTTTGTAATCAGAGCTGCCGAGCAGAAGGTCAGCAAAAGAACCGGCACCTCCGCCCATGTCTGCGAGGTGAACAGCAGTACGCTCACAACTACAATTGCGACAAGGACGCTGATGGTTGCCATCTCCGACGCAAGCTGATCTGCAGAAGCATCTCCCATCGAGGTTGACACATAAATGTCGTAGCCTTCAAGCATTGCCTCAACCTCATCTAACGCTTCAAGCGCCCTGTCATCGTCCTCGGCATATCCAAAGGTGATGTTGTAAAGTGCCGAAAAGTTGTTGTAATACTCTGTCGTATTTTCAAAGTCAAGCATGATGACAGAATCTAAAGCTTCTATTTTCTCATACAGCATATACGCCTCATCATATGGAATATTCGTCACCATAACCTTCGCTGTACCATATGTAATAAACTGCTCCTCCATCAGGTCAAGTCCCTGACTGGTCTCCGTCGTATCGGGCAGGTATGCAGACAACGCATTTTCTACCTTTACCCAGTTCATGGATACCAGTGAAAAAATAATTGCGATTCCAAACAGCAGGAAAAAAAGATTTCTCCTGTCTACAATAAAGGTCGCAACCTTCAACATAAAATTGCCGTCTTCTCCATTCTTGTTCAGCTTTTCTTCCATAACAAATTTCCTCTCCTTTTCACAAAGGTTCAAGCGTATTTTCCTTTATTTCTCAAATCATTGCTTAGTATAATACATTGTGTTCTATTTTGCAATAGTGACTGTTGGTCATTTTTTAATTTTATAATTTCTTTATAATTTACTTTTCTCGAGTTTTCAGAATATTTATTACTATTATAGTGTGTTGCCGGTATCTCTGCAATATTGTGCCGGAAGTGTTTTTGGTTGTTTTTGTAAAAAAGTCCGATGCAAAGCAAAACGGTACTTTACATCGGACTTTTTGGTTCTTTTCTCTTTTCTTTTTGCAGTAAGCCTTATACGACTGCCTCAACAATGGTCTTTGTCCCAATCTGAATCTCTTTTACTCCGGTTTCCTTATTTTTATTGAAGTTGAAACTGTGCATATACCCTTTGTCTTTATGGTAGTACTCTAATTAGGATAACCCGATGTATATCCATAAATTTCTTCCGCCACAGCCTTGATATTCATTCCTGTTCGATAATCTGTCTCGTATTCTTCCAACATATTCGCTATCTGACTTGCAGAGAAGCTCATATCAATATTAAACTTTGCCGCAATATTCCAAGGACAGTTATATTGAATGCCTGCCATTATTCGCACACTGAGTATAATTTATTTTACTATTGTGATTGAAGGATGGAAACAAAAGAAGTTCTATTGAATCATTATGAATGTTTCTTTACCTGCTCCAACTCCCCGGCAAAATATTCCCCTATTTTGGAAATAAATTGAAGCGTATCCGATTTCATTATTTGGGGAAAAGCCGACAGCACCGGAGCTGTCTCGAAGCTTAGAGTACCTTTATATCTAATGTTTTGAAGTCCTCTAAGAAAACCTTCCCAGTCAGTAGACGACTTATTTTCTCTTGTCATTGTAAACGTGAACGGTATCTGATGTAAGTCAGAGATTCCGTCATTATCATGGATATGTAAAACTTTGAGCCGGTCGCCAAGTGTTGTAATAAAGCTTTCAAAGTCTATACCGACAAGATTCGCATGGCCCGTATCAAAACAAAAGCCTAAAACCTCCGCACCGTATTTTTCATTGAAATCATCTATCCGTTGTACCGCTTTCCTGACATTACAACAAGGCCCTTCCACAAGATGGCCGCCTATACTGCCATACAAATTTTCAATGCATATTGTAATTCCCATTTCTTTTGCCATCGGCGCAATGAAATCAATAAATTTTGCCGTCTCCTGCCATTCCAATTCTTCCGAGCCTAAAAAATGTGCCAGTTTAAAACCATGTACTACAATATACCTGCAGTCCAGATAGCGGCATATTTCCATACTTTTGGGTGCTACCTGGTTCCACAGATAATCATTCATCTCTTTATCAGCGTTCGGTACATAAACCGGATATGGCATATGCATTTGATTGATTGTAATCCCTGCTGCCGCCGCGCCCTGCTTATGAGGCGAGAAAAAATGCTCCAGCTCCTGAACCGACTGGTCGAAAAAAGCATTCAACTCAGACTGATAAAGTGATGTATTCATAAGATATCCGTTTAAACTGAAATCCGCACAGGAAAAGCCTGTTCGTTTTAATAATGCGAAGCCCTCCTCAGGATGGCTGTCACTTACGACATTTTTTGTTTGGACTCCAATACCAATCATTTTATTGCTCTGCTCCTTCCCAGTATTCCAGCTTGTCAAAATAGTATGACGGCATATACTCATCATTAAAATATTCAATCGGATTTTGAAGCCCCATTTCACGCAGTTGACTTTCTATTTCCTTATAATAGATATTGCAAATGAAAATTGCGCAGTCCGCCGGAAGTCCCCGCAATGCTTCCGGCGATTTGATTTCTAATCCCTCGAACTGTTCACCCCAACGGTTCCTATTATTATCGCACGTAAAAAGCGGCGGAAACTCCTCTCCATAACACTTCATATAATTCCGGCACATATTCCCTGCGCCAAAAACAACACGTGTGTCGTATTTCTTCAAAACATTTTTCATTCCAATCTGCCATTTAAAGTATTCCGCTATTGTATTTGCAAATGGCAAAATCTGCGAACGGAGTAATGGCGGGAATGCCATTGTTGTACTGCTGAAATCCATAATAAGAGAACCGTCAAAGTCAATTTCACGCAGGCCACGAATGAGTCCCAGCCAGTCTGTCTGTGTCTGGCTGCGCTTAACACTTGTAAATGGGAGCAGTGATGATTCATTATGACCGTCACAATCACGCACAACCACTGCTTTAATGCGTTTACCAAGAGAAACGGCAAAGTCCTGCATATTCTGTCCACACAGGTTGCAAGCACCAACATCCATGCAAAAGCCAAAGCATTCCTCCCCGGCTTCTTCATTCAATCTATCAATCCATGTAATCGCTTCGTCCGCTTCTGAACAAATACCGCGAACCAAATGGCCGTTGATATCACGACATTGATTCTCAAGCAGAATTTTTACATTGCTTTCTCTTGCTATGTCTTTGAAAGCGAGATAATATTTATGATTAACTTCCCACGCATCACGAGGTTTAATTCCGGAAAAAAGCGGTTTGACAATCAACTGACTACAACATGCTTCCTTGCAAACTTTTATACTCTCCATTACCAGCCTTGACAATAATTTTTCCAAATCGTCACGCTTTGTATTATGAAGCAAATACGGAGCGCGGGCGACCGGCATTCGGATATTATCCTTCCAGCATTGATTTAGTAATGGTGTAAAAGCAGTAATCAGTTCCTCCGGATGTTCAGAAATTTTAATCTCTTTTTTTAGTTTCTTCCTTCGGATAGATGTTTCCTTTTCTATCTTCCCAAAATTTTCCAATTCCCATGCCGAACAGCTTGTTGCCATATTAAGCAGAATTTTATCAAATCCTCCTTTTTTTAAAATCATAATCCCCTTTTGGGGACGTTCAAGACCTACATATCCCGACGATGCACATATAATATCCAACTGTTTGTCCTCCAAACTACTATATTATCCCTTTTCCCTGCTAATTTGTTCCTTAATCTCTGTTGAACTTGTCGTTTCCGTATATGGGAAAAACACCATATCCGCCCCATGCTGCTGCAAAAATACTTTTTTTGCAAGCCAGTTGGGATCATTCGCATAATCACTGCCAGAAAACTGAACATCAAAATGATACATATACCATGCATCCTCTGTATTTGGTTTGTCAACGGGAATTTCAACCGCTTCATCCACATACTGGCACGCCTGTACAATTGCAAGGCGCTCATCAAAAGGAATATATGGACGTGTCTTTTTTCCCCTGATTACCTGCTCATCTGACACAACACCCACAATCAGATAATCACACTGCTCCTTTGCGCGTTTCAATATATTTAAATGTCCTATATGAAACAAGTCAAATACACCTGCCACATAACCGACATGATATTTCTTTGGTACGGTTTCCTGTGATTTCCACGTCTGTCTGAGCGGTCTTTCATAGTCAAGCCGTGGATCATATATCGAAATATCTTTGATACCTATCTTCTTTAATTGCGAAAGAACCTCCTCAAAGAACTTAATACAGATAAATACCTTAAACGGGGTATCTGTTTCCTTTAAAACAGTAGGTGAACTAACTTCTATCCCTGACAGACTATCTCCCCACCGCTCCTTATTATTATCAATAATTCCCGCAATGTCATAATATTGACCAAACTGTTCAATGAACTGTTCTGCGTAGCTGCCGGAACCAAAAAGATATATTTTTTTACTGCCGACTCCTTTAAAAATATTTGCGAACAATCGTTCATACTCTTCCTGACTGTAATCCATCCTGTGTCGGTTGGAAACAGTTGTCTTCCAGTCCCTTCTGTGCTGCCTATGGTATTGGGATAATTCCTTTTCCTTTCTCAATTTTCCCAAAAATGCGTTGCCTTTTCCCCTCCATGTCTTCTGATATTCGTAAAGTTTAAAATATTTCAAAATATCTTCTTTTGGATATATCTGTTCCAAGTCAGGGCTGTCCCTGTATATGAAATCAATTGTTCTGATAAAAATGGCATTTGCCGGAAAATTTTCTATAAAAAACTCTTGGTCGAAAAATACGAATCCATTCTCTGTATGAAAACAATTAATGGAAACCATATCAATATAACCTCTTTTTAAAATCACTCCGATATTTTCTTTTTCTTCTTCTGTTCCAAATGCACGGTTCTGCCATTGGTCAATATTGGGATCATCCTTTTTCCGTTTCTCCCACCCAGCTTCAAACTGCCTCCAGTTCACTTCCCCATATAAAACGTGCTCTGATGAGGACAAAATTATTTGCTGAAATGATTCAAGCTCTTGAATAAACATCTGTTTATCTCTTCGCAGTGTTTCCCTGAAATACTCCGTCGCAATCTGTCCCTCGACATAAGGCATCACATATGTATCCCCTTTGCGTTCCCCATTCACTACCGGAACGTCATGCCGACGCAAATATGCCTCACTTTCCAACAGGACGTCTATCTTTTTGCATCCCTCCTGATACAGCGCCTTTTTGTATACCCACTTTGAATGCTTAATCATTGTAGCCAATGCTTCCTCATGTCCGCGGTCCCCCTGAACGGTAATCTGGTCAATATCGGAAAGCGTTCCGTCAACGGAACATTCTATCAGAAAGCCATTTGCCATTTGGTGAAACATGCGGTTTTCCATCAATGTTTCATACAAACACTCCTCCCCAAGAAACAGCGTCTCCGGACTCTTGTATTGTGGAAATATCCGCACATCAAGTGCTTCGTTTGGTATATAATCTTCTGCAATCAGCATCTGTGGACGTATGAGTTCCGGCATAACTGCATAAAATTTATATTGTGAAAATCCCGCATGTAGCAGCATTTTTTCATATTCAGCCTTTGCATATGCACGTCCACCGTTTATTTTCATCCTCTTTTCACTTACCTGAATATAACCGTCAATGCCATCAAGAACATGTCCCGTAAACGAATCCTTATCGCCGCAAAAATAACGGATTGCAAGACGGTTCTCGGCACCTAGCAGTAATTTCCCCGAAGGGTTCAATAGCTCTCCCAGCTTTGTGAGCATTTCTATTGGCATATCGCTTCTTTCTATAATGCCTGCTGCCACAATATAATCAAATTTGGCGCTGATTGTATGTAATCCCGTAATGGTAACCCTTATTGGTTCCAGTCCTTTTTCTTTTATCGCTTCAAAAAATACTTCACATTCCAGTTTTCCGCCCGAAACAAAAAGTACCCTTGAATCTGCCTGAAAATCATACCAGTTAATCAATGCTTTCGGTAAGTCATTTATAATTTGGTGCGAAATCATACTACCCCTCATTTCTGTACCCAACGGATTTGTTTCATATGCAGGCAATCACTAAAATTTAGCCTTGACACCGTTCACATATTCATTTCCCGATTACGTATATTAAGCATATTCTCTATTCCCGTATCAATGTCATACTGCGCTTTCCACCCAAGCTGTTCCAATTTTGATGAATCCAATACTGCATATTCAATGGGAGTCTGTTCTTGTTTCTCATCCCTATCCGGCTCTTTCATAACGCACTCCACATCGGCTTTTTTTGCCAAAATACCCGCAAATTCGGCAATTGTTGTCCTTGAGGCCGCATTTGCAATATTATATGCCTCACCGCTTGTGCCATTTAACATAGCCGTAAATATCCCTGATACACAATCTGCCACATAGGTATAGCTCCGTATCTGTTTTCCCTCACTATGCAGAATGATATTTTTTCCTGCTGACGCATCATTCAAAAACTGTACTGACGCACGATTGTCGTGGATTGAAGTACATGCCCCATAGGCATGACTTGGACGCACTACCACAACCGGAACATGATACTGTGCTCCAAAAGAAACACATAGCGTCTCTGCACAGCATTTTGCCATCGGGTAGCAGGAACGTACACTCATACTGTCCCAATACCCACATTCATTCTCTCTAAAAGCATGTTTCATATTAGATGATTTACCATACACTTCACCGCTTGAAACATACAAAAATGTTTGTAATGCATTTTTTTTTGCATTATGCAACGCATACTGCAATAGCTGATATGTGCCAGTCAGCGCCGGCATCATCGTTTCTACAGGATGTTCCCGAAACGCCGCCGGAAATCCATCTCCCGCCGCGTGAATGATGTAATCGACCGCTTCATTTAATTCCAACGGGTTTACGACATCCTGAATAACAAAATGCAGCCTTTTTTCATTCAGACTCGAGACAAAACGTTCCCTCAGCCTTTTTTCATCGCGTGCCAACAGATAAATTTCAATTTCTGTATTTTCCGTTCTATTTTGATATAACAGCATATCTGCTGCAAAAGAACCGATAAGCCCCGTTGCTCCGGTAATCAAAATACTTTTATGATAAAGTTTTCGGGCATTTACTGTTCCATGTAACGCTTTCATCAGGTCAGCCCTATAGGTTTCACTCTGCAGATACATATTATTTCAGCCAGTCGTCCTTTCTTGCCATAAGCAGTGCCTTAAAAATCTCTAAGTCCTCTGTTGTTGTGATTTTGATGTTCTTCTCAGAACCGGGACAAAAATGGACTTCTTCCCCCAATTCCACCATTAACGTACACGAAGCCGTGGAATTCGTAATCTCTCGCTTTTTGGCCTCTTCATGTGCCCATACAATCTTCTGTAACGGAAAAGCCTGCGGAGTCTGAGTCCTTGCCAACAAGTCCCTTGAAATCACTTTCGAGGAACTGTTTGGATTTTCATTTCTAAGCAGCATTGCTTCCGCACACGGAATAACCGTAATTGCAGAGCCATGCAACCTGCACTCTGCAATACAATTCGATATAATTTCCTGTGATACATTGGGCCTGATTGCATCATGAATCAGCACCAAATCTGACAGTTCACAGTACTTTTCCAGTTCGACAAGCCCATTATGTATTGACTGCTGACCATTCTCTCCGCCTGCCGTTACCCATCTCATCTTGGTAATATTAAACTGACGCGCATATGCCCACAAGATTTCCTGCCACCCGTCAATACATACAACCAAAATCGCATCTATCTCAGGATGTTTTTGGAATGCCTGCATTGTGTATACAATGACAGGTCTGTCATGAATACTCAAAAACTGTTTTGGGATATCCTGATGCGTGCGGACACCCTTGCCACCAGCTATAATCATTGCTATGTTCATTTTCTTTCTTCTCCTGTCAACAATCTCTGCATCAACCGATAAATTCCTTCTGCAGAATTCAGGTTTTCCGGAATGATATCATCAGTTTCTATATCAATATCGTATGCATCCGACAATTCCTCTATCAGGTTAAGAATGTCAAATGAACTTAAGATGCCTCCGTCAATCAACGCTTTTTCCGCCTCAAAATCAACATCCGGTCTCAATTTTTTTAGAATTTCCATAATCTTTTCCATTGCCTGCTATCCTTTCCCGCCTTTACTTATTTTCCTTACATGAAATGTGCGTAACTTCTCTGTCGTTTCTTCTCATAACTGTCACCTCATGCTGTTAATAAAGGAATAATCCAGAAAACAAGCATAAGCACTGCCATCAAAGCACCAACCATGATACCAAACAACAACCAGTTCAGTGTCTTCCTGACTGCTGCTACATCGCATTCCCTTTCGGGAATCTCAAACAATTTTTCCCTTGCAATCTTTTCTTCCTCTGTCACCCTCGTAAGACAGGAACCAATGAAAATGGCAATGACATTACACAATATTCCTATAATGGCAGGATCCAAATAAGACGGCAGGTTTACTCCGCCCACTGACTTGACGAGATTCGCCGCAAGGCAGCCTATCATCCCTGAAAGCATTCCGCAAAACGCCCCTGTCTTTGTCATTTTCTTACTAAAAATACAGCCTATGGCTACCGGCATCCATGAACTTGCCGCAGTAGCGCCCCCAAGGAACATAATTACAAAAATTGCCGGTGGATTTGCTATGGCACATACAAGCACTATGAAGCTTACCGCCACCATTACCAAACGCCCAATTCTGATTGATTTTTCACATTTAACAACAGCCAGGTCATTGGCAGCCGAAGCGCCAATCAACGATAGAAACGTCGTTGCTGACGAAATCCCGGCGGATAAAACTCCTGTCATTAGGATAACCCCCAGAAATGCAGGAACCGCATTCATTGCAGCCCAAATCCATACATGAGATGATTGTTCCAAATCCGGATTCAGCACATTGATAATTGCAGCAGTCATGCAAACAAAAAATTCCAAAACAAAAACACCTAAAGCCGCTATCGGCGCAGATTTTACAACCGTATGCTCGTCCTTTGCCATAAGATATCTGCTAGACTGCCACGGACCAATGGCACATACCGAACACCATACGATTCCATATGCCACGCCCCATATCATATTGTCTGCACCCGTTTCATAAAGGGCTCCCGGACGGCCTTCCCATGTTAATAACGCCCTTGTATCCGGTGTCCCGGCAAGTGCAGTTATTGCGGGAAACCATCCTCCGGCCTTACCTGCTATAAAAATAACTGACACAAGCATGGATATCGTGAACAATCCCGCCATAAGAGTGTCCGTAATTAGTACTCCCCGTGAGCCTGATACCACGGAAATAAAGGTAAATACTACTATTGCGATTACAATACATACATTATAGTTGATGCCGGTAACTACATTCATCAGGGTTCCAACGCCCTGAATAACAGACAGTAAATACACTGACATCATTATGATTGCAGTAACAGCCGAAAGTGTCCGCATCTTTTGCGAACAAAACCTTTGGCCAAAAAATTCCGGTATCGTCATTGCCCCGCTTCGCCGAAGATATCTTCCGAAAAATACTGCCCCAAGTATATATCCTGCCGACTGCATGCCGGCAAAAACAATCATAGCTGATAAGGCACCTTCATATGCTTCTGCCGCATCCCCCATAAACATTCCCGTACTTGTATAAGAAGCTATCATTGAACCCGCAATCAGGATAAGGGGCGCCTTTCTGCCTGCCACATAGAAATCTTCCGCATTTTTTACCTTTTTACTTATCATCCAGCTGATTCCTATAAAGAACAGCATTGCAATACACATGCCGATAAAATAAATATTCATTTGTCCTCATTCCCCATTATATTTTTATATTCTTTTTTTACATGTCTGTACGCTATAAACGCAGATACCGATATCCATAACCCTATCGATACCGCAATCGCAATTTCCATAGCCGGATTCCCCCTTCTCACTTTGTTATGTACATTTCTTTCAGCTTTTGTCTGTCTATTTTCCCATTTAAATTCAAGGGCATTGTTTCCACCGGATACCATCTGTTTGGCATCATGTACTCCGGAAGCAGCTTTAACAGCTGGTCCCTCAATTCCTGTTCTGTCAGCGCGCCTTTATACACTGCCACAATCATTGATTTCTTCCCGTCATATAAGCAGCACCCTGTCTCAATTTCTTCCAAAGACAGTAAGGCAGTTTCTATCTCACCCAATTCAATCCTGCGCCCCATGTGTTTAATCTGAAAATCCTTTCTCGAAAGATACACCAGTTCCCCATATTCGTTCCACTGTGCCAAGTCGCCTGTCCTGTAAATGATTTCCGGATACGCATGGTTCAACGGATTTTGCACAAACACTTCCGCCGTTTTCTCAGGCGCATTATAATACCCGCAAGCAAGTCCTGTTCCCCTTACACATATTTCACCAATTGCTCCTTCACCGACTGCAGGCCTGTCCTGTTCATCCAATAAAAATACATCCATATTTTTACATGGTACACCTATCGGCAAAGTATCTGTATTTTCAAGCTTTCGATTTACTTCGTATACCGTACAGGTATCCGTAACCTCTGTAGGACCGTAAAAATTAACGTACCTTGCATCCGGATATTTCGCCATCCATTTATTCAGATATTTGACCGGCATCACTTCCCCGCCAAAAAAGACATTCCTTAGGTCAATCGGCGGCGTTTTTTTCAACGCCCCGAGAGCCGCCGGAAAAACCAACGCTGATGGTACCCAAAATAGTGTATTTATATTGTTATGTGATATGTATTCCAGCAAATACTTTGGAACCTTAAAGCACTGCTGCGGAATGATATACATGCTGGCTCCTGTTTTCACCGTTGCATATACATCCAACACCGACATACTGAAATAAAGAGGTGTCTGATTTCCCCATACATAGCTCTCGTCCAAATTGAACTGCCACACGGCCCAGTCAATAAAATCCGCCAGTGACCTGTGTGATATGATAACGCCTTTGGGGATACCGGTAGACCCTGATGTGTACAGGACATATGCCACATCCGTATCAATAATCCCAGCCTCCACTGCAGCAATGTCTCCTGCAGAAATCGCACCCAACATACAGTCTTCATATTTGATAATAAGGCTGTCTTTGCCGCACAGGCTCCTCACACGTTCAAGGTGTTTATCCGTCGTAAGAATTGCTGCCGGCTGGAATGATTCCAGTATTTTATCAATGCGCTGATCCGGCATCTCCACATCAATTACCGTATAAAAATTTCCGCTATAAGCTACTCCATAAAAGGCAGACAGACAAGCCACGCTTTTATCCATAAATATTGCAATTGGTTTTTTTAAGATTTTTTTCCAAATCAACGCACCTGCAATATGGTATGCTTCCTGCTGCAATCCATAAAAAGACAGTGTCCTTGCCTCATCAACAAACGCTATTTTGTCCTTATACTTCACAGCTGATTCATTTAAATAATTTGTAATCATAATGTCTCCTTTTATTTACACATGAACTTCCCTGTCATATGTTAATAAATTAGGTTTCCTACTTGTAAATATTTTTCTCTAAGTGATATAACTATAATTCCTCCACTGTAATGCCAAAACGCGGCAAAACATGAATACAGGTATCCATATATTTTCGTTCCACAGGATTGTCCAACTCATTTACAACAAACCGGTACCGGATTCCCATAAATCCACCATAAATCTCTCCAAATATGTCACAATCATACTCCATATCGTCATCACAAAATCTCTGCTTCCGGATTCCTCTGGAAATCTTTTTTGTATACAAATACTTTCCTGCCGGAACTACTACAATACTATTTTTCAAATCCTGTAGTGCCTCATTTACAATCTGTATCCGCTCTTCCAAAGTGTAATTCAGGTTTGAATCTTCCGAAATAAACAAATATAGCATATCAACCTTCTTGAGAGCTGCTTCCACCGCTTTTTTGTGCCTGTCCGTGAACGGGTCTGCAAGCAACGCCATAGCGCCTTTTATGTTGGAAGTGCCTTCCCTTAACAGAGCATTATTCTCCATATAAAGCAGCACCTCAGACATAATCTCACTGCCTATGTAATAATCCTGAATGCGCCTTAATTCGCCGGATAAGCCTTTTGGTTCAAAGAGGTTATGTTTTTCAAAATCCTGATAAATGCGTTGTGCTAAACATTTATTTACTTTATAATTACAATGTTCCGGAGTATCCAATATATCATCCTTCAAATCTGCAATGCCTAAAAATTCATCTGTCAGATCTCCCACATAGACACACTTTCCAGATATTTCTTCTGTCAGCCATCTTTTTTCTACATAAATAACGGCAATGTCTTTTTCACTTAGTTTATCCGTCATCATCCTTGAGAAAAAATTAGTCATGTTAAACATTCCTCTGTTGACAACCTGAATCTGTAAATCCGTCTGTAAATTTAGCATTTTTTGGAAATAGGATTCTATTGTCTGGCTGTTCCTGCAATAAGCCCCCACAATAGTACATGGTCCGTAAAATATGATACGTTTGCTTGAATTTGTGGGATTATCCTCTGTAAACCGTGTACCGTCTGCACAATGATAAAATTCGCCTTGCATGTCAACAATTTCCGACACGCCTTTTATCATTTCCGTATGAAAATTTCCAAATTCTTTTTTCAGGCTCATAACGGCATCTGATTCTCCAAGGAAAAAATTCCACTGACTTTTTGTCAAATCCTTCCAATAGATTTCTTCATTTTCTTTGTCAAAACCGGATCTTCTTCTGCCCGCAATTTTCTTTAAAACTGCCGCATTATCTGAATAATACAAAACAACCCGAGCTTTCGTATTTGTAAGAAAACGATTCAGTTCCCTTCTGTGCCACTGTTTTTTTAAATATCTGGAAATCACCAGTGACATTATCTGATCCTGTCTGATATCGTAACGCACCGTTCTTGTCATCACACCTTCTAACCGGCCGCTGCTGTTTACTACCGGAAATTCAAAAAAGGTCTTAAGCCTTTCAAAAAAATCAGCTGCCTTTTCTTCGTCTATCTGAGCCGTAGATGAAAAATGCCGATTAATCTCAAGCGTGTCTTTACATCCGGCATAATATCTTTCCAAATCTCCAATTGATACCACGCCAAGCAGTATTCCATCCTCTTCGATATACAGAACTTCCCATGCATCATGCACAAATCGCCGATATGCAATTTCCGCCCTGACATCCTCAGGGAAATCGGCAATATCAATTACCGATTGTAATTTCTCTCTTGGAATATACTGATACATACTTCCCTTTTCCATAAATCAACCTTCGTCTCCATTCACGAAACCGCCCCTGTGGGGCCATGAGCAGCTATAAAATATAAAAAATCTCCTCTATATCACTGCCTGCTAAATATTCATCGATTCCGAGTCCGGATAATTTCTGTGTCATCTGAAGGTACATCCCGCTGTCGCGGATTACCGCTACAATAATGAGTGCTCCAGAATACTTTTTAACTGCATCATCTATTTTTAATACCTGCTTTCCTGCCAGGACATTTTCTGAAGGCTCCTTTGATACTGCAAAACAGGCTATCTTATGATAATATCCTTCATTGTACAAACTGCGGAATACAAGATCACCCTTTTTTCCGGCTCCGTAAATAATGATGCTTTCGCAGTTATCCAGTCTTTGTTTTATCACATTTTTCCCAGTGATTACCCGGCTGCAAATCTCATCCGGATTTTTGACCACCTCACGGAACCAGCTGTCAGTCGTTTGGTTCTCTTTTATATATGCCTTATATTTTTGGTAATCAGATACAAGCTGGTTGCAAAACATCCTTTTATATTCATCAGCTATCCTGTAAAATGTTCCGCGTGCCCGAATCAAACGATAAATATAACAGTAAGGCAGAAATTTTTCCTCGCCTCTTTGCTTTAACAACATTTCAACATATTCATATTCCTTTGTCATCGCCATCATTTTTTCCGTGCTCTTTACGGAAGCCTCAGGATTATCCTGACGATAGTAATAAAATGCCCTGTCAATCCACATAGCTCGTTCGGCATACATACATGTCAGCAGCCAAAACCCGTTATCCTGATAAGACGCACCCTGCGTTTCATGGAATTTTATATTTTTTTGTTGTAAAAAACTCCGCCTGTAAATCCCTGTCCAAATATTCATAAAAAAAGTAAAAAATATATTTCTGTCAACGTCCTGCAAAACCTTATTATAATAAGAAGCTAACGCATTCACATGTTTGTTACTCAAATAATCCGCTGTTTCCCACCAGTAATAAGCATCTGATTTTACCATATCAAGCTGATGTAACTGTGCCATATTGTATAATGTTTCATACATATCGTCAGCAATACGGTCATCGCTCTCAACAATACCGATAAACTCCCCCTCTGCCATGGCGATACCGGCATTCATTGCAGCACCATACCCTGCATTTGTCCGGTGCGCAACACGCACCCTTGCATCCTTAGATGCATATGTATCAAGGATAGAGCCGCTGCGATCTGTAGAGCCGTCATCAATACATATAATCTCAATATCCTCCAATGTCTGCGCCAAAATACTCTCAATGCATTTTCCGATATATTTTTCCACATTATAAACCGGAACTATAACCGACACCTTACGCATTCGATTCTCCTTCCCCGTTCCCTGTCAGCACATGCCCATAATTTTCAAAAATCTTTCACTATTTTTATCATCCTGATACTCGTGAACATAATCCCTGATTTCTCTTCGCTGCTTCGCATATACATCTGTCCCTTTTTTCACATTTTGGATAAAACGGAACATATCCTCACACGCATACAACTTTTCTCCGGGCATATAAGCAAACGGTTTCTCTACTGAAAAACCAATCTTATAATCCTCCAAATCATCCACTGTGTATGCAATCGGACGGTCTAAAAGCATATAGTCAAAAGCAATGGATGAATAATCAGTAATCAGGGCATCCGTTTCCCTCATAAGGGAATGGATTGTAAAATCATATTGATCCAACACATCCTGCGGGAGAAAAACAATATTTTTATAATGATCTATTTTGTAAACGGATAAGTCCTGATGCGGATGCGGTTTGATGACTAATTTCACATCCGTTTTTCCCAAGTACTCCTCCAGTAAGTCAAACTCTTTTTTTAATTTTATCAAAGGAATTCCTAAGGGAGCCGTATGTTTCACGTCATTGCGCTTTATGGTTTTTGACTGCCGGAGTGTTGGAAGCCACAGAATATATTTTTTCCCTGTCTCCCACAGCCCTAAAGTCTGTAACACATTCTTTTGTTTATACAGAAAATCCAGCCGCGGAGAACCGCATATTATCAGCTTTTCTTTTACAATACTTTCCTGTTCCGCTGCAAGCTCCGCATAGTTTCGTGAAGTACAGATTGCCCCGTCCACTTCTTGGGGTATACATATTTTTCCCTTTACATTTTTAAGCATAAAAGTTCCATGTTTTAAGTAAACTGCAATCTGCTCACTTCTTACTTTTGGTATAATCTTATTTTCATAATATAAGTAACGGGCAGTATTGCGGTAATACTTGTCCTTCCAAATACCAGTCAAATCGGGGATTTTGTTATAAAGGTTTCTATCTATAAAAGCTACATGTCTGATATGGGAAAAATTCTTTGAATGATTGCATAACCAGACAATCCGATACTTTTTTAATAAGCCATGCGCTGACATATATTCGTACAATGCCAGTGCATTTTCTCTGTTGTCCCCCTCCCCCTGAAACATCACAGTATTTGTCAATGGCAGTTTCGCAATTAAGGCGTCCATTTTTTTCTCTGACAGATAATGGTATTCCGGACATCGGTACACCGGAGTATGTCTCAGCTCTTTATATCCACTTAGCTGTTCCAGCACCTCACTATACTGCTTTATCGTGACAACAATCATCGTTTTCCTGCCAATGTGGTTTCTCATATATTGGGCAGAACGGATTGGCACCTGCATCTCCCCCAGCATTTTGGATGTTCCCCACAGTTCCTGATTATTATCCACAATATAATCAACATATTTTTCAAAATGATATTCCTTAAATTTTTGGAATACGCCGTCAAGTTTCCTTCCCGCACCAAAAATAACCATTCTCTTATTCTTAAGCTTACGCAAAAGCGTATGTGCACTGATTTGTTTTGTTTTCATCAGCATCCCTCATTTTGATACATTTTTGTCTCCAAACAGGTGTCGCTCTCATATAACGCGCCATACGGTCTTCCCCATATGACATCACCTTCCGCTATTCCCATTTCTGCCAGCTGTTTTTTAATTTCTTTAAAGACTGCCTGCTTCCAAACTGCCACAAGAACATAGTCATACTTCACTCCCTTAAGATATTCTATCGGCTGCACATCAAGTTCCCTTTCCTGATACTTTTCATAGTCCCTGTCTACCCATCCACACAGTTCAATGTTGGCACAGTCTTTCATCTCCTTCCAATAATCAACACCGACCTTTCCTGCGCCGTAAAGAACGATTCTCCTTTTTTGCGAAAGAAAAACGGAAGGATCCAGCCTGTATGGTTCCTTATATACCGGTTTCCCTGTATCGGCAAGTTCAAGCTTATCATTTATGGCATGGCGTGTCTCATCCAGTAAATACTTTCCCAATTGCCGCAGCAAATACTCTCGTTCATCATGTTCATCAAATATCTTTTTTACATATTTATAAAAAGATGTCAGCTCTATAAGGTAATCCTGATTTTGTGACTGACAGGTGCTTCCGTCGCGAATGCAATAGTGATAGTAAATATCATCCGTAAAGCATACCTTAATATTTTTAAACACAAGACGAAATAATACAGCCTTATCTTCCGCATAACGTATATCACTGCTTACATGATTCATACTCTCTTCCAAGGTATCCCTGAAATATAATTTTGCAACATTGTATGGCAGTATTCCGTAACGGTCCGTATCTTTATAATAAAATAAGTCTTTTGCAATTTTTTTTGTCTCATATACACCGCTCGGTATTGCATTTCTTTTTTCAATTGTTATATCTTCCATATCCACATATACATTTGTGCATACCAGCGAACAGTCATATCTCCGAATTGCCTGTACCATCGCCTCCAAAAGATTTGGTTCAATCCAGTCATCCGAATCAACAAACATGACAAATTCTCCGCGGCAAAACCGAACCCCGTCTCTTCTTGCGGCTAAAGCACCTTGATTCGGTTGGCTGATAATCTGTATTCTGTCATCCTTTGCGGCATATTTTTCACATACAGACAAAGAACCATCCGTCGATCCGTCATTTACCAATATTATTTCCATATTAATATATGTCTGGCTTAGAATACTGTCCAAACACCGTGGAAGAAACTCCAGCGTATTATAAATCGGGACTACCACCGAAACCAGTGGCTCTGATTTTATGTTCATTGCCCTGTCTCCTTGTCAAAAGCAATATCAATCTTCCCAAACTTCATCTCATCCAACATATCTTTTTCACTTCGGTCTCCAGCCATATAAAGTTCCAACACTTTATCATACAGAACATCCCTCAATTCATAAAATTTTTGCCTTAAAATCCTCTGCTCTCTTTTGCTCCAAAAATAATAAAAATGAAACTGAAAAAATTCCTGATTCTTTTTATTTGATTTTAAAATACCATTTTCATAGGCAAAGAAACGCAGTATATTGTTCTGGCATGCCGGATCCATTTTTGTATCATACATTTCCAATCCCCTGCTTGAAACCATTAATAAATACCGTCCATCGGTAACAGAATAGGCTTTATTAAAGCTCTCCGCTCTAATCGGCTGAGCAGCATACGCATTTCGGGAAACCGCATATTGGCGGTTTGGTAAATGCTCAATTGATTTACCATTTACCAAAGTCATAATCATCTCTCTTAAATCAGAAGTTTGTACGAGTCTTTGCTCATGTTCCGGTTCTTTCCTGCATATGCCATCCCATATTATCAACGGTGTGTGAATCAGGAGATTGTTTGGTTCAATTGCATGTGTTAATCCGTTATGCATACCATGGCCCCAGTAGTCATCTCCATGATCACCGTATAATACAATGACCGTGTTCTCCAGCAAATTCTTGTCTTTCAAAAGATTTAACAAGTCTTTGCAGCAACGATCCATACAACGGTAACCGGCTTCCCAGTAATCTGTTTCCATTCCATAGTTGCCGATATCCAAAAAGCGGGAAAAGCTAAGATTACTGATATAATTACAAGCCATTAATGCAAAAGGCTGATGATCCATTATAATGTCAAAAGAATCAACATATTCTGAATACTTGCGTATCAATTCCATTTGGTTCTTAAATCCTGCAATATGTCTTTTCTCCGCACTTTCTCGATCTCCGCCTTCAGGATAAATATAAATTCCTGCATGGTATCCTTGTTCTTTCAAATCATCAAAAAGTGAAGAAATATAGCAATACTCTTTCGGAATAGCAGCGAGTGAATCGCATCCCTCATAAAGATTCATCCCGCCATATAGCAAATCCCCTACAACCATGAGGGTAGAAGTCGCAGTGGAATAATAATTTTCAAATGTTTTACACTTCTTTTCCAACTCGCTTACAGTCGGAAATAAATCCCGATTCATTTTATAATTGAGCAAATTAAGGCTTTCTAAATGCAATAACAATAGATTCTTTTTCAACTTTGATTTCCCCACACACAGACCGAATCAATCAATTCCTCAACCGAAATAATCGTTCCAGTCACAAACTTTAGCAGCAAAGTTTCCACTTCTTCCACATCCGATACTGCTGCAATAATTGCCATGTCAACATCTTCCTGCTTGTCTGCATCATCCGGCCGCACCACATTGCTGTATATATCATCACCTAATGCCGACCTGTCCATCACCCATCTGACAGAAAATCCCTGCAATTCCCTGACAAGATGCCTTCCCAATATACCGTACCCATAAATGCCAACCCGTTGAATTTGGAATTTTCTTAAATAATCTGAAATTTGTTTTCCCTCTTCAATATTTGACATCCATTTATCCAAACATATCAAATTTTTTACATGCTTCTCTTCTCTTGTCATCACAACGCTCCAATTTCATTATGCATCATACATTTGTTTACTGTTAATCCATCATCAGCTTACAATCCGCATTATAAATTACGGTTTCTATTGACATCATTTCGAAATCGTATTGTTTTCTTAAATCTTCACGAATTTTTTCGTATTCCATAATCGGTGTAATAATGATTGCATCTACTTGTTCTATTTGTTCACCCGGAATAACCGTTTTTGTCCCCGGTATATCCGCCTTTGTATTTTTATCCATAAAGCATACTACTGCGACATCCGTCTCTCTCAATTCATAATACAAGTGTTTCCCCAGTATACCGCCACCGTAAATTGCTATCCTTTCTATCCCCATATTATGGAAAAATTCATTAACCGTAACTTCGCGGTCCCGCAAAACCATCCACATTTCTAATATTTGCCTGTAAACCACTTGTTTTCTATATTTTTCTTCAGACAATACATTTGGTCTCGAACAGGTTCTAGTCTGCCTGATTCTTGTTTCTTCTTCTGGTGACAAATAATCAAAGGTTCGCATTTTCGACAGCATTTCATACACTGAGGCATTCATTTCATCTGTATTTTTTGATGTGTTTACATCTGAAATCAAATGCCAGTACAATACCTTATTATGTATCTTTATTTTTTTATTTTGACTGAACATTAACATCCATAAAAAATAATCATCTGCACCATTATTTTTTAAAATATTACAAACCCATTCCTTAGGAATTGCTGTTCTTCTGATCAAAACCTGTCCGGGAGAAACAATCTGATTATAGCCTTTCCAATATTCCTCTTTCCCAACAGCCCTATCCAACTCTTCCTGATTCCTGTATATCAAATCGCTCCGATTCTTCCCATTGCATATTATCGCATCTGCAGCTCCCAGTTCCGCAATCTGCTCTCTTATATATACCGGACTGATTATATCATCCTGATCCAAAAATAATACATAATCACCGGACGAATGAAGTAACCCCTGTGCTCTCGAAAAATGGATTCCGCTGTTTTGTTTATTTGTTACCTCAATCCACGAAATGTTCTCCATCAACCGGTCTTTGATCTCCAGCTTCTCATCCGGAAAATCATTAACCAAAACCATCTCAATACTTACCGGTTCAATTTTATTAACAGATTTCCAATTTTCTTCCAGCATATAAGCCAAATGCGATATAAATGAATTTCCCTTGTATATGGGTATTATGACACTGACTTTCCTTTCCATTGCTACGCCCCGTCTCAAATATAATCCACTGGAAACCACATGATTTTTTCCTTTGGAACATCCAGTTTTTGCAAATTATCCATAATCATACCCGCAATTTCCTTATTTGCATGGGCAATCAATACCAAATCATACTGTACCTCATTCAAAGCCTCCAATGATGATACCTCTTTTCCCATTTTTTTTAACTTTCGGTAGTCTTTATCTACCCATCCCGCCAAATGACAATAATGGCTCTCTTTCAAAAAATGATAGTAATCCGTTCCAACTTTGCCCGCACCATACAAAATAATTTTCTGATTTTTTTGAATATACTCAACCGGAAAATGATAGTAGTATGGTCTGTCTCTTAACTCCAACCGGCTGTTAAATTCATACGTTGAACCTGTTTCCTCTTCCATTTCCAACATCCCGTCAAAAAAGGTCTCTATTTGAGCTATATAATTAGGCAGTTTAAAGCGTTCTATTGATATTTCACACTTTTTTTTCACCTCGGCTTTATCCTGTTCCAACCATGATGCAATCGCCTCTGCTGCCTGTTCATCTGTTTCAATCACCTTCCCACAGCTTCCGCCATCAGTCAAAGTTTCCGCCCCGCCTATGTAAGAAGATACAAACGGTTTCCCCAGGGAAACACCTTCCAGTAAAGACATACTGAATCCCTCTGAGTGGGATAATAAGCAGTTCACGTCACACTGCTTCATAATGGGAAACGGATTCTGATGATACCCTAAAATGTGTATATATCCCGACATTCCTCTTTGCATTGAAAGCAGTTCTATTTCTTTTGATAATTCACCCTGTCCTAAATAATACAGATGCACCTGTTTACCAGTCTTATGCAGTATTTCCAATACATTTACCAGACGGACAGGATCTTTGCGTTCTTCAAGCCTGCCAACAAATAATATATTGGGATGGTTCAGTACAATGTCTGTCCATTCTTCTGATTTTCGTCTTACTTCATCCACATCTACCCCATTATAAATTTCTACCAGTTTGTCCTCGTGCATAGGGCAAAGTTCTTTTAAAGACTCTGTTGTCAGGCTGCTAATTGACACAATCTTTTGAGCCTTATTAAACGCCTCATTTTGCATACGCAAATATTTCCATGCCTCCGGTCTTTTAAGATCATAAATATCGCTATGTATCCACGCAGCACATCTTTTACCTTTGGGAAGTAGAAAACTAGGTATCTGATAATTGAAAGATATATATAGATCATAATCCGAAGGAATATATTTAGATATCATTCTGTCAGGATCGTTCAGTAAATAATAGTATTTCTTCCGCGCTTCCGGATCCGTCTCCGAAGTAACCGCCCCTGAATAATGAATGTTCTCATTAAGCGGCTCTTCTTTAATACCAGCATAATAATATTCCAAAATGCCAATCTCATATTTTTGCGGATTCAGGTGGTTTACTATCATGGTCAGTAACGCCTCTGATCCGCCACCATGACTATAAGACCAAATAATAAATAGTATCCTTTTTTTCATAAATACAGCTCTCTTATTCTTAATTTCCGCTATCCTAAATGCACTCTGTTACTGTAACATAATCTCTTATCCTCATCCAAAGTTTTTCTTTCTCATTATTATCATTGAGAAGCTCATCATTATGGTTGCAAAGTTTTATCGTACCATCTGCATATACTACCAGCTTGCGTCCATCACTAAATACAAATGCCTCAAAAGCTTTAAGCTCCTGCTGCTTTCCAGTCTTCTTATAAAGATACTGAAAATCCGGATTATATATTTCAGAACGTTGTACTTTTATAAATTCATTATATTGTTCAACAAAACATTTTCTTTTCAGAAGAGAACATATGATTTCATTTATTGACATAAGTGTCATTAATTGCGTACTAATTTCCGGCATTACCTCCGGTGCCTTTATTGCTAAAGGAATCTGAACCAAATCTTCGTGATAGGAATACTTTGCTTCCCCAATATCATCCAGTGCCATTTCCTTTGGTATCAGAATATTTCCATGGTCTGCATACAGAACCATCCGGCATGGCAGCAACTTTAAAAAAGGTGATAATACTCTGTCCAAATAGTTCAAAGCATCCATATGCTGCTTCTCATAATCCGTGCGAATCCTGCCACCGTTCCTTTCAAGATAGTCGAACATAATACTAGTTCCATCCGCTATCAATTCCTCTTCTGTATCTGGATTCGGATAAGAATAATGGCTTTCATATAAAACATGGACATAAAACAATCCATTTTCTTCTTTTTCCGCGTCCAAAATAAAGCTCCATATTTTTTCAGCCGCAGTCTGATGTATATGCGTTACTTTTATTTCTTTTGAATCTATATAATTTGTAGAATCCGTATAGAAAAAAATACTCCTGCCTTGTTTCAAGGCTTCCAAAACAAAACTGCAGTTTTCCTCTTTGACAACATTTGACTCATAGTACTTTGTCCGCAAATCACTATTTTCACTATAAGCAGGTATCAGACTTTCATAAGTAGATGTTGATACCGAATAGGCATTCACAAAAAAGCGCGTACATTCCATCAGGTATTGTTTTATATTTGGAACACAGTCTCCCAGCACATCCTGTCTGCGCAAGCCATCAATGCAAAGCATAAGCACATTATTCTGAGATATTTTTGAAATTCCATCCAGTTCTTTTTGATAGATTTTTTCCAAGTCACATTTCAATTGATGATATAAGGAACCGCCCGTTAACACCAATAGTTTCTCCGTATAATCAATCGCTGATTGGAAATCTTTCATGCTCACATATTCACTAATAATATTCTGATATAGATTCTCATTATTTCTGTCCTGATTAAGCTTTCTTTTTAACTGATTGATTTTCTTATATCTGTCATATGGGTGACTGCGCGCAAAATAACTTTTATTTAATAAGAATCCCTCTTTTTCCAATTCTTCATATATATCCAAATATGCAATATTGGAATAGTCCTTTTTTATGATGTCCTTAACCTCATCTTTATATTGATATGAAGAAATAATAATACCGTCTATCCCAAAATCTTCAATCTGATGTTTTCTTATTATGCGGAACCCACTTTCTTCGGCATTTTCATAATTTTCATCTATGATATATTTTATCCGCTTCATTTCAAACATGAAATCCGTCATGAGCATGCGGGTATGCCTCCCATAACACCAAATAGCCGGATTATTACATTTAGATATAAATTGTACCAATGAATCCCTGACAATCTGATAAATTTCACCTGCATTACATGATTCCAAAAAAGAATATTTGTTTAATAACTGTTCATATTGTTCATCTATTCCCATATACTTTCATCCCATCAGTTTATTTCCTCTAATATTGAACCCGGCTGTTCCCACATTATCATTTTCTCCGGTATTCCCCTTCGTTCCATTAATTCCCTCCTTATCTGTTTTGCCTTATTCTCGTCCTTAATTGCAAGAAGTAAGACATCATACTGCATTTTTTCTAATTCTGTAACAGGCTGCACCTGTGCATATCCAAACTGATATTGTTGGAATTTCAAATCTACCCATCCCACAATCATGCAGGTTGCATATCTGCTTATCTGTGCATAATATCCTTGTCCAACACTGCCTGCCCCATAGATTACAACCTTTTTTCCTTTTATAACGTCTATATTTTTCAGATAATAAAATGAGACAGACTCCATACTTTTTCCTATCTTTTTAATTGCTAATAGCATAATTCTTGCAAGATAAGTTTCCAAACATGGGCGTAAGAATCCATATACGTTATATTCCATAAACAGATTTTTTAGTGCATGATAAAGTTCCGAAATATTAATGACACTGGAAACATAAGCAGAATTCATTAACGAACCTTGCCTATTGACATAATGGTACATCGCGGTTTTATGCAAATACATACTTCGCCCTTCCAACATGCACATACTTAAACAGAACATATCCTCACCATATGACAATTCTTTAGGAACCCTTGCATAACATTTCTGAATAAACTCCCTTTTAAATAACTTAGACCATATACTGGGAGTTATCTGAAAAGTTCCGCTTTTTCCAAATATTCCTTCTTCGACAAAGTATAACCTCGAATTTTCCGTTAATTGATATTTTTCCGTTTCGAAATTTCCACATGCCCTACTGCTATTTCCATTCTCGGTTCTGTATCCCATATGCACAAAATCTACATCATTTTTAAGCATATCCTCCAATAAGACTTCATAAAAGCCTATATCAATATAATCATCTCCATCAACAAAGCCTACATACTCTCCGGCAGCAGCTTCCAGCCCAGCATTCCTTGCAGATACCAAACCTCCATTCTTCTTATGTATTACCTGAATACGAATATCCTTTTTTGCATATCTGTCACAGATTTCTCCGGAAGTATCCGTTGAACCATCATCCACCAAAATAATCTGAAGGTTTTTATAGGTCTGTTCCATTATGCTTTCTATGCATTTCGATATATACTTATCAATATTAAATACCGGAACAATAACGCTGATCAACGAATTCACTAGCTCCTCCCTAACTATTCAAAAACTAATCTTCAAATGAACTAAATACTCCAAATGATTTTTGTTTTATCTACACCCATTGTGATCAAAATTTGTCTTATTTTCTCCGCTACCGCCTGGACTCCTACTGCAATAATTACATAATCATATACATCTATATTGTTAATATATTCAACTCCTTTCACATTCAAATTAGTATACAATGCATATTGCTTATCTACCCAGGCAACAATCTCGCCATAATTGAGGCGTATAAACTGTTCTTGATAGGTCTGTCCTATCACACCGGCTCCATACAGTATGATCTTCTTTCCATACGCAATTTTGTCAAAAGGAAACAAATATCGGATATACTCTTTCTTATCTCCATACTTTTTAAGATATGTTTTCACTGACAATTCATAAAAATAATCTAATTGTCTTATAAAACCATATTCCTCACCTAAAACATTTTTCAGATAATCATAGAGCCTTGACAATTTTTGATAAAAATCTCTATCTGTAAAATATGGTGCCACTTCGCCACCTTTTCTTTTGCGATGATAATATAAGCTTTCATTAGATATTACAATTGTCCGTGCCTGTAACATAAGCGGGTAAATAACTGCCACGTCATCACCATAACTTATATCTAAATGTTTTGCCTGAAATAATGCCTGCTCTAATAGTTCTTTTTTCACAATTTTGTTTGCTAATGAAGGATCCAGTCCGCATATTTTTTTTTCATCATCCCATATCATAATCGGAAATACCATTTCCTTGATTTTCTGCTCATCATACTTTCCTGCCGGATATATATTATCTGTAATACTCTGTTTCGTTTCATCATAATATCTAATAATCCGAAATGAAATAACATCCATTCCCTCATCCATATATTCCTTCATTTTCATATATGCATTGCAGTCAATCCAATCATCGGCATCTACAAAAGTTAAATACTTACAGTCTAATTTCTTTACACCGTTATAACGTGCCAACAGCTTACCTTGATTTTTCTGATGGATAACTTGTACTCGGCTGTCCTTTTTTTCATATCTATCGCATATGTAACCACTTCCATCCGTTGACCCATCATCAACTAACACTAGTTCTATATTTGTATATACCTGATTTAAAATGCTATTAATGCATTCTTCTAAATACATCTCAGCATTATATATAGGAACTACAATACCAAGTTCGTTCATAATTATTTACCCCTTTTTATTCCAAATCATTTAGCAATCGCATAAAGAACCGTATCATCCCATGCAAATGTATAATGTCCAAAATATAATTGATAGAATGGATTTATTTCTAAAATTTTCAGTGGAATTCTCCATATATCAGATTTCTTGTGATAAACGCTTACTGCTAATATCGGGCTGCATCTCTTAATCGTTTCTATTCCTCCAGCAATTGCATCCTCCTCATATCCCTCTATATCCATTTTAATAAATCCCACATCCTGTGTTCCAATAATATTATCTATTGTATCTATTTCTACCACCGCTTCCCCTGTCTCCGAAAATCTCGCTCCAGCGCCACCTTCTTGAAAATGCCTCATTGTCTTTTGACATCCTATGCCTTTTTTTATTAATTGAACCTTATCTCCATACATTTTAAAACGGTCTATACAAACTTGATGATTTTTATCATCAGGTTCTAGAGCATACACATGGATATCATCCTGATAAAAATAATTGATTGCTTTTATACTATCCTTTCCATCATAGCATCCTAAATCCATAAAAATTTTGTTTTTCATATTAATATTTTTTATATACCTAGGTTCAAAATAAATATCATCATATATATTCCTGATGTATTCCTCTAACACGATAATTTTTTCCTTTGGAACATTTCTATCTTCCACAAGGTACTTCCGTATTAAAGCTTCTTCATATGCAGTGGAAACCAAAATGGTCATCTCCTGTCTATACTCAAAATCTTCTAGACTATATATAGGATAACCAAAGCAAAATCCATTTCCCTTTTTATCAATAAATCCCTTCCAGTTTAATCGAGGAAACATTTTGATAAGCAATGTCCCCCTTTTTCCTGCACCATATATACAAATACTCTCTAAACCATTTAACATTTTTTCTATTTTTCTACCAGTTTGTGTATTCGCTACAATTCTACCAATATACTCATAGTCTCCCACAAGAGAATACATTAAACGGTTTGCAAATATCTCACGAGAATAATCATCCCCTATTTTAGTATAAATATATCTGATGTCATCCAAATTAAAAGCATTATATTGTGTATTTCCACTATCACAAGGAAAGCATTCTCTTAGAATCATTTCCACTATTTCCTCTCAACTAAGCTTATTTTTATACATTATTTTTTAATCATTTTATGTAGTAAGATTAAGTACGCTTTTATAGCATTCAATATATTCATCTGCAACTCTTTCCATTGTAAAATATTTTGAGTACTCCATAATATATTCTTTATCCCAATCTATGCGATACCACTCTTCTATTGCACTTGCAAGACATTCATCAGAGCGTTGCTTGGCAAAACAAACTACTTTTTCATCGTTTAAATCTTCTGCACACTCAGAATCCGCAAACATAATGACCGGCAATCCATACGCAATCGCCTCTAATGCCGCAATACTAAGCCCCTCTGCATAACTTGGCATAATCAATCCATCTGCCACCGAATAATACTTTTTCATTTCTTCGCTGCTGACCGTTCCCGCATAAATCAAGTGATCCTGCAATCCCGCATCCATAATATCCGCTTGTAATCTACCGTTCATACCATCTTTACCACAAAAAATAACCTTCAGGTTTTCCTGTATACAGGAAGATAGCAATTGAAAGGCTTTAACAATTTGACATTGATTTTTTCTGTAGTTAAGCGTCCCTACACACAATAATACTTTTTCATGGTCTAAATTATATTTTTGTCGTAAGTCACCTGCTTCTCTTATGGCAAGAAAATTTGTTCCATTTCTAATAACGCATATATTTTCAGGTGAGATAGTCGGAAAATCCACCAAAATTTTTCTTTTCATTCCTGTACTAACCGCTATTACCTTAATATTCGGTATATTATAAACATTCTTTTGATACTCTATATTAGCACTATAACCTTGAATATCCATTTTAGAGTCAATAAACAAGTGATCTGTATAAACATATGGCATCTTTTTCTTACGGCAAACTCCGATACAACGTTGCATTAAAACTCCTATTCCATGAAAGTTTACAATATCAGGTTTAATATGTTCTATTGCCACTTCAAAAGCCCGCGTCATTTGCCTTAAATGTTTTTCATTATCATCAAAGCCTTTATCATCTATATCTGCAACTGCGTAAGACTTTGTATCAACAATATGAATATTTCCTAATTTAGAACCTGATAATTTGCAACACCCTATGAAAAGATAAGATTCCTGTCTCCTGCCAATATACTCGCAGATATTCTTTATCATCAATCCTCCGCCAGTATAATTGTGACAAAATTCCTGCATCCTATTATCATAAATCGACCACGCCATTGATAAAATTTTCATTTATTTTGTTCTCTCCGTTTTCAAAATTATGTCTATCTATAATTAAGCTCACATCCTGTTCGTCCTAATACCTTTAATTAAGTACTTACCTCAATTTATCAATCCACATACTTACCATGTTGCCAATAAATATATTGTCTTATATACTCGTCAATGCTTAATTGACCATCACTTAATCTCATAAAAAAATGTTTTCCATTATTTCTAACAGTACTATCTTCCCACTGTAATCCCAGTGCTTTCTTGACACAAGGCCACACAATTTGTTCTCTCCAGCCCAAATCGCTATCCAAAAGCACTGTGTTCCAATCGTCAAGCTCCATTTTTTGCCCCAGTTTTCGGCATACCTCAATCATTAAATCATTTGTAGGATGGTCAATGTCATAAAATAACTTTTTTATTTTATAGTTTTCTTCCATAAAACTGCTTATCTTAATATCCCATCCTTTTTCACGCTCCTTTAGCTTCATAATTTTGTTTTTGTACATATCCAAAATCTTTTCATTTGAATAAGCATCCTCATTCAACACAAATTCCTTAATTTGCCTTAATGTATGGAAACTTTCATATGCTTTATCAATCAAAAAATCGGTATTCCACGGTACAATATTTCTATTCTTTGCCACCGTCTTATTTCTTCCTTCTTTGGAATCCACTGTTATATAATATGGCTCTCCAAAGCCAACAAAGTTTGGTACCGTAATAGACAAGCATGATTTTTTCAGTCGTGGAACAATGTATTCATCCGATAAATAATACGAATATTTATTTTCTGCCCGAATGTCCTGATGGATATAGACATCACAATTTTCTAAAATGCCCTCAGGAAATACCCCCCCCCCGCATTGTGCTGAGGTCAATACTTCAGCAGGATACGCATTTGTTTGGGGAACATCAACAATTTCATACCTTTCGTTAAAGTCCCTGCTATTATATAAATAATTTTGATATACAAGCCTATGACAGTTACAGTTAATGATAACTTTTTTTCTTTTATCGTTTCCACTGATAGCCCTTGTCCAATAATAGCTATTCAGATTCCTGTTGCGAAGTATTTCCTCTATTGCATAATAAGAATCCACTTCTGCAGCTATAAGAATCATATGATCTGACAAGTCGTCCGGTGCCGAATCAATATTATATATTGGCATACCATGGAATGTTCCTTTATGATATCCATCAATCACATAATCAATTTCATCTCTCGCCTCAAAACGATACATAAATTTCTCAGCTTCCCATCCAGAACCATATAACACGTACTTTTTCATTTTTTGTCCCCCAATGCTTTTCTCCACGGCAGATTAAATCGTTTTGATAATATCCATTACGTGTTTTAATCCCAAACCATCAGATAAGCCTTTACCCTTATCAGACATTCTTCTCCTAACTGAATAATCCCTCATATTTTCGCAGGCTTCCCATAGTTTGTCCCGCAAATTGTTCTCTACATTAATTACACATCCGAAACCACCATCCGCAAAGCATCTCGCTGTTCGGACTTCATGCGGCATACTTGGTAAAACAATTGCCGGGGTCCCTACGCATGCGGCTTCATGGAGAGTATTACCTCCGGCGCATATGATCAAATCCGCATGGTATATCATTTCCGGCATATTAGAAATATTCTCATATATGCGAATCCTAGCACTGCCTTCTGCCTTTCTATATATATCCCCACGTTTCTTGTTTCCTCCGCCCAATACAATATTGATTTCTGCATCGGGAAAGCAAATCGGTATTTCTCTGACTAAAAATATAGTATAGTTTTGAGGGTCAACACCGCCCATAGAAATCAAAATGTTTCCTATATCTTCCTTAATAATTTTTTTCATTTTATGAAACCGATTCGTATCCTTAGCCAAAAACAGATATTGTGCCCCACAAAACAATCGGGCATCACTTTCTCCATAATTCCAATAATATGAATCTATCATTGGATTAACAATAATATCTGCCTGTAGGTTTCTGTGTCCAAATTCATCAATGCAAATGATTGATATTGTTTTATCAATTGCTTTCCTGCATATTTTTGAAAATTTTTCAGAGAGTTCTCTTAAATTAAAAAGTACCGCATTAGGATGTGTTTTGCATATTTCTTTCAATAACATTTCATAGTCATTTTCAATTGATATGTGGTATTCCCAAAACATGCAGGGAATTCTCTTTTTCAACCCCTCTTCCATATCATCATTGATCCAAAATGACACGTCATATCCACTTTCCATCAATTCTTCCGCACACACGATACATTCCATCAAATGACCTGTTGCCACAGTCGCATTTGCTTCTGTTACAATAAATATCGTATTCATTCCTTTTCTCTCTCTGCATATCTTCCACGTAAAAAATCACGTAATATACATTCCCCTTTTGAACGGTTCCACTCCATATCTCCCTGACTAATTTCTACCCTGCGTATCAGTTCTACCATCTTTCTCAACGCTTCCGGTTCCACAGATAAAACATGATCTGTTCCCATGTATTCCTTTTTCTGCAAATAATTGTAAACTGGTGTCTTCCTATCTAATGTAAAATGTTTCTCTATCACTTCTGCTCCCATCGCAGCCGCTACTACCGGAACAAAAATCCCATCCGTATGATCGGAATACCCAATTTTATACCCCGGAAACTCCCGTTTTAATATACGCATCATATTTAAATGAGCATCCCTTTCATCCAGTGCCTTTAATCCCCTTTTTTCCAATAAAGGTCCGGTTGGATATTCAGAAATACAGTGTAAAATAATTACCTCTTTTGGCTTTTGCAGAATTTCAACCGTTTTCCTAACTTCCTCCAATTCCGCCATTCCTGTTGAAATATACACCGTCCGGAAACAATCATTTATGTATGCTATCAGCTCCTTTTTACTGATAAAACTGCTCGCAATCTTAACTGTATGAATGCCCTCCTCTACCAAGAAAGAAGCAGTTTTTAATGAAACCGGGGTAAACAGAATATCTATATGTTCATCCTCTGCCCACTGTTTCAAAATTTTTATCCTTTCCCTGTCCAATTCAATTTTCCGAAACCAGTCATACTCAGGATCATCCTTAGACACCTCGTCCATATCCAAAATCTGAAACTTTACAACATTACACCCTGCTTGTACTGCTTCTTTTATCATCTTTTTTGCCCGTTCCATAGAACCGTTAAAACATTCTCCAACCTCTGCTATGACCTGTACCGACATTACAAAACCCTTTCTCCCTTAAATAAAATGCTTCGAACCCACATTTTCCAATCTATCCAACAATTCATTAAACTTTGTAATTCTACACTGTGGACAGTTCCTCTTACAGAACTCTTTATCCTTCACCATCCCTGCCTGATTTCTACGTTCATCACCAAGCCAAATATCATGAAAACTTTGATTGTTGATATTACCTATTGGACGAAGCCACCTATATATATTCAATCTTCCACATAAAAATACACTGCCATCCCCTGAAATAATGCTTGTAAGACTATGCGCCTTACATGGAATGTTCCCATTTCCTGACTTTGCATTTTCTTTCATTCCGTCAAGTATTACCGCAAACCTATGGTTCTGATAGAATTTTAAGAAAGACAAATCTACATTATATGGATATAGTTCTTCCGAATCCACCACAGGTCTTAATTGAATATAAGCCGCTCCTGACTCCCGAATTCTCATAACTAATGCTTCAATCTGTGATATATTTTTATTTGTCACTACATATCCCACACCAACAGTATTACAATATTTTGCGTAGTGTGTAATATTGTTTACAACATGTTCAAAGCAATCAACACCTTTAAGTTCCATATACTCTTTTGAAGTGGAGGCATCTAAGCTAACCCGTATCCACTCAAATTCCTTTATCAGTTCTGCATTCAAGGAAACCGTCCCATTCGTAATGAGACCAATTCCAAGCCCCTTGTCCTTTGCAAACTTGACAACCTTTTCAAACTCCGGATATAGTGTTGGCTCTCCTCCCCCTTCAAGAACAATACCCTTTGTTCCACCTTCGGCAAGATCAGAAAGCAGCTTTTCAATTATTTCAAAATTCAGTGCCTGCTTTTTCCCCTGCCTTTTCCTTAAGTCATTATCCGAACAATATACACAATTAAGATTACACTGGTTTGTAAGTGTCATCTCAACGCTGACAGGATAAAGCTTATCCAAATCCTTCTCTGTAAGGAGACTTTTTACCTTTTCAGGATGCAGGAAAAATTTTTCAAGACCGACTTCCTTGGCAGGTTCTTCCATATTATAGACACCAAGCACACTATGTTTTGTAAAATATTCTATAATCTTATCATTAGCAATTTCGTCACCAAGATTATCAGAAAGCTCTTTTATTACGGCTAAATCTTTTTTTGTTTCCAAACAAACTTTATATCCAGGTCTTTTGAGGCATACATGCTTCTTTAATATTTTATTTCCGTTTTCACTCTGTCGAATGTAAAACCCAATAGCTTCCCTTTGGCTCTTCTGAAGCTCTAATGCATTCAGTTCATCTAAAAATCCTGTCCGGAAAACTTCACAGCCTGTCCCCCACAGTACCCCTTGCTGATGTTCATTATAAGAATAATCATAACCGTCTTTTACATGTTCATCATATAACACCTTCATTTGATTTATATCAAGCAATGGATAATTTGCATATACTCTTACAAAGTTTTCCGCCTTACTCTCATGAGCAGCACCACAAAGACGCCCCAATAGGTTGTCATATGCTCCTCTGTATATTTGAACACCTTCTGTTTTGGCTATCTCAACATAAATATCATCCTCTGTCATATCAGAAACAGCCAAAACAACATGTGTTTCTTCCTCCTTTTTTAACCGTCTGATAATATATGAAATTGCCGGAACTCCCTGTATCATCTGAAAGCTTCTGTTCTGAAAAGATTCTTTATAGTTTGATGCCTGTAAGATTACCGTTATCATTTTGTCTCCTATCTTCAATTGATTTTCCCTATACTTCCGTATCCTGTCTCCGTAATTATTCAAACTTCCTAAGTATTTGCTCTAAAAGCCAAAAATCATATTCATCATCAATTTCTGCATTTTCATAACGATTGATAATTTTTCTTCCGATTTTGGTTCCATAGCGGTCTCCTTTTAAAATGTTATCTGCTTTCATCACATATACATTTCCATCATCATAGAAAAAGCCTTGTATCTGTTGTCTAGGCAACGTATTTCTCCCGTATTCTTTGTAATCGCATATAAATCCTGTAGCCAATGAATCAAAGTCATTCTGTAAAAATTCATTGATGCAATCATCAATTAAACCATTCGAGCGATAAGGAGATGTCGGTTGTAAGAGTACAAGCGTATCAGCCGGATAATGTTGCAATGTATGTACCATTACATCTTGCGTTGATGCTGTATCTGTCGCAAGCTCTGATGGACGCATCAGTACTTCTGCTCCGGCTTCTTTTGCAATCTGGGCTATTTCTTCACTATCCGTTGATACCACCAGTTTATCAATTAACTTACTCCTCAATCCCTTCTCAATTGACCACACAATTAGTGGTTTTCCGTGTATTATTTTAATATTCTTCTTAGGAACACCCTTACTCCCGCCTCTGGCAGGTATCAATCCCAGTATCACTTTATAACGCCTTCTCTCTTCTGTTCAAACTTTCTTATGCGCTCAGAAGCATCAAATTCCTCAAAAATAGTTTCATCACATAAAGTCGCATATTCCTGCGTCAGAGGAATCCAATTTTCTAATATACCTAGTGCACATGCTTTACATGGCATTCCTTCTATATCCCCTCTTAAATGTCTGCTACGCAGTTCTGTTATTTTCCCATTATGCCATGCGTCCTTAATTGATGTATTATTTAAATCCGCATAAACAAAGTAGTTTTGAAAGTCAGCGCAACATGCAGTTGCATAACCTTCCCATGTGACAAATAATGAATTCCACATTACATAACACGGGATCTTCATACTAGGTGCAAAATCTGTTGCTCTGCCTGTGGCTAAATATTTATGCTCCGTCGGAACATATCCCCCCATATCAATCACAGTATTTGTCACAATATCATCACAATATTTTTTACAATATTCAACAAATGCATCTATAGAGTTTTCAATATACTTCGTAACTGCAACAGACACAAATACATTGAATGGTCGCCCCAACTCTTTTTTATACTGGTATGTATACTTTAAGTTCTCCATCACACGGTCAAAATCATCCCACCCGTGTATCAGTTCATAAGTTTCCCGATTCGTACCATTAATAGAAAATTTAATACTGTCTAACCCCGCATCAATAGCCTCTTTTATTTTTTCCTGTCCAACTGCAGCACCATTTGTGTCAATATAAATATATGTATATCCTATCTCTTTCGCCCATCGTATATATTCCACAAAGTGAGGACTTATAAACGGTTCTCCGTTTGCATAAAAACCGACACCATAAAATCCCTCATCATATGCCTCCTGTAAAATTCGTCTCAAAAAGCCTTCATCCATAAACCCCTTTTTGCGTGTCATTTTTCTATTCGCACAAAACAGACAAGTATGGTTACATACATTAGACAATTCTAACCTGAGATCGTTTTTAGGGTATTCCGGCATGAGTGTCAGCCCTTCTATATTGTGAAATGAAGCAATCTTCTCATTGTATTCTCTTTCCGACATCTGTTCCCTCCTAGTAATTCATCTTTATTTGTCAGCCTACCTATTTTAAAGTAAAATCTGCCTCAACTCTTCCACATTCTTTTCTGCTTTCTCCCATCCGTAATAAATTGGAGCACATTTATGATGTTCCGTTACCCATATGCTATTAGGGAGATCCGCATCAATATTGGCGATTCTGTGTCCCAAATCTCCCGGTCCAAATACCTGACCAGTCTGCTGCTTTAACGGTGTGTCAAAAACAATATATTTATAATAGCCAGACTCCATTCCTGCCGGAAATTTTACATGGTTCTCGAAAATCTGGTCATA
This sequence comes from uncultured Lachnospiraceae bacterium, assembly GCA_910577115.1. Lineage (GTDB taxonomy): Bacteria > Bacillota > Clostridia > Lachnospirales > Lachnospiraceae > COE1. The sequence continues at coordinate 163,420 of CAJTMC010000001.1, forward strand.
CTTTTCTGCAAGTTCTCTTTTCCACTCTAATATTCTAGGCAACCTCTCCATCTGTACAATTCCAAGCGCAGCAGTAAATTCGCTCATCCTATAATTAAAACCGTTTTGCATACGATAATACACTTTTCCGTCTACTACTTCTTTGCCGTAATTTCTGAATTCTTCGACCCATTTTAAAAATTCTGAATCTTTACTGACAATCATTCCACCATCACCAAGCGGCATTGTTTTTGTGGCATAAAAAGAATACGCTCCTGCGAATCCGTAATTTCCTCCTGTTTTTCCATTCCACCATGCTCCATGAACATGTGCACAGTCTTCAACTAAATAAATGCCTTTATCCTTACAATATGCGGCTATTTCTTCTATCTGAAAAGCAATATGACCTCCAATATGTACCACAATTACCGCCTTTGTATTTGGTGTAACCTTATTTTTCAAATCTTCCAAGCTTAAACATAAATCTTCCTTATTACAGTCCGCGAAAATCACATTCCCCCCTGCCATATGAACAGCCTGAGCATCTGCCCAAAATGTGTTATCAGGTACAATCACGTCTTTTCCTTTCACATCAATATAAGATAAAATTGCTGTAAGGGCTGCTCCTCCGCTTGCCACTGCTTTTGCACCTAATTTCACATATTCTCCAAACTTTTCTTCAAATGTCCGAATCATCTTACCCTCAGACCAAAAATTTGATTCAAATATTTCATTTTCTAACGCATAAAATTTTTTCCTGTATTCTTCTTCAAAAGGTATTACCATTTCTGTCCCTCCTCTTATTTTCTGACTATTCCATTTTTTGTTTTTTTCGTGCTATTACACGGTAATAATCTTTATTTTCGTTATTAACACCCTCGTATGGATATAACTCACAGGTAAATCCGTATTTGTCAAGAACATCACATATCTCGTTTCTAGAGTAAGATTTTACAACATTCTGTGAAGTCCACGGTTCACCGTCATCCCTTCTAATGAAGATTTTATCCTTTACAATATTTCCGTCAGCATCTAATCTTCTGCTATATAAACCATATCGGTATGTATCTGCTTTGGGAAATTCTTCCCATGTTTTCACTATTTGATTACCTTTTAGCGTTTCTATTGTTGAACTGTAATCAACAAGTTCTAAAAATAACGCTCCGTCATTTTCTAAGTGTTCATCTATCCATTGGAACATATCCTCTTCAGCATTATCATAAAGAGGACTAATAATTTGTATTACGATATCGACTGCAATAATCAAATCAAATTTTCGCTTTGATTTATCCTCCAAAAAATTTTGATTTACTATTTGGGATAAGTTACATCCCATGAGCTTCTTAAATCTTTCCGCGCATTCACATCTGCTTTTACTTACTTCATACCCTATACCCCCCCTCAGTAATCCATTCTGTTCCATAGCAAAAAGTAATTTTCCATTGCCTGTTCCAATCTCACATGTATTAAGTTTACGGGATGTATAAATATTGTCTTTAATAAATTCTAAGTCATAGAAACAAGATTCTAATTTTTTATTGCAGTATTTCTTAAAGCTTTCATCTGCAAGAACACTTTGCACACTTTCTACTCCTTCATAGCTCCTAAGATTAACATCATTTTTCATTGCAAATCCCTTTCTGATATTCAGCAATTAATTTCATTATAAATTTCATTGATCCAGTCATCCACCATTAAAACATCTGCTTCTCGATAAAACGATTTCAGAAATCTTCTTATATCATCGTCTTCATTCAATACAGTTACTATTACAACATCTATATCCAAATCCTGTGGCTCTTGATAGACTTTATCCCCTTTGTACTCCTTTACCTTTCTGTCAATTAGATATTTTACTTTTATACCTGCTAATTCCTGAAGCTTGTCCACTACAACTTTCCCTACAATTCCTACGCCATAAACAGCTACATTTTTATATCCCTTTATAACTAAATTTTCCGCTAACAACTCATTTCTGTCAGCTACCATATTAAATTTCCGTATAAATTCATCTTTTGTTATCTCCGGTTTTGGATTCAAATTATTAACTAAAGCCGGAAATTTATTTTTCCCCAACTCATTTACCCGATCTGACAGTTTTGTCACAAGAGTAGATAATTCATCAACTCTTCTTCGTAAATAGTCATATTCGTTCCAACAAGAATCCGTTTTATTCTTTGCCACCTCTACTGCATCTGCCAGCCAATTTTTACTGTATCTTATGCGTTGTTTCAAAATACAATTAACTTTTTCATAATCTATAAGATGCGAATCATTCACATCTATTTCATCATATCTGTAGTCAATAATCATTCTGTCTTTCAAGTCGCAAGTGGTTAAAATATCCGGAATTCTAACAGGAAGCTGCATAATCCTATTGATAGCATAAAATAATTTATTAAAAATGATTGACAATGCCGTAACATGGAATGAATTTGTTAATATAATTTCCGCATGATCAATCAACCATAACAATTCCTCAATTTTTACATTTGCTATTGCGTTCTTCCTATCGGAATCCGATCTTGTAACATAATAGAAATCACAATTATACTTTGCTCTCAGTTTATCAAGAAACTTTTCTGTATCTTCATCATGTCCATTGTCTTCATAGAAGAAAACAATTCCGAATCTTTTGTCATCAAGTCCGTCTGGACGCACTTCATGTTGTCGCCACTCCTCATCAGACAGTAAAAAGACCGGATCTAAAACATAGTCGCTTTCAACGCCAAATGATTCTTTTGCAAGCTGCACTCCCGCTTTTTCTCTAAAGGAAATCCTGTCAAATCGGTAAAAACAGTATTTTAAATATTCTATTTTTTCCTTACTTGCGTTAAAATCATATGTTCCAAAAGAACCACCATATATAATCCGTCCCTTTTTTGAATCAGTCCATGCAAGTCCTGCATACTTCTTCTTGTCAAAAAATTGAAATTCATTAAATGTAGTATCTGAACCAACACAAAACATATTGCATCTTGAGTTTAAATATTCATAATCATATTCGTCCAATGATAAATAAGCAACATCCTCAATACCGGGTAAAGCCCTGAATCTCTCATCCCCAAATATATTTTTGGAATATTTCCACCACGTTACTGGAGGTCCAATCAACAGAACCGATAGTCCCATCTTTTCCAATGTTTTCTTCAAAGCATAGTAAGTAAGATGACTTCCATAATTATGGTTACACCATTCACCAACTAAACCGATATCATATCTCAAATCCCTTCCAGCTTCATACGCACTTTTCAAGGTACTCTCCCCCTGTTTTAAAATTTCATGACGAAAGCATTTCGTTCCTGTATTAATATTATTACGGAATCCTCCGCTATCCATAAGCTTTTCAACTTCCACAATATCAAACACTGCAAAATTATCTTTCAAACTTTCCAAAAAGCGTTTTCCTTTTTCTGTATTTATGAGGACTGTACTCACACCTGTCTGCCATTCAATTGAAGGTTTATATTTTTGAACTTTCCAAAAATCTCCTATTGTTATATCACCAGGCTTTGTTTTTCGATATATGCAGTCTTCACAGGCAGAGCGAAACATCATATTTTCAAGAAAACCCTTTAAATAATAATCTTCCACAATGTCTGCATAGTTATCCTGCATGGTTTCCAAGCAATTGCTTATCACCTTCCAACCATGGATTTTATCCCGAAATCGGTAATCATATGGGCGATTGTTTTCCTTATATCGTTCACTCAGGAATTTTTCCCATAATACCGGTGACGGTGCATCGCCGCATATTAAATCAATTAAATACAGATTTCCGGTATTAATATTCTCTATATCAGTATATTTACGCAGCCCTGCAATTTGACACGGTGTTCCAGAAAACAGCACCTTTTTCTTTTCTTCCAAGTCTTTTTTAACTTTTCTAAAAACATTAGATGTATCGCTTTGGACATACTTACTGTATCGAAGTTTGTTAAGACCTTCCATACGTGTTATTCGCGTATGAATAGCCACAAGCTTATCATCCCATCCAACTCCATAAACCACTCCACCAAGGTCAAGAATTTTTTCCGCCGCTACGGAAAAAAAGCCTCCGCTTGATGACTTTCTTCTGATATTATCCGCTGCCGCCACAGCATATCCTTCTATTGGAAAATACAGGTTTTTATCTTTATTTAACACCGGACAAACATCTATACATTTACCACAATTAATACACTTGCTTTTTTTAACAACCGGTTGATAACCTTCAATTACATCAGAACACATTTCAATCGCATTACAAGGACATATATTTTGGCAGGCACCACAACCAGTACAAATTTTAAGTTCATTCCGCTTATCAAACACCCGTTCTATAGAAGGCATACCTTTAACTCCTATTCAGAAATCTATTCATTATAAGTCTCATTATATTTTCCATTTTCAAAAAGCTTATCAAAATCAACACGTTCAAATATATCCAAATATCCGCCTCTAGTAGCATTATAAATTTGAATATGATTACTGACAGCATATTCTTTTGCGGCTGAATATCCACGCAATATTTTATTAACCCACATTTGGGGCTTTTTATCTCGACTGTCCGTCTCAAAAAAATTAGAATAATACGCTGCTGATTTACTACTGGGTTTATATGGAACCAAGTCCATTCCCAAAAGATAAATTTTCCTAAACCCCATATAAACAGCAATCTGCAGGCAGTCATATGCTACAGTTGCCCCAAAGTACACTCTTCTGCTTATATCATCGGAAAATTTTTCTCCTCTTGAGTTCATGTTTCTTATGGAGTGATATTTAACGTTCTTTTCGGATTGGTTTTGTCTCCAAAATTCTTCTGACATATCCGCAATAAAGCATTTTCTTTTTGTATTCTCTTCCCATTTAAAGTATGAATGTCTATTCAATACCCTTTTGTCCAATACGACATAGTAATCCGGTCTCCACTCCGTTTTATCAAACAGTTTATAGGTCAAATTCATACTAAACGTAATAATATTATTTGCTTCCAATACGTCCAAGTCACTTACTCTTAGACTTGGTCCATGACCTATAATAAAACAACTTTCGCCCTTATGAATGTCTCTATATTGTTCGATTTCAGCATTATAATAGCTTTCTTCTTTTTCTGAAATATCATAAAGGTTTATTATTCTTTCAGAATCAATTCCCCTTTCCTTTAAACGATTAATATACCACTCATCTGTTACCAAAAAGTTTAAATTCTCCTGCATAATGTCATCCGTTTCAGGCGTAAAAAACATTTCAGGATTCTCTCTTTTCATATTTTCAATCATTATCTTTTCAACAGGCTTTGGTAATACAATTGTTAAATAATAACCTTTATTCTTCTTTACCCATTGATTCAGCACAATTGTAAATAATGTACTTCCATAAATGACAAATTTCTTGTCCTCCGTGATTTGACTGATAGAAAATTTTTCAAGAACAGGTGTATACTCAACATTTGAAAACTCACTCGGACAGTCAGACAACCTAAAATAAAATCCGACCCCCTTATTTATCAATACATTCTCAATTTCTTCTTCTGCAAGCGGTGTAATAAGAATAGGGATTTTATTGTATTTAGCTTCGTATTCATCAATTGAAATAATGGGAATACCAAAATACCAAGTTCCAATTTTATCTGTATTATTATCTATAAAAGCTACAATGCTTTCTTTGTCCAAATATGGAATCACGCGTCGTCCCATATCGCCGGCGCCCCAAATTACTATTTTCATTTTTCAGTTTGTCCTTATCCTTTAATCACAAATTTACTAATCGGATGTGCTTTTCTTTTATCCGCAGGCGGTAGCTCCATATAATCTCCAAATTTAAAACTTAAATAACTATCATAATCCTTAATCCCCTGAAAAACCTTTCCTTCAAATAATATATCCGTACTGTTTTCATACCAGCATCTGTAATATCCCCATTCACTATTTGGAGTTGGAAACATTAGTATCCTTACCATTTGGGTTTTCTTTTTATTTGCTTTGCGCACCATATTATGATAGTATCTAAAAACTTCGTGTTCAGATATTTGGTCAAGCATTTTGTATACCTGCCGTTTCCAAAAACTATTTTCACTAATCTTTCCTACTTTAGACCACAATATTTTTCTAATACAAAAACATTCAAAATTTTTAAAACTCCTCAAAAAGTAATTATCTGGTACACCGTCAAGCGGAAAAATATCAATAAAAATACCTTGTTTATAAGGCATATGTTCTTGATGCTCTCTTAAAAAAAGTGTGTTCTTTCTCCGCAATTTCCCATATCCCCATCGATAACCTTTCGTATTTCTATGATCCTGAAAATAAAATCTTGTTCTATCCAATTCCGTTTTACAGGCTTTCCTAAACTTCTCATATTCGGGACGTAAAAAAGCCACATCCGCATCATCATCCCAAGGAATATATCCCCTGTGTCTGACCGCACCCAAAAGAGTCCCCGCTATAATATTGTATCGTATGCCACATTTGTTACAAATCCTGTCAACCTCAACCAACATCTCTAATTGTATCATCTGAAGGCGATGTAACTGTTCGCCTGTCAATTCAATCATACTTCTTCTCCTGTAATCACCTTATTTCATCAAAAAATCTGATGCAAACTATGACAATTCCATACTTTACATCAGATTTCGTTTATCTTAGATCCGTATTCTCTTTTAAACCACAGCCTCAATAATTGTTTTTCCCTTTACCCGCAGTTCCTTGACTCCAATCTCTTTCTTCTTATTAAAGTTAAAACTAATCAGATACCCTTTCTCTTGGTGGAAATAATCAAGATAATTCGCAAGTTGCCGCTCGCCACGCTCGTTATACTCGTTTCCATGCCATATCTTAAGTTCTATGACAAACTGTTCCCCTAAATAATCCACAACAATATCCGTCCGTTTCGCATCCCTTGTCTGCGCTTCAATGTAATAATTTCCGGCACCGTTTATAATCGGTTTCAGATACAACAGGAAAAGCTTGCGTCCATAGGCTTCAATGAATTTCTCATCACGCTCACCATACACATCCGCAAAGTGCTCCACAAACTTTTTGAGTATCAATCCCATATCAAGGCTTCGCCCTGTGATAAACTGGTTTTTACTGCCCTGCCCGTAAAGAAACATATCACTTTTTACCGCTTCCTGCGCAATAAACAGATTCAGCAGATACATTTCAAAAATACGGTTTGCAATTGCAACGTGACCGTCTTCTTCTTTCAGAAAGCCAAACATTACCCCCAAGTTCATTGATTTTTGCGCAGGGCTGAATGGGATTTTCCTTCCCTGATACAAAATTTGTTCCATAATATCCCGCAAGTCCTGATAAATGTCTATCTGCTTTATCATGCTGTCAAATAACGGCATATTTTCTTTCAGCAGAAGCTTAACCGCCTCCTCAATGCCCCGCTTCGTCCAAACATCGCTAATGCACTCAAAGTCTTTTTTGTCAGGAACATCTTCATCAAGATATTTACAGATTACGGAAACAAGGTACGGATAACCGGAGGTATACCTGTAAATCTCCTCTGCAACCTCTGCTATATGCATTCCGGTTTGATGATCTTCTTCATATTCCGTAAGCATGACTGCTATCTGATCTGACGAAAAGCTCATTTCAACCTTAAATTTTGCCGCAATATTCCACGGGCTGTTATACTGATGCTCTTCCGCGGGGCGTATTTTCAGTTTTAAATTTTTAATGTCGTACACTCCTGCGAGAATAACCGAATAAAATGTCGGTTGGTTTTCTCTGTTCAGATAATAGCCTCTAAGCTGTGCAAGGAAGTCAATAAACACCTGATTGTTTGACGCGCTGTCTACCTCGTCAATCATCAGGACAATGGGCTTTTTTGCCGTTTTGCACATTCTGCTGATTCCCTTAAACATAATGTCCATGGAAATATCATCTCTATTCTTTAAAGAAATCAAAGAGGAAAAAGCCGTCTCGTCAATATTCTTCATTAGTTCTTCTTCATCAGAAAGCAGATTTTCTATATACTCAATAAACTTTGCCGTAAATATCTGCTCATCCGCAAAATTTGCCGCACTCATCATCTGAAAGTCCATGGAAAGGACAATATAATCGTCTTTTAAGTATTCCCTTAAAGCTTTGAGCGTCGTTGTTTTTCCATACTGCCGTCCTCTATTAATGATAAAATAACTTCCTTCATCCACATAGTCTTCCTTAATTCTTTTCAATCGTTCATCAAGCTTTACCATATAATGTTTTTGTTGATTACAGGAACCCGTTATATTAAACCTGCGTTTCATTCTGCTGTCCTCCATTATGTCTTTAACTGTAATAAATCCATTTTAACATTTCAGCTAAAACATGTAAACATAACATCTCAAAAATTCTAATGTAAAGTATGAAATTGTCAAGGTTCCGTTTAATCTATATACAAATGTCAGATAATAACTATGTTAAATAGGCTTCTGGTTCATTCAATATAATATCTGTTATCCCTTGTGCCTCAAGTTGTGTAAAATCAAGTCTTCCTCCCGTAGGTTTTTCCGGATACAGGTGTCCTGACATCCATGCCCGTACAGTATATCCTTCAAGCTGCTCCGCAGTCAGGTCAATTTCTCTCCAAAACGGATGAAGCGCAACCGCTCCACAGCCACCTTTCATCTTATACATGCAGTCAGACACTTTTCTGTCAAGAATCCCTATTTGCGCATCCGAATCAAGCATTTTTATTTTTTCCAGTGATTTCGCATAAAAGGTGGAATAAATAACCGCCTTCTGCAGGCCTCGCTTATGTACCATCCTAACGATTTTCTCTTCCATGCCATCATACGGATAAACGCTGTTTTTTAGTTCTATATTTAACTTTAATCCTGATTTTAACCGTATTTCCAGTAAGTCAAAAACCTCATCCATGGTAGGAATTGACTGTGTTGGATTATTATCCGCATAGATATGCAGCTTTTTTAATTGCGGCAAAGTATAATCCCTTACAAATCCTATCCCTTCAGTTGTTCTGTCCACACGTTCGTCATGTACAACGACCAGCTCATTATCCCTAGTAAGCTGAATGTCCAATTCAATTCCTGTTAAATTTTGTATTGTTATCGCCTTTTCAAATGCAAGCAGTGTATTTTCCGGGTATCTCTGACTGCATCCCCTATGTGCCCATATCTTCATACCAGTCCCCTGTTTTGGCTTTCCAAAAATTTTTCCATAATCCCCACCATAGCAATGGACATACCGCGGGTCAGTTTGAAATCACTTTTATCGTTTCCGCTAATTAAATTTAGGAAATCCCGGATTTCATATCGGAGACCGTCCCCCAAAAATCTTTCCGAATACTTGTCCACCCGACTGGAATCCTCGTAATGAATTTCAAAATAAGTAGTCTTCCACCACGGTGCTTCCGCCACAATATATCCTTTCGTTCCGGCTATCAGAAGCCTTCCTTCGGATTTTACACCGAGTCCGCATGTTGCAGTCGCAATTCCTTTCGGAAATGTTAGTGACGTTTTCGTAAAAATATCCAGCCCATCCTCATTGCATATGGTATCAAACCGCAGTTCATTGTAGTCAGTGCCGAACAGCTTTATGATCGGGAGCAGACAATAACTGCCCAATTCCGTAAAGCTCCCCCCATAAATCTTATCCGTCAGCTCCCGCACATTTTCATCCTCAAGTTTTGTAAAACATGCGTCAATATATCTGACATTTCCAATCATGCCGCTGCATGCCATTCCCATCAGTTTCTCAAAGCCGGGGCAGTACGCTGTCTTAAGGCCCTCAAACAACACCAGTCCATGCTCCTTTGCATAGGAAAAAAGCTCTTCCGCCTGCCGTTTCTTTAATACCATCGGTTTTTCACAAAGTACATGTTTCCCATGTTCCAAAGCTTCCTTTATATAGCTGTAATGCGTCTGGTGCGGTGAGGCAATGTAGACCGAATCAACATCCTCATAAAACTCCTCTATACCTGCATATGTATCAATTTCCCACTTCCCTGCAAACCGTTCCGCACTTTCCCTGTTTGGGTTATATATCCCCTGTACGCTGATACCGCTTACTAACTTTGATTCCGGTATAAAGCGCTCCGCAATTCTTCCGCTGCCGATAATACCAATTTTCTGAAGCTGCCTATTCTGCTCGCGGAGCATCGTGCTTGATATATTCTTTGTCCGCTCAATATAGACCACTTTACAGTAGTCCGATATATAATCAAACTGTCCCACCCAGTCGGAGCCAATCGCGAAGATATCTGCATGGTATTTTTGAATGTCCCCCACCTTCTGCCCGCTTGCCTCTTCTATGATAATCTCATCTGCAAAGCCCGCTTTTCTGACATTCTCAATGCGCGTCATCAAAGAATCCACCACATTGAGCTTTCCTCTTTCCATATCGTATTTCTCCGTGGTTACACCGACAATCAAATAGTCCCCCAGTGCTTTTGCCCTCTGCAACAGCCTGTAATGCCCTTCATGGAAGAGGTCAAATGTACCGTATGTAATCACCTTCGTCATAGTGTTTCTCCCCTTATTTCTTTTCACTTTACCTTTCCCTTAACAAAGTTGTAGACATCCCTTCCACAGGTTCCTTCCGTATTTGCATTAATCTGTGAAAATGCCCTAAGCTGCCTCTCCCTGTCAAACGGCTGTCCGGTTATATTGCCGTCCAAAAAATCCTTTAGGGAATTAAATGCATTCTCATTCAGACAATATTGCATCCACTCTGATGCCTCCATAAATCCCGGTTCGTGCGTTTCCAAATCGGTATGGTCAAATGATATGTCCACCTCCTGATAAGCCTTCGTATTAATATTAATATCATAAAGCTTTCTTTCCGGTGCGTACCAAATCCGGCAGTCGGGTTTGCCAAGCTGCTGCCACGTAATGACCAATCCCCCCATTCCGCTCGTTACAAAATATCCGTTCCTTCCACGCGTTTTTGAACCCACTGGAGATTTCCATTCCTCCATCTTCCCTGTTTCCCTGTCAAGGGACAAGTACATGTTTCCCCAATTCGGCGTTATAATAATACGTTCCTTATCTTCTCCTTCATAAATCACAACTCCGCTAAACGGAAGTTCATCACATTCTTGCTCATAAGGCCATTTGACTGATTTAAACTGTTGTGGTATATCAGTATATTCTCTGATATTTCCTGTCTTAATATTCCAGCACACAATTGCCATACCTTTTATGGGCAGCAGCCACAGATAATCCCCCTCAGCTTTTATAGCAGTAGTTCCATGAATTGCTTCCGTATTGCATTGGAGCGTTCTTGTCTTTAGTGTATCCATGTCCATAAATAGAAACTGGTTTTCCGCCGGAGAAGCAAAAATCAGTTCATTTTCATATAAACTAATTCCACCGTAGCGCCATTCACCCGCTACATTTTTTACATAAAACTGCTTTATCCCCTTGATATACAAAATTTCTTCTGTTTCCAAATCAAAACGAACCAAAAACGGATACTCGCTCGGACATAAAAATAAATATTTTTCATTGTAATAATATCCACGGAAAGCCCCCGGCTGTGTGACCTTTTTTATTAATTCTATTTTCCTAATTTTTTTGTCCTTTATAATCAGCAGATTCTGTGCACTCCCAGGAACAACGTAAATTTTGTCTTTCATCTCGATTGCCCGCATATAATATCCGCCTTCCGAGTACCCCGTCTCCAAATCCATATAAAACTTATAATGGTAATCGTTATTCTCAGAAAACCAAAGCTGATTATTCCTTGTAATTTGGTATCTGTCGTCACCATTCCCATCAAATTGAAGAGCAATCCGTTCCCCACGCCAGTCATCTTTCTCTGGAAGTGTATTAATATAGTTATTCAAAATAAACAACGGTTTCCCTACAACGCCAAACAATGAAGTAACACTCGTCGCCGAATCCCCAATATACACATCACATAACGCAATTGTGGTCTCTATATCAGGAGTCTCATCTAAAATCCCGATATCTTCCTCCACAAACCTCTTCTTCAACGCAAGATACTGTTCCTTATACCCCTTCCGCATCGAATCAAACGTAGATTCCATCAACGGATGCGGACGCCACAAAAGACAGACATCCTCCCTTTTCTGAAAGATATCAAAAACATACTGCATCTTTTCCAGAAACACATCTGTATTTCCTAGCATTCCGCCAATGCTTGTGTTATAAAAATAAACTTTCCTGTCTCTGATTTTCTCTTTCCATTCTACCGGTGGCACAGGCGGGTTCTGGCACTTATGTATCACACTGTCAAATTTAGGTGACCCAAAGGCAAGGAACTTACTATCAGGTATTCTTTCATCAAAAAATTTTCTGTATTTTTCAGACTGAATCACAATGTAATCTGCATTTACATATGCAGGACATAATGCCTGTCCCTCACTCATACCGCCTGCGGTTGCATAATACGGAATATAAATCAAACAATCCGTATATTTTTTCAAATTATCTGAATAGAAAAAAGGGTGTACACTTGTAACAATATTTGCTGCATCGTAAGGATAATGGATAAATATCATATCCGGACGATGTTCATCAAAATCAAACTTTTCATATTTTATGACAGGTACATTAGCCGGATACTGGTCAGCCTCATAATGCATCTTACCAAAGCTTCCGTCTGAATTTTTATCATAATATGGAATCGGAATAACACAAGCATCACAATCCGGATCTGCGTCTGCCGCCCGCCACACACTCTCCAAGCTGTCCCACATACTTGCCTTATATGGCAGAAAAACAGCTTCATATCTTATTTTGATGTCGTTTTTTATTCCATTCAAAATTTTTATCAACTTCTGTTTTAAATGCTTATAAGGTTTGTTTGCATTCAGTTCTGTCCCTTCCGCCAAGTCTTCATGAATCTGATATGTCAATTCACAGTATTCCTCCAGCAAAGAAACAATTGGATGTCCTTCTCCTTCCGTATTTTCAATTAGTGTCCCCAAAGAAATTGCACCACTTTGGCAATCCTCCAACAATTCCATAGCAGACTGGATATTGTTCTGTTTCATATATTCCCTTATTTGGTCATGTGCTTCTTCCATTTGCCTGACCAATTCTTCTGCCTGTTGTTTTTGTATTTTTCTCATTGATATCCCCTATTATCTCTGTTTCCTCTATCCTTCTGTCAAACAAAATGTAATGTATCTTAAATATTGTCTTTAACATCACAAAACGTTTTTATTGTTTTATCATAAGGATTAGCCGGGCGTCTCCGCCTGCAAACCCAACAAAGTTGGATTTTGCTTCGCTCCGCATAAGGCTGCGGTCTTGGCATACCGGAAAACCGTAAAAAACGGTTTAGATAATGCCGTTTTTTGCCTTTGCAAACAGCTGTTACGCTATTTACGATATTGTTAACATACTTCCCTGTGATCCTGATTGATGTATTGTATCAGTAACATTGTAATGAATGCCGCTGATACAATACACCGGGGGTGAAATCACTCACGACAAATTTGATATCAAACTCTGTCTCAAGGGATTTATTCTCAGGTCTGTATGGTTTAACCGATTTTTGATTTATGTTGTTGTTTTGTTCTTACTTTTTTGCTGTTATATTTACTTTCGATGTTTTTTGCACCATTTAGGGAAATTGTGGCTTTATATCCGCAGTCCGGACACCAAAAGCCATCCGGCTGTCTTTTTCCCTCTGCTCCGCAGCAGGAACAGATGCCTCCTGTTCCTTTGGAATTAATCTCCACAAGCTCAATGGAATGGAGACGGCATTTATAGGCCAATCGTTCCCTGACATATCCGTTAAAGTTTCTTGTCATTTTTCTGTTTGCTGACTTTGACGGAAGTTTTGTCTTGCCCACTGTCACCGGTTTTGTTATTACAATCCGCTCCGGCTTTTCAGCGGCAAACATCCTGTTGATTTCTGTATTGATGAACGTTTGTGTTTTCGCACGTTCTTTTTCTTTGCGTCTGTCATATTTCTCTGTTCCGAGATTGTTGGATTCGATGCTGTCTGCCCTTTTGCTGTCACCGGATTCCATGCTGTGCCTGTATGCTGCACGCATTTTTGCGCGGCCCTTGTTTTTATCTGTCAGGCGCTGTGTTTCCTGCGAGGTCATGCCTCCCAGCGATTGTCCGTAAACATTTCCGTTTGACAGCGTAAACATGTCCTGATAGCCTATATGGATATAAACTGTACTGCCGTAATCCTTGTGTTGTCTTATTTTTGTTTCCACCGGAATTGCAAGTGCGGCATGGTCCTTTTTGATACAGATTCGTATCTGCCGGTCACAGATGCGGTCATCTTTTAATGGAAGCGGTATTCTCTGCCCCGCCGTCCTTGATGCGATACAGATTGCACCATTTCTGTATGCATAGCCGGACGGCGCAATGCTGAAACAGTCTGTACTGCCTGTTTCCGGCTTTGCCAAGTGCTTGCGCGTCAATCTTCGCAGAAGATTATTCAGACGCTCCGCATCAATGTTAAGTCCTTCTGCCTTCTTAGGCATTTCATAGTTTTCGTGACACAAAACTGCAGCGTATATTTTATCAAGCTTTAAGACTGTCCTTAAATAAATCCTGTCCTCATCGCTCAGGTTCTCGTTTGCCGTAATGAGTGTTCCGATCTTGTTTTTCAGCATGCCCCACATGCCTTTTATGTCTGCTACCGCTTCAATGATTGCCGGATCAAAATATGCTGACGGCAGTCCAAGCTGGGTTCTGATTCCGCTGTGACGCACCTCGCTCATAATGTCAAATACCGGTGTAAGTCTGCCAAGGCTCTTAATACCGGAATACCTTTTGTATGTATAATTCTTTACCTTGCTATAATCTGAGGCAATTCCTTTTAGGAACTCCATTGTCTCCTGTGGCAATGGCTCACTATACTGCCAAATGGTTTTTGTTATGGTGCTGTCTGACGGCATTCCCTTCACCCTTCTTATCAATCTAGCGTTTTCGCAGATTTAAATATTCTGCGAAAAACAGGGTCAGAAGCTGGAAAAAAGAACTTTTTCCAGCTTCTGACCCTTAAAATGACCCTTAATATAAAAAAATATTTGTAATGTTTGCCCTGTACAGGCAGATTTTATCGCTTTCTGAGAATGTACATATGACCCCTGAACTGACCCCTTATATTTTTTTATATTCTTATTTTTTCTCTGTTTCTTTGCCTTTTCCATATTTTTTCAGTGTCGTTTTACCTTGATTATATAAAAAACAATTGTCATTTCGGTTAAAAGATGATAGAATAATGACGATATATAGTTATGTAGACATAAAACAGATGTGTTTCAGGCAAAAATGTATTTATTTTTTTCGCAGAATATTTAAATCTGTGAATTTTTTATAAAATATAAAAATCCCAATGAAATATATACCTGTTACTCCAATCGGCACTTATTTCATTGGGATTTTTCATATCCCTAATATTCTCTTTTGGAAACAGTCTTATACAACCGCCTCCACAATCGTTTTGCCACCAACTTGTATTTCCTTAACTCCTACTTCCTTCTTTTTGTTAAAGTTAAAACTCAGCATATACCCCTTATCTTTATGGTAATAGTCCAAATAATCCGTAAGTTGTTTCTCGCCTCTTTCGTTGTACTCATTGCCATGCCAGATTTTGAGCTCCACAATGAACTGCTCTCCAAGATAGTCTACAATAACATCCGTACGCCGCTCATCTCTCGTCTGTGCCTCAAGGTAATAGTTTCCTGTGCCATTGATAATCGGTTTTAAATAAAGCAGGAAAAATTTGCGCCCATATTTTTCAATAAAATTGGCATCCTGTTCTCCATAGATCTCATGAAAATACGCTACAAATTTTTTCAGAACCAGCTCCATGTCAAGCATATTATTCTTGATAAATTCGATTCGGTCGCTTCCGCCTCTTTCATATACCTCGCTGGTAATCGCTTCTTTTGCCATAAACATGTTTAACAAAACCATCTCAAAGATACGGTTTGCGATCGCCACATGACCATTTTCTTCTTTTAAATATCCAAACATGGCGCCAAGATTAATGGAGCGTTCCTCTAGGCTGAATGGTATTCGTTTTCCCCGATATATGATATTTTCTATAATGCTATACAGGTCTGCATATGTGTCCAGCTGCTTTGCCATGCTCTCAAAGAGTGGAGAATTTTCCTTCAATATCATTGATACTGCTTTCTCAACTCCCTCTTTCGACCACGCCTTTATCGGATTTTCAAATCCATGCACATCTGGAAGTTCTTCATCAATACACTTACATATCGACGAAACCAGCACTGGATAACCTGATGTGTATGCATAAATTTCTTCTGCCACTGTCTGTATTCTCATTCCGATATGATGGTCTAGTTCATAATCCTGCAGCATTTCGGCAATTTTTTCTGTGGACAGGCTCATCTCAACCTTAAACTTTGCTGCGATATTCCACGGACTGTTATACTGATGCTCTGACTCGGGACGCAGTTTAAGTTTCAAGTTTTTGATATCATATACTCCGGCAAGAATTACTGAATGAAAAATCGGCGTTTTGTCCCTATTTAAATAATAGCTGCGCAGCTGCGCTAAAAAGTCAACAAACACCTGATTGTTGCTTGCACTGTCAACCTCATCTATCATCAGTACAATCGGTTGTATACTATTTTTGCACATACTGCTCAAAGACATAAATAAATCCTTTAGGCTGCTGCCGTTTCTATCCCTAAGCTCTGTTAATGGCTTTCGCAGTTCTTCCCTGTCACTCAGCCCGTTAATCTCAAGCGTTTCAATTAACACTCCCGTAAACGCATGCACGAATGTCTGTGCATCCACAAAATCTTCGGTTCCAATCTGCTGAAAGTCCAATGACAGGATAATATACTCATCTTTCAGGTATTCTTCCAAAGATCGCAGCGTCGTAGTCTTCCCATACTGTCGTCCCCTGTTGATGACAAAATATTTCTTTCTGTCAATCAACATTCTTTTTATATATGCAAGTCTGTCATCCAGTTTTACCATATAATGTTCTTGTGGCTTGCAAGAGCCTTCTGTATTAAAATATTTTGCCATTTCCTTAGCTTCCACCTCTCTCAAACGTAGTATCATATGAAATAATTGTAACATCATGCATGAAATATGTAAATAAAAAGCCCAATATAAAGCAATCCCCCTGCTTTACATCAGACTTTCTATTGATACCCTATTCTAAAGCCTCTCAAATAAGTACTCCATCCACTCCCGATCCACCTTTTCCGGATCAAGTTCATCGGCAAGCTTTAAGGCATTTTCGCTGATTTTCTGCGTGAGTCCCTCGTCGGCAAGGAGCTTGCGCATGGCGTCGGCGAGTGCGTAGGCATCTCCGACCGGCACAAGCAGGCCGTTTTCTCCGTCGTTTATCAGCATGGCAGGGCCGCCGCAGGGGCAGTCGGTGGAAATGACGGGGGTGCCTAAGACCATTGCCTCAATGACTGTATTGGGCATTCCCTCGGTGTTTGATGTCAGCGCAAAGATTTTTGCGCGGCCGATTTCATCTGCCACATTGTCAATGCTTCCGGGAAGAGATATCCGCTCCTCCAGTTCTTTTTCTTTGATCAGCTTTGTCAGCTGCTCCCGAAGCTCCCCTTCTCCGTATATCACAAGCTGCATGTTGGGGTATTCGCCTGCAATTCGGGAAAATGCGTGGATCAGCATGGCATGATTTTTATTCTCGTCAAGCCGGCCTGCTGCCACAATCACATTGTCGCGCTGTGCGGCCGGTTTTCTTCCCACAAATGTCGGACTAAGCGGGTTTTTCATAATCACGCTCTTTTTGCGCACCGCTTTCGGGAAAAATTCCTTTGCACGCTCTGTCTGTAAAATCACGCCGTCCGCAAAGCGAAACATTCTCTTTGCCAAAAACTGCATCAGGTGCCCCTCATACTCCATTGTGGGCTCGCCGCGTACGGAAACTGCTACCTTAGAGGGCAAGAATGCAGCTGTTGCAACTGCCATCAGATTATTTTTTCCCAAGAAGGATAGTATAATGTCCGGCTTATATTTCTTCCAAATATCCCGCAAACGGTGAAACCGGATACAGAAATTTTTGATTCTGCTTCCTGTAAGCTCCTCGGGTTCCGGCTCTGAATAAATCCGACGGATCTTGGACGAAAGCTCGTATTCGTTGTCCCGTTTATATTGTGTAATCAATATCACGTCATATTTCTGACTTTGAAAATACTCGGCAAGGTTTACCATAACTCTCTCCGAGCCTCCCTTTTGCAGAGAGTTGATAAATAGTGCAATTCGTTTCATGCTAATTTTAATCCTCATTTTGCGCGCAATTGATGTTGGCATGTGGTATAGTCTGCCCGCAATCATGCATGCATATTATGCATGCATATATTCGTTATACCACTGCTGAAAGGCGAAAAATGACCATGCAATCTTTGAGTAATTTGCGCCCGATGCAGGCCCTTTATCTCCCGTTTTCAAATATTCACTGATAAATCCGTTCACGTATGCGGCATCAAAAATTCCCTGTTTTTTCAGATAATCCACACTACACATATCCTCAAGCTGCGCCTTTAGCGAGCCTCTCATCCACTTATCAAGCGGCACGCTGAACCCTACCTTCGGGCGGTCTAAGAGCGCTTTTGGAATGTAATCATAGGCAATATCTTTTAAAATGCGTTTTTTCACACCGTTTGCATACTTGTATTTGTGCGGAAGCCGGTATGAATATTCCATCACATTCACGTCCAATATGGGACACCGCGCCTCAATCGAGTACTTCATGGACGCCCTGTCAACCTTGCAAAGGATATCGCCTGGCAAATAAGTTTCCTCGTCGAGGAGCATTCTGCGCTCCTGCCAGTTGTTTTCGCGATATTTTGCCTCAATTGGAAATTTAAACGGCACATCGCCTTCTGCAAGCTTTTTGTCGACTGCAAGCATTTTATCAATTGCTTTGATGTATGTTCTTCCGCCAAGCTGTGTTTTTGTATCTTTATCGTGGTTTCCTGCCACCACCTGAACGCGAAACGGGAGCTTGTCAAACAGTCCGATTTTCTGAAAGGGCGGCATCTCGCATACGCCGTATGTCAGCCTGCCAAGTAAGTCAAGCTTCTGTGCCTGTGCCACATTGTCATAAATGTTGTAGCCGCAGAAAAACTCGTCACCGCCGTCCCCCGAAAGCACGACCGTCACATCCTTTGCGGCAAGTCCCGCCACAAGCATGGACGGAATTTGGGAACTGTCGGCAAACGGCTCGTCATAATATTGCGGGATACTGTCAACCAATTCATACATGGCGCTCTCGTCAATATAAAGCTCTGTGTGATCCGTTCCTAAATGCTTTGCCACCTCTTTTGCATACTTTGCCTCGTTGTAACGCTCCTCATGGAAGCCGATGGAATAGGTCTTTACCGGCGTATTTCCGCTGATATCCTGCGCAAGCGCTGTCACCAGTGAGGAATCATAACCGCCGCTTAAAAAGGCGCCTACGGGCACATCGGCAATCATTCTTTTTCTTACAGAGTCCTTTAAAATCTCTTTCAGCTCCTCTTTTGCCTCCTCGTATGTGCCAACATGCTCCTGCTTCTTTTCGGCATAGACCTTGGCAATGTCCCAGTATTTCCGCTTCTTTATGTTTCCCCGATGAAACTTTATCATCTGTCCCGGTTCCACCTTATAAACGTTCTCAAAAATAGAATACGGCTCATTCACACACTGCTGATACATGTAGCGTTTGATGACAGGCTTGTTGATTGTCCGCGGGAAATCCGGATAGCACATAATCGGCTTTAGCTCTGATGCATAAACAAGATTTTCTCCGTCAAGCCAGTAATATAGCGGCTTTTTCCCGATTCTGTCCCGTACAAGATACAGCTCGTCCGTCTTTTTGTCGTAGAGTGCAATCGCAAACATTCCCTGAAAATGATTGACGCAGGAAATGCCCCACTTTAAATAGGCGGCAAGTATCACTTCCGTATCACAGTTCGACTGAAAAGGATAGTCCTTTAGTTCCTCTTTAAGCTCCAAAAAATTGTAAATCTCTCCATTATAAACAATTGCAAGCCTGTCGTCGCAGGAGTGCATCGGCTGGTGTCCAAGCATGGACAAATCCAGTATGGAAAGGCGTCTGTGTGCCATTCCCACATAGTAGCCGCCTGCCGCATCAAAGATTTCCTCTCCACTGTCATTCGGGCCTCTGTGAAGCATCGTATCGTTCATGGTCTTAAGCTGATCCCTTGTGATGCATTTCTTTGATATAAAACCACATATTCCGCACATGTCCTGCGCCTCCTTCCACTTTAGAATCCTTTTTTATTCTAAGGATTGGATAATATTTCGTCAATATAGTTCTTCCACTGTTCAAAAATGCGCTCCGGACCTGCTGCCTCGCCGATCTTTGCCGCCTCCGCGCCAAGCCTTACGGCAAGGTCTCTGTCCTCTATCAGCCGGTTGATTGCGTCTGCGAGCGCCATTTCGTCTCTGATTGGAACCAAAAGTCCGTTCTTTTCATGTTCGATGACCATGCGCGGTCCTCCGGGCGGACAATCGGTTGCCACTACGGGAAGTCCCAGCGCCATCGCTTCCAGCATTGCGTTTGGCATTCCTTCATAATCGGAGGAAAATGCCGCAACGGCGCCATCTATCATGTCCTTTTCCAGCTGCGCGCTTGCACCCATTAAGAATACATAATGCTCCGAATCGGTCTCCTCAATCAATGCCTCAAGCTGTTCTCTTGTTCCGTCAAAGGAATCAGGGCCATAGATTTTCAGCACATAGTCGGGGTGCTTCTCGTGTACCCGCACAAATGCGCGGATAAGCAGCAGCTGGTTTTTAAAATCAACGAGCCTGCCGGAATGAACGACTGCCTTTTCGCGGTCTTCTTCGTCCGGTATCGGGTTTCCGATAAACTTTTTATGAATCGGATTCAAGATAATTCGGGACTTTTTTTGAATAAATTCAGGGAAAAATTCCCGTTGTTCCTGTGTTTGGAATACACACCCCGCCGCGCGGCGAAACAGTATCGGTATTTGTATTTTGTCCGATAAGAAGTCATAAAAGCCAATCGGGTTGATGCGCACTGAGATTAGAACAGGTGTTTTTATTCCGATTGTTGCAGTCAGCGCGCGGTAATTGGCGCGTCTTGCAAAGGCAATTACGATATCGGGATTGACCTTTTTGATGAATTTGCGCAAATTCCATATGCGGTCGATAAACTTCCCGATTCTGCCATGAATCTCCTGTTGTTTGGTTAACCCCACATGAACACGCTTAATTTGCGGATCAATTTCATACTCGTCCTCGCCCTGCCACTCCGTTGCAATCCATACCTTGTAACCGTTTTGAACAAACTGTCCGGAAAGGTTTGCCACAACGCGTTCTGCCCCGCCGCGCTCCAAACAGTTTAAATGAAACACTATCTTTTTCATAATTTAAAAATCCTCTACTGCATTCGCTTTCCAATGCTTTCCACATACACTTCCATACTAAAGTCCTCTGCCCTTTTCTGCGCCTTTTTTCTGTAAGCGTCAAGCTGCGCTTCGTTTTGTAAAAGGCCAATTACCGTATCTGCAAATGTCTTTTCTTCCTCTGTAATTACATCTGCATTGAGATTTTTTTCTCCTTTGAAAATGCCTGTCAGAATTCCGTAGTCTGCTTCATATATGCTATGCCTGTCCGCGTGCTTTGTAAAATCGTCTGCGAGGATTTCGTTTGGTCCCGTCATGCAGTTGACGCTGATGCAGGGCACGCCGCACGCCATTGCCTCAATCAGGGCATTGGGGAAGCCCTCTGTCTCTGAAGTCAATGCGTATATGTCCGCATACTTTAACAGCGCAAACGGATTTTTGAGTACGCCTGTAAAGAGGATTGACTGCTCAATGCCAAGCGCTTTTGCAAGGTCTCTGTATTCATTGTATGCACCGTCGCCTATAATCATCAGCTTTGCATCAGGCAGCGCTTTTTTTACAATCGAAAAGCTTTTTATCAAATGCCAAAAGCCCTTTAAATCGTCCTCTCTCCCCATTGATGCAATCAGCGCGCCCTTTTGTTTGATAAAATCCAAGTGCGCCGGCTTGATGCTGCTTTCTTCCTTAGAAAGTCTTTGAATTTCTGCGGTATTGCATGGGTTATAGAGTGTTGCGGAGGCTTTGGGTGCAAACTGCCGGTTGATATCCCGCTCCATTGTCTTTGTGCAGCTGACGACACGGTCCGCGCGCCTGCAAATCAATCCAATGCCGCTGTCTGTCAGTGCGCCGTAGCCGCGGATTCCTGCCCATGTCGTGTCCTGCGTCTTTGATAAAACATTAACAATATTTGCAGTTGTTCCAAAGCTATAACTGATGTCAATTTTCAGACGTTTCTTGAGTGCTTTCAGACGCATTGCCCTTTTTATAATATTTACAATTTTATTGATTTTACCACTTTTTGCCGGAAGATCCAAATCAATCAAGTCAACGCCCGAAACATCATAGAACATATCTTTTTTTGTAAACACCGCAATATGAACCTCACACGTATCCGCAAGCAGTTTTGCCGTCATGGCGCAAATCCGCTCAAAACCGCCCTGGTGGAGCATTGGTGTAATCAAAAGAATTTTTTTGCGCTGCATGAATTTCTTCCTCCGTCCTTCGGGTTTTTATGATTGTGAAATGGTGCAACGGTGTCCGGGAGGATTTTTGCCCGTCAAATAAAATTCCTCCATTTGCTTTGCCTGTATTGCCACGTCAAACTCTTTGTCCATAATCGCGCGCTGCATATCCTTGCGTATCATGGCGTTTCCGGCATTTTTCTGAATTTCCTGCGCCCACTTCATTGGAGGTTCCTCAATACTTCGGTAATCCGCCAAATCGGTAAGCGCTGCCTCACGCGTCACCTTGTCTGAAACAAGGCAGTGCAGCCCTGCTGCCTGCGCCTCCGCCACGCTTCCGGGAAGCCCCTCGAAGGTTGACGGAAAGACGAAGTAATCAAATGCCTGATAGTAATCTTCCACGTTTGACCGCGTTCCCAAAAAGTGTACTTTTGAGGTCAGCCCTAAATCCTGCACCTTCTGTCTGATTTCCTGTTCTAGCTCTCCTTTTCCGATTAGAACCAATGCGGCATCGGTACGCATTTTGCAAAGCTCATGGAATACTTCTATTAAATAGGCATGATTTTTCATAAAGCCAAATCTTCCCACATGCCCTATGACAAACTTGTCCGAAACGCCTAGTTCGTCCCTTATTTTCTTCCGCACGCTGTCGTTAAAGCGAAAGCGTGCCGTATCTATGGCATTCGGAATTGTCCATACCTTTCCCTGCATGACGGCTTTTTTGCCGTATACTGCCACGCCCGCTTCTTCGGAGCAGGTAAACAGATAATCCGCATGGCTTTTGAGCGGAAGTCTTATGAGTTTTGTCATAAGTCCTTTTACGCCCCTGTCAACGCCTGCGCTTCTTGCATGGGCGATTGTCACAGGAATCCCCGCTTTTTTTGCAATGGGCAGATAGATTGACGCAGTGCTTGTCATATGCCCCTGTATCGCGGCATAGTCGTGGTTTTTTTCGAAGAAGCTGGCAAGTGCATTATGGTACGTTTGGTAATTTTTCACATTAAATCGTGGAACATTGTATATTTTCCCGCCAAGTTCCTTAATTTGGGCACTGTAATGCCCTTCCTTGTCCGTATGCACAAGAAAGTCAAACTGCACCTTCTCCCTGTCCATATTACGGTACAGTTCCATAATCCTGCTTTCCGCGCCGCCGAGGTTTGTCGTACCTAACACATGAAGGACGCGTATTGGTTTTCCTGTCATCTTTCCAATCCTGCTCCTTTCTTTTGCAGCGCTTCATATAACATAATCAGCCCCGCCTGATAGAACAGTCCCGTATTATAAAGCATATACCGCATTTGGCAGTAAATGGTCGCAGATGTGAGGACGATTGTCGAAATTAATGCAATCATCACAAGCGCAGCGAACAGCAGGGACGTGTGTTCCTTTTTATAAGAACCTTTTCCTGCAAGCCAAATAAAAAGTGCAATGTATGCCAGATACAGAAACAGCGCCGCAACATTGAGTACGGGGTGTACCTTCAAAACTGTGGTAATGAAACCGCTTATGACATTTACCGCAAAAATCTTAAGCAAATCCGGTATACAAGGCACCAGAATTTCCTTCATAATGGTTCCCGCAATTGCATTGTAGCTGTCACCGCGGTCTGTCTCCGCCATGCTGATATTATCCTGATACGCTCTGATAACGGGCATTACAATATCAAACTTAATCCGGTCATAGGACATACTGTAATGATCCTGAAGTCCGTACCAGCCGTCTCCGGCGTATTGGATATTGTATTCGTCCGCATCGCAGCGTGCTAAAATCTCAAGAAAAATCGCGCGGTTCGTATCCGTACCAATCTGTTTTGCCATATCCACATTTGCGACATACAGCTCATTTCCGAGAATAAAGCTCGAGTCTCCGGTATGCGTTGTGAAAACGCCCCTGAATGCAAAATTGTAGGTACAGTCAATCAGCCTTGTACTTCCCAGTCCCAAAAGCACAACTACCGCAGAATACAAAATCGCCTTTTTCCAGCCTTTGTCTTTCCACAATGCATAGATGACAGCAAGAAAAATCAGCCCGAACGACACAAGCATCTGTTTTCGAATCGTGGTAAGCACTACCGCCCAAATCAGGCTTGTCAGAATGCCTTTCCTGCTCCTGTCATACAGGATTGCCAGTAGCCCGAGGATTAGAAAAAGGTAGAAGGAATAGGCAAGCGCCTCTGTCCGGATACTGTTAAAATAACTGTACCCCCGCTGCGCCACAAAACGGTTTAGAAGCGTGAGACCGCATTGAATTCCCCACACGCCAAAGCTTATGATGTTGTTTAGCCGAAAGCGCTTTTTGAGCGACACGGTAAACACCGCTGTCGAGATTCCGGCAATGATACACTGCAGCACTGCCGCTGCGTCGAGGTACCTTTTATTTCCAAAAATCACCTGCATCAGCCAAAGATAAAAGCAGTATCCCGGCTCCCTGTCCGCCTGCATGGTCATATAGGAATCCGAATCGGGCGTAATAATCACCCCGTCATGCCAGTACCATATCAGATAAAATAAAACGCTCACCAGCACAACCACTGTTATTTCTACTTGTCGTTTCCTTCTGTCATTTTTCATAATAACCCCATGCCGCTTTAGCGGATCATTTTCCGTAAAACTTTTTGTTTTGCATACGCCATCAGGTATTCCCCGGCCGCTTTCAAAAAGCCCCTGTACACCGGCTCCACCGTAAAAAGCTCCGAATAGGAAACAAATCTCCCCTGATATTCCCGAAACAGCCGCTCATACCGCTTGAAATCGTTATCATTCATCGTATTTGTGTGAATGACAAACGTCGTGTAACCGCTTTTTGCTTTCAGCGCGCTTTTCTGATTGTGGGAAATCGGATAGAAAATCATGTCATGCCTGACATAAGGCCATTTTCCGAAGCCGTCCGTTATCCGCCAGTAGTTTAAGTTTTGCAGTGCCTTGAACGTATGTTTGTCAAAGGAATGTCCGGGCGCCATAAAAATATCCGTTTCAATTCCATGCTCCCGAAAAATGTCCTGCCCCAATTTAATTGCCTCATACTGCTCACTATACTCTACACCTGCAAACTCGGAAAAATCGTTGAGCGGAAACAAGCCTGCCTCCTTTGTGGCGTAGACATGTGTATAACCATGCTGTGCCAGCAGCCAGCCTTCCTTTTGCAGCTGTTTGATATAGTCCCAAAAATCCGCTCTTGGTCCATCAATGCTTAATGTTTTATCCTCATTTTTAGGCACAATCCCTATAAGCGGCTTAACCTGATACAGATCGCAAAGCTCCTTAAACCGAAGGAACTTCGCCCAATCCATATCAGGTGTAATATCGTCCATTCTTATACAGATTTTCATTCCGGTATTTTTCATAGTAAACCTCTATTCTTGTAAAACCTGCGAATTTCAGACAACGAAAAGTATATACACAAATTCTTTACAGGTTTTCCTTGTACCAGTCGATTGCAAGCGCAATTCCCTTTTCAAAGTCAAACTCCGGATCATAGCCTAAAAGCTCGCGTGCCTTGGAAATATCGGCGTTTGAGTGCTTGATATCTCCTGCCCTGTCCGGTCCGAAATTGGGTTCGACATTCTTTCCAAGCGCTTTGCAGAGGTCATAGTAAATGTCAATTAAATATTCCCTTCCGCCGTAGGCGATGTTGAATGCCCCTCCTGCCGCGTCGCTTGGCGCAAGGCAGGCTTTGAAATTTGCCTCGATGACATTGTCGATATACGTGAAATCCCTTGACTGCTTTCCGTCGCCATTTATGGTCGGCACTTCTCCGTCAAGGAGCTGTTTGATAAACTTCGGAATAACCGCCGCGTATGCACCGTTTGGATCCTGCCTGCGCCCAAATACGTTGAAATAGCGCATTCCGTAGGTGTCAAGGCCGTAAAGCTTTTTGTAAAGCTTCCCATACTCCTCGTTGGCGCGCTTTGTGAGCGCATACGGCGATAACAGATTGCCCTCCTGCCCTTCTTTTTTGGGAAGTACAGGGTGGTCGCCGTAAACCGACGAGCTGGACGCGTAGACGAACTTTTTGACGCCGTTTTGTCTTGCCGCCTCCATCATATTAAGCGTTCCCATAATATTATTCTGCTCATAAAACAAAGGCATTTCAATACTGCGCGGCACAGAGCCCCATGCCGCCTGATGAAGCACATAGGTGGCGCCCTCGCACGCTTTCATGCAGGTGTCCAAATCCTTGATATCACCCTTGATAAACGTGTAGTTTGGGCGATCCGCAAACATCTTGACGTTCTCCTCCCTTCCCGTCGAAAGATCGTCAAGGCATCTTACCTGACAGCCCATGTCTGTGATTGCCTCACAAAGATTTGAGCCGATAAAACCCGCGCCCCCTGTCACGAGAAAAATGCTGTCTTTGTCAAATTTTAACTCCTTATATCCCATCTGATTATCCTGCTCCTTTCCATGCCTGCGCAAATTTATGCCTCTGCACAGATTTGTTGTTTGAAAGTATTCATACTATAGCCTCCAGTAAAGATAGCCTGCGCCCTCATATTCCTTTCGGTCAAGCACACCCTTTAAGTCGGTAAGTACCTTCGGTTTTCCGTTATCCGCATAGAGTGCTGCCAAATCATCCATTCCAAGCTGCTTATACGACTCATGCGCTACCGCAAGAATCACTGCATCGCAGTTTTTGATGTCCTTCATTGGCGTAAAGGTAATACCGTAAAGCCGCTTTGCCTCGTCCGCGTCTGCATTGTCATCTGCCACTACTGCCGTAATGCCGTATTCTTTGAGTTCCTTATAAATATCAATAATCTTTGTGTTTCTCGTATCGGGGCAGTTCTCCTTGAAGGTAAAGCCCAAAATCGCCACGTTGGCGCTCTTTACGGGAATGTCTGCCTTTATCAGATTTTTCACAAGGTTTTCCGCCACATATTTTCCCATATCATCATTGATGCGTCTTCCCGAAAGGATAATCTGTGAGTGGTATCCCAGCTCTTCCGCCTTGTAGGTAAGGTAATACGGATCTACGCCGATACAGTGTCCGCCGACAAGTCCCGGCTGGAAGTTTAAGAAATTCCACTTGGTTCCTGCTGCCGCAAGTACGGATTTTGTGTCAATTCCCATTTTGTTAAAAATAATGGAAAGCTCATTCATAAATGCAATGTTGATATCTCTTTGGCTGTTTTCGATAACCTTTGCGGCCTCGGCAACCTTAATCGATTCTGCGCGGTACACGCCTGCCTCTACAACAAGCTCGTACACATGTGCGACCTCGTCGAGCGTTTCCTCGTCCATACCGGAAACAATTTTGGTGATTGTTTCCAGACGGTGTACCTTGTCACCGGGGTTGATACGCTCAGGAGAATAGCCTACCTTAAAATCGACGCCGCACTTTAATCCCGACTCCTTCTCCAAAATCGGCACGCAGATATCCTCTGTCACACCCGGATAAACGGTTGACTCAAACACCACGATAGAGCCCTTCGTCAGGTTTTGTCCCAAGATACGGCTTGCACCCTCGACCGGCGATAAATCGGGCGTGTGGTCATCATTGACCGGTGTCGGCACTGCCACGATGTGGAACTTTGCCTCACGCAGCTTTGACGCGTCTGCCGTAAATTCCACCTTCGTATTTTTGATGACTTCATTTCCCACCTCGTTTGTGGGGTCAACGCCCGATTTGTACAGGTCAATCTTTGCCGCGTTGAGGTCAAAGCCGACAACCTGAATTTTTCTTGCAAATGCTACGGCAATCGGCATTCCTACATATCCAAGTCCTACAAGGGACAGTTTTTCTTTTCCACTGACAAGGTCTTCGTATAATTTCATCGCTTTTCTCCTTTTATCTCTTTTAATTCGTTTTGATATGTTTTGATAATGATATTTCTATCAAAATTTTTCTCAACCCATGCTCTGCCCGCAATGCCCATCTGCCGCCGCTCCTCGTGGGAGAGCGCAAGCATTTTTTCCATTGCCCCGACAAGCGCGTCTGTGCTTTTGCTCTCAAAGGCAAAGCCGCTCTCGCCGTCCACGAACGTTTCGACACAGCCGCTTACGTCGCTTGCCAGCACAGGCCGCCCGCAAGCCGCCGCCTCCAGCAGAACATTCGAAAGTCCTTCATGGTAGGAGGGGTGTACAATGATATGGCTTTTTGCCATTACCTCCTCCACGTTATCAATATGTCCATAATACTTGATAATCTTTTCCTCCGCAAGCGCCTCAATCTGCGGCTCGTACAATTCCCTTGTTTCCTCCTCGTACTCGCCCACAAGATGAAATTTCACGTTTTTATGCCGCTTTTTCACAATCCGCGCCGCCTCGAGATACTCTTCAATGCCCTTATCCTTCATAATGCGGATTACCGCAAGAAAACGCACGTTTTTTTCCTCCGCCGGATATTCCCGCAAAGGATGCTCTGTCAGATTCACTCCCGAGCCCGGCAAGAGGGCGTTGTTCTCAAGTGCGATACCATTTTTGTTCATAAAATCCCGATTGCGCATATTTTGGAAAAATACCCGCCGCGCGCCTTTCATGGATACACTGTAAAAACGAAGCAGGATTTTGCTGAGCAGGCCGCCGCTTTCAATTGCCGTTCCAAGTCCTGTAACATTGCACAGATACGGCACTTTTTTGATGCGGCAGGCAAGGCCACCGTACAAGTTCGGTTTTATGGTGTAAGTGAGCACCACGTCCGGCTTGCGTTTTCGTATCATTCTTAAATAGGCCATAAAAAGTCCTAAATCTTTGACGGGATTGACGCCGCGCCTGTCAAAGGGGGTTTTTATGATGCGGCACAGGCCTTTTAGCTTGTCCGCATTTTCATCGGGAGGAAGCGACACATAAACCTTGTGCCCGTCCTCCGAAAAAGTCTGCAAAAGCTCTTTCCGAAACAGATAAAGACCGTTTGCATAGTTGGTTAAAATCAGTATTTTCATAGGCTTACCACATTACACTTAATATCGTCAAGCTTTTTGATCACAACGCTGTCATACATCATCATTACAACTTCTTCCTCGTAGGCGCCGATGCATGGCTCATTCGCCTTCTGTTCCTTGACATTTTTGTAGATAAATGCCGGAAAGTCAACGCCTGCGCCGTATGCATGAAGATATGCGCCGCCAAAGCGCGGGTTAATCTCGGAGAGATAATAGGTTCCGTTCTGATAGAATAAGTCCATGTCTAACGGGCCGTTGAACTCAAATGCTGTGAGCGCATTCTGCACAAAGGCAAAAAGCTTTTCGTCCTTGAAAGAAATCGTCTTGTTTGCACCGCCGATTGTGGTTGATATCTTCTTTTTGGAGAAAATGGCGACGGGGGTATGGCTCATGGTGTCTACATAAATATCGGCGTCCATGTCCTCGCCTGTCATAAGCTCCTGAATAATCAGTGTTTCGTCCTGTGCGGTCAGCTCCTCTAACAGTTCGAGAGTGTCCACTTTTCTTGCGCCGACGCTTCCGCTTCCTGTGCGGGGTTTTACGAACACCGGAAGGGTGATTTCTTTGTTGTCATATGCTATCTTGAAATCCGCAAAGCTGCCGTAGGTTTTTACGGTATTGATGCCTTTTTGGGTAAGGTATTTGGACATCTCGTACTTGTCGAAGCACAGTGCGGCTGTTTTTTGGTATGGGGCAAGGACGGTCACGCCAAGCGCCTCGAATGCTTCCCTGTGTTGCGCCAAAATTGCAATTTCGGGATCAATCAGGGTAGTGACGGCGTCAATTCCTTCCTTCTTACATATGTCCAAAATCATCGGAATATATGCTTTATCGTGGATTAACGGTACCTGATAACTTACGTCCGCAAACTCCAGCGCAGGTGCGTATGGGCTGTTATCCGTCACGATCAGGCGCACCTTATCGCCGAGTGATTTCCGAAAATCTTTCAAAAGCTCACAGCGGCGTCCTACACTGCAAAATAAAATATTCATACTTAACCTCCAAATCTTTGCAACCTTAAAACTTCACATTGTCCTCCGTTTTCGGTTCGGTTTTTGTTCCTGTAAACGCTTCCATTGTGGCATCGGTTGCGCTGTTTATGTCACTGTGGCGAAAAACGACTGCCACTGTTTGGAATAATATTTTTAAATCCATTTTGAATGATATATTTTTAACATACTCGACATCATATGCAAAGCGCTGTTCCCAGCTAATGGCATTTCTGCCGTTAACCTGCGCCCAGCCTGTCAGTCCGGGGCGTACGTCGTGGCGCTGTTTTTGGAATGCAT
The DNA here is from genome assembly GCA_910577115.1 of uncultured Lachnospiraceae bacterium. GTDB lineage: Bacteria > Bacillota > Clostridia > Lachnospirales > Lachnospiraceae > COE1. The sequence goes on from CAJTMC010000001.1 coordinate 194,016, forward strand.
TGTAAAGCGGCAGGTATTTTACCAGCAGAGGTCTTGGACCTATCAGGCTCATGTCGCCCTTTAGGATATTCCAAAGCTCGGGCAGCTCGTCAAGGCTTGTCGCGCGGAGCGCTTTTCCGAATTTTGTCAGTCTTACCTCGTCGGGCAAAAGCTCACCGTTCTTGTCGCGTTCGTCGGTCATGGAGCGGAATTTGCATAGACCGAATATTTTTTCGTGGTAGCCCGGACGCTGTTGGTGGAAAATGACAGGGGCGCCGAGTTTTATGCGCACCAATACTGCCACTGCCAAAAAAACAGGACTTAGTACGATTAAGGCTGTCAGCGATATGAGAATGTCGAGCATTCTTTTGATATATTTTTCATAAATGCCTTGTTTATGTTGTTCCATTTTGTTTACTCCTGCCTTATTGTTCCTCTCATTTATTATTTGCATATGATTGATGTATCAATATCAACAACCCCATTGGTACACATTTCAACGGCAAACTCCAACTGATATTCGTTTCGCCATTACTCTATACTGAAATGGAATACTCCTATCATATGTACACCAGTGCCGGGCATCTTTTAAATAATTATCAGTTTCTCAAAAAAGTGTTCCCTATGATTTCTCGCAATTACCCGAAAAACCGGGACATAATTGTATCATACAAAGCCAGTATGAACGGCGACAGAAGAAACATCTGTATACAAAAGCATAAAAAGCTTAACACTATTGTACTGGCTATTTTTATTGATTTTTTAGTTGATTTTCCTCCAACCGCTAAATAAAACAATATGCCAATGAACAGCCATATGAGGAACGTTTTTATATCATGTAAAATAAAATCGTGTAATTCCCAGTTTTTATAGCTCGCATAATTGGGATCTGACACATCATCATAAGCCATAGACGCAATAAATGTGCTAAGGATAGCTGAGAACCAATAGAAGAGAAAACAAGGAAAAATTCCTCCCCAGTATTTCGATTTTTTCTTCCATACTCTATTCCATATTTCCACGACGCTTATAAGAATAAAAAGTAAGAATAAGCACGTGTAAATGCCAGAAATAAAATTTAAATATTCTTCAATACTCATATAAAATTGCCCTAACCATATTCTTTCTCTTTCCTCCATAAAATACTGATTTATCGTTCTGTTCCATGCAAATCAGAAGCTGCCTAAATGCTTATTTGCGAGCTGTTAATAACACTATCAAAATATATTCTTTGGCAATTCTGTTATATTTACTTATTCTATGAATAAAACACGAAAACAATCAATCATGCTGCAAAAGCGATACACAGATTTATTATTCCGGATAAACCAACGTACAATTCTCAATATCCTCCGTATCATTTTCTGAAATGTAAATTTCTGCTGATGCAGACAAATCATTCTCTTTGAAGCGTTCCTCTTGAAAGAGTTTTATAATCACAGGAAGACCTGCTCTTGCCGACTCTGTTTTGAGCCAAATTCCCATTAACGGACCAGGCTGTCCTTCTTCGGCATCAATATAATCGTATCCGTTGTCTTGTATTGTTCCGTTGGAAACTTCTTCAATGCGATCTGGAATGCAATAGCGTAAATCCAAATCCGGATTTTTGAGCTTTGCCGGACTTAACACAATAATAATTGTCTGCATAGCGAACCTCCTTTTAACCACAGTCTGTAAATCTGTAGTCACACAAACTTGTAAGTGAAAAATTTATCTTTTCTTAACTCTATTTTTAGCATTTTATATATTGGGGATAAAACTGTGTTCCTCCTCTGACCATTCGAAATCCATGTCATCAAGATGCACATCCCACTCTGCACCAGGAAGCACGTCTACCAGTTCTTCCAGACATTTCAGCCACCAGTCCACGATTTTCAAATAAAGCTCCCCTTCAACATCTGTTGGTAATTTTGTGGAGCCGTCTAAGATTACATCATCTTCGTATCCTTTTCGGTCCTTTTCCAAATTGTAGATACAAAAGCCCTCATATAAATCTCCGAATGGATATTGTTGATCGTAGCGGTCTGCAATTTCGTTGCAGCGGTTTTGTTCCTGTAAGATTATTGGTTGTTCCCTTTTTGCTGTGTAATAAAGTGATACGGACATATGTACGTCTCCTTTCAAAATGCGATGGACATATTCAAATTCTCTGATTATTTGTTCCGAAAAAGATACTACATATTGGCAATAATGAGTAATCCAAGGAACAAAATTATGAGAATCGTTCCGATAGCTGCCAAAATATTGACAATCTTTATTGTTCGTTTTCCTAATAGCCGCTGCAAAATATGATAAATTGCAACGCCAATTACGCCGCCTAAGGTGTTGCCAATTAAGTCTGTTATATCACTTGCTCCAATCGCAAAGAGATATTGCATCATTTCATATAACAGGCTAACCGTAAAAATCGGCACAATTTTTCTGAAAAATCCCCAATTTTGAAAAATCATTGACATATATACGCCAAAAGGAATAAATACAATGATATTTAAGATAATCTCGGATAATTCAACCTTCCCATTTACAATCAAAGAGCCTGCAAAGGGAATGAAATTAATACTTCGAAGGCGCGTGTCTTGGAGTAATCGAATATCAAATTGCAGTTTAAATAAAATAATCCATGACAAAACGATGAGATATATCACAAGCAGAGCGATTGTCAGTTTTTGGGGATTTTTATTATTCTGTGATTTCATAATTGGTAAATTCAGTATCTCTCCTTTTCATAACAAATCAACTTATACAGTCAAAATACATGGTTTTCTTGGTTCTCAATCAATTTTCTCGCTTTTTCCGGCAATCTCACATCATTGGAAAGCGCCCATAGAAGAATATGGGTATCCAATAAAATATCTCCCTTTTTGGAAAAGTATTCCTACTGTATAAAACTTGAAGTATAATACATACTCTTAAATACAATTACTGGTTTTTCACTCACTTAACAACTCCTGCAAACCGGAAATTATGGTGTTACTATCGGTTTTCCCTCTTTATCAAGTAATGGGGTAAAGCCTGCCGCATTTCCATTCCTGTGAAATACATAATTTACACCTGTTTCAGTGTCCACCCAAATTTCAATCACATCAATCATTCCTTGGCTATAAATCTTTTTAAAACGTTCCATAAAAATTTGTCCTCTCAAATCCTAATTTAAATACTTGATTATAAAATATTTGCCTGCTACCTGCAATGTATATTTATTAACTCAATTTCAGTGGGTACACAATTCCGAAAAGGGAGTAAAATATTCATACTTCTCCTCCAAGCATATCCGCAATCTCTTTATCCCATGCGTCAACTCTATACATCAGTCCCATAACATCTACCAAGATCAAAACTGTTAAAACAAATCCGAATGTGTTCCTGTACGAAACAAAAACAGCTCAAGTGCATCTTGGTCAATACGATAAAAATGTTCCAGTTTACAGCCTCGTTTTTGGGCAAGCTTTAAATCTTTTTTAAATTGATTGGAAGGAACAATTTTAAGCATCAGAGAGCACCTCATCTATGACTTCATCAAAGGATTCATAGCGCTTATAATTGTCCGGATTCTTTTTCATTTCTTCATATTCATCCAACGCCGCCCTCGTTTCTGCATTTGGCACAGATCGTCTTACCTCAAACGGAATGCCATCATGGTTGATGGCAGAACGCAGGAACATATTAATTGCCGTAGACATGCTTAAGCCAAGATCATTAAAAAGAGCTTCCGCCTCCTGTTTTAATGCAGAATCCACACGTACATTAATATTTGTAGTCGCCATATTTGATACCACTCCTTTTGTTCTATTATATGCGCACCCGCAAACAACGTCAATAAAATGCCAGTATTTGTTTTACAATGTTTTACATTTTTAACAAATCTGATTTCCTGCAAAATTTAGCACATACAAAAATTTTTCCAATTAATCAAAACACGCCTTCACCATCTCGATAACAATGTCCTGCTCCTCTTTTGTCATTTTATTGTCAGAGGGCAGGCATAATCCTCTGTGGAAAATATCCATTCCGACATCAAGCGGTCTGCCGTCTTTCCCGAAACTGCCGCCGCTTATGTAGGCATTCGTCTTTGCCCTGCCGTCGCCTTCTCTTGTAATAAAGCCGTTCATTCTGTAAATCGGCTGCATGTGCATCGGTTTCCAAATCGGTCGTCCCTCTGCATTATATTTTGCAATGACATCAAGAATTTCCGTCGGACAGCTCTTCCCATGCTCCGGCTGGTACAAAACTTCGCATTCTCCGCGCACCTGCTTACACATGGCATCCGCGTCAATCAGCATGCACGAAAGCCAGAAATTCGGCTCAGAGTCAGACGCATCGAATGGGTTCATGGTAACCGGAAGGTCTTGAAAACCTTCCCTGTATCGCTCATAGATTGCCTTTTTCCCTGCAATATGCTCCTCAAGATACGGCATCTGTCCGCGCGCAACACCAGCGATTACATTGCTCATGCGGTAATTGTAGCCAAGCTCCTCATGCTGGTACCAAGGTGCATTTTCCCGCGCCTGCGTAGACCACTTTCTGACCTTGTTTGCAGCCTCCAAATCGTCCGTCAAAAACATTCCGCCTGCGGAGCCTGTGATAATCTTGTTGCCGTTAAAGGAAATGCAGTTGTATTGACCAAACGTTCCTGTCTGCCTTCCTTTGTAAGACGCACCAAACGACTCTGCCGCGTCCTCCACAATCACTGCACCATGCCTGTCGCAGATTTCTTTGATTTCGTCCATCTTTGCCGGTGTTCCGTACAAATGTGCGATATCTATCACCCTGACTTCCGGATAAAGGGCAAACGCCTTCTCCAGTGCAACAGGATCCATATTCCATGTGTCATATTCCGTATCAATAAAAATCGGAACGCCGCCCTCGTACACTACGGGGTTGACCGTAGCATCAAACGTCATATCGGAGCAAAATACCAGATCGCCCCGCTTTACCCCCGCAAGCTTTATGGCAAGATGCAACGCCGCCGTACCGGACGCGAGTGCAACGGCATACCCGCAGCCTGTCTTTTCACAGACAAGCCGCTCCAGCTCATTCAGGTTTTTCCCCACAGTGGACATCCAGTTTGTATCATAAGCTTCCTTCACATACGCAAGCTCGTCGCCATGCATTGTCGGGCTTGAAAGCCATACTTTATTTTCAAATACGCGAAATCTGTTTTCCGATTGAAACATATATATTCTCTCCCCTCATAATTTTCTAATATCTTTCTACCAGTATATGGCAGAATTGTACAATAAACAATACCATCACATCTCTTTCGGAATATATGTCGGCACAATCTCTTGTATCAGCGGACGAACATCCTCGCACTCGTTCTCAACTGCGCGCTTTAGATTATTAAGCTGCACATAAAACTTCGTTTCATCAAACTCAATCGGCTTTCCGATATGAATCAGCTTGTTTTCCGTATCCTTCATCCCTTCCTCATTCATCAGAAGTTCCTCATACAGCTTCTCTCCGGGACGTAAACCAGTAAATTCAATCTTGATATCCTCATCAATCTTATAACCCGAAAGTTTAATTAAATTCTTTGCAAGATCCAAAATTTTGACAGGTTCGCCCATGTCAAGCACAAAAATCTCGCCACCCTTTGCATAAACACCTGCCTGCAGCACAAGCGATACAGCCTCGGGAATGGTCATAAAATAGCGAATAATATCGGGATGCGTTACCGTCACAGGGCCGCCCGCGGCAATCTGCTGTTTAAACAGCGGAATCACACTTCCGTTACTCCCAAGCACGTTTCCAAACCGCACTGCCACAAATTCCGTATCGTAATGACGATTATAAGTCTGTACAATCATCTCGCAGATACGCTTGCTCGCCCCCATAATATTCGTAGGATTTACTGCCTTGTCTGTGGATATCATCACAAACTTTTTCACGTTGTGCAATGCGGCTGCCTGCGCTGTCTTCCATGTGCCAAACACATTATTCTTAATCGCCTCGTTAGGGCTTACCTCCATCAATGGCACATGCTTGTGCGCAGCCGCATGATAAATAATATCAGGGTGATACGTTTCCATAATACTATTCATGCGGTTCGTGTTTCTGACAGACGCAATCAACACGATCAAATCAAGCTTCGGGTACTTGCGCTTTAGCTCCTGCTGAATCTCGTAAGCATTGTTTTCATAAATGTCTACAATAATTAACCGCGAGGGTCTGTGCCCCGCAATCTGCCTGCAAAGCTCGCTTCCAATGGAGCCGCCGCCACCCGTCACCATGATTGTTTTATTTTTCACATAGTTTAAAATCGAATCCAAATCAACTTTAATCGGGTCGCGTCCAAGCAAATCCTCAACATCAACATCTCGAAGTTTGCTGACATTCACCTCGCCGTTTACAAGCTGATAGATGCCCGGAAGCGTACGCAGCTTACAGCTTGTTTCTTTACAAATTTCCACAATCTCCTTCATCGTCGTGCGGTTTGCTGACGGTATGGCAATAATAATCTCGTCAATGCCGTAAAGCGCCGCATACTCCACGATTTTATCCCTTCCGCCGACAATCTTCACACCAAGGATAAATCGTCCCCACTTTGTCTCGTTATCATCAATTATGCACTTAATGATCATCGTGCTGAAATCGCTGTTTGTAATTTCCTTAATCACAGCATGTCCCGCTTCACCTGCACCGATAATCATTACTCTTGTGCCGTTCTTGCGGTTTTGATGCTTATGCTTCATTCCTCTCGCAATCCGATACGAAAAACGCACGGCAGTCGTCGCACCCGTAAGCACAAGTACATACATAAAATAGTAGCTGCGCGGAATCGGGTATGCAAGCAGCTTCATTCCGAGAAAATTCAAAACCGCACACAAGCAACATGCCGCAACAATATTCTGCGCCTCCGCGGTGCCTGCAAATGCCCATAAACTGTGATAAAGCTTAAACAGATAGAACACCAGCAGCGTAATCACCACATTAACAATCATAAAATTCCATGCGGAACTCAAATAAATTTCCGGAATGTCTGTATATTTCAGCTCAAAACGAATCCACAACGGCATAATGCTTGCAATGCACACAATCATAATATCAATAAGCACAAGTACAATCCGCCTGTGTAAAAGCTGCATATTAATACGGTTTAATATCTTCATAATCCTCCATTCTTGCACTGTGAAAAATTCAGTTTCACAGTTCCTCCTGCCGCTTTGACGGCTCTGCATCCTTGGAAAGCTTCGCACTGATGAGCAGCGGCTGCATCAGCAAAAAGCAAAAGCCTGCGGGAATACATGGATGAAACGCCCATTCCGTCACACTAATCAACCCGAATACAATGATCAGCGCAAACGGAACAATATAAATCCCAAATCGATTTGCCTGCGTCACCGCCAGTCTGATCGAAAACAAAAGACTGATGGCACAAACTGCCAAAAATACTACTCCTGCTATCATACCAAAATTATACGCTACCTGCAAATAGGAATTGTGTGCATGGACATGTTCCTTGCCTTCTTCATTGACAAGCGCCATTTTCTCATGACCTGCAAAAGACAATGCCTTTACATAATCCATAAAAATATCAAAACGTCCGTTCGACACATCGTTTTGTTCTTTTTCCAGCTCCTCATCATCCTTCACTGTTCTGATATCTGTTCCCGCAAAGTCGTTTCCGGTATATACTAGATACTGCTCCTGCGGCAGTTTAAGATCAAATGCCTCTTCATCGCCTTCTTCCTCGTCTGTAATAGCTTCTTCTTTTTGAAAACGGCCAAATAAAGTCGAGAAAAAGCGTGGTACTGTCATATATTTGTCAGAGTCAATCGGATCTCCTCTATAAACCATAAACCCTCTGTCCTGATGCTCAAGATCGTAACGAATCGGCTCATTAATTACCGCCGGTATCATTCTGACCGCGCTGAACACAAGCGGAAAACACAGCAATGCCATTAGGGAAAGAATACCGATTTCCTTCCATACGTTTGACGGCAGCTTGTGAAACGCAAAAGCTGCAAGTATCACCACCAGTACCGCCGTCACAAAGGCGGAAAGGTATGCTGTTCTCGACATTGTAAGAAAAATATACCCTGCCGTCACAGACACGAGAAAGCATTCAAAAGGACAACATACAAGCATGCTCTCTTTGGCCTTCAACGTACCAAAGAGCTTTCCGACCGCCGCGCCAAACACGACCGCAAGATACATTCCCGTACAGGCCACCGTATGAAAAATCCCTCCATAGCGGTAAAGCATCCAATAATGGTGCGGTCTGTGTATAAAACAAAACAGCACGACAAATCCGAAGCTAAGCAATATACCATTCGTAAAATTTTTTAAAAACCTGCTTTTCGACGCAGGTGTGAAACGTAGGAAAAACATTGTCACAAAGGGCAATGTCGCCGTATAAACCCATATTTTTTCAAACTGATAAAGATACATCAGTGCAGAAAATACAATCCACAAAACACCGTATATGATCTGAACTGCCGCCGGTTTTTGAAATCGGTATTCGCCCTGACGTAATGTCTTGAACCATGCGATCAGAATATTGAGGAGCAAAAGTCCCCACGATACCACGACCGCGCAGGTCAAAACGGCAAGCTCGCGCTCGTTTGTGCCCTTCTCAAAACTGCGGCAATGCATCACAGAGCCTATAACGGAAGCGATCAGCCACAAAATGCTCAATTTATTTAGAAACTGTTGTTCACTGTACATCATTAAAAATGCAATTGCCAGAAATATCAGCATCCAACGCGTGTTTGTATAATGATAGTATTCCCTGTCCGCATTGACATATTGACATAATGCGTAAAATAACAGTCCGAAACTTACTGTCTGAATATAGTTTCTCCAAATCAGCGAAAGTTTTCTTCCAACAGTCAGTTTTGTTTTGTGGAGCGGCATGGGATATCGGTCACGCAGCCATATTGCAAGCAGCAGCCACGCGATTGCAGCCGCGATTGCAACCGCAAAAAAAATCCTGTCGGCAACGCCTCCTCCAAAGCGGTTTAATACCACCGAAAACACGAATAAAAACAGTGCAGCCACCGCTACTGCCGCGCTTGCAGCGATCCTGAAATATCGCATATACTGCTTCCTGTACTGTGTTAAATAAATATCATATACATAAAGCGCCACCATCGCCGCAATATATAAAACCGCCGCTGCTGCAAGAATCATCACATCATAGAAAAGAACTCCAAACGCTGTCAGCTTTCTGGCGTAATCAAAATCCGCTATCAGAGCAACATTATCATTCACAATTCCGTCTATATAAAGTGTACTGTTTTCTGTCTGCTCCAGCTGTCCCCTGTCCGCAACAGGCAATTCAAACACGCCGCCGCAATCCTCGGGAATCAGAATTTCATAGTAGTATACCTTGTTTGGCTCCACATCCATATCCGGTGTTGCCGTCAGGTAGCCGTTATCCTCTATATCTCCGCAGCAGCACTGTTCTTCATAGATGCACGAAAAGTTTTCATCGTACAGCCGAAACAAAATAAAATCGGACCGATTGCTTTTATCCGGCACACTGCACACCATGTACAGTTTTACAGCGTATAAATGTTCCCGCGAAAAGTATACTGTTTGGAGCTTTTTGTCATTGATTGTAAACGCATCACCCCTTAATGTCTCTCGCGCTGATGTATGAAACGCCTTCTGCCGCGAGTAGCTATGGTTTTGCACCACTCCCTGCGGAAAAACACGCATCAGCATAATAAATGCCAGCGTTACAATCACAATCTGAATAACCGCATTTCGTTTTATGTGCTCTATGTCATCCCCCATGTGAAAGAGCGCGTCCTTTATCACAAGCCTTCACCTTCCTTTGTCCCTGTCTCTTCGCGTATCACATACTGTGGTGAACGATTGATGCTGATATAAATACGGCCGATATATTCTCCAATCAATCCAAGCATAATCATCAGCATACCGCCGATGAACACAACTGCCGCCATAAGCGAGCTAAACCCCATTGGAACAGCCGGATTAATCAGCTTCTTAAGCACCGTATAAATCCCGTAAAGAAATCCCGCTACGGCAAAAAATGCACCGGCCGCCGTCGCAATGCGCAGCGGAAGAATGGAAAATGCCGTAAAACCGTTAAACCAGAGTGAGAGCAGCTTCCTCATCGTGTAACCGGAGTTGCCGACCTCGCGCTTTCTGTGTCTTACGGGCACGTTTGTGATATTTTTCGTTGCACGCAGCACCAAACCGATGACATACGGATAACTGTGCTCATACTGCAGCATACTGTCTACAACAAAACGTTTTGCCGCAAAATAGCTTGTCAACTGCAGCTCCTTTGGTTTTCCCAGCATCATGCGTGTCATAATGTCATTGATATGACTGCCGAAATTGCGAAACGCGCTGTGCTGCTTTAAATCGTAGCTTGCATAAACCACATCGCTGCCCTGTTCAATCGCATCAATCAGACTGCCCACCTCGTCAGCCGGCGTCTGCCCGTCGTCGTCAAGACATACCACAATATCCCCGTCCGACTTTCTTAACCCTGCCATTAACGCCGCATGTTGTCCAAAATTCTTTGCTAAACTAATGCCGGTGACATTGTTATATTTTTCACAGATTTGTTTGATAACAGAAAAGGTATTGTCAGGGGAGCAGTCGTTTACGAGAAAAATATCATAGTCATAGGCCGCAATCCCTTTCATTGTGTCCATAATTTCTGCCACGACTGCCTCAATCGTATGTTCACTGCGGTAGCATGGTATGACAAAACTGATTTTGCTCATTCCCGTTTGTCTCCTTCTAAAGCTCCGTAAAGGATTAAATCCTCATACTTTCCATTCAGCATAAGCTCATCTCTTAAGTACGCCTCCTGACGAAAGCCCAATTTTTCATTCATGCGGACACATGGCTTGTTGTAGGCGAGCACTCTCGAATGCAGCTTATGCAGTCCTAACTGATGAAAAGCATAATCAAGTATTAAATTTCCAACTTCCGTCCCTACGCCTTTGCTGCGTGTACCGTCCGCATCCAAAAACAATCCCCATTCCGCCTTGTTATTTTCTTCGTCAAAGTTTTGCAGGTAGACAGAGCCAATCGGCGTATCGTCTTTTATGGTGCATATCACAAACTGATGTACTGCACCCGTAAAGACCTTGTTTTTCAGCCAATTTTGATGCTCCTCAACAGTAATCTTCTTTCTGTATAGAAAATTCTCCACAACATCAGGCGCATTTCTCCAGCGAAGCACCTGTTCGGTATCCTCACCCGTAATCGGTCTCAAGTATATGTTCTCGCCCTTTATGATCAAATCCTTATCTACCGGTTTCATTGTCAACCCTCCAAATATCATACACCAAAAACGCTGTTTCATTGCTGTCTGTGCGGATCTCATCGACGCATCTGCATTCTATATTGATGCCCCGCTTGGCATAATACGCAACCATCCACTGCATATTCCGGTCCGGCGCTGCCACAAAATACGCGCCTGCTCTGCTCAAAAGTGCACTCTGCATATCCCGAAAGCCTTTATCCGCAAGCTTTTGCCTTGCAAGCGGGCTTTTTGCCAGCCAGCCTCCACAAAAATCATAATTTTTGTATGAGTTATCCACATTCCAAAACATCTTTTCCGAATAAGAAGCGCCCTCATATGAGGTGGCGGAATACACATCAACCACATAATATCCCTGCGCATTTTGGCGGCAGTAATCCATAAACGCATACCATCTCTCATCAGCGCGGGCTCTCGCCTCGTATTCGTCGCTCACTCGCGCAAAGTTGACCGCAAAAGCAGCAGCCAGCATAAAAATCACCAAAAGGTACGCCGTTGTCGCCGTCACACCTGTTTTTTCCGGTTCATCAGCCGCGGTCAGCCTACGCATATCGTTCAGCCAAAAGCCGATAATGCATGCCAGCTCTGTCATCAAAAGTGGTGTTGTCACACGTGCAAGCACTCTGTCTGTCATATATAAATATAACCACAAAACACTCCTTATAACCAGCAATAACGCCATTTTCGGCGTAATCCTGCGTAGTGCCGTCCAAAACTGCCTGTTTTTTACCGCCGGCACCAGACAAAACAGCGCATAAATCACATAAGCTGCCACAACGGCAAGATCTGCTGCAGTTAAGTGTTTTAACAGCTTATCCTTATACAGCCAGACCGCTTCATGAATATTATTTTTGCTCACAAATCCAAACGTATTGTGCAGCTGCATTTTCTGATGCTGTACCATCGACTCCAAAAGCCATGTATCAATTGATTCGTCCAGCGCAAAATTGTAATTTTCCAAAAGCGTATATGACTCTTCGGAAAGACCGACCGACTCATAAAAGTTCCTGTTTTGCTCATAATCAGGAATATCATAAAAATCATAAAGCTTTGTCCTTGCATCAAAAAAATCCCTGAAATTACTCCAGTCGTTGGCATGATAGGCAAGCATGTCCAAGCTGAGCACTGCAAGCATCCCCAACAATGTACCGCCAAGCAGCATCAGATACTTTCTAAAGTTTGCACTTGTAACGATTTGTTCCTCGGACGCCCATTTGAACAAGCCTGCATACAGCACAAACGGCATCAGCATAAGGCAAACTTCTGTTCTTATCATAAAAGCAAGCACTACAAGAAACAGCGAAATTGCATTCCTCCCTTTTTTGCTGTCGGAGGTGATAAACAAAAAAATCGCGCATACCATGCACATTCCTGCCGTAACGCTGTACTGCACAATGACAAGCTCTCGCAGAAACAGACCAAAGAACAGAAAATACGCTGCAATAAGCGCCATAATACGTCCTTTTGCGGTCTTAAAAATCGCGGTGAGACGGACTGCAATGAGCACTATCGCACCAAACTGGCAGACGCACAAAAACAAGCCATACCATGCTACATTTGGTACAACTTTGTACAGCAGGGCAATCAGCCATGCAAGCGGGTACAAAAGCTGTACGCTGTAACCGCTCGGCGTGCCTGTGTAAGCGCCCGAAACGATATCCTTAATCAGGGTATCATCATTCAAATCATAATAAAAGTCAAATACAATCGCAGGAAACGCTACAAGCAGAAGGGTGAACACGATCAGAATCGCGGTCAGAACACACACACTGCCTGCTTTCCTGTCTGTGCGGCTATCCGTCATACGTGATAGAACTCCTTCACCTTGCTAACAATATAATCAACCTCAGACTCCTTTAATGTATAAAACATCGGAAGTCTAAAAAGCCGTTCGCTCTCCTTTGTTGTGTATACATCTCTTCCCGCAAACCTGCCAAACCTTATCCCCGCCGGAGCAGTATGCAGCGGAACGTAGTGAAATACGCTATATATTTCGTTTTCCCTTAAAAATGCGAGCAGCTTTGTCCGCTCCTCTAAGTCGCGTGCCTTTGCGTAGTACATATGCCCATTGTGTACGCAGCCTTCGGGAATCGTCGGCAATTCCAAAAGCCCCCGTTCTTTTAAAGGCTGCAGCAGTGTATTGTACTGCTCCCAGCGCGCAAGCCTTGCTTTTGTAATCTCCTCCGCAAGCTCTAACTGCGCCCACAAATATGCCGCGTTCATGTCGCTTGGCAGGTAGGACGAACCGTAATTCATCCAGCGGTACTTGTCCACTTGTCCGCGGTAATATTGGGAGCGGTTGGTGCCCTTTTCGCGGATAATCTCGGCTTCGTTGATATACTTTTCGTCCCTGATTAAAATTGCACCGCCCTCACCCATGCTCAGATTTTTTGTTTCATGGAAGGAAAAGCAGCCGAAATCGCCGATGGTGCCAAGCGCTTTTCCTTTATATGTCGCCATAATGCACTGTGCAGCATCCTCAATGACAAACAGGTTATATTTTTCGGCAAGCGCCATGATTTTGTCCATTTCGCAGGAAACGCCCGCATAGTGAACCGGTGCGATTGCCCTTGTTTTGGAGGTGATTGCTGCCTCTATGAGATTTTCGTCAATGTTCATGGTATCCGGTCTGATGTCGACAAACACTGCCGTTGCACCGCGCAGCACAAACGCGTCTGCGGTTGATACAAAGGTATATGCAGGCATAATGACTTCGTCGCCTTCCTTAATGTCCGCAAGAAGTGCGGCAAGCTCCGTCGCATGTGTGCAGGAGGTTGTAAGAAGACATTTTGCAGTGCCTGTCTTTTCCTCAATCCATTCATTGCATTTCTGTGTGAAAGGACCGTCACCACATATTTTTTGGTTTTCCACGGCTTGTTTGATGTATTCGATTTCCCTTCCCGTAAACGGAGGGACGTTAAAGTTTATCATGTGGCTCTCCTTCCCATATTTTAGTTATTTTTACCAATCTTTTCTATTCTTAATATTACACATTATACGGGTATTTTGCAAGGTAAATATTGGGAGGATTTGAAAATCAGGACATCTTGTGAATTTCCTTTTCCATTACAAGTCAAATTGCCTGATAATAGCCCTAATTTTTCACTTGTGGCAGAATGGAAATGACGGTATACTGTATATAACCGGACTAAAATACTTTTCAGAAACAGGACAGAGATTTCTATGGCTGTATGTTTGAATACGGAATCTGCATTGATTCTATACAAGGAACTGCTCAACAGCGAATTTTTTGTTGACAAATCCGATATCATCGCAAAAATCAGCAAACGGATACGGACAAACACAAAATACATCTGCGTCACGAAACCGCGCCGCTTTGGAAAGACATCCGTGCTCAATATGCTCGGCGCATACTATTGCAGGGCATATGATTCCAAAGCATTGTTTGACGGGTTGAAAATTAACAAAAGCAATACTTACATGGCACATTTGAATCAATATAATATTATTAACCTGTGTCTAAATGACCTGCCTGACGCGGGCACCGCGTATGAGGACTATATCAATTTGATAAAAGAGTCCATTATAGATGATATAAAAGAAGCTTATCCCGAGTTGAAAGACCGGAAGTTCCGTAAAGTATCCGAATTACTGACTGCCACACAGGATGAATTTATTTTCATTATTGATGAATGGGACTATATTTTCAGCCATGAGCTGTATCCGGAGCATCACAGTGATTTCCTGGAGTTTTTGAGAAATCTGCTGAAAGATAAGCCCTACGTTGCGCTTGTTTATATGACGGGCGTACTTCCGATCAAAAAATATAGCACAGGTTCTGCGCTGAATATGTTTAAAGAATATACGATGTTAAAAGATCCGTCTTTTGAAAAGTATTTTGGTTTTACCGAGGAGGAGGTTGAAATGCTTTGTGAAAGGCAGACGGCTCTGTCAATGGAGGAGATTCGGGATTGGTATAACGGGTATCAGACAAAGGATGGGGCGCGGTTATATAATCCAAGGTCTGTGGTGTGCGCATTGGAAGACGAAGCCTGCCAAAGCTACTGGACGAGGACAGGCAGAATGGATGAGGTTTTGTTTTTCCTGAAATATAATATTGGCGAAGTGCGTGATGATGTTGTTAAGATGGTCAATGATACGCCGGTCAGAATTGATATTGATGAAGAATATTCTGCCGGACAGGGACAGCCTCAAAACAGAGAAAGCATTTATGCCGCTATGATTATTTATGGTTTGTTGTCTTACCACGATGGGGAACTTCGCATTCCCAATAAGGAACTTATGCTGGAGTTTCAAAAGGCATTAAAAGATGACGATTTCGGCTACGTTGCGGAGCTTGTCAGGAATTCGAGTGATGTGCTTGACGCTACATGGGCGAAGAACGGGGATGTTGTGGCATCGTATCTTCACAATATCCACAACAGTGAGCTTCCTGTATTAAAATACAACGATGAGTACAGCCTTTCCTGTGTGGTGACGCTTGCGTATCTTTTCGCAAGGAACAAATACAGAATGGAACGCGAGGAAAGCATGAAAGGAAGTTCTAAAGACGTTTCGCCAATGGACGAAACGCCAAGAACTTCTAAGTTTCATGCAGGCAAGGGATTTGTGGATTTTATCTTTTATCCAAGGCGGATAAATCTGCCTGGAATAATACTGGAACTCAAGGCAGATAAAACGCCCGAGGATGCGATTGCACAAATTAAAGACAAGGATTACTGCGAAAAATTAAGAAAGGAAAATGTCACGCGAATCCTCGCTGTCGGCATCAACTACGACACCAAAGAAAAAGAACATCAGTGCGTAATTGAGGAGCTTGGATAAGGATTAATGTCTACAGCTGTGCCGGAATTATCAGGAATATTTATAGCAATTTTTCACTTGTGAGAGAATGGATATAACGATATACTATATACAATCGAAACAAGATGCTTTTTCGCAAATATAGGAAGGCTTTCATTCCTATTTGAGCCGCCAAGGGCGGCATGGAGATTTCTATGGCTGTATGTTTAAATACGAAATCGGCGCTGATTTTATATCAGGAGCTGGTAAACAGCGAATTTTTTGTTGATAAATCCGCTATGATTACATACATCAGCAAGCGCATTCGAACGAATACGAAATATGTCTGCATCCCGAAACCGCGCCGTTTCGGGAAAACATCTGTTCTGAATATGCTGGGGGCATATGATGCTAAGGCTTTGTTTGAAAACGCTAAAATTAGGGAAAGTGCATCTTATATGGTTCATTTGAATCAATATAATGTGATTAATCTGTGTCTGAATGAAATCCCTCTTGACAGAAGCCGTTACGAGGATGATATTGCACAGTTTAACGATGCTATTATCAATGATGTCAGGGAAGCATATCCTGCACTTAAGGACAGAAAATTTAAAACTGCAATTCTTCTTGTCGGAATCAATCATAACACTGACAAAAAGGAACACCAGTGTGTCATTGAAGAAATACATTAGACAGGTACATACTTCCTGTTGTAAGAGCTGCAACTGCCTTTACTGTTTTCATATCTTTTTGGAAAACAGCAAGAGCAGTTGCTTTCATGGTATAGAACATTGTTGCATATAAGGAAATATTCTTTATTTTGCATTTTTTCGCATATCTATGATACAACTACATGATATACCGCAAACAGATTGTTCTCATACACCATTACATAGCCTGACGCTTTCATAAATGCATGGATGGCATCAAGCTTTGAATCTGTTTTTCCCTGTTGTGCCCTTATATCTAACGCTTCTTTCCCTAAAAGGACTACCGGCGTTTTGCCGCTTTGATGCAGCGTATCCAAATCCTGCTCAAGCAGGCTGAGCCTGTTGGAATCCAAGTCCGCCCATGTCGTGTAAATGGCGGGCTCCATGTCCAAAATATAGGCAAAAGCCGGAATATCGCCATATAATATCACCTGTTTTTTATTTAATCCGCTGTCATAAAGAAAGCTGTCAAGACCTTCAATTGCCTGCTTTTTCTCGGCAGTTGTTTTTATCCCGCAAGCTGCTGCGCTGCATTTAAGCTCTGCCAGTGTTTCCTTTTCACCAACGGCTTCTGCATCGTGAAAAACAAAGCGGTACCCAAACAGAATGCTTTGTGCCATTGTGCAAAGCAGTATCAGTACACACACACTGACAATCACAAAACGCTTGTCCGCCCTGAATTTCGTGTCCGCCTTTACTGTGCCAAGGCATTGTGCAAACAGGTATATCGACACAGGCGCGACAAGAAACAGGTTATTGATAATCGGGTAAAGTCCGTTGTTGCTGCCAAGCGGCGTAATCCATATGATTACGAGCAAAAATACTGCCCACAGCTTACTGTCTTCCTGCATTTTTGAGGAAAATAGCGTCCACACACAGGCAGTCATTACAAGCAAAAGGTACACCGTCACCCATTTATACATACTGAAAAACGCAGAATAGTCAAAATCAAACATCCCTCTGCCGTAACAAAATCGTATGAGGATAGCCATACCCAAAAGATACAGCGATTTCATGATTATTGATAGTATGTTAAGAAGCTTCTTTTTGGTAATAATTGCGCCTGTTATTTTAAGTGCAATCACTCCTAAAATACCATATCCCACAAAAATTCCGAGCCATGCACTATATCGAATATAATCTCCAAACATCGCACTTATCATAGAGGTCGGTTTATAGTCCGTCGCCGTTTCCGTGACTTCAAAGAGCGAAGTAATCATTCCAAGATAAGCGGATATTCCGTATTTCATGCAAATGTATCCAAGCGGCGCAATCATACCTACCGCGTATCCGCCCACACAGTAAAGCGTTCTGCTGCACAATTTCCCAAATTTCTCTTTTTTCATTATGCTAAAATACCACAGCGGAAGAATGAATGCCATATATGTAACATTCGGCATTCTGACAGCGATACACAACCCGAAAATTTCTCCGGCTGTTATATACCCTTTTTTATTGTCCTCCATAATTGCCTTATAAAGCACCAGCACCGCGATTGTCATCAGCAAATAACCGAGATAATGATACAAAATCACATTCGGCGCCCAACAAAGCGAAAGCGCAGTAAACTCTGCAAGAAAAAAAAGAAACATGCCTGCTCTCAGTTTTTCCTCATAAAGCTTGCACATGTACAAAAATACCACCGCCGCCACAGTACCAATCAGCAGTCCGCAATAAATATTCATCCCTGCCCACGTATCGCCCCACGGAAGAGCGGACAGCACAAGACCTGCAACGTTTGCAAGGTATGTGGCAAGCTTCCACATCGGATTCAGCACGTCAAAAAAGCGGTAGTTTCCAAGCGCATATCCTGCGTCCATAAGGTCCGCCCCCGTAAATGCATGACGCAGCGGATACAGAAACAAAACTGCCGCCAGCAAATATTTTAATCCGTATTTTCTGTTTCTTTCATTTAGCGCTTTTCCCATTATCAATCCTCATTCCTGAACCTCCTGCAAATTTAATTGTAAACTTTTTCACAATATCTCTGCACTCTATTTACAAAACGAATCCAGCCGTGTAGACAAAATTTATTATCGCAGCTTCTTTCTTACCGTTGCAACCACTCTTTTTCGGACAATTTCGATCAACGTACACGTACAATAAACGGTAAATACCGTAACAATCATATGTCCCAAAAATCCGGCAAGGGATGCATCAATCCAATCTTTACAGCTAAACCACTCCACCCACAAATACCGGATATTGATATGCTCATGGATTAAATATACCCCAAAGGTCGCCCCCGACACAAGCTCTATTGGTTTTCTGATGCGCTCCGGCAGGCTGCCTTTGCCGTCCGCTTTTTTGTCAAAACGCTCGTCAAATGCCATAAAAAGCCCTATTGCACCAAGATAGCAGAGCAGGTGATTGTACGTATAAGCATAATGGATAAACTCCCCAAAGCTTCCCGTCATAAAATAAACCTGCCGAAGCGCAAGAAAAGACGCGAACGTAAGAAGCGCACTGCCCGCATAAAGCATGAATGCTTTTATCCTGCGATTCAGAAGCGGGACGCCATAATGCCTGATATATGCGCCCGTCAGGTAAATCGTCACAAACCAAAACGCGTCATACCCATATTGATCCCACGCAAGCTGCATCGGTATCACGGTCTTTGCAAGACAAAATACGAGCAAAAATGCACACAAAAGCTTCTGAAAGTTCTTCTTGTCAAGCGTTTCTACGCCCCTGTCCAAAAATGGCATAAAAAAGCAGAGAATAATGTAAGAGGTGGCAAACCAGTAGTGCTCGGTTACGGTCGGGAAAATGTATGTGAAAATCTGATAAATGTCAAACTGTTGGATTCCGGTAATAATGGCAATCGCACCGATTACCGCTGAATAAAATATCACCTGTTTCCAAATATTCAGCGGGCGTCTTAACACATCTTTTGTTTTCGTTCCTGCGCCAAAATATCCGCTAATCAGTACATAGACATTCACCGCAACAAGACAGAATGCCTCAAGCAGCCATGCCGCATAGCCTGCTGCGCTGATGGAAGCTCTTGCGGCATCTCCCAAAAATCCGCCCTTGCTCAGATAATGAAGACACACAACCATAAGCATCGCCAAGATGCGCAGCAGCTCGTAATTTAATTGCCTGCCTTTTTTTTCTGCCATAATAACCTCCCTGCGCAGTCTGACTCCAGTGAATTTTTAACATTGAAACTATGCGCTTTATATTTGCAGGTCTTTGCGCAATATTTGCTAAATGAACAGATCTGCTTTACCAGCCTCAATTCCGTATCTCTCTTAGCCTGAAAATTTCGTTTGCAATTCTCCCTGCGCCTTTTCCGTCAATTAACCGACGCTCCTGCCTGTGCAGCAGCCCGCGGTAGCTTTTATCATCAACACACTTTTTCAGCGCCTCTACTGCCTTGCTGATTACACTTTCCCTGTCATCGCCAAAGCAGCCCGCATTCACAATATCTGTAAGCTCTGCCAGCGCTTTTGCTCCCTGTCTTTGGTTCTCCGCAAAATAAAACGCAATCATCGGCACGCCAAGCGCACTGACTTCATAAACCGTACTTCCTGTCGCGGTAAGTACCACATCACACTGTTTCATAAGTGCCTTCAAATCTTTTAGCCCCTCATGAATCACTACGTTATCACGTTGCCCATACGTTTCCTTTAATTGATCCGCAAACGTATTAAACGGTCCGCTCACAATATGCCATGTAATCTGCTTTGTCTTACCGCTGTATAAGTAAAATCCACTCTCCGCCGCAAGAAACGCCTCCGCAAACGCCCCCGCCGCAAAATAGGGATCACTGCCGCCTGTCGTTATCATAACATCTGTTACTTTATCTTTTACACAATAATCAATATCCGTTTGAAACACACTCCGAAGCGGCATATAGTCCGCCCCGAGAAGGGTGTTGAGCTTTTTTTTGCGAATCTGATAATTTTCCTTCAATTTCGGCGCATAAAGATTGTAATTAATTAACAAGTCCACAGGATAAGGTTCTCCCATATCCTCAAGGCATACTGTAACTGCAAGCTTTGAAACCGCCTCAAAATATACCGTATCCGCCTGATAACTGTCTACAAGCAGGATATCCTGCTCTTTGTCCAGAATTTTTGCAAGCTGCGAAAGTTCTGACATCATGTCCTTATAATCCGTATGCAGTACAATCACTCGAAATCCACGCTCTGTTATCATACTGCGGCAGCCCTCATCCGCCACAAGGAACACAGGCTTATGGCTTTCCCCTAAAGCGGCAGCCGCCTCCGCAATCGAAAGACAGCGCATCACGTGCCCCATTCCAATCTGCGTGTTGCCGTCCGCACGAATGTATAACATATTGCCGTCCTCCTTTCACAGCCTGCCAATTTATTTTACCGTCTTTCGAATCAGCATAAACGCCTCCGCGCGCTGCATCCCGGCCGCCATGCCCCGCGTTTTGGAAAGCACGTCCATTCCCGTAAGACTTCTCGGGTGCGGAAATTCGCAAAGCTCCGACACATAACATTTCATCGCCGCTTCCTTCTGCGCATAATAATCCGTAATATCCACAAACACATTCGGGCAAAACGCCGCCTGTAACGCGTAGTCAAAATTCCATTCCGAGGAAGAAAGCGTTTCAAACGCATAAATTTCATTGACACAGTAATCGCCAATCGGTCTTGTCGCCGTAAGAACCGCACGCGCGGTATATTGGTGGTCAACATTTAAATCACCGCTGTAATGTGTATACACAATCTGCGGCTTTAACTCCCGTATTTTCTCCTCCACTGCTTTTACAATATCCAACAAATCAACCTCATCAAAACGGTTGTCGGGAAAATCCGCAAAAAAGACTTCACGAAATCCGATCGCCTTGGCGCTCTCCAAGGTATTTTTATGCAGTTCTGCTACGGTTTCCCTGCCAATATCCTCCCGATGTGTGCCGCGCGAAGTCTGTCCTTCCCCCAAAATCATGGCATATACCGCATCTCCTCCTGCGGCATGTCTTGCCGCCGTCGCGCCAACGCCAAGAATCTCATCATCCGGATGTGCTGCCACTACAAGTACTGTTTTCATTTACGCCTCCGTTCCCTTTCTAAATACCACTCTCGCCGAAAGCTCCTGTCCGTCTGCCGAAAGTCCCGCATTTTCAAACTCCAGCCTGTAACCGCCAAACTCCATATATGCCCTCGGGTATCCCTCCGCATCCAGCATTCTGATATAATCATAGATTTTATCCAGCTCCATATCCGATGTGATTTGCCCTTCCTCCGGTTTTCTCCGCTTAAACACAACCGGTTCGCCCTCCTGAGGCTTTGGCGTCATCTTTTCCGACAAAAGCAACGGAATCATTTCCTGAAAAACAATATCGGCGCAGCGCACAAAAATTTCCTGCGCACTTCCTGCAAGCGACAGCGGCCGCTTCATATACACAGGTCCGCCATCAAGCTTCTTTGTCACCTGAATCGCCGATATTTTCGTTTCCTTATGGCCGCGCACAATCAGATTTTGCAGCGGACTGCCGCCGCGCCCATACGGTAAATCCGTCATATGAAACACGACGCACGCCCAGTTGTCCGTAATCTCATCGGATACCAAATAAGACCAATGCGGCATGAAAATATAATTCGGATTAAAATCACGCACATTCTCAAGGGTAAATTCTTCTTTTGATGTATAAACCACAATGTCATGCACGCCCGCGTACTGTTTCTGCAATGCCTTCGCACGCTCAATATTCCACGATTTCACAGTTGCAATAATAATTCTCACGCCCTCGCTCCTTTCAGCCAATTCGCAAATCACAGACAAAACTCATACTGTATGCAGTCCGTCATTTCTCTTTTGGTAAAACCACATTTTTCAAACACCCGCGCCGACGCAGGATTCTCATATTTCACCTGTCCCGTCAATTTAATAACATCTGGTATTTTATCTGCTGCAATCTGCTGCTTCAACAACTGCAACAGCTTGTTTCCATAACCCTTTCCCCGATAGTTTGCAGAAATACTGTAATCAATTATTGCCTCACCGCCCTCAATATTCAGCCGAATCTGCCCTATTGGCGTTTCCTCCTGATACAAAATATATTGATATACAGACGCATCTGCCAGCATGTTTGCAAACCACTTCACATGATTTTCATAAAGAATCGGCTCCGTATGGAAGGCATTTCTGCGCACCTCGGAATCATTTGCCCATTGAAATAACAAATCAACGTCTGCCGGTTTGACCTTTTTTAAAGCTAAGCACATATCAACCCCCACGCTTTCCATAACCTGCAAATTCCTGACGCCATTTTTCAATCTCCCTGCTCAATATCCGCAAACGACAACGGTGTTCCGCGCTTCAAATCATGCTTCGCCGTCTTTCCAAGCACTTCCTTATAATGCTTTGGCTTCAACCCGTAAGCCGGACGAATGCTCCTGATATTTTCGGCAGTAAGCTTTTCGCCTGCTTTGATATCCTCTACCACAAACAGCGAACGCCGAAAACACGCATTTGATTCCTCCTGCTTCGACACGCCATATGTCACCGTTCCCATCGCCTTCTCAACCTCACGCACCCGTTCTACCATTTCCCGAAACTCATCGGGCTCCATCGAAAACGACGAATCGGGATTTTTAATCGCGCGGCTGATGCAAAAATGCTTTTCAATGATATTTGCCCCCATCGCAACCGCTGTTGTCGCGCTAAAGCTTCCCATCGAATGGTCGGAAAGCCCGATTGGGATATCAAACCGTTTTTTCAAATCACGGATTGTCCGCAGATTCATCTCCTCGCTCTTTGCCGGATACGCACTCGAACACTTCATCAGCGCAAGCTGTCTGTTTCCTGTGGCATAAATTGCATTGACTGCCTCCTCAATCTCCGTAAGCGTCGCCATTCCGGTTGACATAATAATAGGCTTGTTCTTTGACGCAATATACTCCAACAACGGAAGATCCACAAGTTCAAAGGACGCTACCTTATAAAATCCAAGTCCAAGCTCCTCCAAAAAATCCACCGAGGTGTTGTCAAACGGCGTAGAAAGAAAATCAATCCCCACTTTTTTGGCCTCATCGCGCAGCTTGTCCTGCCACTCCCAAGGAGTATAGGCCTTCTGATACAGGGAATACAAATTCTCGCCTTCCCAAGTGCCCTTTGCAATATTAAAATATTCATTATGACAGTCAATCGTCATCGTGTCCGGCGTGTAGGTCTGAATCTTCACACAGTCCGCTCCCGCCTCCTTTGCCACATGAATCATCTCAAGGGCACGCTCGATACTCCCTGCATGATTTGCCGACATTTCCGCAATCATATATACCGGAGCGCCGTCCCCAACCGTTCTTCCGTTAATGTTGATTGTCGTTCCCATACCTGTAGTCCTATCCTTTCCCAAATCCTAAAAGCCCGTTTTCACCGCTGTGTTCCTTTGTCCCCATACAATAACCGATACTTCATTTCCGCAATTTCCCAATCCTCAGGCGTATCAATATCCTGCACCGTCATCTCGTCCTGCACAAAAGGCACCGCCTTCTCCATCCAAATCGCTTTCTGCTTCCGAAAGCTTTCGACATTCAGGCAGTAAAACTGACCGCAGTCATGGTATAGCGGTTCCAAATCTTGCGAACGCATGTTCATGCATTCTTTCCACTTCGGCACAATCCTTCCCTCCGCAATGACCACGCCACGCTGCGGCGGAAACGAAAACTTCACAACGGGAATAACACAGTCCGCCTGCGCCTCGTCCAAACGCAGCATTGCCGTCCGAATTGCCTTTGCCGTCACAAACGGCGCCGTCGGGTACATACAACACGCCCTGTCAAACTGCACTCCCCGCTCCTCGTACGCATTCAGCACCTCGTCCACCACGTCCGCAGTCGTCGCAAAATCGTTCGCAGTCTTTTCGCTGCGCAAAAACGGGACCTTTGCTCCAGCCTTTTTCGCCACATTTGCAATCTCCTCGTCGTCCGTAGAAACCATAACCTCATGAAACAGGCCGGCTGCAAGCGCCGCCTCAATACTGTACTCCAATATGGGTTTCCCCAAAAACAGCTTTATATTCTTTCGGGGGATTCGTTTACTTCCTCCCCTTGCTGTGATAATTGCGACACTTTTCATCGGTAAACCTCCAATATTGCAATCGTTCCAATAATTCCAAAAGTACAAGGGCTGTCTTTCACCGCCCTTGTACTTCCTATTTTTTGTAATATGCTACAATTTTTCCTACCGCCGCAATCACATCCTCCACATCGCTGTCCGTAAGCGAATAGTAAAGCGGCAGACTTAAAATCTCATTATAAAGCTTTTCCGCATTCGGGCAAAGTCCCTTTTTATAACCAAGCTTTTCGTAATACGGGTGCCAGTAAACAGGGATATAATGCACATTGCAGGCAATATTCTCCGCCGCAAGCGCCTCAAAAAAGCCCTTTCGGTCAATCTTTAGCCGTTCCGGCACAATGCGCAGAATATACAGATGCCTTACCGTATCCGATTCCTCAATTTCTTCCTGCACAAAAAGCTCCGGCATCTTCCGAAATGCCTCATTGTATCGCGTCACAATCTCCCTGCGCCGTTTCGCAAAGCGTTCAAGCTTATTCAGCTGGCTTAAAATCAAAGCACACTGAATGTCTGTAATACGGTAATTATATCCCAAATCAATCTGTTCATGATACCATGCGCCATGACTTTCATTCTGATAAAAACATGCTTCCTTTGTTATCCCGTGAGAACGGTACAACAAGAGCTTTTGGTATAAATCCTCCCGATTCGTAAGCACCGCTCCGCCCTCACCGCCTGTTATGGTCTTTACAGGGTGAAAGCTAAAGGTTGTCATATCCGCAATACTGCCTACAGGCATTCCTTTGTATTTTGTACCAATAGAATGCGCACCGTCCTCAATCAAAACAATGCCTTTTTCATGACACAGTCCCAGTAAAGGCGCAAGCTCCACAGCTTGACCAGTGTAGTCAACCGCCACTACCGCCTTTGTTCTGTCCGTAATCTGTTCTGCAACACATTTGGGACTAATATTGTATGTTCTCGGATTAATATCTGCAAACACAGGCTTTGCACCGCAATAAAGCGCACAGTTTGCCGACGCCGCAAACGTAATGGGTGTCGTAATCAGCTCATCGCCTTCTCCCACGCCTGCCGCAAGCGCAGCAATGTGAAGCGCAGCCGTACCGTTACTGCACATCACGGCATATTTTGCTCCTGTAAGCGCACAGAGTCTTTGCTCAAGCTCCGTAATCTTCGGACCGCATGTGAGACAGTCGCTCACAAGCACTTCCGACACCGCTTTTACGTCCGCCTCATCAATAAACTGATGTCCATAAAACAATTTCGTTTCCCTGACGGGAGCACCGCCCTCTATCGCCGGTTTTTCCATAATTTTCCCCCCCTAATCATGAAGGTCTGTCTTTAAAAGCTCCCGAATCTGCTCCACCGTAAGCCACTGCGTATTGTTGCCTGACGAATAATAAAATCCCTCTTCAACCTTCTTCCCGCTCGGATTCGGACGCTTTGACTCCTGCCAGAACATCTGCGGATAGATAATAAAGTGCTTGTCATACTCGTATGTCGTCATCGAATCCTCCGATGTCACCATCACCTCATGCAGTTTTTCCCCCGGACGGATTCCTGTTTCTATCGTCTTAATGCCGGGTGCCATCGCCTCTGCAAGGTCTGTCACCTTAAACGACGGAATTCTGCTGATAAACGTTTCTCCGCCCTTCGCCTCCTCAAGCGCCTTAATCACAAGCTCGACGCCCTCTGTCAGACTAATCCAAAAGCGTGTCATGCGATAATCCGTAATCGGCAATTCCTTTGCGCCCTCGTCAATCAACTGCTGAAAAAACGGAATCACAGAGCCGCGGCTGCCTGCCACATTTCCGTACCGCACAATGGAAAAATTCAAATCCTTGTTTCCGCAGTACGCGTTTGCAGCAATAAACAGCTTATCCGACACAAGCTTTGTGCCGCCATATAAATTCACAGGGTTAACCGCCTTATCCGTAGAAAGCGCAACTACTTTTTTAATCCCCATATTGAGCGCCGCATCAATAACGTTCTGTGCACCGTTTACATTTGTCTTAATCGCCTCGTTCGGATTGTACTCGCATGCAGGCACCTGTTTTAACGCCGCCGCATGAATCACATAATCAACGCCCTCAAAAGCGCGCTTCATACGCTCATAATCCCGTACATCGCCTATGAAAAAGCGCAGCTTGTCCTTGTACTCTGCAAACGCATTCGCCATCATCCACTGCTTAAACTCGTCCCTCGAATAGATAATAATCTTCTTAGGATTGTAATGCTCAAGCACATACTTCGTAAAGCAATGACCGAATGAGCCCGTACCACCTGTGATCAAGATTGTCTTGTCATCCAATAACATACATGTTCCTCCATCTGCATAATTAAATTCATATTACCATATCTTTCCATAAACGTCAAAATATCTGTCAAAATAACTACTCATCAAACACAAGATTCGCAGTGACATCTTTCACAACCTTATCATAAACGATAATATTCCACCTGCTCCCTGCACAAAACCGATCCTCGCCATCAATCAACACCTGATAGACACCGCCAAGTTTTGTCAGCACAAGCTCACTCTCACCAATCCTCATATGCCTGATTCCATTGTCTTCCCACTCCACATTCAATGCCATTTTACCATTCTGATACACCCACTGCTGTACCTTAGCTTTCCCGCCCTTTTCCGATTTGGTTCCCGTAACAATAATTACTAAATTGTCATCGTCAAGCAATTGTTGAAAGCACTCCTGCGCCTTCGTCGCCGCCATATAATCCTGCCAGCCGCTTCTACGCTTATAATCGCACGCCTGATCCCATGAATTTAACACAGAATCCTCTCTCCGGTCAGGCAGCTCATAATTCGCTTTCAAGTATGCGCCCAAATGGTCTGTAACCTTTTTTGCGCCAAAGTCATTGAGGTGATCTCCATCTCGAAAATCAGCCGTTGTATCCAGTTCAAGCTCTCCGTTATGATAAAGCTCGTTATAATCTACAAACCGCAGCCCACGCTCCTTGGCCAGCTTTTTGATTGCCTGCGTTTCATAGCCGTGCCAGTTTTCTTTGGGCGATTTAAAAAGCAGCAGCTCCACATTGTTTTTTCTGCACAACTGCACCATCTCGTCAAGACAGACAATATTCGCGTCCCCGATCCACGCTTCGCCTTCATTATCATAATCATTTAACCTGACTGCCTGTTCTGTCACCGACTGCGTTTCCAAATATCCCTTTGTATAGTTTGTCTTATCCTGATAAAAATATGTGTAATCCATTTTACTTAGCTCTTTCCAGCGGTTATGATAACGAAACACCGGAAATACGTAAGAGAAATACTCTGCATTCACCTCCCCCACCGACTGGTAGATGCATTGCAGCTTGTCAACGGAAAGCGGAATGTCTGTGTATCCCCATCGAAGTCCCGCCTCATTTATGCTATTGATGCTGTCTCCCACCATCATATTAATCTCAAGCGCCACAACCTTTGGACTCTGCCTTTTTAATGCTTCTTTAAGATAAAGTTCCGAAATATTCATCGGCTGCGACGAGCTGCCAAAATCGTATGCCGCAATGCCGTATTCCTCATAAAGTACAAGCGGATTAACCGTACAAAAGCTGTTGCTGCTTCCAATCACAATCACATCAATATCGTTTTTCTTCTCCGCGTAAAACCCGTCTACAATCGTCGTGGAATCTCCGGTGAATTTTGCACGCACGATTTTCCCTGTAATGCCAAGCACGAAACCGATAAACAGGAAAAAGAACACCACCGCAGCAGCTCTCGAACAATTTATTTTTCTCACCACCAAATCCTCCGCTAAAATTGGAAATAGATGAACTGTGCCGCATCATATCCCTCGCCATACACACCAAACACAATAATCATAACAAGCAATACCGCTACGAGCATATACTGCACCACAAGCGTTTGTTCTTTTACAAGCACGTCAAACAACGCCTTTTTCCGGACATAATACGCATCTACAATCAGCAAAATCAGCAGTCCAAGCCACAGAACACCCATTTCGTTTCTTTCCAGTCCCAAGTGATAAATGGTGCCGTCAAACAGTGACCATATATCAAATGCCGTAACCAGCCTGTATAGATAATAAGTTGCATCTTTTATCGTATCTGCCCGAAAAAACACGAGTGACAACATGAAAAGAAAGAAGGTACACAATCCTTGTAAAAGCTGATACCCAAACGTTTTGACGCGAACCTGAAAAAGATTTTGAAGCTTTGTCTTAAGCGGCTGAAACAAATCGCCTATTATAATATAGACTCCCTGTATTGCCCCCCACGCTATATAATTCCAACCGGCTCCATGCCAAAGTCCGCTCACAGTAAACGTTACCATTGTATTAAAATATTTTCTCACTTTCGAACATTTGTTTCCTCCAAGCGGTATATACAAATAATCCCGAAACCATGAACTGAGCGATACATGCCAGCGTCTCCACAACTCACTGATGCTTCTTGCAAAAAACGGCGCCTCAAAATTAACGGTAAGTTCAATCCCCAAAACCTTTGCCGCACCAAGTGCAATAACGGAATAGCTTGCAAAATCACAGTAAATTTGTATGGCAAACAACGCACTTGCCAGCATAAGCGCAAGGCCATTATACAGATAATACTTATCAAAAACCTGCTCCACAAGCACTGCCGCCCTGTCTGCTATGACCATTTTCATAAAAAATCCCCACAGCATCATAAGCAGCCCTCTTGTGACTTTATCAAAATCCCAAGATTTCTTATGCGATATCGCATCAATCTGTCCTAATAAATGACCGCTTCTCTCAATTGGCCCCGCAACAAGCTGCGGAAAAAACGATACAAACAATGCATACCGGATAAAATTTTTTTCAGCCTTTACTGTTCCCCGATAGACGTCAATCATATATCCCAATGCTTGAAACGTATAAAACGATATCCCAACCGGAAGCAAAATGTCAAATTTTGGAGCCTCCATAGTTATTCCAAACGCAGAAAGCACAGCAGCAGCCGTATCATGCAGGAAATAAAAATATTTATAAAACACAAGAATTCCAAGATTGACCACAAGACCTGCTATCAGAATCAGCCTGCGTCCCTTCTTACGGTCATCGCCTATATACCCAATCCAAATAGCACACGCATATGTAGCGACAGTAGAAGTTAAAATCAAAAATGCATATTTTACATTCCAGCCCATATAAAAGTAATAACTCGCTATCAAAAGCCAGAGCTGTCTGAACTTTTTAGGCATTATATAAAATACCAGCACAACGACAGGAAAAAAAACGATAAATTCAAAAGAAGTAAACTGCATTCCTCTCTCCTCTGTCCCTTCTTATTTCTTTCGTATATGATTGCGATAAAAATTTAACAAGCGAAAATAGATGAAAAACCGAAGCGGTGACTTCATATGCATTGCCGCAAGCTTTTTCTGTTCCTCGTCAAACGCTCCCTGATAATAGACATTATCTTGAAAATCAGGAAATTCCTGCTTCATGCCGTCCGCTATTAACCGCAGAAAATCGAGTCTTGGCCGCTTCATGCCAAGCATGTACGTAAACAGTGTATTCATATAATACAGCTTCGAAAACGCATATTCAAATTCCTGCCTGTACGGTTTATAAAAACCGCATCTGCGCGCCTCCTCTATCAGCCGCTTTCCCATCAGAAGCCTTGCCTCGCACTTTTCCATGCTGATTGCATGTACGGTCGACATATCATGTTGATAATAATAGTACAATGGCTCCTCCACCCTCTCAAAATGCGAAAAATGAAGCATCCAGATTGGTGATGCACAGTTATCTTCATAAAAGGTTTTCTCCGGAAACCGAAGATGATGCGTGTCAATTACCTCCTTCAAATACACCTTGATAACCATGCTCCCCGGATTCCTGACAAGAAGCTTGTACTTCTCGTGGTCCAAAATCCCTGTTTGATCCATTGTATTGTTTGGCATCAGTTTCCCGACCTTCATGCTTTGTGTATCCGTCATACAATAATCACAGCCTGCCACATCTGCCCCTGTTTGTTCCGCCTTAGTAATCAGCTTCTCATACATTTCGGGCGCAATCCAGTCATCGGAATCCACAAAACCAATCCATGTTCCTCTTGCCGCTTCAATTCCCTTATTCCTTGCACCGCCCTGCTTTATGTTCTCAAAGGACTGTATCACTTTAAATTTCCAGGGATAATTTGACTCATATTCCTGCAGTATCGCAAGCGAATCATCTGTAGATGCATCATCTACCGCTATGATCTCATAATCTGATACTGTCTGGTTCACAAGCGAATCAAGACAGAACCGGAGCTTATTGCCTCCTGCCATATTGTAGACTGGTACTACGATACTAAGCTTCATCTCTCTCAATCCCCCTGTCTCTCCAGCACAATCTTTCCGTTCTCCACCACAAATACCATATCACACTTCTCAATCGTCTGCAGCCTGTGCGCAATGATAACAAGCGTTTTTTTACCATGCAGCCTGTTAATGGATTCCATAATCGCCGCCTCTGTTTCATTGTCCAGCGCTGAGGTCGCCTCGTCCAAAATCAGGACCTCCGGATCATTGTAAAGCGCCCGCGCAATCCCGATTCGCTGCCGCTGCCCGCCCGAAAGCCGGATACCGCGCTCACCGATTCCTGTGTTCACCCCCTCAGGAAGCGTCTTTACAAACGCGTCAAGCTGTGCCTCCTGCAAGGCATACCAAAGCTTTTCGTCGTCAATCTCCTCTTCCGGCACACCAAATGCGACATTTTTCCGGATATCCGCGTCCAGCAGAAAAATCATTTGCGGAATGTACCCAACATTTGCCAGCCACTCCCTGTAATGCTCCTGAATATCCACATCATCTGCAAGCACCCTTCCGCTTTGCAGCTTTAAAAGTCCCAGCAATATATCAATAATCGTCGTCTTTCCTGCACCGCTTGCACCTTTGATGCCAATTGATTTGCCAATCGGAAAGCTGACTGTGGCATTGTCAAAAATCAGCTTGTCCGAATTCGGATAATGGTAAGTGATGCCCGAAAGTTTTACTTCTCTTGTAACAGGAAGCTTTTCCTTTGCCACCACTGCATATGAAATGTCTGTGTGCGCTTCGTCCGTTTCCTCGATTAAATTATCGCTTACGTTAAAGAAAAACGGCTCATTAAATGCCATGCTAGTCATTTGGTTATTAATGCGGCTCGCAGCCGGCAAAAGACGCATTGCAGCAATGCCAAAAGCCGCAAAGAGCGACACCATTGACGATACATCGGCGCCAATCAAAATCAGTACCATAATATAGCCCAAAAGCCCTGCAAGACACACTGTCTCTATCAAAAGCTTCGGCGTATTATTAAAAAGGCTGAACCGTTCCATCGCCTTGACATAACCCTCGCCGACCTTACAGTATTCCCCGACAAAATACTGCTCCCGTCCTGCAACTTTAATCTCCTTAATGCCCTGAACGGTCTGTGAAATCCACGCAAACATGGACGCACCGTAATCCTGGTTTTCTTTTCCGGTACGATTCATAATCGGCTTGATAATATTTTTGATCACCATAAGCGTCACAAGCAAAAGCACTGCAATCACCACTGTCATCACAGGGTCCTCAATTGCAAGCGCCACGACAAGAAAGGCAGCCACAATTGCTTCCGATGCAATCTGCAGCACTGACAGGAGCAGCGCATACATATTACTCACATCTGCGGTAATGCTTCTTTGAATGACTGACGTTTCTGCATTCAGATAATATTCGTACTCACGCCTTACAAAGTTTTTCATAAGATTCGCCGCAGTCCGAAACTGATTGCTGTACACAAATCGGTAAAGATTTCTCTGCAGAAAAAAAGCAAAGATATTTTTTGCAGCATAAAGGCTTATCAAAAACAAAATAGCAAGTACGGAAAACTGCACTGTGTTCTGCAGATGAAGCAAATCACATATTTTTTGGTAAGTTTCTCCCTGCTCTAACACAACCGGATTGATAATCAGCTGCACCACTGCCATGACCATCATGACAGCCCCTGTCTCAAGCCCTGCCGATATAATCATCATCACAAGCAGACGCGCCATCTGCCCTTTCTGTTTTTTGTCCATTAAAATATTTATCTTTTTTAAAATTTTCAGCATCCGCGCTCCTCCATATCACCAGCAGCCTGCTCTCTACCTGTTTGCCATCGTAAGTCCTGCTTTTTTATTATAGGCATGCTTTTTAGGGTCCTCGTACGTATCCCAAAAAGACGCGCCAAGATTTAACTTCTCCTCCACAAAATCCATACTGTTCATCGCTGTTGTGACAATCGACACAGCGCGCTTAATTTTAAGTCCTTCAAAAAAATTCAGAACCTCCACCGGAAAACGCCCTCGAAGCACCACTGCCTCAGGGCAAAGCTCTGCATAATCTATCATATCCCGCGGATGCGGTTTTATCAATATCCGATACCCTTTACAATATTTCTCAAGAACGTCCAGACAAACCCTCTTGCGCGCCTCCTCGTCCACAGGATGCGGCTCTGTAAGAAAACAGGCAAATTCTTCGCCCTCGAAAGACGGTTTTAACTGCTCCATAAGCGCATCTGCATCTTCAATAAAAGCCTGTATCACCAGCTTTTTCTGCTCTGCCGTGAGCGCCGCCTCCAACGGTTTTCTCGGAACTTCCACAAACCGGGGGCAATCTGTCGGCACAACGCTCCGGTCATTAATTTCCATATCAAGACAGTATTTCCCCCAGCCGTTCATAACGAAGATAACGTTTCTGCGTGAGAGCCACGTCTTGAATTTAAAATGGGAACTATTTGCCACATATGCATCATCCAGATTTTTCAGACAGTCAAGCCCGTCCTCCACCGCATGATAATAAATATGCTTATAATTCAGGTAATACCCAATCGGATCGCTGTCACAGAATACATAAATATCTTCATATGCCTTAAAGTCAATCATTTTCATATACGGAATTTCCCGTCTGGCAAGTTTTTTGGTAAAAATCATACGATTTACCAAATGTTTCACGACATTACCGTAATTTGCGCGATACTTTGCAAGCTCCGGGAAAAAATCCTCACGTTTTTCATCAAGTGCAAAAATTTCACCGAAAATACCTGTACTTTTAAGCCGATCCCCCAAGTCCTCAAAATCCGTTGAAATTGCACTCAATGCAATATCGGCTCTTTGATATTTATCAGGCGTTGTCTCCCTGAACACCTTCATTTCTTTTAAAATGGATACATACACATGATAAAAAGTATGGCAGATATAAATCCGGCTTTTTGATTTCTTCATAATTATTTCACCTGCTGCTTTCTGCATGAAACTGTTTATGTGTATAGAGATAGCCCTCTCTGGGTCGAATAACCGGCGCCGCGCTAAGCGGTCCGCTGCGCTCCGAAATTACCTCTCCCCTTAAAAGACCTTCGCTAAAACGATAAAGTCTGTCAGCCGCCTCTTTCGGATTCCACGCTTTTATCATTGTATGATAGGCATTTGTCCCCAGCTGTTTCCGAAGTTTTTCATCCTGAACCAGCCTGTAAACATGTGCCTGAAATTCTTTAAAATGCCCTGTTTTGTATACAAGCCCATTCTCACCATGCTTTAACAGAAACGGCACAGCTCCGATGCCATGCCCTGCCACCACTGCGCATGCACTGTTCATTGCCTCATTTAAAACGGCGCCCCAGCCCTCCAAATAATTGCTGGTGAACAAAAAAATATCCGCCTCTTCCATATATTTCCTTACACGCTGCGGCGTTGCAAAGCCATGAAAGGTCACTTCATTTTCCAGCAGATAACGTTTTGTCATGCACTTTAACCGCTCCTCAAGCACGCCGCCTCCCACCATATCAAGATGAAAAGAAATACCCTGTCTTTTCAAAAACCGCGCAGCCGCTATGGCATATTCCGGATGCTTTAACTGCAAAAAACGTCCTGCCCACAAAAGGCGAACTTGTGTTTTTCCGGCACCGTCCACATGCTGCTTCCGGAAAAACAGGTTGTCTAAATCATACGTATTCACCGCCGGAAAATATCCCCACACAAACTTTTTATCCGGGTAGGCACGAACAAGCTCAAAATCTGATGCCACATATGCGCCATGACACAAAAGATACACTGGTGCATCGGCATACTGCGTGTGATCCTCATACTTCTTTTTTCTTCCTCTTGGAGAAATCGACTTCCACTGTCCCTCACGATAAAGGCGCTCGCTTGCGCGAATGACAATCTTGCCCGCGTTCAGCCTCGGCTTAATATAACTTTCGTCCTCCACGCCGCCAAAAACGACAATGTCACTTTCCAGAATCAAATCCGCACAGGATTGCTGTGCCTCATAATAAAGCTTCAGATAGGGAATGTTTTGAATCTCGCTTCCCCAGCCCATCTTTACCCGATCCTCCTCCATAGGAGCAGTCTGTATAAACGCAAAATCGTCTCCAAGTCTCTGATGCAGCTCGTTTGCCATCGGAATTTGATGATGATTGATATAATTAGACACAATTGTTAATTTCATTATAAATCTCCAACAGCCTGTTATAATTGGTGTCCGGATCATGCGTCTGCATTGCATGCGCCCGCGCATTTGCCGAAAAATACATTGCAAGCTTATCGTCCTCAAAGATCTGCAAAATCGCGTCTTTTAAGCGCTTGGGCTTATCCTTCGGATACAGCAGTCCGTCCTTTTTGTTAGTCAGAAGGTTATGCACGCCGCCCACATCTGCAGACACGACAGGAACGCCCAAAAGCATCGCCTCCCCAACAGAGTTAGGCGAATTCTCAATTGCCGACGGACATAAGAAAACATGTGTTTTTAAAAATCTGGCACACATTCTGTCTGAATGAAGCCGTCCCACAAATTTCACATGCTCCTCCAGCTTATTCTTTTTAATCTGATACAACAAATACTTTCCATAACCGGACAACCGGATTTTATCCCGCAGACTTCCATTGGCCGTAATCACATCTCCTGCCACGTAAACCATTGTATTTTCATACTCCTCAATGATTTCCGGCAGTACATCAAGCACATAATGCAATCCCTTAATCGGATAATTACCCTGACTGAGAAAAAGAGAATAATGTTCAATTTTATCAATATTCCATGTATTCGTATAAAACTCGTTCCGAAGCGTCTCGTTCATAAAATGATACGTCGCCTGCGGCGCAAGTTTTTTTGTCATCTCCCTGTCAAAGTCTGTCCTCCCTGTGACATGGCCAACCAAAGACAGCGCTTCCTTTTCATATTCTCCGCGTTTTTTAAACTTTGCCTGCTGCTCGAACAATCCGTCCCTTTTGAGCAGATCGCGAACCGTCTTTTTCTTCTGTGCCGCCATCGGCAAATCCGCCATATACACATCGGCAATTGCACTGCAAAGCCCCTGTATTCCAATCAATGTACGCTGCGGATTATGAAATGCCTTCACACAGGCAAGCGTGTGCGGAAATTCTGTCCCGAATATATGAAGCACATCCGGTTTAAAGTCATCTAACACAGCTCCTAAGCTCTTTTCCATTCCCGCATCGTAATTTTCAGGATGTACTGTGTCTTCCCGAAAAATGTAATAATCAACGCCATCTGCCTTATCTTTCACAAAAAGCGACTGGTCCGTCTTGATCATATTCAAATCATCGGAAGCAGGAAAACAAATAGCAAGTGTTATGTTATTTCGTTTTTGGTTCAAAATCAGCTTATTTACCAAGCCCGAAAGCCAGCCCTCCTTGACAACAATCTTCTGCCCGAGGCTTTTTGCTATGAACGGGAGCATGATATTGCACAACCATAGTACTCTCATCTTTTATCCTCCATTCTTAATAATCTTGTCTCCTTTCCTTTTATAGAATAAAGTCTTTAATTGATTGTATCCTGCTGACAGATATTTGTTATTTGCAACCGCAGTACGAAGCGGTGCAAGGCTCAGCAGCATAATCCACCTGTATTTCCCTGCCTTTTTTCTGCCCATATACTTTACGGTAATCTCCCTGTGCTGTCTGGCGGAACGCCTCTTATTTTCCTTCGTCTCCGAATATCCGCCTCCCTCATACGCCGCAACTGTCACAGGCGCATAACAGATATCCGCCTTTTTTTCGTAAAAGCACCACAGAAAATGCTCATAATCCGCGCGGACATTATACGCAGGATTATAAGCCCGCTCTGCGAACATCTCCCGACTGTAAAAACAGGTCTGGTGGCAGGGCACATTCCGGTAACATGTAAAATCATTTATCGCCGGCGGTGCATAAATCACTGTCGAAAGACCTTTGTGATAAAGATTTCCATAGATAATACCGGGCTTGTCGGTCTTATTTAAAATCACATGTGCTATTTTATCAAGTACCTCTTTGTCATAAAAGCTGTCACCTGCATTCATAAAAATAAGATAGTCTCCACATGCAAGCTCTATTGCCTGATTCATGGCATCGTAAATACCGCGGTCCTTCTTTTGGCAGATATTAAGCCGTTCATCATGCACTGTTTCGGTAATCTTCTCCACAGAACCGTCTGTTGAGCCGCCATCCTTTAAAACAATCTCATAATTTTCATAGCTTTGCCCAAGCACGCTGTCTACGGTCGCACTAAGACGCTCCCCCGCATTCAGACACACAATGATAATGCTAAACTTCATTCCGGTAACCATGCCTTTCTTATCAACTTTTATTTATAAAGATATCGTTCCTCAAACAACCATGTACGATACGGCAAAAGTCCCACACCTGCCTGATGTGCACTCAGCACAAAGAGCGCAAAATACAAAATCCCCACCACCATCACCGCAAGCTTCAGCTTCATTTTCACGCCTTCATCTGCTATATTCCGAATCATAAGCGGTATCATCAAAAGCTGCGATACACTAAGATAATATACAATCCTTGTCACCACCGGTAAAAAGGAGAAAAAAGTTGCTGCAAGAAACGCAAGGAAGTTCAACTGTCCATAAAACCTGATTTTTCGGTAATCCGCATGTTCCTGAAAACCGCTGCCCATATAGCGGATAAACCACAGATACAGGACAAGTACCGCAAATATACGCAGCACGCTTGTAAAGCTCATACCGCCCTCAAGATAAATCGTATTCCGATAAGAAGGATAAAGCATCAGCGCCAGCTTTAACAGGAGACTCCGCCCTGCAAAGCACACCGCACTCACAGCAATCCCAAGCACATAAAACCACCGATTCCATGCAAACGTGGCAATCCAATACACAGGAAGCACCAAAAGCACCGATTTATGAAACAGCGCGGCGCATAAAATAAAAAAGCAAAACCGGATATAATCCTTCTCCAACACATACCGCATTGAGCAAAATGCCACGGAAAGCGCCAAATAATACCGCATGGTATTAAATGTCTGAAAGTAAAACCCCAGTGTCATAAACAGAAAAAAGCTCTGCGAAAAGTCCGCACTGTCCCTATAAAATCCCCGCAAAAAAAGAAACAGGGTAACAGCCGCAAATAAGGCAAAAACGATCTCATAGTATTCGCCATGAAACAAGGTATAAATCACGCGCACTAAGAAATTAAAGCCGGCTTCCGTAACCACATACCCGCCCACATATGCCTCGTGCGCCGTAAGCGTATACTGTGTATAGTCGTTTCCTATACCAAACCGAAGCGACGACACCAGAAAAAGCAAGAAGAAAATTCCTGCAATATACACGCGGTTTATGGCATCTCTTCTATCATAATATGCGTCTGTTTCTGCGACGGCAGGTTTCACATTTGCTGCCATAACGCATGTGATAAAAGCTAAAACTGTATAAAACAGAACGGAGACTGCTCTACCCATACCTAAAGCCCCTCCACCGACCGAATTCCTTTTTTCATAAGCGCAAGTGCGTTTTTCCTTGGAATTTTTTCACACATCACTTTTCCATGCGCTGCAATAAAGCGCACCGCCATCGGATATGCCAAAACACCATATAAAAAATGATAAAGCACACCTCTGTCTATAAAAAATTTGTCCGTATAGCCCTTAAACCATGTCGATTCCCGCTCCCGCTCCGCGCCAAGCTCAATCGGCACTGCGTATACTTTTAACCCGTATTTTAAACAATCTTTCAGAAAAAGACTGTCCTCACCGTTACTGTATTTTGCACCGCCTCCAAATAAAAGGGAAAACGTCACGTTCGCCGCGTGAAGTTTTTCACGTCTTATCGCAAATGAATAAGTCGGATACCGGCCAGCATTCCATATGTGTACGCGATGACACTTCGTCGTATAATACGTCGCCCGCGATTCGCCGACCCGCATGTTAAACAGCAAGAAGTCCGCCTCGGGGTATTTCTCAAAGGCATCTAAAACCTTTTTCTCATACCCCTCGTCGTACACGATATCCTCATCTGCAAAAAGTACAATATCGCCCTCAGCCCGCAACAGAGCGTTATTGCGGCTCAATCCGACGCCGCGCTCCATAAGCTCAAAACACTGTATTTTCTTATTTTTATGCCTGTATTCATGATAATCAAAATAGTCTGTCTGGTTAATGATAATCGCATCGCTCTCCAAATTCATGCGTTCTGCCAACGCGGTCACATCTTCACCGACAGTCGATACCAGCACCTGCAGTTTCACGTTTTCACGTCCTTTCCGTAATACATGCCAATCCAAAGTTTGTCGCACTCTGTAAGAACCGCCCCCGCTATCGTTCCTCCATGCATCATCGCATAATTAATTTCATCTGTTATTTTTTCTCTGTATATCTTTCCAAAAGGCACAATCACCAAAAGTACCGCATTCTTTCCTGTATCGTA
Source organism: uncultured Lachnospiraceae bacterium (assembly GCA_910577115.1). GTDB lineage: Bacteria > Bacillota > Clostridia > Lachnospirales > Lachnospiraceae > COE1. Next base: position 233,408 of record CAJTMC010000001.1, read on the forward strand.
CTGCTCGCAGGGCAGCATTGCATTACAATCCACATCTGCACCAAGCTTTTGAATCTGTTCCAAAAAAAGTGCGGCGTCTTGTCCGTCTGCGGCATCTAAAAGATAAATTCTTTTATGATTCTCCAAAAGCTTCTTTAATTCGTCTGTCAGACGGCACTCCTGCCAACCGGATTTCCTGTTTCCACTTCCATAAAGCAAACCTAATACCGGAAGCTCCAAATATTTCATAAGATCCGTTTTTGTATAAAAACGATCCCCTACCATAAAAGCAAGCACTATCAAAAACACCGCAATTCCTGCAAATACCACAGCTCCTGCCCAAGCCGCCCTCCAAACAAACCAAACAGGCTGCTCCCGTTCAATGCCATTATCCTCAACCTTATAAATCGCATCAAATTCGTCCATGCTTTTGCCAAACTGCGTAATTGCGTTTTCAAATGCGGCGCTTATGACAGATACCTGTGCTGCGTCCGTTCCCTTTATGGTAATCGTAAGATAACGCACGTCCGACAAAATATCCGCATTCATCATCTGCTTCACCACTGCCCTGTCGTACCCCTCTCCCAGTTCATTCATCATACGCCCAAGAATAGGATCGTTGGCAATCACATCATTCCATGTAAAATCATTATAATAGTCCTTCGCCTCAAGTCTTCCGTCCGCAAAATCAATATAGTATTCTGTCTTGGCCACAAACATCGCGCGTCCTGACCGATAAAGAACAAACACACAGCGAAGACCGCTGCCCAAAATGGCACCAGCCAGCGCTATCAGCAAAATCTGCGGTAATTTTCGAATCAATGTCACAAGCAATGCCTTGCTGTCAATTCCCTGTCGTATAATCATCCTTCCTCATCCTTAATCTGATTTGCAACGCCCTGCATTGCAGTCGTCTGGTTTTCTTCCACGCCCTCTGTACTGTCCGTCTGGAATAAAACCTTAATCGTCAAAAGCATCAGCTTCAAATCAAGCCAGACACTGTAATTTTCAATATAGAACAAATCAAGTTTCAGCTTATCATACGGCGTTGTATTATACTTTCCGTATACCTGCGCATACCCTGCAAGTCCCGACTTCACCTTTGTCCGGAACGTAAACTCCGGCATGTCCTCCTGATACTGCCGGATAATCTCCGGACGTTCCGGTCTTGGGCCGATAAAGGACATATCCCCCTTTAAAATATTAAACAACTGGGGCAGCTCGTCAATGCGTACCTTTCTGATAAACCGCCCGACCGGCGTAATACGGTTGTCATTCTTGGCTGCAAGCCTTGCCACACCGTCCTTCTCCGCGTCGCTGCGCATACTGCGGAATTTTAAAATCTGAAACTGGCGCATATCGCGCGTACAGCGCACCTGCTTGTACAGCACCGGACCGCTGTCATAAACCTTAATTGCAATCGCTGTAAGAATCATAAAAGGTGATGTAACCACCACAAGAATCAGCGCACACACAATATCAATCATGCGTTTTACCAGACGCTGCTCCACCGTCATCGCATAATCCCGCACAAGCAGTATCGGCGTATCGAAAAGATGAAGCTGATCTGCTCCCTGTACCATAATATCCGGAATTTTGGGCATAATATACACCCTCACGCCTCTGCTATAACAAAACTTCAAAAGCTTATTGCGAAGCGCTGTATTCATGTCCCAAAGCACGACGCCGTCATAACCGCTCAAAATTTCTTTTTCAATCGCCCTTTGCCCTTCATTCTCATAAATACATTTTAAAATATGATATTTGTCTTTTCTTGTCTCAAACTTTTTCAGAATCCCTTCAACAGGGCGCTCGCCGCTTATAAACAGCAATTGTTTCGGCGGAAAAAACTGTTTGTATAGCCTGTGGCTGATAAAGGTCCACACACCGGCCACCACAAACTGTCCCAACATCATCAAAATCAACGGATATGCCGTCACAAGCTTGAGTGACAATAATGATATCTGAAAATAAGACACAATGTTGGTACAGATTAGGGAAATCACCTGAGAAAAAAATACGTCCATCGGCTTCAAATAGCCAATACGCAGCCCTCCATATGTAGCTGTGAAAAAAAGAAGCAGTAAAAAATAAACTACCGCCAAAAGCCAAAAACCCTTTCGGTAAAAGCTTCTCCACATACCGCTCTGCATGATATCATTATAGACTTTCTGCCACACATAAATATACAGCGCCGTCTGAAATACAAGCCCGATTAAAGCCATCTGCAAAATAATCGTCCGTTTTACCGCTTCTATACGTCCCACCAGTATCCTCCATCTATGCCCGTCTCAAAACCGCCCGAACTGCCCAAAATATCATACAATACAGGCTTTTTACAATCGAAAGCCGCTCATGCTTTCGATACAAATTCCAGATTCTTTGAATTGCCGTAAGCTTGTTTGCCGAAAGCGTTCCCGTACTCCTTCTGTATCGCACAAGGCACTCGTCAAGCCCATAGCCTCTGCCATATTTCTTTAAAAGATTCCACCATGTCGCCGTATCCTCACTCGCAATACATGGCATCATCATATCGTTGTCATCAATAACCTTCCTGTCAATCATCACCGTCGAAGTAAAAATCGTTGTGTTTTTCAGCGCCTCTTTATAAGTAATTTCAGACGGCACATGTACGATTTTTCCAAGTCCGTCGCCGTTTTCGTCCGCAAATTCGTAGCCTGTAAACACAAATCCCTTATCTCCGGCAATAAATGCCAACTGATGCGCGAGTTTTTCACTCTCCCAGATGTCGTCTGCATCTAAAAAGCAAAGATATCTTCCCCGCGCACATGAAACGCCTTTGTTTCTACACTTTGCAGCGCCACTGTTTGTCTCCTGCCGAACGAGGCGGATCCGGTTGTCTCTCCCCTGCTGCTTCTCTTCCCGAATCCTGCTCTCAATAATACTACAGCTGTTATCTTTAGAACAGTCGTCCACCAAAATCAATTCCCAGTTTTCATAGGTCTGAGCCTTTACGTATTGTATGGTTTCCCCGATAAAGCGTCCTGCATTATATACAGGAACCACAATACTTACCAGCCTGTCATCTTCAAAATTCCTCATTAAAACTCGTCCTTAACAAGATATTTTGGCCTGTCCTTGACCTCCATATACATCTTGCTCATATATTGCCCCATAATACCGATACAAAGCAGCTGCACACCGCCAATCAACGAGATAATGCACATCATAGACGGCCAGCCCGCTACCGGATCTCCATAAAGCATCGCCTTGATAAAAATAAACACCATAAACACAAACGCCATTACGCAGAACAGGATTCCGAAAAATGACGCAATGGAAAGCGGCGCTGTGGAAAACGCCATAATGCCGTCAAGCGAATACAAAAACAATTTCCAAAAAGACCATTTTGTCTCTCCTGCCACTCTCTGCACATTTTCATATTCAAGCCACTTTGTGTTGTATCCAACCCATCCAAAGATTCCCTTTGAAAAACGGTTGTATTCCTTCATCGATAAAATAGCATCTGTTACCTGACGTGTCATAAGCCGGTAATCTCTTGCGCCGTCCACAATTTCCGTCTTTGAAATCTTTCTCATCAGTCCGTAAAAGCGTCTCGCAAAAAAGGAACGAATCGGCGGTTCCCCTTTCCGATTCACACGCCTTGTTGCAACCGAATCGTATCCTTCCTCAATATATCCATACATTTCGGGAAGAATCGCAGGCGGGTCCTGCAAATCAGCGTCCATCAATACTGTAAAATCACCTTTTGCCTTCTCCAACCCTGCAATAATTGCAGCCTCTTTCCCAAAGTTTCTGGAAAACGACACAAGATGAACCCGCCCGTCCTCCTCATGCAGCGATTTCACTGCCGCAACCGTACCGTCTTTCGAACCGTCATTCACAAATATAAATTCAAGATCCACGCCCTTTTCATGAAAGAAAGCCTCCTGCTTTACTGCCTCCTTGTAAAACAGGGGTACACTGTCTTCCTCATTATAACATGGAACAATAATACTCAAAATTTTAGAATACGCTTCCAATCAACTGTCCTCCCGTTAAAAGATATTGTCCGCCAATATCTTAATTATCTCAGAGTTTGTCGGTTTGACACTTCTGTCAACAAACAGTTCTCCAAATATCAGCACAAGCGTATCACGATTCCCTTTCGTCCACGCCGTTTCGATGGCATTTCTGATGGCTCGTTCCACCTGCTTGTTTGTAGTCCCAAAGCGCTTCGCTACCTCAGGGTATAGGCGCTTTGTTACCGATTGAATCATTTCAGGTTCTTTAAAGGAAATCCACACTGCTTCCCGCAGATATCGGTATCCTATCTGTCTTGGTTGAAATCCTGCACAAAGCAACAAATATGTAGTCCTTTTAAGTGCTCTCAATCTCGGGCCTTCTTTCATTCCCGTCAACCTCACCTTCCTGAAACATTCGGTTACTACAATCTAGCTGCCTGAACATTCTCCTTAAACCAACCATATGCGAGCTGTACGCCTTCTTCCAGCTCAATCTTATGTGTCCAACCTAAATTATGAAGTTTTGTAACATCCGTCAACTTTCTCGGTGTCCCGTCGGGCATCGCGCTGTTCCAAACAATTTCGCCCTGATACCCCACTACACGTTTTACAGTTTCTGCAAGCTCCTTTATTGTCACTTCCTTTCCCGTACCAATATTGACATGCTGTTCGCCGTCATAATTCTCAAGAAGAAAGACACACGCATCAGCCATATCATCAACATATAAAAATTCCCGAAGCGGAGTTCCTGTCCCCCAGAGCTCCACGCTCGGATCACCATTTACCATTGCGTCATGAAACTTTCGAATCATCGCCGGCATTACATGCGATTCCTGCAAATCATAGTTGTCATACGGTCCATAGAGATTTGTCGGCATACAGCTGATAAAATTGTCACCGTACTGCCTTTTATAAAACTTGCACATCTCAAGTCCTGCAATCTTTGCAATTGCATACGCCTCGTTTGTCTCCTCAAGCGGTCCCGTCAGCAGCGCGTCCTCCGGTATTGGCTGCGGCGCCATCTTAGGATAAATACAGGTACTTCCCAGGAACAAAAGTTTCTTTACCTGATAATCGTGGCAGCACTTAATCACGTTGCATTGTATCTGCATATTCTCATAAGCAAATTCCGCCGGCGTCGTATTGTTCGCATTAATTCCACCCACCTTAGCCGCTGCAAGAATCACGACATCCGGCTGCTGTGCCTCAAAAAAGTCCGTAACCTCCTGCTGGTTTGTGAGATTTAATTCCTTATGCGTCCTGCCAATCACATTCGTATATCCATTTTCATTCAGGCTTCTTACAATTGCAGAGCCTACAAGTCCTCTGTGGCCTGCCACATAGATCTTATCCGATTTATTCATATATCCATGCTCCTTTCAAAGTCTGAAAATTTTAATTTTCAGACTTTTGTCTTGAATTCCGGTATGCTTCACATGACATTCCTGCAATTTCCTTCAAATCAGCATCCATCATCATCGCGACAAGTCCCTTAAAGTCAACTCTTCTCTTCCAGCCAAGTTCTTTCTCCGCCTTTGTGGGATTCCCCCACAAAAATTCTACTTCTGCCGGACGATAAAACTCCGGATTCACATCGACCAGAAGTTTTCCTGTCTCATTATCATAGCCCTTCTCATTCACACCCTCGCCTTCCCAGCGAATATGAATGCCAAGCTCCGAAAAAGCAGCCTCAACAAACTGACGGACTGTATGCGTTTCATTTGTGGCAAGCACATAGTCTCCCGGTGTTTTCTGCTGAAGCATCAGCCACATACCTTCCACGTAATCACCGGCAAATCCCCAATCTCTCTTTGCATTCATGTTTCCGAGTGAGAGTTTGTCCTGTTTTCCTGCAACAATATTTGCAATAGCAAGTGTTATTTTTCTTGTCACAAAATTCTCACCGCGTCTTGGCGACTCATGATTAAACAAAATACCGTTGCAGGCAAATATATTGTATGATTCTCTATAATTTACGGTAATCCAGTAAGAATAAAGCTTTGCCACGCCATAAGGGCTCTTTGGATAAAACGGCGTTGCCTCACTCTGCGGTGCAGTCTCAGGAAGCCCGCCAAACAATTCCGATGTCGATGCCTGATAATAACGGCAGTTTCCGCCATTTACGCGGATTGCCTCAAGCAGTTTCAAAGTGCTCACACCCGTAGCGTCTGCGGTATACTCCGGCACTTCAAACGATACACCGACATGCGACTGCGCCGCAAGATTGTAAACCTCCGTAGGCCTGATCTCTGCCACAACCCGCATCAAATTAGAAGAATCCGTTGTATCCGCAAAATGCAAGAAAAATTTTACCTTATAATAATCCGAATTGATTAAGTGATCAATCCGCATCGTGTTCGAAATACTGTGACGGCGTATCAACCCATGAACCTCATACCCTTTTTCAAGCAGAAACTCCGCAAGATAAGAACCGTCCTGACCAGTTATTCCTGTTATTAATGCAATATTATTCATTTTTATAACCATGCTCCTTTCACAGTCTGCGAGTTTGGGCTGCCAAGCACAAACTCGCCGGTTGAAAATTTTAATTTTCAACCTTCCTCCTAATTCTTTTTATCTTATTGAGGCTGTTTTCAGCCTGATCCCATTACCAATATTTTACATGTTCTGAATATATTCTGCAATGGCTTTTTCCCAATCTGCAAACATATGATTTGTCGTCAGTTTTAACATATAATTATCCAACACCGAGTAAAAAGGTCTCGGCGCAACAACACCCGTTGTATTTTTCTCATATTCTTCGCTCGTCACTGTAACGACTTCCGTCGTCTTTCCGGCAAGACGATAGATTTCACGCGTAAAATCTGCCCAGTTTGTGATTCCCTCACAGGTTCCATGAAACAATCCGTAGTTATCGGTCGGCAGCAAATATGCAATCGCCTTTGCAAGCTCGTCCGCACTGGTCGGTGAGCCAAACTGGTCCCCTACTACTGTCACCTTATCATGCGTTTCGGAAAGTCCAAGCATTGTCTTAACAAAATTCTTTCCGTCGCCGTATAGCCATGCCGTACGCACAATAAAATAGTCCTTTGCAAATTCCTTGACAAACTGTTCACCGGCAAGCTTTGTCTTTCCGTAGACTGCCTCAGGGTTAGGAGTATCAAACTCAGTATAAGGAGTAGAAGCATGTCCGTCAAATACGTAATCGGTTGAAACATGCATCAATTTTGCGCCTGCCCGCGTTGCCGCAATACTTAAATTTCTAGGTCCTATCGCATTAATCCGATAAGCATTGTCCACATCTGTTTCACATCTGTTTACATTTGTATGCGCCGCGCAATTAATAATCGCATATGGCTTTATCCCGTCCACATATTGCAAAACTGCATCAATATTCGTAATATCCAAATCGTTTACATCTGTATTCACGCACTCATATTCACTGCTGTTTTTGTACACCTGATTTATCGCCCTGCCAAGCTGTCCGTTTGCACCTGTCACAATCAGTTTTCTCATTGATGATCCTCCTAATCCTACTTTCCCTGTTTTTCAGGTTTTTATTCTATAAAAATAGCCCGAACCGTTCCATTCGGGCTATCCCTTACTCGCCAAGACCGTCTTCAATCACCTTAACCACTGCCGCTAAGGCTTTTTCCTCGTCCTCGCCCTCACAAAAAATCTCGATTTCATCACCGCTCTTTACACATGCTCCAAGCACACCAAGCACACTTTTCGCATTTGCTGTACTATTACGGAATTTAAAGGTTACCATCGACTTAAACTGCATCGCCTCTTTACAGAGGATTCCCGCCGGACGCAGATGCAAGCCTGTCGGATTTTTAATGACTACCTTTTGGCTTACCATAAAATCCCTCCTATCATTCGCTGCCTGTACCTACCGGATTTCAGAGCATCAAAGCATTACATTTTGTATCAACTCTGCCAGTTCCTTTGCTTCCTTTTCAATCATTGCCTGATCTTCACCTTCTATCATAACGCGGACAAGCGGCTCCGTTCCCGAAGGTCTGATCAACACGCGTCCCTTCCCTTCAAACTTTTCAGTCGCACGCTGTATTGCTTCTGCAATTTCGGTATACTCCATATAGCTGTCCTTCTTATGATTTGGCACCCGCGCACCGACAAGCGCCTGCGGCAGCACCGTCATAATAGATGTCAGCTCCGAAAGCGGTTTCCCTGTTTCCACCATTACCTGAAGCAGATGAAGTGCGCTCAAAAGACCGTCTCCTGTTGTATTTTCGTCGAGAAAAATAATATGCCCTGACTGTTCTCCGCCAAGATTTGCACCAAGTTCAATCATACGCTCCAGCACATACCGGTCTCCAACCTTTGTCTGCTCTATTTTCATTCCATTCTCTTTTCCCATCAGGAAAAAACCGAGATTACTCATCACCGTAGCAACAATCGTATTATCCTTCAACTGTCCCTTTGATTTCATGTGGTTGCCGACAATCGCCATAATCTCGTCGCCGTCCACCCGCTTTCCGTTCTCATCTACCGCAAGCAGTCTGTCTGCGTCTCCGTCAAATGCCAGTCCGACACTCGCCTTTTCATAAACTACGCGCGCCTGCAGCTCACCCATATGCGTCGAGCCGCAATTGGCATTGATATTTGTGCCGTCCGGATTATTGTGAATTGCGACAACTTCCGCACCAAGCTCCTTGAGCGTTTCGACAGAGGTATAGTATGACGCGCCCTCCGCGCAGTCAACCACAATTTTCATTCCCTTCAAACTAACAGGCACTGCCTGCACCGAATGATTGATATATTCCTCTTTGGCATCCGTACGATACTTTACCTTTCCTACACTCGGTCCCGTAGGAAACTGAACGTCCTTCATCCCGCTCCGAATCAATTCCTCAATCTCATCTTCAAGCGCATCCGGAAGTTTAAATCCGTTACCGTCAAAAAACTTTATGCCGTTAAACTCGACAGGATTGTGTGAAGCAGAGATCACTACGCCTGCATCTACCCTGTACTTCTTCGTCAGATATGCAATTGCAGGCGTCGGAATTACCCCGACGTACACCACATTTGCTCCAACCGAACATGCTCCTGCCATCAACGCATTTGCAAGCATATCACCCGATATGCGTGTATCACACCCCACCATAATCGTCGGCTTATGTGCCTTCTCTTTTGAGAGCACATATGCTCCCGCCTGACCAAGCTGCATCGCAAGCGCCGGTGTCAGTTCATCATTTGCTACGCCTCTTACTCCGTCTGTTCCAAAAAGTCTTGCCATTTTATAATCATGCTCCTTTCAAAGTCTGCAAGTTCCATGTGAAATTTTTCACAGTGCAATAAAGCACAAACCCGCCAATTGAAAATTTCAATTTTCAGCTTTTTTCTTCCGTATTTTATTCAATACTCTCACTGCCCGCCTTCTCCGAGCCGCTTTCCTCGTCCACTTCTTCCCGTTCGCTCAACACTATGGTAAGCACATACGTATCTGTCTCTATCTCAAGATCCTCAGGAAGTTTAAAGTCAAACACAACTTCTCCTGTATAGCTTCCAGCCTCCCACGTTTCCATTTCAAGGCTGTCAAACACGCTATCCATGTCAACCACACCGATAACGCTTTCCTCATCAACAGCCTCAACCGCCTCTCTTGTTCCCGCAATCCTTACTCTAAGCTGTGCATTATCCCGATTCGCAAACTCGCCGATTACCGCATCAAGATTTTCCGGCTTTTCGTGGCTGACAAAGCCTATCGCAAAATTCCTTGCCGGTATCAGTAACTCTTTCGTCACAATTGGTTCAATCTCAATCTTGACATTTACATTCCCGCTAAAGCTGCTGTCTGCAAGCTGCGTGCCGGCAGGCAGGTATTTCTTAATATTAATCATGGAAGTCACATCATCTGTTTTCCCTTCTAAGCTCAGCGCCGGATCGGAGACCGTAACTTTTGTTACCGCATCAAGCACAGACTTTCTTCCCGCAATCACAACAGTTTCCGGTTCGCTCATAATCGTGCCGTTTGCAATGTATCCCTGCGCCGGCTCATCAGTAATATTATATTCAAGCGGAACCTCTTTTGTCGCAAGAATCGTAACCGCCACATTGACCGTCGAAATATTCAGCTTAACGGAATTGCTCTTGATTTCACTTCCTTGTGCATCATACAGCTTTAACTCAACGTTCGTGTTGATATCCGAAGAATACCCGTCAATGCTTGCTACAGCCTCAATATGGTCAATCTGATTAATCAGCGACTCCGGCCCCGAAAGACGCACAATATTCTGGCTTGGCGTAACGCTTCCCACAATATAGCCCTCGGCAGGCTCTCCGCTCGTTGACGTATTGATAATCATCTGGATACGCTTCATATCCTCAATCGAAAGCTTCACGCTGTCAATATTGGTCTTAAATTCCAGCTCGGAATTATTCCTCGTGCTTGAAATCTCGATTCCTACGGTATTCATGAAAGTAAGCTCCTCCATGTCCGCAACCGCCCTGATATTCTCCTTTGTTATATATCGTAGCACAGAGCGCTTTCCTCTGACATCTACATTTACAGTACCTGTATTATCAATAATCTCATAGACCTTCCCACTGTTGGTAATCTCGTCCTCGTTGAGAATTTCAACGGGAATATTGTTAAACCGCACACTCTCCAACGGATCATTAATATTATTCACCACAAACCACAAGCCCAAAGACACAATGACTGCCAAAATTTTTAATCCGATATTGTTTATAATCAGAGCAATGAGTTTACGAATTTTACTTTTCATCTTTAGCCCTGCCTTTCCATAGCCTGCGTTTCTTTTCCTCCGTTTCCTTATTTTGTATCATGCGAAGCTTCTCCTTGAGACCGTTGGCGTCAAGGTTTCGATACAGCTGCCCCTCATAAGTAACGCTCACATTTCCCGTTTCCTCCGACACGATAATCGTCAATGCATCTGTCGCCTCTGAAATTCCCACACCTGCGCGGTGCCTCGTTCCAAGCTCCTTGCTGATTTCCATATTATCTGAAAGCGGCAGATAGCAGGTTGCCGACACAATCCTGTTTCCGCGAATAATTACAGCGCCGTCATGAAGCGGCGTATTATGCTCAAAAATATTGATAATCAGCTGACTTGAAATCAACGCATCCACTTCGATGCCTGTTCTCTCATATTCCGTCAGCAGCACATTCTGCTCAATGACCATCAGGGCACCCGTCTTTACCTTGCCCATCTCAAAGCTTGCCTTCACAAGATCATTTACCGTTTTATCCGAAAAACGCTCTTCCGCCGCTTTTTCAAACGGCATCACACCCGAAATAAAACTCTTCCTTCCAAGTTCCTCCAAAGCACGCCGCAGTTCCGGCTGCAATATGACAATCACCGCAATCACCGCAATGCTCAAGACATTTTCCACAATCCATATAATCGTGTTCATCTCAAACAAAATTGCAAACAGGATGAATACGAGTATCATAATGATACCCTTCATTAACACCCATACCTTTGTGTGCTTTACCCATGCCATAATATGATACAGCAAAAAGGATATAATGATAATTTCCACTATATCCTCCCATCTTATACTTAAGCTCTGCAAAGATAATGATGTAAAATATGAACTTAAACGTTCCGAAAATATGTTCACGTTCATTCTGCTCAATCCCTCTTTTGCCGTCCGGAATTCTGGCCAGACGCTTTGACTGCCTTATCAGGTACTCTGATTGTCTTCACACGCTTTTGCGGCGCAGCCACTGTATTCTTAGGAACGGCCTTCACATAATAATAATATTCATCATCCTCAAACTGCACGCGTTCCGTCCTTGAGTAATCTACATTAAACACAAAAAATTCAAGCGCCTTTGCTGCTGCCCCTGCGACAAGGTTTCCCAAAATCAATCCTATAATAGAAAGATTGGTATTATACATCAAATCGCCGAACAGCAATATCAAAATATCTAAAAGCGCACCTGTAATAATTGCGATTGTCCATGCGTAATCAACACTCAGCCTCCTGATAAAGTACACTACCAACAGTGTTACCACAAAAGCCACAATTGTTACAAACATTGCCCTATTTCCCAAAAGTCCGTCTATAACATAACGGAATTTTTCAAGCGCTCCGTCCTCCTCAAACGTACTGAGCACAGATGCACTGGCATTCATATAATTCAGCATCCAATATACAATAATTCCGCTCGCCACTGACACCACCGAAAAAGGCGTCCCCACAAGACCTACTGCCAACGGAATAACATATGGTATTTTTAAAGCAAAACAAATCGGCGTCAGAATAACCACGAGGGTATCCTTAGGCGAAAATCGAAAATACAAAATGAATAAAAGCAAAAATACCGCAAGCGCCACCACCGCACACTCAATCGAAAATTTGTAAAGATGCCCAAGCGTCACAAGCGCTGCTACCATAATAATAAAATTGGTGGGCAGAAATGAACACATCAGTGACAACACCATTACCACTGCAAAACTTTTCAGTTCGCTCATATAGCCTATTGAGCCGTTTATCACCAGCAACGCAATCAATGCCAGCAAAAATTTGCTCGCAGGTGTGATATAAACCTCATATTTACTATAAAATTTCTTTAACTGTTCTCTAAAAACCAACAGGCCGGTCATAATAATCCTCTCTCTACCCCTAAAATCAGCGCTTACCTTCCTTATCGTAAAGATATGCAAGCCTCTTTAGGTTATTGTAATATAGTTTCAGGCTTCTTCTTGCCCTCGCATAGCGGTATGTGTACACACCATATGAAATAATGCCGTAAACAGCCGCAAAAATCAGATAGTCAATAATAACCGACTTTCCGAACTCAAACAAATCCATCTTGTAGAGATCTCCCATAAACACCTCAAAATCATACATGATGAACAAACCAAACAGAATGCAGAAAGCAATGGTCGCACTCATCAGAGACTTAATTACCTGCAATGCAATATAATCTCCTCTGAAGTATCCACCAATGGAAACGTTTTTTCTCCCCTCATTTTGCTCATAGCATGCCATTTTGGTCATCAGTTTTATTCTTTCTTCATTTAACATCTTATTTCTTCCTTACATTCTACATATCGCGGTCAAGGAAACGCATCTTATTTCCGGAAGGCTGTGCCTTTTTGGGCTGCTCAATAACCTTCTTCGGCTTCTCAATTACACTCGAAAGGTTGTTTGTCATTTCACGCTTACACTTTTCACAGTATTTCCCCGACCGAATGAATGCGCCGCAATTCTCACAGGGCAGCTTAACAGGCGAATCTTCCGTAAACTCAAGGCGATCCTCCCGAATCCACTGCTTGATCTGGCTGACCTCAACCTCACAGGCCTCCGATACCTCCATGATATCAGCCATGCGGTTCTCCCTAATATATTTTTTTACCTCCTGAAAGGACTTCTCAAGCGCGTCCTTGCACGCCGGGCAAATCGGCATACCCATAACGTGGTTAAAAAGCTTCCCGCATTTTCTGCAATTTCTTACGTTCATTCCGTTTCCCTCCATTTACATTATTGTCTAAAAGCCCTCTCCGATGCACAGGGTTATAAAATAAACAGTTTCCACACCGCGGCGCTTTAATTCCTTTGCCACAGCGTCAATCGTACTACCCGTCGTAAAAATGTCATCAATAAGGATAGTTTTATTTAATTTTACAACATTTGGCTTAATATTAAAAGCCTTTTTCAAATTATTTTGCCTTGCACGTGCATCTAATTGCTTCTGAGGCACTGTTTTCCTTACCCTTTTCACCAAATTTTTTTCTAACGGAATACCCGTAAGCCTTGATAAATGTGCCGCAATCAGCTCCGCCTGATTGTAGCCGCGGCTTTTTAATCTTGATTTGTGCAGCGGAATCGGAATAATCGCATCTGCCCCCATGTTCAAAATTTCGGTTTTGAAATGACGGTAAATCTCCTCCGCATAAAACGCGGCATACTCGCAGCGCTTCTTATATTTAAACCGGTATACGCTCTTTTTCATGCTCTGGTAATCGTAAAGTGCAATTCCCCTGTCAAATATATGCTGCGTCTGCGCACACGCAGTACAAAAGGGCTTTGTATCGTCATTCAGCTGCCTGCCGCACTTTTGGCACCGCGGCTCAGATACATAGCGTATTTTCCTGCGGCATACCCTGCACACCTTCCCCTCTCCTGCCGGCACAATCCCGTCACAGACCGGACACCGGAGCGGAAACAGCAAATCGACTATTTTCGTCAATCCTCGTCCAATAAAAACATCTCGCATATTCTGTCCTTTAATCCCGTATATCGTTTCTGTTCACTTTCATTTGCAATCATCTGCTTCACCGTCTCGCGGCTTCCGAGTATCGTTACACAGCTCTTCGCCCTTGTGACGCCTGTATACAAAAGATTTCTGTTCAAAAGCATCTTTGGGCCAGTCAGCAGCGGCATAATCACAGCCGGATACTCACTTCCCTGCGATTTGTGTATTGTAATCGCATAAGCAAGCTCAATTTCGTCAAGCCCCGTCACCGGATAAGTTACCTGTCTCAAATCATCGTACTCTACCACCACAGTTTTTGCAGTTTCGTTTATCTCTTTTATAATGCCCACATCTCCGTTAAATACGCCTTGTCCGCTGTCAATTGCGATTCCGTATTTGCTGACAACCTCCCACTCAAGCTGGTAATTATTTTTAATCTGCATTACTTTGTCGCCGAGCCGGAATACGCGGTCTCCATGAAGAATCTCGACTTTTTCGGGTGCAGGCGGATTTAAATACTGCTGCAGAATCCCGTTCAGCGTTTCCACTCCCAAAGCGCCTTTTCTCATGGGCGTAAGCACCTGAATATCATACATGCCTGATTTGACATATTTTGGCAGCTTTTCGGTAATCAGCAAAACCATGTGCTTATAAATGACATTAACATTGTCACGCTCTAAAAAGAAAAAGTCCATGCTCTTATTATCCAGCGAAATCTCTTTCCCTTCATTGATGCGATGCGCATTGACGACAATATCGCTCTCGCCTGCCTGACGGAAAATCTTGGATAACACGACTGACGCAATCTTTCCGCTCTCCATCAAATCCTTCAACACCTGCCCTGCTCCCACCGACGGAAGCTGGTTCCTGTCCCCGACCATAATGAGCCTTGTCCCCGGCGCAATTGCCTTTAACAGTGACTGAAAAAGATGAATGTCCACCATCGACATCTCATCAATAATAACGACGTCCGCCTCCAGCGGATTTAACTCATTCTTCTCAAAATGCACAGCCGCGCCCGCCCTGTCGATGTTCGACATGTCATCGCCGGACACCGCACCATTTAACTCCAAAAGACGGTGTATGGTCTTTGCCTCAAAACCGGTCGCCTCCGTCATGCGCTTTGCCGCGCGCCCCGTAGGAGCTGCCAGAAAAATATCAAGCCCCTCGTCCTCAAAATAGCGGATAATCATATTAATGGTCGTTGTCTTTCCTGTTCCGGGGCCTCCCGACAAGATAAAAATGCCGTTTTCCACCGCATTGACAACCGCTTTTCGCTGCAGCGCATCCAGCTCCATGCGGTTCGTTTCCTCTAACTTCTTTAGCCGGCCGGCAAGCCTGTCCCGTTCCACCTTTGTCAAACGGTCTGCATGCTGGTCTTCCGCGCCGCCGAATGCCCTTTGCAGCTCAAACAGCATACGCGCACAGTTCAATTCCGCATAGTACGCACTATTGCTATAAATGCAAAGAACGTTATCCTTCTCTTTGATGACGACTTTTCTGTCTATCGCAAGGTTATCCAGCTGGAGTGCAATCTGTTCCTGTGTCAATCCAAGCATTTCTGCCGCCTTATCCAGCAGGATTTCTTTTGGCAGATACACATGCCCCTCTGCACCTGCCTGTAAAAGGGTATACAGCATACCGCTTCGGATACGGTAATCCGAATCCATGTGAATTCCGATTTTCGTCGCAATTTCGTCCGCAATACGAAAACCAATTCCCGACACATCTTCCGCAAGCTTGTAGGGATTTTCCTGCATTACCTTATATAATCCCATTCCATACTGCTTATATATTTTAATGGCGAGTGCGTTTGTAATTCCATATTTTTGGAGAAAAATCATCGCCTCACGCATATCCTTTTTCTCCTCCACCTGCTCTGCAATCTCCCTTGCCTTTTTCTCACTGATTCCCTTGATTTCCGCAAGCCGGTGCGGCTCCTCCTCAATAATCCGGAAAGTATCATCTCCGAACCGTCTTACAATCCGCGATGCAAGCGCAACTCCGACACCCTTGATTGCGCCGGAACCAAGATAGCGCTCCACCGCTATGGCATCCTCCGGCGGTACAACGCGAAACGCCTCCGTCTTAAACTGCCTGCCGTAAACCGCATGCTCCACATAGGCTCCTTTGGCTTCTATGCACTCCCCTTCATCAAGGTTCGTAAAAATCCCTGTGCAGGTAATCTCCATCTCTCCTACCGTCAGGTTAATCACACCGTAGCCATTTTGCGGATTTTTATATATGATGTGCTCCACAAAGCCCTTTAGTGTATCCATGCGCGCCCTCCTCGTTTCCTTGTATCCCGTATGTATCTCTGCATATCACGCACAAAAGCCGAGCCCGTAATCGGGTTCGGCTGTATTTTTACCTTGACTATACGTCCTCCGCAGAAATAACATTTACACCAATGCCATAGTTGCGTTTCATCTGTTCATAAAGGGTATTGGCAATCCCTATACCGTTTCCGGATGTCACCTGATCGCACAACTCCTGAACAGCAAAGTCTTTAAAATAGTCCACCATTTTTGTTGCATATCCGTTCTCATCATCGTCCGAAAATACCTTTGTTGTCTCCAGCATGGAATTAAATACCTGCTCCATAAAGTAAGACTCAAACTCCTTACATGCATCCAGCAGCTCTTCTTCCGTCGCTGTCGTTGCGCTGTTTGTCAGCTTATCCTGAAGGGCGTCTGCCTTCCCCGATGACGCCTGACTCGCCATGTAATCCGCATAAACGGAACCTACTCCACCGATATCCATATAAATCCCCCTATTCCTATCCTAAAGTCCTACTGCCACTACCGCTTCAACTGATTTGCCTGCTGCAGCATTTCATCGGAAGTTGTGATAACCTTTGAGTTCATTTCATATGCTCTCTGTGCCACGATTAAGTTGACCATCTCGTCTGCAATCTGCACATTCGATCCCTCAAGGTAGCCCTGTATGATTTTACTCTTTGGCAAATCCTCCTCATCATTCTCGTTCAATGCCTCGCCGCTCGCGTCTGTCTCAGAGAAAAGGCTGTCGCCTTCCTTGCTAAGACCTCCGGGATTGTTAAACTGCCATAAACCGATCTGCATATCCAGACTCTGCGGAACACCATCATCATCAGGATACATCAATGTACCATCCTTTGTAACCGAGATTTTGCTCACTACCACATCTTCGTCCTCAATAACAATTGGCTCCCCCTCAACGTCAAGCACTGGAAGACCATCCGAGGTTGTCAAAATCAATCCCTCCGAACCGATTGCAAATTCCATATTACCGTTTCTTGTATAATAAACGGATTCGCCGTCCGCTCCCTGCACTGCAAAGAATCCTTTACCGGCGATTGCAAAATTTGCCTCACCGGGCGTCTCCAAAAGACTTCCCTGAGTAAAGATTGATGTAATTGCCGAATTTCTGACACCAAGTCCTACCTCCGCGCCAATGGGCTTCTGCTCCATATTTGCCGTAGTACTTCTTGTCTGTATCGTCTGATATAAAAGCGATTTAAACTCCATAACCTCTGACTTGTAGCCCGTCGTATTGACGTTTGCGAGATTATTGGAAATATTGTCTACATTTAACTGCTGTGCAATCATTCCGGTTGCACCTGTCCATAATGATCTTACCATATTATCTTACCTCCCTATGATTATATTCTGATTAACTGCATCGACTGCTCTAATGTATCGTCGAAGGTTGTAATCATCTTTTGATTTGCCTCATACTGCCTTGAAATCGTAATCATGTTCACCATTTCTTTTACAACATTTGCATTCGACATTTCCAAATAACCCTGATAAATGCTGGCATCCTCCGCGTCGTGTGACTCCGCGCCTTCCTTCGCATCCCACATGGTCTCACCATAGTGTGTCAGATAATTGGTATCTTCAAACTCCGTAATTTTTATGCTTGCGACAAGATCGCCGTCCTGATAAATATTTCCCATACGGTCAATCACTGTCTCAGCCGCAGTGGTGGAAACCTGTATTCTTCCATTCTCACCAAGAACATAATCGCCGTCCTTTGTCACAAGCCAGCCGTCCTTTGTAAGCGTAAATCCACCGTCTCTTGTATATTTTGTCGAGGTCTCCCCCGCCTTACTTGTAAACTCAATATTGAAAAATCCTTCTCCGCCAATCGCCAGGTCATAGGGATTCTCCGTAATTCTCAAAGAACCCTGTGAGAAATCCGTAAACGTTTCACCGATTTTCACGCCGAGACTCATATTACCCAAGCGTTGCGGCACATTTGGATTTTCTGACAAATCCTTAATCTTGACTGCCATCACCTCATCGTATGCCTGACTTGTCGAGCCTTCCTTCTTATAACCCGTCGTGTCCGCATTTGCAAGGTTGTTTGACATAATATCCATCCTATACTGCTCATTTAACATTCCCGTATAGGCTGTGTACAAACCTCTAAGCATTTTATTACCATACTCCTTTCTTAGTCCGCAAGTTTTCCTGAAAACCTGCCGGTTGAAAATTTTTATTTTCAACCTTCCTCCTAATCCTGTCATCGCATCCAGCTTAGAGTTGTACGTCACATATTATCAGAGTTCGTCTCTGGCTCCCGCCAAAAACTCCACGTACTTGCCCGTGCCAACGGCAACCGCCGTCATGGGATCCTCAGCGGTCATCGTATTGATACCCGTCCGCGACTCGATTAAATCCTCCAAGCCTCTCAGAAGACTTCCGCCTCCCGTAAGCACAATACCGCGGTCTGCAATATCCGCTGCAAGCTCGGGCGGTGTCTTTTCCAGTACGCTGTGAATGGTATCAATAATCTGGGCTGTGGTCTCGCGAAGCGCCTCCTCCGTCTCCTCAGAGGAAACCCTGATGGTCTTTGGAAGTCCTGTCACAAGATTTCGTCCCCTGACATCCATGTAATCTACTTCTGCTCTCTTAAATGCTGATCCGATTTTAATTTTGATATCTTCTGCTGTTCTCTCGCCAATTAAAAGATTGTGTTTTTTTCGCATATAGCGCACGATTGCTTCGTCAAAATCATCGCCCGCTATCTTGATTGATGCACTGACTACCGTACCGCCCAAAGAGATGACTGCAATGTCGGAGGTGCCGCCGCCGATATCGACGATCATGTTTCCGCAAGGCTTTGAGATATCAATGCCTGCTCCGATAGCTGCCGCAATGGGCTCTTCAATAATCTTCACGTCCCTTGCGCCTGCCTGATACGTCGCATCCTCAACTGCCTTCTTCTCTACCTCCGTAACGCCGCTCGGTACGCATACCGCAATAATCGGTTTGCGGAACGTTTTTCTGCCAAGCGCCTTCTGGATAAAGTGCTTCATCATCTGCTCTGTTACCTTATAGTCAGAAATAACTCCCTGTCTAAGCGGTCTGACGGCTACAATATTTCCGGGAGTTCTTCCCAGCATAAGACGTGCATCTTCTCCGATGGCTTTGATTTTATCAGTATCGCGGTCAAAGGCTACCACTGACGGCTCCTTTAAAACAACGCCCTTACCTCTGATATAAACTAATATACTAGCGGTTCCTAAGTCAATTCCAATATCTGTGTATTGCATGGCTGCTGCCCCTTTCTTTCTAAATCAAATTGGTAAATTCAGGTACTTTATTTGAAAATAATCCTACCGTCTTATAAGATCATCTAATCGTCTTAGTCAGTAACTATTCAGCGTCTTCACGGTTAGCAGTTTCAGCCCATGCAAAACCACTTCGTGACCGGGCTGATGCCTTGCTTACACTGTGTTCTCTCACGAATTTTGCAGCAAGTGCAAAACTCTGACCTGAATAGCTGCTTAAGTCATTCATTATAGTATTGCCATTATCCGTTATGAATTGCTAACTAAGCCATTATAACCTAATTTATCCAATTTTCAAAGGGGTTTAACGCTTTTTTTATAAAAAACACCATCTATTTTTTACAATCTTTATATCGGCCGTATTTTCACAATACTTTAGCATTATTTTAAAATATTATGTAAATTTATTATATACTCTAATAATTGTTTTGTAAACAACTAAATTTACAGAATATTCGTCATTTTGTGCAGTCAATACCAAAAATATGGTCAAAAATATGCTATTTTTCAGTCCGCGCACGCGCCAGCATTTTCTTTACATAAATGCCCGTATAAGAATTTTTATCCTTTGCAATCTTCTCCGGCATGCCCTCGGCAATCACAGTGCCGCCGCCGTCTCCGCCTTCCGGACCGATATCAATAATATAATCGGCTGTTTTGATAACATCAAGATTATGCTCAATAACAACTACCGTATTTCCGCCCTCTGTAATCCGCTGCAATATTTCCACAAGCTTATGCACGTCGGCAAAATGAAGCCCCGTCGTCGGCTCATCCAAAATATAGATCGTCTTCCCTGTACTTCTGCGGCTAAGCTCCGTCGCAAGCTTGATGCGCTGCGCCTCACCGCCCGATAGCGTCGTTGACGGCTGTCCGAGCTTGATATAAGAAAGCCCCACGTCATACAAGGTCTCAATCTTCCTTTTAATAGAAGGAACAGGCTCAAAAAACGGCAGTGCCTCCTCCACTGTCATGTCAAGCACATCATAAATATTCTTTCCTTTATATTTTACCTCCAGCGTTTCCCGATTATAACGTTTTCCCTGACACACCTCGCAAGGCACATATACATCCGGCAAAAAATGCATCTCGATTTTAATAATTCCGTCTCCGCCGCACGCCTCACAGCGTCCGCCTTTTACATTAAAGCTGAAACGTCCCTTCGCATAGCCTCTTGCTTTCGCGTCTACGGTTGATGCAAACAAATCGCGGATTTGGTCAAACACGCCCGTATACGTCGCCGGATTTGAGCGCGGCGTCCTTCCGATTGGCGACTGGTCAATATTAATCACCTTGTCAAGCTGATCAATGCCCTCTATTTTTTTGAATTTTCCGGGGAGTGTGCGCGCACGATTCAGCTTCTTTGCGAGATACTTATACAGAATCTCATTTACAAGAGAAGATTTCCCCGATCCGGACACGCCTGTCACACAGGTGAACACACCAAGCGGAAATTTCACGTCTATATTTTTCAGATTGTTCTCCGCTGCACCCTTTACGGTAAGCCACCCCATCGGTTTTCTTCTCGTCTCAGGCACTGGAATCTGCAGTTTTCCGCTAAGATACTGTCCGGTAACGGACTCCTCGACCTGCATAATCTCCTGTGCCGTTCCCTCGGCTATAACCTCTCCGCCATGCTCGCCTGCGCCCGGTCCGATATCAATCACATGATCCGCCGCAAACATCGTGTCCTCGTCGTGCTCCACGACAATCAGCGTATTCCCAAGATCCTGTAAATTTTTAAGCGCCGCAATCAGCTTGTCGTTGTCGCGCTGGTGGAGTCCGATACTCGGTTCGTCAAGAATATAACAAACTCCGACCAGTCCCGAACCAATCTGTGTCGCAAGCCTTATACGCTGCGCCTCACCGCCCGATAGCGACGCCGTCCCTCTCGCAAGACTTAAATATTCCAATCCCACACTCGCCAAAAACCCTACTCTTGCTTTAATTTCCTTTAAGATACGCTTTCCGATTAGCTGCTGCTGTTTTGTCAATTCCATTGTACCCAAAAAGCTGTGTAAGTTATGAATGGACATTGATGTAATTTCATAAATATTTTTGTCGCAGACCGTAACCGCAAGCGAACTCTTTTTCAGCCTCTTTCCGCCGCACTCCTTACAAGGCGTTATGCGCATAAAGGTCTCGTATTCACCCTTCATGCTTTCCGATGAAGTCTCCCTGTATCTTCGCTCCACATTTTTAATCAATCCCTCAAAAGCAATCGGATACCTGCCCTCGCCGCGCTGTCCCTTATAATAGACAATCACTTCCCTGCCGCGCGTACCATTGACCAGAATATCCTGTACTTCATCTGACAATTCGTCAAACGGCGTATCAAGCGAAAACTGATATTCCTCACACAATGCCTGCAGAATTGCATTCGTAAAACTATTCTTGTCCGTACAAGACTGCCAGCCCATTACCGTAATTGCCCCTTCATTGATGCTGAGGCTTCTGTCAGGTATCATCAGATCTATGTCAAACTCCATTTTATAGCCAAGTCCGAAGCATTCCGGACAGGCGCCGAACGGATTATTGAAGGAAAAGCTTCTCGGCTCAACCTCGTCAATGCTGATATTACAGTCCGGACAGGAAAAGCTGTCCGAAAAGTTCATCGTTTCGCCGTCTACTACATCGACAAGCAAAAGTCCGTCCGAAAGCGCCATAACGTTCTCAATGGAGTCCGTAAGTCTTCTCTCCATGCCCGCCTTTACCACAAGTCTGTCAACGACAATCTCAATCGTATGCTTAATATTTTTCTCCAGTTTGATTTCCTCAGACAAATCGTACATATTGCCGTCAACACGCACTCTGACATAACCGCTCTTGCGCGCGCGGTCAAACACCTTTACATGCTCTCCCTTTCTTCCCCTTACAACAGGCGCCATAAGCTGGATCTTCGTTCCCTCCGCAAGCTCCATAATCTGATCCGTCATTTGGTCAATCGTCTGACGTTTAATCTCCCTGCCGCAGTTTGGACAATGCGGAATGCCGATACGCGCATACAACAGCCTGAAATAGTCATAAATCTCTGTAACCGTTCCGACAGTGGAACGCGGATTTCTATTGGTAGATTTCTGATCAATGGAAATCGCAGGAGAAAGTCCCTCAATGCTCTCAACATTCGGCTTTTCCATTTGTCCCAAAAACTGTCTTGCATACGAAGAAAGCGACTCCATGTATCTTCGCTGTCCCTCTGCATAGATTGTGTCAAAGGCAAGCGAGGACTTCCCCGAGCCGGACAATCCCGTCAGCACCACAAATTTATTTCTTGGGATATCCAGATTAATGTTCTTTAAATTATGCTCATTCGCTCCCCGAATCCGTATTGTTTCCCCTTTTGGAAGCATTTTCAGCTGTTGTGCATTCATGTCAATAACCCTACTCCTTTCATAGTCCTTCTGTCAGCTCGTTTAGCATCTTCTTCAAATCCGTCATCTTGTCACGCAGCTCCATCGCTGCTTCGAAGTTTAAATCGGCAGCCGCCTTGCGCATATTCTTCTCCACCGTCGCAATCAGTTTTTTCAGTTCCTTCTCGTTCATCGACTCCGGATCCTTTGCAAAGGTCTGCTCCTCCTTCGCCACTGCCTTTGATATGCTGATCAAATCGCGCACTGCCTTCTGAATGGTCTGCGGCGTAATCCCATGCTCCTCATTATATTTTTGCTGAATTGCGCGCCTTCTTGCCGTCTCGTCCAGCGTCACCTGCATGGAATCCGTAATCACGTCGGCATACATCACGACATGCCCCTGTGCATTTCGCGCCGCACGTCCGACTGTCTGAATCAGCGAGGTCGAAGAACGCAAGAAGCCTTCTTTATCGGCATCCAGTATTGCTACAAGCGAAATTTCGGGGATATCCAATCCCTCTCGCAAAAGATTGATTCCGACAAGCACGTCAAACACATCAAGACGCATATCGCGAATGATTTCCGCACGCTCGAGTGTGTCAATATCCGAGTGCAGATATTTGACGCGGATACCTACCTCACTCATATATTTTGTCAAGTCTTCCGCCATACGCTTTGTAAGCGTCGTTACCAATATCTTATTATGCTTCTCTGTCTCCGCGTTAATTCTTGAAATCAAGTCATCAATCTGCCCCTCGACAGGACGCACAATAATTTCCGGATCCAAAAGCCCTGTCGGCCGTATAATCTGTTCCGTCCGCAAAAGCTCATGCTCACTCTCATAGACATTGGGCGTTGCCGACACAAAAAGCATCTGATCAATTTTCTGCTCAAATTCTTCAAATTTCAACGGCCTGTTATCCAATGCCGACGGAAGGCGGAAGCCGTACTCCACAAGCGTGGTCTTACGGGAACGGTCGCCCGCATACATTCCGCGGATCTGCGGTATCGTCATATGTGACTCGTCAATTATAATAAGGAAGTCGTCCGTAAAAAAGTCCATTAAGCAGTACGGCGGTTCGCCCTCCTTTGTGCCGCTGAGATGTCTTGAATAATTTTCGATTCCGGAACAAAAGCCCGTCTCTCTGAGCATTTCCACATCAAAGTTGGTGCGCTCCGAAATGCGCTGCGCCTCCAACAGCTTGTCCTCACTCTTGAAATAACGCACACGCTCTTTCATTTCCGCTTCAATCTTTTCACACGCGACTTTAATCCGCTCCGGCGCTACTACATAATGCGACGCCGGAAAAATTGTAACATGCTCCAAGGTAGCAGTGACTTTGCTTGTCACCGGATCAATTTCACAGATCCGGTCAATTTCGTCTCCAAAATACTCCACACGAATCAGACAGTCTCCGCCCTGCGCCGGATTTATGTCAACCACATCGCCATGCACGCGAAAGCGTCCTCTGTCAAGATCAATATCGTTCCTGTCATACTGCATCTCAATCAGCGCATGGATAACCGCATCTCTGTCTTTTGTCATTCCCGGGCGAAGTGACAGCATCATTCCATGATACTCGTCCGGACTTCCCAAACCATAGATGCATGATACTGAGGCAACGACAACTACATCTCTGCGCTCGGTAAGCGATGCCGTAGCGGAAAGCCTTAACTTGTCAATCTCGTCGTTAACGGCAGAGTCCTTTGCGATGTAAGTATCCGACGAAGGGATATACGCCTCTGGCTGATAATAGTCATAGTAGGAGACGAAATACTCGACTGCATTTTCAGGAAAAAATTCCTTAAACTCCCCATAGAGCTGTCCGGCAAGCGTCTTATTGTGCGCGATTACCAAAGTCGGCTTTTGCAGCTGTGCTATAATATTTGCCATTGTAAACGTTTTTCCGGAACCCGTAACCCCTAGTAAAGTCTGAAACTGATTGCCTTCCTGAAAGCCCTTGACAAGCGCTTCTATCGCCTGCGGCTGGTCACCGGTCGGCTGGTATTCACTGTGCAATTGAAACAACATACGCGCAAAATCACCTCCATAAATCAATTGCGAATGCTCCATTCGATTGGCATAAATTCGTCGAGCCACATCTTCCGTTCTTCTCATCAATGTGGTTCGACGGACTTTGTTCCCTGATTCTGTTTTTCACAGGGAATCACTGAATTATCATAATAAGAAGATTATCTACTATATAGACCAAAAGTAATTCTGATTATATCATACAGTCCCAAATTTGTACAGAGATTTCAGAACTTTTGTTCTATTTTCTTTTTTACCAAAATATTCCGCAGGACAGATGAATATCTATCCTGCGGTTGTTTCGAAGCATCCGCTTACCAATTGCGTATTCTCTCTTTTAGCCGCCATTTACATATACAATATGAAAACCGCCATCAAATAAATACATGTCATCAACAATCTGCGCAATCACTTTGCTGTCTTGTATAATCTCATCTTCTGTCATATATCCACTGCCTTTATCTATATTATACCCTCTGAATTTCATCTATACAATACTTTTCGCCACTACTCAAACCTGCCCCGTAAAAATCACCTTCGCAACTTTTTTGAAATGATTCTTCCCGCCAAATATTCTATTTTATAAGTAGTAAATATAGAAAGGCGGCGAATTATTTATGTTTGTAATCTACAATGATAAGACAACTTTTCCGATAAAAGTCTGGCTTTCGGGAACTGACAAAATCGAGGAGTCCTGTTTGGAACAGGCATACCATTTATCAAATCTCCCGTTTATCCATAAATGGGTGTGCCTTATGCCCGACACGCATACAGGGAAAGGAATGCCAATCAGCGGTGTCATTGCCACAAAAGACGTCATCATTCCGAATGCCGTCGGAGCCGATATCGGATGCGGTATGGTGTTTACGGCAACGAATATTCCATATAAAGAAATAAAAGACGTAAAAGCAGGCACAGCGACACTCATACAATCAATCATCGGAAATATCATGCGTTCGGTTCCCGTAGGGCACGAAAGCTACAAACAAAAGCAAAACTCTTTTGTGTTGGATTTGGCGCTTGCAACGATGGAAAAATATGAGGCGGACACAGAGCTTGTGCATTTGATTGAAGAAGGGTACTTTCAGACAGGAACACTTGGAGGCGGCAATCACTTCATAGAGCTTCAGGAAGACGACAACGGTTACCTCTGCATTATGATCCATTCCGGAAGCCGGCATCTCGGAAAAGAAATTTGTGATTATTTTCACAAAAAAGCGCGCGTATTAAATCAGACATGGTACAGTCAGGTGCCTGATGAATACAGGCTTGCATTTCTTCCGGTACATACACAGGAAGGCAGACAGTATCTGAACTGGATGCAGCTCGCGCTCGACTATGCTTTTGAAAACAGGGAGCGTATGCTTGAAAAGGTGTGTGGTGTCGTGAAAGAACATATTGAACGGTATGCGGGACTGTCCGTCACCTTTAGCGGACAGATTAACTGCCACCATAACTATGCGGCTTTGGAAAACCACTATGATGCCGATGTCTGGGTTCACAGAAAAGGGGCAACAAGAGTCAGACAGGGGGAGCTTGCCGTCATTCCGGGCGCTATGGGGTCTTACAGCTATGTTGTAGAAGGAAAGGGAAATCCGGAATCATTCCATACTTCCTCACATGGCGCGGGCAGAGCCTACTCAAGATCCGGCGCCATGCAGGCATTTACGACCGAACAGGTAATCGTTGATTTAAAAGAAAAAGGCGTTATCCTCGGCAAACGAAAAAAGAATGATGTTGCAGAGGAATGCCGGTTTGCTTATAAGGACATTGATGAAGTGATGTCACAGCAAAGCGACCTCGTAACACCGATTCGAAAATTAAAAACTGTCGGTGTTGTGAAAGGATAGTTGTGAAAGGATAGTTGTGAAAGGATAGTTGTGAAGGGATAGTTGTGAAGGGATAATCGTGAAGGGATAATTGTAAGAAAAGAAAAAAGTATAGAGGTTTTCTATACTTTTTTCTACTTTCAGGCATTTTCCGGTATCTGCAGCACCTGACCGATATAAATCAAATCACTTGTCAATCCGTTCAGACGCATAATCGCATCTACTGTCGTCCCGAAACGCCTTGCAAGCAGCCAAAGCGTATCTCCGCTTTTCACTGTATACGCAAAAGAACCGCTTCCCGGCGGAGAAACATTATCCCCGATTCCCAAATACGTATCATAGAGCGCATTCCATGTACGCGTGCCCACAATGCCGTCCGGAGAAAGCCGCATTTCGTTTTGAAAGGCGACGACCGCCTGTCTTGTTCCGCTGCCGAAAATACCGTCCTGTGCAATAACCGGAATACCGGGATAGTATTCGCCAATTACATTTAACAGATATTGCAGGGTAATAACATCCTGACCCGTAGAACCCTGTCTGAGCGTCGCAGAAGGCGGAACCGTTCCGATGCCAAGCGTATTGCCTTCGCTGTCCAATTCGGCAAGTCTTGCAACTGCGGTGTAAATGGCTGAGATTTTGTACCACGTGGCTTTTCCGACAATACCGTCCGCTGTCAGATTAAAAATTCTTTGAAATGCTGTCACTGCCGCCTTTGTGCTGTCGCCGAATACGCCGGTATTATCCGTAATCGCAGGAATTGCAGGATAATTTCTTCGGATTCTGTTTAAATATGTCTGAATTGTCTGCACGTCAAGTCCTGTGCTTCCGACTCTTAGCGCAGTGCCCGGATAGGAGGCCACAATACCGGTAATCGTATTTGTCTCCACAATTTCGATATCATTCGGATAATAGGAACGCAGAATCTGTAGCGGCGTAAAATTTCGATTTGCCAAAGTAACGGTTCCCCACTGTGACAAGCCCTGACAGGTTGTGGTCGTGCCATTGCAAAATGAAGTAAAGTAAGGCGCGTTCTGCCCGCTCCTGCGGACATATTCGTTAAAAATCTCATCAACAATTTTGCTGATGGATTCATAAATCGGACGTCCGTATACAAAGTACTGGTCGTAAGCAGTACTATTGGTAATGTCAAAGTTATATCCCTGATTTCTGTACCATTCTGTGTAAATACGATTCAGTGCAAATGTAATAATCGCATAAATGTTTGCCCGCAGAGACGCGTCCGGCCATGTGGGATAAATTTCACTGCTGGCAACGTTCTTCACATAATCCGGAAACGATACCTGTATGTTGGAGGCATAGGAAGACGGCGTTCCCATATGTACGGTAATCAAATTGGGAATTACTACCTGACGCAGCACACGCGTCATATAAGGCGTCATCGATGAACCTTCCTGACTGCGCCCCTCCTGCATTGCGACCGCAGGCTTTCCCACATGAATTTCTGTCTGCTCCGGACTGATTTGCCGCTCCTGCATCGGAACAAGGGCAATTGGCAGAATTGCCGTTTCACCGTCAAGAATCGGAATCTCCAGCACCGAAATTGTATTAAAGCCTGCCTTCTGCGCAAGCACGCTATAACTGATATAAGGCAGCCCTGTATAGAATTGATTTTGGGAAAAGCTTTTATCGAATGTTTCTAACGGAACTGTCTGTGTTTCGCCGTTTCCGTCCGTTGTCATTTCATAGATCCTGTTTTTTGCATGATCCAATATCTGTATGTACACATTGGCGATCGGAACAGCATCGTGTGCTGTCCGCGCCTGCACTGTCAAATATCCTATCGCCATAAATTCTGTTTTCTCCACTTCCTTATCCTAAGATATGAAACAAAAAGAATCAGGGTTCCAATTGCCAAGTGCCGGCGGCAAAATTTATGCAGTAATTTATCCGTATAGCTGTCCATTCTATGATATAATGTAACATAATCAATACAAATCAGAAACGAAGGTTTTTATATGTCAGAATTCAAAGAATTAATGAAATCCTTTTCCAAAAGCCGCGAATACGTGCGGGACTTTTTTGTATACGGTTTCAAGACACGCGATGAATTTGGCGACTGGAGCGGCCGTACCTACGATAACGAACGCCGCAGGCTGGAAAGCTGGCTGTCCGATTATGTCCGGCAGGATTATACCCCAAACGGGAAAAATATCTACCTGTCTATTGACAGCAACCTTCTTGACACCAATCCGCTCTATCGCGTTTGGAAAGCCAAAAGCTTTACGGATAACGACATCATGCTGCATTTCTACATATTGGATTACCTGCAAAAGGCCGACGAAAACACAGCCGATGCAATTACGGACGGTATCCTTGCGGAATACGCCGTCATGTTTGACGCGCAAATCGTCCGCCGAAAATGCAACCAATACGCAAAAGACGGTATCCTGTCAAAAGAAAAAAGCGGCAAAGAAGTCCTGTACAGGCTGAATCCGCCGTTTCAAAGGCTAGTCTCTGCGCACCCGAATCTGTCAAATGCAGTTAAATTCTATCAGCTTTTTTCTCCGCTCGGAATCGTGGGAAATACCATTATGGAAAATGCCTCCCTCCAAAATGATATCTTCCGCATAAAGCACGGCTTCTTCGTCCACACCTTAGAGGACGAAATGCTTCTTTCCCTGCTTCGAGCAATGCACGAAGAAAAGACAGTGCTGCTAAGCGTAAAAAGTACCAAAACAGAGCTTGTTCAGGAAACAGAGGGCGTTCCGCTAAAAATCTTTATCAGCACCCGAACGGGACGACGCTTTTTGTGCCTTTATCTGCCCAACGCAAAGCGTTTTTCATCGGTGCGGCTCGATGCCATCAAAAAAGCAGAAATTAAAGAACCGTATTGCGATTACAAAGCGCTGCGCGAAAAATTAGAAAAAAACAAAGCCTCTGCATGGGGTGTTTCTTTTCAGAACAGCAATCACAGACATTTAGAGCATGTGAAACTGACGCTGCATATTGACGAGTATTGCGAAGCCTTTATTCTGAACCGGCTGGAACGGGAAGGAAAAGGCGGCGTAATCCGGCGCATTGCCCCCAATACCTTCTGCTACGAAACAGACGTGTTTGATGCATACGAAATGCTGCCCTGGATTCGCACGTTTATTGGAAGAATTATCGCAGTCGAGTCGGACAGTCAACGGCTCAATCAGGTTTTTCAGAGAGATTTCAAGGCAATGTACCGTATGTATTTTGAGGAAACTATGGAGGAATAGGCTTAAAAATTAAATTTTTAACCAACAAGCTTGTGCTTAGAAGCACAAGCTCGCAGACTGTGAAAGGAGCATAGTTATATAAATGACCGAATTGTTTTCAGAGATATATAACTGTTATTATCAGGTAATCAAGTCCTTAATTGAATCAAAGAAATCCATCTCCGAAAAAGAGCTGAATTTCCGCATTCAAGACAGCTGTTTTGAGGAGAGCATTCTTTATCTGCTTCCCAAGCTTACCCAAGACGGCTGGGGCTTTTATGAAAAGCAAAACGGCATTTTGCATTCAAAGCTGTCCACAAACTTTTATGTGCCGCTTACCCGCCTGCAGAAATCCTATCTCAAAGCAATCCTCGCAGACGATAAAATCCGTCTTTTTCTCAGCGATGCGGAAATCGCACAGCTCAATGCTGCCCTTGCAGACGTGGAACCGCTTTATCTGCCGGACGATTTCTACTACTACGATCGTTTTTCCGATAAAGACGACTATCAAAATCCGGAATACAGAAAACACTTTCAAATCCTTATGGAGGCAATCCAAAACCATACCTATTTGGACATTTTGTACGAATCGCGCCACAGCCACAGAGTCCGCCACACCTATCTGCCATGCCGCTTGGAATACTCCATAAAAAATGACCGTTTCCGGCTGATGGCAGTCGAATCGCACCAACAGCGAAACCCAAGAATTGAAATCCTGAACTTAAACCGGATTGTTAAAATAATATCAACCAATCAAACCGCAAACCGGATTCCTGACATAAACCGTTCCCTGAAACGCTCCTACTATCGGGAACCTGCACGTATTCTGATCAAGAACAGGCGCAATGCCTTGGAACGTGCCATGCTGCAATTTGCAAACTATGAAAAAAGCACGCGAAAAATCAATTCCGACACTTACGAGTGCCTGATTTACTACAATCAAAAAACCGAGACAGAGCTTTTGATCGAGGTTCTTTCTTTTGGCCCCATGATAAAAGTGGTGGGAAGCGAAGCTTTCCTGCGCCTTATCAAAGAACGGCTGATGCGTCAGAAAGCATTCTCCTTGTAATCAGAGACGGCTTGTCCTGCGCACAGCAAGTTCGCAACTTTTTTGAAATGATTCCTATTTACAAATATTGTATTGTATATTCAGACAAGGAAAACAGACAAAAGCCTGCTGTTGTAGTAGCTCAGTTGGTAGAGCGCGATAAAACAGGTCTTGGCAAAGACCTTAACAGCAATCCTTTTCACCAGATGTGCGTATTCGCGGGTTCGAATCCCGCCTCTGCGGCAGCTTTCAAATGCTTTCCAAGTCAAAAAGCAGCCTTACTGTGGGAAAATAAGTCTTGGCAAAGACTTTCACAGCAATGAAACAATTCAATGGTGGAATACGCAGGTTCGAATCCTGCCCCGGTAAGGCTGTTAAAGAAGCAATAATACCAATATAGCGGAAATGAGGTGTGTCTATGAATTTTATGGAGCAGTTACGTGCAAATTTAATAAACCGGAAAACGGTAACGGAAAACGGAGCTGTCGGTTATGAAACAACCGGTAAAGCGCTTGTGGATTTAAATTTTGCTGTTGCATCCCTTAGAAATGAAAGCGAGGCGCAGATTATAAACCGGTTTACCGCCGCATTTTATGAAGACAGAACGCTCGCCGTAAAATGGCTCTTTTTCCTGCGCGATGTCAGGGGCGGATTGGGCGAACGTCGTACCTTTCGCATTCTGATGCGGCATCTTGCTACAAGCTTTCCCGAGATGACAGCGCATTTAGCTGCAATCATGGCAGAGTACGGCCGCTTTGACGATTTGCTGTGTCTTTTTGATACACCGGTCGAGGAAACGGTTTTGACCATATTAAAAACACAGTTAGAGCAGGATCTCCAAAAGGTAACGCGCTCCGAACCCGTTTCGCTCTGTGCAAAGTGGATGCCAAGCAGCAACGCTTCGTCCGAGGCATCTAAAAAAGCAGCTGCAAAACTGCAGCAATTTATGGGACTTACCGCAAGGAAATACCGAAAGCTGCTCGCTTCCCTGAGAGCGCATCTGAATGTGACAGAGGTCTATATGAGCGATAACCGCTGGGAGCAAATTAACTATGCAGGCGTGGCGTCCCGCTCAAACATTCTATACCGAAATGCCTTTTTACGCCATGATGAGACACGCAGGAGGGCATATCTTGAAAAAGTGCAGCAAAACAAGGCGGTCATTCATGCCAGTGTATTGATGCCGCATGAAATTGTCACGCAATATACCACACGCTCCGGTTGGAGCCTTGAAGTCAATGCACAAGACGCCGCACTGGAAGCGCTTTGGAAAAATCTTCCGAATACGGTGGAAGCTGCGCAAAACGTGCTTTGCGTCGTTGACGGTTCCGGCAGTATGCTGTGTCCGGCCGGCAATGGCAGCGCCACAGCGCTTCATGTGTCGAACGCACTCGGCATTTATTTCGCAGAACGCATGAGCGGTGCATATCACAATCAGTTTATCACGTTTTCGAACAGGCCGCGGTATGTGGATTTATCGGCTTGCCGGACTTTAAAGGAAAAGCTGGAGCTTGCATTCTCGCATAATGACTGCACCAATACGGATATCGAAGCAACCTTCAGCCTGATTTTACAGACAGCAATAAACAGCCGTTTAAAGCAGAAAGACCTTCCGCAGACAGTTCTGATTATTTCGGATATGGAATTTGACTGTGCAACCGCAGGCCGCAACACAGATACGCTCTTTGACACCATCGGAAAACGCTTTGCGAAGCATGGATACCGGATTCCCAAACTGGTGTTTTGGAATGTAAACAGCCGCACAAATGTGATTCCGGTTCGCGAAAATGAACTTGGCGTTGCACTGGTCAGCGGATTTTCCGTCAATGTCTGCAATATGGTTCTTTCAAACGAGTTAAACCCGTTTGCATGTTTGAAAAAGATACTTGACAGCGAACGATATCAGAAGGTGGCGGATTGCTTATCTGGAAAAAATTTCATGTACAATACAATATAAATTTGATATGATTCCAAATAGAGCCATATGCAGTCAATCAATTCAGAAACAGGAGATTACCATGAAAACGGTTTTATTAATCGGTATAAACGCCAAATATATCCACTCCAATCCTGCCGTTTACTGCTTAAAAGCGTATGCGGACAAATATTACCCAAACCGCCCCGACGGCTGTGAGCTTGCAGTTGCCGAGTACACAATCAATCAACAGGCAAACACAATCCTTGCCGATTTATATGAAAAAAAGCCACAGGCGGCAGCATTTTCCTGCTATATATGGAACTGGCGCATGATACAGGACTTACTGGCAGAACTGCCAAAAGTGCTGCCTGATACCGACATTTGGCTTGGCGGCCCCGAGGTTTCATTTCGTGCGCAAAGCCTGATGCAGGAATTCCCGCAGATTACCGGAATCATGGTTGGAGAAGGGGAAAATACGTTTTTGGAGCTTTTGCACTACTACTGGGAGCATACGCCCGCACTGTCCGACATCAAAGGCATTGTATCCCATGACGGATTTTCCGGCATACGTCCGCTTATGGACATCAACCGCCTTCCCTTTCTTTATGATTTTCAAAATTATGACACGCGTGTCACTTTTAACAACCGCATTCTATATTATGAATCCCAGCGCGGCTGCCCGTTTCAGTGCGCCTACTGTCTTTCTTCCATTGACAAAACAGTGCGCCTGCGCGATATTGACGCCGTAAAGTCAGAGCTGGATCAGTTTCTTGCCAGCCGCGTCCCTCAGGTAAAGTTCATAGACCGCACATTTAACTGCAACAGCAGACACGCCCTTACCATATGGCGTTATCTTAAGGAAAATGACAATGGTGTCACAAATTTTCACTTTGAGATTGCCGCAGATTTAATAACCGACGAACAGCTGAACGTTATGCGCGATATGCGCCCCGGTCTCATTCAGCTTGAAATCGGCGTACAGTCTACCAACGAAGACACGCTCAAGGCAATCAACCGTTATATGGATATCAACCGTCTTAAGGAAACGGTCGCAGCCATTCGCGGCTTTCATAATATCCACCAGCATCTTGATCTGATTGCAGGGCTTCCCTTCGAGGATTATGACAGCTTTGGCAATTCCTTCAACGATGTATACGCAATGGCTCCCAATCAGTTGCAACTCGGCTTCCTAAAGGTATTAAACGGCTCACCGATTGCGCAGCATGCAGAGGAATACGGCATCGTATATACCTCCAATCCGCCTTACGAGGTACTATACACAAAATGGCTTGATTTTGAAGATGTATTGAAATTAAAAGGCATTGAAGAAATGGTAGAGTTGTATTATAATTCCAATCAGTTTACGCACGTCCTGCCCGTACTGGTACAGGAATTTTCCTCGCCGTTTCAAATGTTTGAAGCGCTTGCCGCCTATTACCGCACAAACGGATATTTCACCAACACGCCATCAAGAACCTACCGCTATCAGGTATTGCTGGACTTTGCATGTTCCGTTGCAGGCGACAGGCGGGAAGTCTTTATTGAGCTGCTTACATTTGATTTATACCTGCGTGAAAACTTAAAAAGCAGACCTGACTTTTGCCCAAATAATGCACTTGATAAAGAAAAACTCCGTCTGTTTTTTGAACGTGAAGCACAAAACCCTCAATATTTGAAAAATTACGCGGGCTTCAAATCCGCACAACTTTTGAGAATGACACACGTAGAAAGGTTTTCATACCCCGTATGGCATGAAAACCCAAATGATTGCACAGTCAGGCGAAATGCCCCTGCCTATATTTTATTTGACTACGAAAACCGCAATGCCTTAACACATGATGCCGCCTTCTACGAAATTATACGTTAATTCATCATCTCCCCAAGCACCTGCTTCGCCGTCTCAAGCTGGTTATCAATGCCATTTTGATACTGCTCCGCATCAAACGCAACCTCTACGTCCGGATCAATGCCGATCTGATGAATATTATTTCCGTTTGGCGTATAGTACGTGCTTACCGTAATCTTCATTGCCGAACCGTCGGAGAGGTTGATTACCTTCTGCACAATGCCCTTTCCGTAAGTCGTTGTACCGACAAGCTTTCCGATTCCGTAATCCTTGATTGCACCCGCAAGAATTTCCGAAGCGCTCGCACTGTAACCGTTTGTAAGCACCACAAGCGGCACGTCAATCTCGTTCTGTCCGTTACAGGTATACTCCTCGCGCTCCCCGTACTTATCCTCCGTATACACAATCAGCCCCTTCGGAAGCAGCATTCTTGCAATCTCACATACGGTAGAAAGATTTCCGCCGGGATTGCTTCGAAGGTCTATAATCAGCCCCTGCATTCCTGCCGCTTTTGCCTGCCCCAGCGCCTCCTCAAACTGACTGGAGGTCACAGCGTCAAACTCTGTAATCTGTATATATGCAACATGATTGTCATGCATCTCGTATTCCACCGTAGGGCTCTCAATCTTCCTGCGCTCCACCTCAATGTCAAGCGGCTGCGACTCGCCGCTGCGCAGAACCGTAATTGTGACATAGGTTCCTTCCTCGCCCTTTATCTTGCTGACCACATAGGAACTCTCCTTGTTATACATGCTCTCGCCGTTAATCTCATAAATGTAATCGCCCTGCATCAGGTCGCTTTCCTCCGCAGGCGTATTTTTAATAATTTTGCTAATCTGCACATACCCTGTCTCGACGTCCTGACTGATGTAAGCGCCGATTCCGTAATAAATTCCCTGCGTCTGCTCCTGCAGGGCGAGCAGCTCTTCCTCTGTGTAGTATACACTGTACGGGTCATCAAGAGAAGCCAAAATCCCCCTGTACACCCCTTCTTCCAGTGTTGCATTGTCAACATCCTGCCAAAAATACTCTTGGATTGTCTCCTCCAAAATACCAAGCTTTTGCACTACATCTGCGTCCGTAACGCTCCCGCCCGTAACGCTTTCCTTATGCGCCCGTATATCCTTGAGCTGCTTCATTCCTCTGCCTAATCCCACAACTCCGGTTGTAAGAAGCGACAACAGCAATGTCACAAAAATACCGATCATAAGCCCCAGTATAAATTGCTTTTTCCCCTTGTCATTTCCATTGTCTCCGTTGTTGTACGGAGGATATTGATTCATTCCATTATTCCACTGATTTTGCATTATTATGCCTTTCTATCATTATAAAGATTATTTTAGATATCCCCAAGGGCTCACATAATTCCCATTCAGTCTTACACTAAAATGCAGATGATTTCCCGTAGACCTTCCCGTCGTTCCAACAGCCGCAATTTTTTGTCCCTTTACAACCTCCGCGCCTTTTGACACATAAAGCGCCGAAGCATGCATATATATCGTGAAAAGATTATCCCCATGATCAATCATAATATAATTGCCCATTGATGAATTGTATGCCGCTGCCACCACAGTACCGTTATAAGCTGCAAGAATCGGCGAGCCGCCCGGCGCTGCCATATCAACCCCGTTGTGAAACCGATTGACGCCCAGCGTCGGATGAATACGGTTTCCGTAATCGTCCGAAATCCTCGTGTAGGAGGGCGCCGGCCATGCAAACATGCCCCCGTCATAAGTTCTTTTCGGATTTGACGCCGCCTCAAGCGCTGCCTGTTCAGCCTTCACTGCATCTTCAAGCGCCTTGATTTCCGCATTTCTAGCCGCAATCTCCGCTTCATATGCCTTTAGCACCGCTTCCTTATCATTAATATCCGCCTGATATGCATCAATTTCCGTCTGCTTTTCCGAAATAAGGGTTTCAAGCGACTCCTGCTCCTGCTCCACCTGAACCTTTGCTTCCTCCAAAAGCTCCTGCTCTTCCTCAAGCTGTGCCTTGCATACCTCGACATACTCCCTTGTCGTTCTGAAATTATCCAGTATTCTCCGATCCGACTCCGTTATTTTCTCTATATAATCCGCGCGGTTTAGCATATCGCCAAACGACGCCGCACTCAAAACCGCCTCCAGGTAAAAATTGCTCCCGCGCTCATACATATTCTGA
Organism: uncultured Lachnospiraceae bacterium; assembly: GCA_910577115.1. Taxonomy (GTDB): domain Bacteria; phylum Bacillota; class Clostridia; order Lachnospirales; family Lachnospiraceae; genus COE1. Next base: position 270,478 of record CAJTMC010000001.1, read on the forward strand.
ATCCGAAGCTTCATCGCATCATACTGGGAAGCCTCCCGTTCAAGCGCCTCATCAAGCTCCGCCTTCGTTTGAACAATCTCAGTTTCTTTTTCGGTAATCATATCGGTAAGCTCTGTGATCCTTGTCTGCGCCGCCGTAAGCTCCGCATCAAGCTGACTCACATACGACGCCAAATTGCTTTTTGACGTTTCCAAACTGCTGATAATCTGCCTGACATCTGTAAGACCGCCTTCCAGCTCTTTTCTCTGGCTTTGCGTCTCCTCGATTTCCTTCTGCTTTTGCGCAATACTCTGCTTTAAATCAGACACCTCATCTGCCTGACTGACAAAAGGACAGGCACCCGCAAAGCAGGCAGCCACAACAACTGTGACTGCAAGCAAAAGTGCTGCCCTTTTCCAAATCTTTTTATCGTAAAACCCAAGCTGCATAATCCTTACCTTTCCGTATTTTTATGACGACATTTCGTCTGCCGAAGTCCGTCATACACTAAGGTGTTTTCTAACCGTTGTAAAGCTTCCCAAAAATCCGATACCCACACCGATTGCAATACATACGGGAACCAGTGTCGAGAACACTGTCGTCACAGGCAAAAACTCGAATATCTGAGACAAAAACGGAAACCTTCCCGCTACATACATCATCGCTTCGTTGTAAATAAAATATACTGCCACCAGCGGAATCAGCGAGCCGATAAAACCAATCACAATTCCTTCAATCACAAACGGCGCTCTCGTGAAAAAGTCTGTCGCACCAATGTATTTCATAATCTGTATCTCTTCTTTCCGCACAGAAATACCGATGGTTACAGTATTGCTGATCAGGAAAATCGAAACAAGAAACAGAATCAAAATAATTCCCAACGACACATAGCTTACAATAGCGTTCACGCCGGTCAATGCCTGCGCTGTCAGCGCCGACTGGTTAACCTTTCTGACGCCCTCAATTGACTCAAGGTAGGATACAAGCGTCTGCTGCTGCGACACATCATTCAGATAAATGTCAAAATGTGCGCATTCCTCAAGCGGGTTCTCCGTAAAAATACTCACATCGCCAAAATTCATTTCCTCGGCAAACTGCTCCCATGTCTCGTCTGCATCAACGTAGATGCACTCCTTGACCTCCGTACGCCTTGATATCATGCCTGAAATTTCCTGCACGCGCTCATCACCGATATCACCTTCCAAAAGCGCACTCACCGGAAAACGCTCCTCCGCATTCTGCACAATATACTGGAAATTAGAAAGAATCGAAAAAAACAGTCCAAACAAAAACAGACAGGCAGATATTGTTGCAATGGACGCAAGCGTAAACCATTTATTTTTAAAGATATTGCGTATTCCCTGCTTGATACAATAAAATAATGTATTAATCCTCATCGATATAGCCACCCTTTTCCTCATCACTTACAATGATGCCTTTCTTCATTGTGATTACGCGCTTCTGCATTGCATTGACAATCTCGCGGTTATGTGTGACTACCAGAACTGTCGTTCCGTTATTATTTATCTTCTCAAGCAAATTCATAATTTCCCATGAATTTTTCGGATCGAGGTTTCCTGTCGGCTCGTCGGCAAGTAAAATCTTCGGCTTATTGACCAGCGCACGCGCAAGCGCCACACGCTGCTGCTCTCCTCCAGAAAGCTGCTTCGGCCTCGCCTTATACTTTCCTGCAAGCCCTACGGTTGACAGGATTGACGGTACATTTTTCCGAATCTCACGATTGGGCATCTGTATAATGCGCTGCGCAAAAGCAACGTTCTCATATACATTTCTGTCCTTTAACAGTCGGAAATCCTGAAAAACCACACCAAGACTTCTTCTGAATTTGGGAATGCTTCTGCGTTTGAGTCGGACCACGTCCGTCCCGTTTACGATAACCTTTCCCGAAGTGGGAAGAAGCTCTCTCAGCAAAAGCTTGATTAAGGTGGATTTTCCCGAACCGCTGTCTCCCACAATAAATACAAATTCTCCTTTATTTATATGCAGATTTACGTCATTTAATGCCGGCACCCCTACCGTATAAGCCTTGCTTACATGCTCCATTAAAATGACCGTATCATTGTCCCCCAAAGCCATACGGCTTCTCATTGTACTTCTCATTCTTTTATCTATACTCCTTTCAACATCGGCACCCTTATATACCGCTATATCAATTAATACTCAAACGACTCCATGTACTTCATGTACCGCACAACCATCAATGCAATCTTAAACGTAATCGCATCTTCAAATACTCTCAAGTCAAGTCCCGTACCCTTCTGAAGCTTGTCAAGACGATACACCAGCGTGTTCCTGTGAATAAACAACTGTCTCGACGTTTCCGAGACATTGAGCGAATTTTCAAAAAACTTATTAATCGTGGTGAGCGTCTCCTCGTCAAAATCATCAGGGCTCTTTCCTCCAAAGATTTCCTTGATGAACATTTTGCAAAGCGGTATCGGAAGCTGATAAATAAGCCTTCCTATGCCAAGCTCACTGTATGCGATAATATCCCGCTCCGCAAAGAAAATTCTTCCGACGTCAAGCGCCATTTTCGCCTCTTTATACGAGCGGCTCACTTCCTTGATTTCCTTCACATTCGTGCCATACGAAATATGCACGTCCTTAATGCCCTCCTTCACAAGGCATTCCTCTATGGCTCTTGCATACTTGTCAATATCGCGGTTTGTCTCGTTATCCGCCACTTCCTTTACCACAATCACATTATTTTCGTCAACAGCCGTAACAAAATCCTTGCCGTTTTGTCCAAAGTTTTCCCGCACGCGTTCCAAAATATTTGCATCTTTGCCATTCGGCGACTCTACGATTAATACGGCGCGTTTCACATCGGTCTGGATATGCAGCTTTTTCGACCGGCTGTAAATATCTACCAAAAGCAGATTGTCCAAAAGCAGGTTCTTGATAAAGTTGTCCTTGTCAAAGCGTTCCTTGTAGGCAACCATCAGGTTCTGCAGCTGAAATGCCGCCATTTTCCCTACCATGTATGCGTTCTCTCCCGCATCACTCGCAATCAGTATATACTCCAGCTGCTGGTCATCATAAATCTTAAAAAACTGGCAGCCCTGCAGCTCCTGACTGTCTGCCGCCGATTTCACAAACTCAAGTACGGAATGTTCAAAAGTATTTCCTATGGTCTTTGTGGAAGCCACAAGCTTTCCGTCGATGTCTGCCACAAAAAGCTCTACTCTGGCTATTGCCTTAATCCCTTCAATGGTATTCTGCATTATCTGATTTGAAATCATGTGCCACACTCCTTATTTTTATAAAAGTGCATGACGACTATCGTCATGACAGCTTATACAATATTAACAAAATTTGCTCAAATTGTTTCCGCTGTTTCTCTGCAATCTGTTTTCATTTTAATATATTTATACAAATAAATCTATAGGGAATAGCAATTTTTTTATGCATTTTACAATATTTTCCCATAAAAAAGGTCATTTCCTAAATTTATGCAAGATACACAAAACGGTTTTTATTCCTTTTTTCCCTAATCTTTTTATCTTTCAGACCGAAATATTATGTAGGGATATTTCCCTGTAAAGGAGGACGCTGTTATGGATATAGCAGGACTTTCTATGAACATCGCACAGGCAAATCTTTTAAATGATGTCGGCACTGTAATGCTTTCCAAATCACTTGATATGGCAGAAGCAATGGGTGCTTCTTTCAACGAGGTTTTAGACTCTGCCGCTATGGAGCGCTCTGTTTATCCGGAACTCGGTGCAAACATCGACATCAGCATTTAGTGATTGTCTGTTCGAAAACATGCACTGCAATGCGCAGAACAAAACAGCCCGCGTTTTCAAAGCTGAATACGGGGGCTGTTTTGCATTTCGCAGCTTTACTTTTTCAACACAATACAGTCCGTCTTAATTACAATTTCTCCGTTTTTCAAAAGCCTTCCGACAGCACGCTTAAATTCATTTTTACTCATGCCCGTCTCTTTCTTAATCAGCTCCGGAGACGCCTTGTCCGTAAACGGCAGCACACCGTCAAGCCGCTCCATGATTTCCATGATCTTGTGTGCATCTTTTTCCATTTGAAGATACGCTTTCTCACGTACGCTCAAATCAAGCTTTCCGTCTGGCTTTACCTCTGCAATTCTGGCCTTTACTGTGCCGCCTGCCTTGATCTCTCCAAAAAGCTCCCTGTTTGGAATTAGCGCAGAATAGCAGTCATCTACTGCGACATATGCGCCTACCTGTTCATTAATCTGATAAACTGTACCTGTCACGATATCATCTTTTTTATAGCTGCTGTCCGTCCTCAGGCATTTGTATACATTCATGGTTGCTGCAAGGCGACTGCTCTTATCGACATAAATTGTGACAAGAATTTCATCACCCTCATTGAATTTGCCTGTCTGCTCCTTATACGGAAGCAGAATATCTTTTTCAAGCCCCCAGTCCAGAAACGCACCGATATCCGTAATTTGAGAAACCCGTAATCTTCCGACCTCGCCGAGCATAATTTTCGGCGTATTGGTTGTTGCAATAATCCGGTCTTTTGAGTCCTTATACAAAAAGACCTCCATTTGATCTCCGATTTTACAATCGGGCGGAACCTGCTTTTTGGGAAGCAAAACCCTGTCGTCCATGCCGGCATCGGGCTGCTCAGCAAGGTAAACACCAAAACTTAATTCTTTGACTACAATCAATGTCTGCTTTTTTCCTAGTTGAAACATATTATCAATCCTCCATTCATGCCAAAGACCACAATACCTCTGTTTCATTCCCGAGAGCGGCGAGCCATGCCGGCATATCCGCGCTTATTTAGTTTGTATGCTTATTGTAACATGTTGACTTTCCCGACGCAATCCTTAATAAAATGCAATTTCATTTTCTATCAGCCTGTCATTCTCATAAACACATTTGATTGTAAAAAAACGTTTCTCACCGTCAAGAAGCAGCTCTAAGAACAGATGATCGCCTTCCCAGGTCGGCAGCGCAAGCACCTTTTCTTTATCCACCCACTCCAATTCGCCTTCATTGCATCCGTCCATCAGTTCTCCCTCAAAGCTGTCCGCCGTAAAGAGACACATCATTTCCGGCTCACACTGGTTGCTCACAAAAGTAATCAATCCCCTGAATTGATAAGAAATTAACATAAGACCCGTCTCCTCACGCACTTCGCGCAAAAGGCACTCTTCGGGACTCTCGCCGTACTCACCATGCCCTCCTACGCCAATCCATTTATCATGGCTGATATCATTCTTCTTTTTGACGCGGTGCAGCATTAAATATTTTCCGTCTTTTTCTATATAACAAAGCGTTGTCATTCTCATTTGTACAATTAACCTCCTAAAATTCGCTTAATTACGAACATTTTTTTCATTTTATCATACTTTATTATATAGTTTCAACCGCAAAACATTTATCGAACACAGGGAGGAAAATCCTCTGCTTACCGAAAGCAGCCCGCATTTTTCTCCAAAAAGCAAGGAGGATTTCAATGACAAAATGCGATATTGCAATCATCGGCGGTGACAGTCGTACCGCTTATATGGCTCCCTATTTTGCAAAAAAAGGCTGGCATGTCATATGCTGCAATACGGTTAACGTTCCATACAGCCGCCATTTAAAGTCCAAAATTCAGAATACAGGCAGCCTGCGCGAATGTATTAGCGCTTCCTCCATCATTGTATGCGGTATCCCCTTCTCCAAGGGCGAACATATCTACTGTGAAAAGCAAACGGCTGATTTTGAAATTACAGTGGCAGAATTCCAGCGCTGTGTCCGCAGACACCAGACTATCTTTGCCGGCGTGATTCCGGAGAACTTCCGCGCCGTCTGTGAGGAACGGGAAATATACTGTCATGACTTTATGCTTGACGAACCCTTGAGCATTTTAAATGCCGTATCCACTGCGGAAGGCGCTATTCTTGAGGCGCTCCTCCACAAAAGCACCGTAATCCATAAAAGCAGCTGTCTGGTGCTGGGCTTTGGGCGTTGCGGAAAAATTATTGCAGACCGGTTAAAAGGTCTGTGTGCCTGCGTCACAGTTTGTACGAAAAGTGATACCGAGCTTGCACTGGCATCTTCGCTCGGATTTCATACTCTAAAGCTCTCCAAACTGCCGCAGACAATACACCGCTTTGAGTATCTCTTTAACACCATACCTGCATGCATTCTAAACCGCAGCTGTCTCGAACGCGTTTCCAAAGACTGCCTGATTATCGATATTGCCTCAAACCGTACAGGCGCAGACTACGAAGCGGCAAAACAGCTTGGCATCAACCTTCGCTGCTGCCCCGGACTTCCCGGAAAATACTCCGGAAAAAGCTGTGCAAAACAGCTTTCAGAATACGTCGTACAACACATTTGCAAATAAAAGGCATTCCCAAAACCCCAAATTTGCTATCTGAGAAAGGAGCATGGTTATTAATATGAATTTAAATGGAAAAAAAGTCGGCATTGCACTGACCGGCTCATTCTGTACTTTTGAAAAAATGTTTACAGAACTGGAAAAACTTGCCGGGGCAGGCGCAGATGTATACCCGATTCTCTCAAACGCCTCGCAGAGTATTCAAAGCCGTTTCGGAAAACCTGACACATATGTCATAAAAATAAAGGAAATCACCGGACGCGATCCAATTACCTCAATCGAAGGCGCAGAACCAATCGGTCCCAAAGGTTATCTCGACGTGCTCGCCATTCTGCCCTGTACCGGAAACACCGCCGCAAAGCTTGCAAACGGTATTACTGATACCCCTGTACTAATGGCGGCAAAAGCACATATGCGCAACAATAAACCGCTTGTCATATCCATTTCCACCAACGACGGACTTGGCATGAATCTAAAAAATATCGGCGTTTTGTGCAACAGCAAAAATATCTATTTCGTTCCATTTGGACAGGACAATTATGAGAAAAAGCCAAATTCGCTTGTGGCACATACGGAGCTTTTAATCCCTACCCTTGAAATGGCTTTGGAGCACAAACAATACCAGCCCATTTTAATGGACTATCAATCTCCAAAATAACATAAATATATAATAGGAAAGGACACAATGCCATGTGTGGTATAGCAGGCTTTTGCAGCTTTAACATAAACTTTCGCGAAGAATCTTCAAGGTGGTACGGTGTACTTCAGAAAATGAACAAATGTCAGAAGCACAGAGGTCCCGACAACAATGGTCTTTTTCTTGACAGAAGCTGCGGGCTTTCCCACACCCGCCTTTCTATATTGGATTTGAGTCTGGGCAGTCAGCCAATGACGCGTCAGCTTGGAAACAGACGTGCCACGATTGTCTACAATGGTGAAATCTACAATATGCCCACGCTGCGTCGGGAGCTTGAACACGATGGCATTGTACTCGAAACCTCCTGCGACACCGAAATAATCCTCATGGGCTGGCTCCTCTATGGTGCAGATTATGTAAAAAAACTAAACGGCATTTTTGCGTTTTCCATATGGGACGAAACACATCGCAAGCTCTATCTGTTTCGTGACAGGCTTGGGGTGAAGCCTCTGTTTTTCACCCATTTTAGAAACACACTTGTCTTCTCCTCCGAGCTAAAGGGTATCCTCTGCTTTCCTGATTTTAAGGCGCAGATTAACCGCGACGGCTTGTGCGAGGTATTCGGTCTTGGCCCTGCAAAGACCTACGGAAAAGGTGTTTTTAAAGATATAGCTGAACTGCTGCCGGGACATTTTCTGGAATACTACGGCTCCGATTTTTACATGCAGCCGTATTGGAAGCTGGAAAGCCGGCCGCATACGGACACATGGGAACAAACCGTTGAAAAGACACGTTATCTTGTGACAGACTCCGTCAAGATGCAGATGCTTTCCGATGTTCCGATTTGTACCTTTTTGTCCGGTGGTGTGGACAGTTCTCTTGTAACGGCAGTGTGCAGCAGCGAGCTGCAAAAGCAGGGTAAGCGGCTCGATACCTACTCGTTTGATTTTAAGGACAACGACAAAAACTTTCGCGCAAACAGCTTTCAGCCTTCGCAGGATAAACCCTGGGTTGATAAGATGATTGCTTACAGCCGCACAAACCACCAATATCTGGAATGCACCAACGCAGAGCTTTTTGACTATCTGTTTGAAGCTGTTGATGCAAGGGATTTGCCTTGCATGGCAGATGTGGAAGCTTCCATGCTGTATTTCTGCAAACGGGTAGCCAAGAACCATAAGGTAACACTGACAGGCGAATGCGCCGACGAAATCTTCGGCGGTTATCCTTGGTTCCACAGAAAAGAATGCTTTGAGGCGAACTGTTTTCCTTGGTCAATGGACTTTACACCGCGTACCATGCTTTTAAACGATAGCGTCTTAGCCCTGCTTCCCCTTGAGGAATACGCCCACGCCGCCTACCAAAAGACGGTTTCCGAAACGCCTTTCCTGTCGGGAGAGTCCGATACCGAGCGGCGCAGAAGGGAAATTTCCTATCTGAATATAAAATGGTTTATGCAGACGCTTCTCGACCGCATGGACCGCACCAGCATGCACGCAGGCCTTGAGGCACGCGTTCCCTTTGCAGACCACCGCATTGTAGAATATCTTTGGAACGTTCCGTGGGAAATGAAATGTAAGGACGGTGTTGTAAAAGGGCTTCTGCGCGCCGCCGCGGACGGACTTCTTCCCGGAGAAGTACTCTACCGCAAAAAGAGCCCTTATCCCAAAACATATGATCCTGCGTACGAAAACCTCCTGCGTACAGCAATTATTGAAGCGCTCTCTGATACACGTTCACCGCTGCGTGAACTCATCAGTATGGATAAAACACTTGAATTTATCCAGCATCCTTCCGACTATGGCAGACCATTCTATGGTCAGCTTATGGCAGGTCCGCAGCTTTTAGCTTATCTGCTTCAAATAAATTACTGGCTGCAAAAATATGAGGTGGAGCTTTTACTTTAAGCTCCACCCTTTTTATGACCACTAGACTTTTCTAAATGTCTCAAACGTTTTATTTTTGAACGTTTCGCGGAACATACTCCCGTTTTTCTTATTGTGAATAACATAACGAGGAGGTGGTTCTTTGGGACTAAGCTATTTTGATTTATTATCGCCAAATCCTGTCCCGATTGTAGGAATTGGTGGAATTGTTTCACCCAAACTGCGTGATATATCTGCTATCGGCTACAACACTTACCAATACTATCTGTCTATAATTCAGATGGATTTTAAGGATCTTTCATTTATAACAGGTCAGAAAGCACCGATCAATCCGCCTGATATCTTTGATTTGTTTCTCACTGACAATTCTTTCACAAGCCTGATGCAGACCATACTGAATTTCTTTCTGGAAGAAGACGTTTCTTACTCCGATATCCACAAAGCATTTCTCTTGCAGAAGAATAATGTCATATCCGGAATGATTACAAAAGATAACTATCCGCAGGTACGCGAAGCAATATGCCTTCGAAACTGCATCTGCCAAAGGCAGGAAGCAGATCTCTCCAAAGCAAAAAGCAAAAAAGCGCTGGAAATTATGAAAAAGCTGCAAAAAGGAAGAGTCCAAAAAGCAAAGCAAAACAAGACAGATCACAATATGGAACTTGGAAATATCATATCTGCCGTTGCAAATAAAAGTCCGTCCCTCAATATTTTAAATATTTGGGATTTAACAATCTATCAGATTTGGGACTGTTTTTCAAGAATTTCCAACAACAGCATCTACGATATCCAGTCCATGAGCGTTGCCGCATGGGGGGACAATGATAACCGTTTTGATGCTTCTGCATGGTTTAAAAGGGTCGACATGTAAAGCAGAAAACAAATTTACAAAACGAGAAAGGAGCATGATTTATGAATGACAAATTATTTGACATCGTACTAATGTGCATCCCTATACTGGGTGCAATTATTACAGGCTTTATTATTCCATATATAAAAGCAAAAATTTCTGTCACGCGAATGGCAGAGATTATGGAGTGGACCGATAAAGCTGTCCGGGCCGCCGAGGTGATTTTTGACACACCCCAATGCGGAAGCGAAAAGCGGGAATATGTTATCCAATTTATTGACAGGATGTTTAATTCCAAAAAACAGGTCATCACAAAAGACCAAATACGCATTCTGCTGGAAGCAGTGTTAAAGCAGATGAAACAATCTTAAAAAATATCTTAGAGGAGACTATCAAATGAAAAAAGGAATTGACTTAGCAAAATGGAATGAAATAACCGACTATACGTCTGTAAAAAATGCAGGCGTCCAATTTGCAATTCTAAAAGTAATCAACGCACAAAATAATCCTGACAGTCGGTTTCAGGAGCATTTAAACGGTCTGAACAGCGCAGGCATACCAATTATCGGGGGCTATACATATTCTTATGCAAACACAACGGACAAAGCAAAAAGAGCTGCCGATGCCTACGTGCAAACAGCAAAGCCAAAAAACATCAACACAATGTGGCTCGACTTAGAGGACAACGTTGTTAAAGGTCTTGGCAGCAACATTATTAATATCATAAATATTTATAAACAAATTGCCGAATCAGCCAATCTGAAATTCGGCATTTACACAGGCGCAGCATATTACAATCCGTACCTAAAACCCTATGCAAAAGAAATTGCGGATATTCCCATTTGGTGGGCACGATATCCCTTTATCAGGGAGCGCACAATAACGGCAGATATTCCAGACAGTAAATATCTGCCGGCTGGCATGGAACTTGCAGGCTGGCAATATAGTTCAAAGGGCATCATAAACGGAATCAACGGTTATGCAGACCTAAATGCATGGTATGCGGAAGTATTCGAAAACGTATCCAGAGAGATCCCCTTTGAATATAATCCGTTTACAGAACCAGCCTATAACGTCATGACAGGAAAAACCGGCAACGATGCAAGCTGGGTGCAATGGTATTTATGGAGGTTCGGCAAGCTCGTGGACAACAGAGGAAATGCGGACGTCACACAAATCAACGGTGTTTTTGATGCCGGCACTATGCAAAAAGTCAAGGAAATACAAGGGCTGCTTGGATTAACAGCGGACGGAATCGTCGGAAAAATCACAAGAGCCGTATGGAAAAAGATATGTTAGAAAGGGGCTAACGCCCCTTTCTCCTTATGCAATGAATTTCTCAAAATCCTTCCGCATATGCAGATAATTCTTCCTCTGATCTGCAAAATAAGTTGTATTCTTTTTTGCGTATTCTTTCAGCCATTCGTCCAAATCCCGATCTACCTTATAAGAAAACGCCACCATAGCCAACAGTGACATCCTATTTTGTGCGTCACGTAATCGTGAGCCTGTTTTGATTGCCCGATTCTCCAAATCGTCCAAAGTATCATGGTAAAGCTCTATGTCCGTTTCCAATGTATTCGCATCAATTCCAACTGTTTCGGATAAAAAGGCTTTTTCGTCAGCCAATGTGTGCGTGTCCTTTTCCCTATTTAAAAATTCCAGCATCAATCGTTCCAGCAGATTCAGCTTCGCATAGATGACCGGCTTGTCCTTTGTACTCTTTTTCTTATCAATCTCATCAAACAGCAGCCCTTCACCATTCACTCGCGTATATCGGAAGCTGCTTTGAAATGCTCTTAGAAAATCCGCAAACGCCTTATCCTCTCTTCCTAACCTTGTAAACCGTTCAAATAAAGTCAAAAAAATAAAGGAATCCTTCTTATTAAAAACACCTTTTATTTCACTTGTGACAATCCGCTCCAATCTGTGCAGATTATCGGCAAATCGCTTAAATTCCTCCTCTGTGGCATTACTGTTGAGATATTTACAAAGCTCTTTTGGCTGCTTTTTCCACTTGTCAAAGTGATTCGTACACATAACGGTTTCAATAATCACCCGCTCAACTGTTCCCTTTAATTTATCGGGTTCTGAGTAATCACTGCATTCAAGAAAAAATCTGCTGTCTATCATTTCACGTATCTGCCCTGCGAACCTGTCAATATATGTAAATGCCTTTTGGTCGGTATTCATCGGTGTATGATTGTTGTACCGTTTAATGTACTTTGAAATCTTATGATTATCACAATTTTCATGGATTACCGTTTCGATCTGATACTCGTTAAACTTCTTTTTCAGTTCTTCCGGTAGCTTTTCGTAAGTTTTATTTTTAATATCAAATACGGCATCCTTCCACGTTATGTTTCCCTTTTTATCTACGGTCTTCTTTTTGTACGGAATCAGTGAGTCCTCAACAGATGCCGTAATTTTATAATTTCCATGCCTGAATTGATTTAATGCAGCGCTTCTCTGCCCTCCGTCGGCAATACGCAGCTGTGAATTGTTTTCCTCGCCAAGAATAATCGGAGGAATATACTCATCCGTAAGCACCGTTACGATCAGCTCGTTAATCTGCTCGTTGCTCCATACAAAGTTTCTTTGCACATCTGCGTTGTTGCAGATATCCTTATCTTCTATTTTATCTAAATACATTTCCAACGTGTATGTTTGTTTGCGTGGTCTTGCCATGATAACCCTCCTCCTTTATCGGCGAATCCTTCTGAATCAAAATAATATGGAAACATTTCTATAAGAATGAATCGCTGCATTACAATCCGCATACTGCCTCCGGCTGATACACAGCGTTTCCCTGATTTCATCGGACGGATAGCCGTCTATCGTCAGCCTTAATACTTCTTTTTGCAGTTTCGACAGCCTGCTTAGATACAACATAATCCGATCGCTATATCCTTCTCCTATTTTCTCAAAAACTGCTTTTTCCATATCAAAACTGTCCGCAAGAAAGTCCCCCAAAGCAGATTCCTCCTCGTCGCCCACAGGCGCGTCAATAGAAACAGCCATTCTGTCCGCTTTCCGTTTTTCGCAGTTTATTTTCGTTATTTCCGTCTTGATTTTGTTTGATAAGCAGGAATGCAAAAATACATCAAACGCTTGAAAATCATCACACCGCCGCATGGCTTCCACAAATACTTCATTTGCAAGCGAGTAAAAATCATCTCTATCCTTATCCGACAGCCCGCCAAATCTGGATAGAATTTTATCAACCATTTTCCGAAGTTTTTTCGCATTATCCGCATAATATGCCATCAAAATTTCTTCCATGATAAAACCAAACTCCTTTCCATAAATTTTTTCATACGTAGTGAGTAAATCCAGTATAGAATACATGTTCGTGTTTGTCAATAGATTTTTCGAACTTTTGTTTGTGAACTTTTGAGTGTTTTTAAAAACGAAATGCAGAAATAGAAATCAAACCAATTACAGGTATCCCAAACGCCGGAAATGGAGGAAATCAAATGAACAGTCATACGACACCACAAAGATATGTTTTTAAAATACACTCTTCCCGTCTTAAAAGAGCCAAATGGAATTTAACGCTGACCGTCAGTCAGGCACGCGAAAGCAAAGAGCTGATTGCATTAAGCGAAAGCCAGCTGATACGGTTTATTGATGAGTTAAACGGTATCAAGGCCCCAAAAACACATATTTCAGAGATTAAATTCCAAATCAGCAGGCTAAAGACAGAAAAAAACCTTGCTGTTTCACGTCCGAAAATAAAAAAGCTATATGCCGAATTGGACAGCTGCCTGTTCCAAAAAGATTATGTTTGTGTTGTGATTGACAGCAACAGTGATTATTACAAAATCTATAAAAACGGTTTTCGCATCAACAATATCACATACAGACGACTGCTTGGCACTACGGGCGGGATAAAAAACAATACCATCGTATTTGTCAATGAAACACTGCTGCCTGAACTAAAGCGAAGAATTGACAACGGGCGGAATCTGACAAAACTGTTTGCACCTGCAAAGCTGGAAGCATACAATGCTTTGGTATGCAGTTCTTCTGTCCCTGTTTCCATGCCAGACGGTGTAGTTGTTGTCAATGACTGTATCACACATTTTTCGTCTGACATCATTGAATTAGATGATACCGGATTGACACAGCCGCGCATGAAATACATCTCCAATCGGGAAATTGCACTAAACGACAGTGACGGATACGGTCTTGCAATGCCTCAGTTGATGAAACGATGGGGTGTCGAAATCGGAAAAGATTTTTTACTTCCGGGCTGTGTCATTCGAAACGCATTTTGTAAAGGCGCCGTATTTCCTGTTGATTTTCAGGAATTTGCACGAAAAAACAACGTCACTGATATTACAGATGTGTGGGGAAATACCCACAATATTTATCAAGTCGAGCTTGTATTAACGGAATCCATGCTGAAATTATGGGATTCCTATGCTTCTATGGAAGACTATTTGGAAAACTGCGCCCAAAATCACTATACCTTTGCAATCACAAAAGCATCGGAAAAAAACTTGGAACATACGCGCACAATGAATTATCAGTTTTTGCAAAGCTATGATTTTACAGAAGAACAGATCGAGGCGCTAATCGCACCGACGGTAAATGAAATAAACAGCATTTTGTCCGATGATTACCAAAAGGCAGTCCTTTACACAAAGGGGACAAGCTTAAACGACACCAATGTCCGTCGCTTGGACAGCTCTTTTGCCACCGCTCTTATGATTGAGCCAAAAATGAATAAAGACCCCTATGTGAAAAATCAGCTGTATGCAATGATAAAAAAGCGCATTGACGACGCCAAAGTCGGCGTATTAAAAATTCCTGCCAATTACTCCTTTGTTTCCGGCGATCCTTATTCGCTCTGCCAATCCATGTTTGGCCTGAAAGTAACCGGACTATTGAAAGCGGGACAGGTTTATTCCAAATACTGGGCAGAGAAAGGCGTTGAGAAGATTGTGAGCTATCGTGCACCAATGACCTCCCACAATAATATCCGCCTTCTGAATGTCGTACATAACGACGAAATGGACACATTTTATCAATATATGACGACACCTACAATTTTCAACAGCTGGGATACCTGTGCAGACGCGATGAACGGCTTTGATAAAGACGGCGATTGCGTTATCAACACCGATTTTCCGCTGCTTGTGAGCAGTACGAAAGAGCTGCCTGCAATTGTCTGTGTACAGCGCAAAGCGCCAAAGTGCATACCGACGGAAGATGATATTGTCCAATCCAATATTGCCAGCTTTGGAAACGCAGTCGGATCTGTCACAAACAAAATTACTTCCATGTTTGAAGTTCAGGCTAGATACCCAAGGGACAGTCGGGAATACCGAATATTAGATTACCGTATTAAATGCGGTCAGCTTTATCAGCAAAATGCCATTGACAAAGCAAAAGGAATCGAGGCAAAGCCCATGCCGTCTCAATGGCATAACCGGACTTCGAATCAAATCAGCGATGGCCAAAATTCCTCCAAAAAGAAGGAACTTTGTTTTAACAAACGGATTTTAGCCGATAAAAAGCCTTATTTTATGCAGTATATCTATCCCGCCGAGAAAGTTAAAATGAATGAATACGTCAAAAAAAATAATGAAAAATGTATTATGCGTTTTCGGATTTCCCTTGATGAGCTGCTTAATAAACCGGATAAAACGCATGAAGAACAACAGTTTGTCGACTACTATTACCAACAAATGCCGCTCGGCACCGCTCCCTGCACAGTCAACAGAATTTGTTGGAAAATGGAAGATGCCTTCGCCCACGTCAGACAGCCAAAGCAGGAAGCTTTTGATTATTCTATCCTAAAGTGTGATGTAGAATATTCAAAGCAAATGTATGAAAAAATCAAAAAAATATATAACCGCTATCAGCGCGAAACCGCCTCTTATATGCAGTACGCCAAGTCAGAACGGATACCGTCGGAGGAGCGTCAAATGCAGAAATATATTTTTAAAGAACAATTTAAACGGCAATGTCTGGAACAATGTCCAAACGAGCAGTACCTTTGTAATATTGTACTGGACTTATGCTATTCCAAATCGCAATACAGCAAACAATTTGCATGGGATATTTGCGGAGATGTCTTTATTCAAAACCTGTTAAAGCGGAATCAGTACAAAATTACTTATCCGGCTCTTGACAAAAACGGAGAAATTGAATTTAACGGACAGCATTTTACGCTGAAAACAGTACAGCTAAAAGCAACTGATAAGAAAGAAATGGAGGATATCAAATGACAGTTATATTAAACGAAGTAAAACAGGCTATGAACATTATTGAACAAGGGCAGCTTGGCAGCAAACCGGCTTCCACACTCTTTTTGCTCGGAAAATACTACCGGCAGAAAGAGCATTTGGATATGTCGCATACGATTGACAAGCTGCACGCATTTATGCAGCAAAATGATAAAAAATATAATCCTGCCCTATGGGAAGATATGATTGAAGACATTTCCAAAAAGGCGGCAAAGTACCCTTTACGGGAAATTAATTTTATCGGCGTCACACAGAACGAATTGGACGAAATTGAAAAACTGCAAAATATAAAATATCAGACACTGCTGTTCACTATGCTATGTTATGCAAAGCTGTACAATACAATTTCTGAAAACAACAACGGGTGGGTAAATACCTCCATTCCGGAATTGTACAGGACTGCCAGAATAACCGTCAAATATAGAAATGATAAATTTTTGATTTTAAATGAAATGGAAAAAACAGGGCTGATTTCCTTTTCCAATAAAAATGACAATCTGAATTTAAGAGTTCCTTTTGTAGATATGCATGGTGAAAGTATTTTGAAAATCCATGACTTTAGAGAACTTGGATATGAATATTTAAAACATACGGGCAACGGAATTTTTATCAGATGTTCCTTATGCGACCGCCTTGTCAGACGGACAGGCCAAAATACACATTATTGCTCTGACTGCAAGCAGCAAAGACGCTTGGAAACCAAAAGAAGCTGGTGGAAAAATCACGACTAGACTTTTTCCAACCACCCCTAACGCCTTATTTTTCAAGGCTTTCGGAGATCTTCTCCCGTTTTTCTTATTGTGAATAACAGGATACATGCCTGCTGTTCGGTTACATTTTAATATTTTATCAACTCATAAAAGGGAGGAAATCATTATGAGCAACAAAAACATGTCAAACAGAGAAGTCTGCGACCTTATCTTCGTGGACTACGCTACAAAGAAACCATTTTTAAATCTGGACTTCGCAAACGTCACCACAACAGAGCTGACAGGTGAATCTGTCTTTGCCTGCGGCGGCAAGGGACACCCAAAGCGCGTCCAGTTTGCCGGTGAAAGAGGCGGCACAATCACAATCGAAACGCAGATTCAGACCGTCAAGCTCTGGCAGCTTATTACGGGCGGCGAAATCAGCAAATCAGCAAAATTTGTTACAAGAGTCGAAGCTGCTGTCGGCACAGACGGCACTACTGTTACACTCGCAGATACACCCGCTGCAGGGACAACTGTCGTATATGCAGACGGAGACGACTGCGGCACAGAGCTTTCATGCACTGTTTCCGACAAGGTAATTACACTTGCTGACGCCCTCGCAGAAGGCAGCAGGGTCATTGTTTATTACATGAAGGAAGTTACGGACGGCGTAGAGAAAATCAGCATCAAGTCCACAAGCTTCCCCAGAAACTTCACTGTTTACGGTGATACCGTAATGAAGACGGAGGATGACGAG
>CAJTMC010000002.1 GCA_910577115.1 uncultured Lachnospiraceae bacterium
AAACGAAGCCCCGACGCAATACCGGTGTCATCACATACCGCTTTCGGCATTCCCCATATGTCATGCGCTGCATGGTGCTTTATCACGCCCTGCGCGTCTGCTGCAAACAGCGTGCTTCCATATAAGTCATGCTGGAAATAAGTATCCGCCGTCTCTGTGCCTGCCTGCGGCATGAACCGCTGGCTGACACGTCCGTATCCCTGCCCGTATACCGCGTTGACGGTTCCGACGCCCGAAATCTGCGTCACAAGGTCGTTTTGTATCCCGCCGAGGTAATCGGGCATATACGATGAAGCTGCCGTGCCCGAAGTCTTTTTTACTCTTGCGAGGAGTCCGTTATAAGTATACTCCGATTTTTTACCGCTTACAAGGTTTGTTCCCGAAATCATGCGGTTTGCGGTATCATATGTATAGCTTCTTAATACCTGCTCCCCAAGTCTTTCCTCTGTCAAATTTCCGCGCTGGTCATAGAGGTAGCTGTATGTTTCCTCCCCCTGTGTCATTGCGGTGAGCTGGTTCATGGCATTGTACTGGTATGCTGCCGCCGTTATTCCGTCTGCCTGCTTCTGGGTTCTGTTTCCAAGCGCGTCATAGAGATAGCTTTCCGTATTTTCGCCGTCGCTGTAAGAAACCAGTTGTCCGAGCGCGTCATATGCATAGCTCCTGCTGAAGGCATATTCCGGTACGGCTGATGTGCCCGTATGCGTCTTGATGCGTCCGAGTGCGTCATAGGTGATCTGCTCGCTGGCGCGGGTATCCACGCCGAAAAGGCGTTCCACCGTTACCGGTCTGTTGTTTTTGTCATAAGTGTACGATACGGTGTTTCCCGGCTGTACTGCCTTTGTCAGGTTTCCCGCACCGTCATAGGTGTAGGATGCTGACAGCATTGCCGCATCGGTTATCTTTTTGAGCCTGTCGTTCTTGTCGAATGCAAATGATGCCCTGCTGCCGTCGGGATAAACAATACCCGTGCGTCTGCCCATTGCGTCATACTCATAGGAAGTCTCCCTTCCCTGCGGGTCCTTCGCCTTTGTGAGCCTGCCGAGTGTATCCCTTGTAAAGGATGTCGTGCCGGTCGGGTCCTGCATCTCCACAAGCTGTCCCCTGCTGTTGTAGCGGAACTTCGTCTCCCTGTCCGTGCCGTATTGTATCCGGGTAGGCAGGTTGTTAAGGTCGTAGGTCACGACGGTGCGGTTCTGCTCGCCGTCCACGATTTCTGTTATGTTCCCGTTGCCGTCATAGCTGTATCCTGTCTCCCCAAGCAGCGGGTTGATTTCCCTGATCATGCAGCTGCGCTTGTCATACTGGTAAAGCGTGATACATGCCTTCTCCTCCCCCGCAGCCCTGTATTCCCTGATACAGTTGTCTACCGCGTCATACTCGAATGCCGTCTTGTTGCCAAGCGCGTCCGTCACTTCGGTAAGGTTTCCATTTCCGTCATATGCGTATGTGGTGCTGTTGCCAAGCGCGTCCGTCACCGTGGCAATCCTGCCGTCTGCCGTGTAGGTAAAGGAAGTTTTCTTTCCCATTGCGTCCGTGACGGCTGTCACCTGCCCGAGTGCGTCATGCGTATATGTTGTGGTGTTGCCAAGCGCGTCGCGCACGGTCTTCACCTGTCCGAGCGCATTGTAGGCATACTCAATGGTCTCGCCCTCCGCCAGCGTGAGTTTTGTCAGGTTTCCGTTCGGCGAGTATTCGTATGTCGTGGTATTGCCGTTGGCATCCGTCTGCGTGAGCACCCTGCCCATGGAATCATAGGTGTATGCCATGCTGTTGCCATCCGCATCCGAAATTCCCGTCAGTCTGCCTCTGTTATCATATGTATAGTCTGTCCGCGTACCTTCCTGATCCGTCACTGCCGCCAGTCTGCCTGATGCCGTATACTCCATGGAAATGCCAGCACCGTTTTCCGCGGCTGCTTCTGTCAGTCTGTCTAAGTTGTCATAGACATATGTCCAGATATTTCCGTTTGCGTCCGTATACCGTGTCACATTTCCTGCCGCATCATAGACGCAGGAGCTGTGGTGGCCTTCCTCGTCCGTTATTCCCGTCAATCTGTCCAAACTGTCATAGATGTACTGCCTGATGCCGCCTGCCGCATTTGTCTCCTTTGTCAGGTTTCCGTTTCCGTCGTATTCGTATACGGTCTTTCCTCCGCAGGCATCCGTCACTGCCGCAAGCATTCCCCTGTCATCATACTCATATGTGACAATACCGCCTGCCGCATCTGTTACCTTTGTCACGCGGTCATTGGCGTCATATTCATATGCTGTCACGTTTCCAAGGGCATCCGTGATTGTAAGGCAGTTGCCATTCTTATCATATGTATATCCCGTAACCCCACCGTTTGGCGCTTTTTCCTGCGATATTCGCCCCGCGCTGTCATAGGTGTAGGTGGTTCGGTTTGTCTCTTTATCCTTATAGGAAACCGCGTTTCCATCCGCATCATAGCCGACTGTCTCCGTGTTTCCGCAGGCGTCCTCAACGGATTCGAGTCTGCCCAGCGCGTCATAAGAGAATTTTACGGTCTCGTCCTCCCTTGTGATAGAGAGCAGCCTGTCCTCCTTGTCATAACTGTATGCCGTGACAATGCCTTCCTCATCTGTCATGGACAGGATGTTCCCATTGTTGTCATAGGCATACTCCACCGTGTTTCCGAGTGCATCCGTAACCTTCGTGACATTGCCTGCATGGTCATAATTGTATGCCGTCTGGCGTCCCTTTTCGTCCGTTACACCCGTCACCTGTCCCATGACATCATATGCGTAGCTGATTTCCCCGCCTGCTGCATTTCGTACGACAGTGAGCCTGTCCGCATCGTCAAATGTATAGCTCGTGGTGTTTCCGTTTTTATCCGTATAGGATGTCACGCTGCCCCACTGGTTATGCTGGTAAGCTGTCCGGTATCCCATCGGATCCTGCTCTGTCGCAAGATTTCCCTCATCATCATAGGTAAAGGTCTGAACCTTCCCCATTGCATCCGTAACAGACACCAGCTGCCCCGCTTCATTGTATGCAAACTGCTGCGTGCCGCCCATTCTGTCCGTAACACCTGTACAGCTTCCGTTTGCGTCGTAGCTATAGAGGATTTCCCCGTCGGCGTCAGACACGCTTAACAGGTCGCCGTCCTTTGAATAGGTATATTCAATGGTATTCCCTGCCGGGGATGTATAGGATGTCAGGCGTCCCGCGTCATCATGTACGTACCGGTATATGTTTCCAAGACAGTCCCCAGCCTCCTGCAGATGGCCTTTCCCGTCATAAGCATAGCTCCACAGAGAACCGTTTCTGTCTGTGTAAGCCGTAAGGTTGTCCCGGGAATCATATTCAAAGCGTGATACATTTCCGTTCTCGTCAGTCATGGATGTCAGGTTGTTGTTTCCGTCATAAGTATAAAGTGTTGTCGTCTTATCCCTGTTTTCCACCGATACCGGCTGGTTGTTCTCATTGTAGCTGATTTTTTCTTCCGTTTCGTCAGGATAGATGATGCAGGTCATGCGTCCTTTCCCGTCATACTGCATTTTCGTGACATTTCCGAACACGTCTGTCTGCTCTATGAGCCTGCCGTCCGCGTCATACCTGTTATGGATTCCTGTCTCGGAGTTCCTTATGTCTGTAATGTTTCCGTCTGTATCATAAACATACTTTGTATAATACTTGTCTCCTGTATGGAAACAGGTCTCCCTGTCTGTTTCATTATAGACAACCCTGTTTTCCACTCTGCCTGTCATAGTCTGTCTGACAATCCGCTGTTTCTCGTCATACGTATTGACCAGATAGCCTGCGCCTGTAAAATCAGCGACAGTGAGGAGGTTCCCATCATCATCATAAGTAAAGCTGATGCTCTCGCCGTCCGCATTCCTTATCGCCGCAAGGCACTGGTCCTTATACAGCAGGCTCACTTCATTCCCTGTCTCGTCCGCTACTTTTGAAACGTATCCGTTCTGATAGGTAAATGTCAGCTTCTCGCCGTGTCTGCCGGAAATTTCCAGGATCTTTCCATCCATGTCTGTCTGTACACGGTACTCTGTAAGGCCGTCCTCTTTTATATAGGCAAGACGATAATTAACATAATGGTATTCTGTACCGTCTATATCGGTCACATAATAGTTAAAATTCTCGTCCCGTCCAAGTCTGTACGTGGATCTGACGCCTTCTGCCGGACAGTACTGGTGTTCCTCTGATCGGTAAAAAGGAATGATGCTGCCGTCAGGCGTCTCGAAATATACATATGTATCATCCGCGTAAAGCATAAAGTTAAAGGAATGTGTCCATTTTTTCCCCATTTTTCCGTAATGGCTGCCGCGCTGTGATTCATACATCGGTACAAATTCGAGGTTATCCCTGCCGTTTCTTTCAAGCAGTGTATGTTCCCATAGAAAGGCGCCTGTCACAACGTTTACGGGGTCAAGCTCCGTATGGCGCTTTTTCCCGCCGGGGTATTTTTTCTTTGGTTTTCTGGTCGGAATGCCTGTATCTTTCTTGTGTTTTGGCTCAGGTACGGTTTCCTCCGGAAGTGTTTTTATTTTCTGCGGGGTACCGTATCTGCTCGAACCGTCGGCATTGTTGCACCGCACTGCATAGGTATGATCTGTGCCTGGCTTCAGTCCGTCTATCTCCTTCGACGGCTCTGTCGTCCTGTGCGGCGTCCCGTCAAACAGCACGTCATAGCTTGTAGCCCCGTCCACTGCCGGCCAGCTTATTTTAACTTTATTTTTGCCTGCGGATGCATGCGGTGAAGATGGCGCTTTTGGTGTTGTCCTGACTTTTTTGGACGGGCTCGGTTTGCTGCTTCCCCCCGCATTTTTTGCCCTGACGCTGACATCATGGTCTTTGTTCGGAGAGAGTCCGCCTACTTTATGGGAATTGCCCGATGCGTTGTGTTTCTTTCCGTCTACATCCACTTCGTATCCGTCAGCGCCATCAGACGGATCCCAGCTCAGGTCCGCAGAATCCTCATCCGTTGATGCCTTCAGACCCGACGGCGACTTTGGCGCTGTATGCGCTGTCTTTGTCGGGCTGTACCCACTTGCTCCATCCCCGTTCTTTGAACGCACTTTGTATGGATATTTTGTATTCGGATTTAATCCTGTCATTTTCTTTCTGGTTCCGCTTTCATGGCTTGTCTTTCCGTTGAAATCAAGCTCATAGCCTGTCGCGCCGCTGACTGCATCCCACTCTAATTCCACTTCTGTGTCCGAATTTATTGAGGTGATATTGGCAGGCGCTTTCGGCGCTGTCGTCACAGTATGCTCGGGACTGTACGCACCTGCCCCGTATGCATTTTTCGCACGCACCTTGAAGCTGTACGGTTTATTTGGATCTAACCCTGTAAAGGTCTTCTCCGTCGGTGTCTGGCTGTATGTCTCTCCATTGAACATCAGGTCATAGCCTGTTGCGCCGTTGACTGCCCCCCAGCTAAATGTCACGGAATCATCCGTAGACCGTTTTGTGATTCCGGACGGCACTGCCGGAAGAAGCGATTGTGTCTTCACTGACCGGACAGTGCCGTATGCACCTGTCCCGTACGCATTCTTACAGCCAATTTTATAATGATACGTTGTATTATGCTGCAGTCCGCTGATGCTAAGCGATGTGTTTGCGTTACCATTTACATTGTAATCCCTGTCGTTGAAGCGAACGATATATCCTGTTGCTCCCGGCATGCTGCCCCAGCTGATTGTCACGGAATTTGGGGTACTCTTCGCAGTAGCAGATGACGGCGGATTCGGCACTGTTTGAACTGTCTGCACCGGACTGTATGCCCCTGCGCCGTCCGCATTTTTCGCACGTACCTGAAAATCGTACTCCCTGTTTCCGGTCAGCCCGGTAAGCGTCTTGCTGGTTCCGGTCTGGCTGTATGTCTGTCTGTTAAAATATAAGTCATAGCCTGTTGCGTTAGTTACTGGGTTCCAGTTAATTGTTACGGAATCATTTGTCGCCGTTTTCTGTATCCCTGCGGGCACTCCTGGAAGCACTGCCTGTGTTGTCACGGAACGGCTTGTGCTGTACGCCCCTGTCCCATCCGCACCTTTACTGCACATCTTATAACTGTATGTTGTCTTTGGATTCAGTCCGCTGACTGTATAGGATGTGGCTCCCGCACCTATGTGGTAATCCTTGTCGTCGAGGTTAAGGATGTACCCTGTCGCTCCCGCGGTCTTATCCCAGCTTACGGTTACTGCATTTGTCGTGGCTTCCGCTTTGATTCCTGTTGGTGCCTTTGGCGCTGTCGTCACTGTCTGCTCCGCGCTGTATTCACCTGCTCCGTCTGCATTCTTCGCACGGACCTGATATTTGTACCCCGTATTGCTGCTAAGTCCAGCCACTGTCCTGCTGGTTGTAGTCTGATTGTATATTCTTCCAGCAAACTTAAAGTCATAACCTGTTGCATTCGCAACCGGATTCCAGCTGACGGTCATGGAATTATCCGTCGCCGTTTTCTGTATCCCTGTAGGCACTCCCGGAAGCACCGCCTGCGTTTTTACGGAATAGCTGGGACTGTACGCTCCCGTCCCGTCCGCATTCTTGCAGCACATCTTATAACTGTATGTCGTCTTTGGATTCAATCCGCTGACTGTATAGGATGTGGCTCCTGATCCTATATTGTAATCCTTGTTGTTGAACTTAAGGATATATCCTGTTGCACCTGTTACCTTGTTCCACTTTATGGTTGCCGCATTCGTTGCAGCTGTCGCACTGATGCCTGTCGGCGCTTTTGGCGCTGTCGTCACCGTCTGCTCCGTGCTATACGGGCTTGTCCCGTTGGCATTTTTTGCACGCACCTGAAATTTATAACCGGTATTTGCATTAAGTCCCGTAAAGTCTTTACTTGTTCCTGTCAGACTGTATACGCTCCCATTAAATTTCAGCTCATATCCTGTTGCGCCGCTTACGGCAGACCAGCTGATTTTTGCTGAATTGTCTGTTGATTTTTTAGTAATGCCAGAGGGTGTCTGCGGCAACTGAGATGATGCCGCTGCCTGCGTTTTTATGCTTTTTAAGGCACTGAATGCCCCCGCGCCATCTGCATTATTACAGCATATCTTATAATTATAAGTGGTATTTGGATTAAGCCTGTCTATTTTCAGGGACGTGTTTCCCCCTGACACCATATGGTTCCCGTTATTGAAGTTAACCGTATAAGTGCCTGCCCCTGTCACCTTATTCCAATTTATTGTCACTGAATTTGTCGTGCTTGTTGCACTGATGCTTGTCGGCGGTTTCGGAGCCGTGGTTACAGTCTGCTCTGTACTGTACGGGCTTGTTCCATTGGCATTTTTTGCTCGCACCTGAAAGCGGAATCCCACATTGGAGCTCAGACCAGTAATCGTCTTGCTGGTCGATGTAAGACTGTATGTACTTCCATTGAATTTCAAATCATAGCCTGTAGCGTTAGATACAGGGCTCCAGCTGATTGTCGCTGATGTATCTGTTGATTTTTTTGTGATTCCGGACGGCACCTCTGGAATTGCTGTTTTTGTTGTGACCGTCTGTGTTGCACTGTATGCTCCTGTCACATTACTGTTTTTTGCCCGGACTGCATAAGTGTGCTTTGAATTTTGTGCAAGACCTGAAAAGGTATAATTTGTTTTTGTTGTGTTGTACACCCTGCCGTCAAACAATATGTCATAGCTTGTTGCACCGCTTACGGGACTGAAAGTCAGGCTAATCGAAACAGTGCCTACATTTGCTTTTATATTGGTCGGAACGGTTAAGCTATTCGCGTAGAAGTCAGTGGGCACTATCAGTTCTATCTCCTTGCTAGCCAAACTATTACCGCCTTTTTTCGTTGCCCACACTGTAATGCGATACCCGACTCCTTGCCTTACCTTATCTGGAGTAACACAGCTTGTTGTAGTCATCACTTCGTGGTAAAAAACTTTGCTGCCAAAATCACAGATACGCACCTGATAACTATCCGCACCAGCCACGCTGGACCATGAACACGATATTGTTCCATTCTTGTTTAATGTAGCCGTAACATTAAAATTATTACTCATTTGATTCTCTCCTTTTATCTTTTTTGACCGGTCTACTAATAAAAAGGAAAAAATCCTTAAAATGTAAATAATGAATCTCTGATAAAACAGAAAAACCCGCAGGCTCTCATATCAAGAAACCTGCGGATTTTTCTGTTTTATCTCTTGTGCCTATTGTATTTTATTTTTCAAACTGTTTTCCAGCCAAAGTATCCAAATTATACTTACATACAGTATATGTGAACCGTCCTCAAATCTTTCCCCGGTTCCTAAACTCTGTCATGCTTCCTGCTGCATATCAATTATCCAATGAGACACTCTTTTCCCCGAAAGGCAAACCCGTATTTGCGTATTTTTTCCGGTGCGAAACCATGTGACACAAGTTCTGCCTCATACTTCTTTTCCGCTATCTGGCGATGAGCCGCGGCGAGAGTGTCCTCAAGTGTCTCCTCGTCCTCATCTGAATCCAGTACCTTGAATTCGAAAATGAACGCCTTGCCACACTTGTCAATCGGTTCCAGCATGACGTCATAACGCCCGTATCCGCTTTCGCGGTTTGAGCGCACAAGATACGTATCTGCCATATTTACAACCATGCCCACTACAAAGCCGTGATAAAAGCGCTCCGGTTCTGTCTGATCTGAGGGCTTATTGCCGCTGTCAAAGGAACTGAAGGTATTCAGAGCCACTTTATTCATAAAGGTATTCATTTTGCGGACATTATCGTTTAAGAGGGCATTAATAAACTCATTGTAGTATGCTTCCGTGCTGCCGCCGAACCATCCCTTTACCATGTTCTCAAAAATGCTCTCCGCTTCCATGTTTGTGAGTGTCAGTGTATACACTTTTCTTTTTCGTTCGCCTACATATTTCAAATCCAGCACTTTCAGGTATCCTGTTGCCAAAAGAAGGCTCCATACGGCATTGGCGCTTCCGTCAAGCTGCTCAAAAACAATTCTCTCGTCAAGCTCTGTTTCAAAGCTCTTTCCCTGCAGAAGCGACTCCATTGTCTGCTTAATTCCGGGAACACCTGTCTGCATCAGTGCGTTCACAAGTCCGTTTGAGCTTGTGTCTGCCCAGTAATTTTCGTATTTTCCATTTTTCCTGATGAAAGAGGATATGGACCAGGGATTGTAAATATCCGTATGGATCCCGAATGTAAAACCGTCATACCATTTTTTTACCTCTTTCTTTTCGTTTTCAAGTCCCATTTCATCAAGTGCGTCAAAAACTTCATTCTCCGTAAATCCAAAAGCGGTTGCATATTCATCGGATGTGGTTGTAATCACGTCAAGATTATTCATTCCGGTAAAAATACTTTCCCTGGCAATTCTTGTTATTCCTGTAATTATGCCACGCTCAAGGTAAGGGTTTGTCTTAAAGGTTGCATTAAAAAAACTGCTGAAAAAACGGACAGCCTTATCCCAATATCCAAAGAGCCACGCATCCTGCATCGGTGTATCGTATTCATCAAGAATGATAATTACATTCTCCTGATAATAGTGCTGCATGAAGCATGCCATTTGATGGACCGCCCCAGCGGCTGTGCTGCCTGGCATTCCTATTTTTATGCTTTCATAATACGCTTTCTCATTCGCATTCAGACAGTTGCCATCTAGCAGGTAATCGTTCGCATTATACAGGTCTGCAATCACTTCCGTTATCTTACTTTCCATTTCCGCATATCCGTCCGCCTTGACATTTGCAAACGTCAGAAATATCACCGGAAATTTACCTTGCAGGTTCCTGTACTTTACCCTGTCCGAATCATGCCCGAAAATTGACAAGCCTTCAAACAAATCAGCCCTGCCCTCGTATTTTTTTGAAAAAAAGCACTCGAGCATGCTCATGTTCAGGGTTTTGCCAAAACGGCGCGGGCGCGTGATTAATGTAACGTCTGAACCGGTTTCCCACCATTCTCTGATAAAATCCGTCTTGTCAATATAAAACGCACCCTGTTTCCTCAATTTATCAAACCGCTGTACGCCTATATTTACTACCGGC
This sequence comes from uncultured Lachnospiraceae bacterium, assembly GCA_910577115.1. Classification (GTDB taxonomy): domain Bacteria; phylum Bacillota; class Clostridia; order Lachnospirales; family Lachnospiraceae; genus COE1. The sequence continues at coordinate 9,987 of CAJTMC010000002.1, forward strand.
TTTCTTTTCATAATCCATACCTCCCGCAATATTTGACCGTAATCCGTTGATATCAGTATACACAGTATTGTTATTTTACGCAAACTATTTCATCTTCTCAAACTTGGACAAATCCTGACCTTTTAACGCCTTTTCAAGCAGCGTCGGCAAAAGCTGCGGATTGCATGCAAAACATGGAATGCCAAGTCCTGCAAGCTTTTGTGCCATCTGCGTATCATAGTAGGGTTTCCCGCCGTCTGCAATCGCAAGCAGACTGATTACCGTCACACCGGACTCCTTCATATCCGCGATACGCCTTAACATCCCTGCCCTGTTTCCGCCCTCCTCCAAATCTGATATCAGGAAAAACAATGTCTTTGCCGGATTCTCTATAAATTGCTCACAGTAGGCAATTGATTTATTGATGTCCGTACCTCCGCCTAACTGAAAACCAAACAGCAGGTCTACCGGGTCATCGCTCTTTTCTGTCAGGTCTACAATATTGGTATCAAATGCCACAATCCTCGTCTTGATGCTTGACATGCTTGCAAGTATACAGCTGATAATTGATGAATAAATGACGGATTCGCCCATGGAACCACTTTGATCAATATCCAGTATAATACTCCACTTGTTTGCTGCCGTTGTACTCGTTCGGTCAAAAAAATAGAAATGTTCCGGCACAATTGTCTTGAGTTCTGAATTATAATGCTTTAAATTGCGGCTTATCGTCATTTTGTAATCCATCGCCGACGCGGAAGGGATTGGTGAATGCTTTCTCTTGTTGACCGCAGCAGTTACAGCACGTCGAATATCCTGTTCCAAAAGCTTATTGATTTCTTCCACAATCTTTTTGATAAATTCGCGGACGCTTTCCTTGGAACGCTTTGGAATCTGATCCTTTAGCATCAGTATCGTGGATGCCAGACCGATATCCGGCTCCATATTTTCCAATAGTTCCGGCTCAAACAATAACTGCTTTAAACCGCAGCGCGTCACTGCATCATTTTGGATAACGGTCACAAGTTCCTTGTCAAAAAGGGTTCTTACATCACCAAGCCAACGGGTAATCTGAGGATTAGACGGCCCCTTACCGGCGCCCGACGCACCTTGTTTTCCGTTTCCAAATCCGCCAAGCTCCGTCCGGTTATATATGGAAGCCAGTGCCTGATCCATCAAATCCTGTTCCTGCGTCAGTGACAAATCTGTCATTCCCGAAAAACGATTCTCACTCTCCTGTCCTAAAATCAGACGCCATCTGCCGATTTGTTCTTTTATATCCATGCAAATCCCCCATCCTTGTAAAAAAATCGAGTGCCAACGCACTCGATTAGCAAAAAGCTTCGCTTTTTGTTGTAATGATTTACGTTGTCGTAATTTCCTATAGAATAAAATAATGTATCACATATCAAAGTCAAAATCCTCAAGCCCTTCGATCATATGCAGTGAACTCTCGTCAAGTACGGCATTTACCACTTCACTGACTTCCTGTCCATTCAATCCGAGTATCTCTCCAAGATTTTCTGCAATCTCATCCTTTTCCACAGCAGTAAAGTCTGCAAATGCACGTCGCAGAAAGACAAGCGCTCTCTTGAATTCCTCATCCTCCAGCGTCATAAGGTACTCATTCAGGCTCTCCCATAGTGACAGTCTTGCAATTAGAGCATACCTGTTTTTCATGGCAAGACCCTCAAACCATCCGGCGCCCAAATCTGCCGGAACACCTTTAGAAAGACGTCTTGACACTTCTGTGCGTAACTGTTGTGTACTCAGATTGCCGCGCTCTAAAAGGACTGCCGCCGCAAAGCCTGATAATTTTGTGTTCAGGTCATCCCTTCTTGAGATATTTTCGAGTGTCTTTATCCACTCCTCATGATTCAGGAAGTCATGTGCCAGTTCTGCACTGTTTAACTGCTCTATCGCTGTGATGATTCCCTTGCTTGCAGCATCATCGCACACACAGGCTCCCTCAAGAATCAGGCATGCCCTGTAAAAAAGCTGCTGCAATATTGGCTCTAACGGTTTTGCGTCAATCCGCCTGATATTTCCATACTGTACCACGACGGAAAGCCTTTGTGCCGTCTTTGCCAAATCCTCAACAGAGGCTGCATCCACAGCCATCTTTTGCAGCGCTGCGGTTGCATAGCCGACGGCTTTTTCCATTCCACAGCAGCATGCATCCTCTATGACAAGCGCAATATCCCCCATCCTTGCTGCATTCTCCACCCGTTCTTTCATGGCAAAGGAAGCTGCGCCGTCAACGGTATCTCCCTTAAGAGCCGACTCCACAAGCTCTATCTCCGCCTCCGGCGTCCAGCGCACAATCCAGTGCTCTGACCATGTCGCATTATCCTGGTTTACTGCCTGATACCGGGCAAAGCTTACTCCTAACACCCTCAGCCTGTGCATAAAAAACGAACGGTACAAATCCAGAAACGCTGATTTTTCCGATTTTACACGCCTGTTCTCGCGCAGGTCAAGCTGTAAATTCTGCGCCGTGATATCGCGGTATTTTTCAAGCTTTAAATCATTCAGATTTCTATAAAAATCCTCCTGGATACTTGTGCGGCTCACCCCGTCAGGAAGCGCACCGATTGCTGTTCCAATCTCTGTGTCCGCTGTTGCCAGGATAATGTTTGACACATTTCCCTCACCGATACAGGTCAGGGCCGCGTCCCGCAAATCCCTCAGCGATGCAACGGTTCCTCCTCGAAGCTGTGCCAGTGCCCCCGCAAGCCGGACCGCTTCTATCACAGATGCCGACGAAACAGGGTTTCCCTTATCACGCTGGTATGCCGCAAGCTTAATGAGATAACTGTACGCGGCATACATCGGATCTCCCCTGTTTAAGCCTTCCCACAAAAGTGCATAATAAGCAGGCGCCTTGTTGCCGGCGCCGTACCCCGCTCTTGTGGAAAGTCGATAATATGAGTATGGCATCAGTGTATGATTCGCTTCCGCCCTTGGCATCCGGGTCAAATCCTCATCATGCTCCTGCCAGCTTTTCAATCCCTCCACATGGTATGAACCTGTTACCACAACAATGTTATCCGGCTTGACACCGGAACCGACGGCATTTTTGATCTGCTGACGCATATATGCCTCGCGGAGCGCTGTCTCCGGCCAGTCATTTTCCGTTCCCTCCGTAAGACTTCTGACATTGGCGCCAAAGCTGTTTGCACCCAGATGATAGGCATCCATACTGCCTGCCTGTTCCATGACACGCTCCCAGAATGTATCATGCCCATCCTCACCACTTTTTTTGTCAAGCTGTTCATAGACACTGACTCTGTCTTCTTCCCCATCGGTATCCGGCATGTCACAATCACGTTCCGCCAAAAAAGCTGTCGAAGGCATGTCAATAAAACGACATTCCACATGTTTCTCATGACACCATCGAATTGCCTGATATTCCGGCGAATACTCTGCAAATGGATACAGTATGGTCCGCACAGGCGCCTCTTTTGTATATGCAAGCACCGCAATCGGCGGCTTTGTCTCCTCCCGCACCATATCGGAAAGTATATCGTTAAAATCGCTCGGTCCCTCAATCAGTACGAGTACGGGATTCTTTTCATCAAGAAAACATCGCAGATAATATGCTCCGGCAGGCGATAAGTGCCTTATTCCGAAAAAATTTGGCTGATTCATCATACGAAACCTCCATGTTTTCACACAAGTTCTTTGCATGCCTTATACAGTCCAAGCCATTCGGAGCCTCGCTTTTTCATGACATTTTCCAGATACTCTTTCCATGCAACCGCATCTTTGTCCTCATCCTTGATGACAGCGCCCTGTAAAGCAGCCGCTAAATCCTCGTTTGCAACCGTACCGTTTCCAAAGCTCCCGGCCAGCGCCATACTGTTGCACAAAAGCGAAATTGCCTCCGCAGTGGAAAGGACACCGGAAGTCCCCTTTACCTTCTGTGTGCGGTCGAGCGTCTCCCCGCAGCGAAGTTCCCGAAAAATCGTACATACTTTTTCAACCACATCATCGGCAGGCTGCTTTGCATTGAGGTCAAGATTTTCTGACAATTGTGTCACTCTTGTCCTGACAATCTCCATCTCGGAATCCAAATCAGCCGGCGCCGGAAGCACCACAATATTAAATCGCCGTTTCAGCGCGGCGGACATCTCATTAACGCCCTTGTCCCTTGTATTTGCAGTCGCAATCACCGAAAATCCCTTTTTCGCCGCAACTTCAACTGCAAGCTCCGGAACAGAGATTCTTTTTTCTGACAAAATGGAAATCAATGCGTCCTGTACCTCCGAAGCACAGCGCGAAATCTCCTCGACACGTGCAATAGTTCCCGTCTCCATCGCGTTAAATACAGGGCTTTTAAGCATTGCCTCATGCGACGGTCCCTGTGCAATCAGCATCGCATAGTTCCAGGAATATTTAATCTGCTCCTCCGTCGTTCCCGCCGTTCCCTGTATTACCTTTGTAGAGTCACCATTAATGGCTGCTGTCAGATGCTCGGAAAGCCAGCTTTTTGCCGTTCCCGGCTCACCGATAAGCAATAATGCCCTGTCGGTCACAAGCGTTGATATCGCGATTTCCACGAGACGCTCATGGCCTATATACTTGGGCGTTATCTCTGTCTTTCCAACTTTTCCGCCACAGATATATGTCTTTACGGACTGCGGCGACATTCTCCACCCTGTGGGAACCGGATTTTTTTCAGCCGCAATTAACGCATCAATTTCTTTTTGAAACAATTTTTCAGCAGGTAATCTTAATATTTCTTCGCTCATTTTATCACTTCTCCTTCCTGTTCCAGTCAGTCATGCTTCTCTCCAAATCCTCTATTTTAAGCTTACTTGCTTTTAATTTTCCGCCCTTAACCATATCGCAGATTGTTCTCATTTCTTCCATAACTGCCTCCTTACCCCCTGGCAGTATGGTCAGCCAGTTGTACAAATCCCAGTTCATAAGATCCGGCTTCTCTTTTACACGTTTAACACCCAAATCCTTGCAAACTGTCCAACCACACGTTTTCATGTATTCCATATATGCGCGGTTATCTGCGATAACCAGTGCCTTTTTATAGAAATATTCTCCCATCTCCCGGCACATATCTTTATCATCTGATACTACCCATTGTGCCAAAATATCATCAACTCTCTCTGACGCATGTTTTTTCAGCCATTCCATAATTTCCGCCGCATGTGAGAGCTTTATTGCCCTTCTTACAATCCTGCAGTCCGGGTAGTAAATGTCTGCATTCGTTCCGCAGAGCTCATAACAACACTCTTTTTCGTTCCATCTGACATAGGCTGCGGCCTCAGTTACTGCTTTCATGCGTTCTTGCGAAAGCTTTGGCACGAGCACTATTTTTTCCGTGACTTGTTCCTCAAGCCATTTGGTACAATCCTCATCATTTGAAAATTTTACGGTTATGGCAGCCGGAAGAAATTTTATATTTGTTTCCTTCGCATTTTTATTCTGATACAGTTCCACAGCAAGCGCCTGTAAGTCCATATCAGGATTTGCTATCAGTGAGTGATGAAGAACTTTTCCCAAAGCCGTTTCTATATCCGGTTCCTTTGTGTCATATGTATATCTGCGTGGATTCAGCACCCCGCGTTTCAAGACATCATATTCATAATCATACTTTGGTTTCTTCCACGTTTTTTTCAACAACTGGTTTATTTTTTCTTTTTTCGCAAGCAGCCTGCGGTAGCATTCACAGATATCTGACCCTCCCTTTCCGAAAATTGTTCTGACAATACTTTGCAAGGTGTCCGATATTTTTATTTTTTCTTCGTCTGAGGCACTGTCAATCATGTCAATTTTTTCAGTCACCATGTTACAGATATCTGCCACCAGCTCCGATGACCAATCCACAGTTGTATTTTTCAGGTATTTCAAGACTGTTTCCGGCTTTTTCCCTGCCAGTTTCTTGAAATATTCATAGACGTTCTCATCTCTTACCTCCGCAAGCAGTTCAAAGACCTTATCTTTATTTTTTCCTTTTTCTGTTTTTGACATATCAAGAAGCAGCGGCACATTATTCGGCTCATGGCGAAGTGCATGAATCAATTCCAGACGCACGTCCTTCTGCGCCGTATCAAGCATCTTAATATAAAAGTCATTCGCCTTGGCACCGGCAAGTGCATCAATAACCTTTATGCGGCGTACCATCTCCTTTTTTCCGACCGGATCGAAATCCTTATATAAAAGCGGCAGAATTGTCCTGTCATTGTCTTCCTTCATCCACTCCTCCACCTTATCTGCAAGTTCTGCATAGGAGGCGCCCAGTGCCTGCACCAATGCATACTTTACGCGGTAATCCCGGAAAAGTTCAGGATGGTTCTCATGTGTATCACACACATATCCATAGTGCCCGCTGCCTGATGTTGTCAACGCTTCCAGCAATTCCTTCAATGTGGAATAAGGTGCATCGACAATGAAGCTGCCTGCACTTTCTTCTGCATGAATGATTCCTGCTGTCTCAACTTCTCCCTTTACATCCACTGTTCCAAGTGTACAGATGACAGCGTCTACCAGTGTGATTGTGTCGAGCAGCGCACACTGCTGATTTTGACAATCCGGCGATAAAAGCTTTTCTGTCAGTTCTCCCACCTTTGCAAAAACAGGCGAAGCTGCTTCCAACGGCTTAAATGCTTCAAAAGCACGTCTCAGCCTGAAATCTTCCGATAAAAGGTTCGTTCCTGCAATGCATGCCGCACGAAGCCGATCCTGTAATTCATAAATTGATTCTGTATTCATATAGCAATCCTCCATTCTTGCCAAAGTCTGCGAATTTATTTTTCACAGTATCCTCCCATCAATACAACAAACGTACCACTGCATTATGCGTGATAATGCTGAGCGGCTGTACGAAAAGCCTGCGGCTGTTTTTGTCATAATAAAAGGCTCCCAAAAGCACCTGATTCTCCAGCAGCGAACCGTCCGGCAGCATGGAAAGGCGCACTGTCGTCTCCTCCATATCCGGCATGTTTCCCAAAAGGATTGTATCATTATTCTTGTCTGCCAGCACGAAGCCTTCATCCGATTTTCCAATCCTGTTGAACGCAATCAGTTTTATCAGCATGGGCTGAGTCATTGCATTTTTGAGGAAATTCTTGACAGACTTTGCTTCCTGTTTGACAGAAGTTATGGCATATTGAAAAACTGCCTCATAATCTTCTTTTTCATATTCGCGTATCTGTGCGCCGTCCCATCTGACTCTCACATTTCCATCGCCCGGATAAAACACTGCGCTTGGCACTTTTGCCACGCCAAAGATGCTGTCCTCCTGCTTGACATATTTTAAGGATTTGAGCGGACGGTAATTATAGTTCATGAAAATTTCCCCATTGTCCAAATCAGCCCAGCAGCCTGTGTCTATATACTCTTTTCTTGCCTCGTCATATGTCACCCAAAATGACAGCTGCATCAGGCTTGCATTCCTTTTACTCTTTCCCAGTTCTTCAAGCTCTGACAGCTTCCAGATACCGCCAAGCTCCTCGTACAACACGGTATCATCCAGCGCTACATCTTCATTTTCAAGCTTTTCATTGATGTACTGACGTGATTTCCTGATTAATGTCCACAGCTTTTCAAGGACGCTGATTGCCGCATCATAGTGAGACTCGTCATTATCCTTTTGGAATGCGGTTATCTCTATTAAAAGCTGATTGCAGAGTCTCTGCGGTCCCGGAAGATAATAATCACCCATCTGCTTCGCAAGCTGCTGGTAGGTTTTGAGCGAGGCTCCGCCAATTGTCCCCAAGCCTGCCGACATCAGTTCATTGACGACCTTTTCTACTAAATCCAGTCCTTCCAGCTGTGATTTTAATTTCTTTACTTTGGCATTTTTTGCTGACTTTGCTGCGGATGCCTTTTTCTTTTCCGCCTTCGCTCTCTCCTCCTCGGTCATCTCGCTTTCCGGTTTTGCAGCCTCGTTTGCTTTGCTATCCCTCGCCTGCTTTTTCTCGCGCTTTTTCCGGATATCTTCCGGAATCTCACAAATTCCAAACTCCTTTTTCGCAAGCATTTCATACATCAGTCCGAGACTATGCTTACACGGAAACTGTCTGCTGGGGCAGGAACAGCGAAACACAGGATTGGCTTCATCTATGTAATCTGCTGATGTAATGTAATTGCTTTTGCCGCTTCCTGTACACTCTCCTATGTATAGCGTGTCATCCTCCGACCGTTCAAGCTTGACAAATCCGCCTTTTTGGGATATTTTTTTGCCATTCGAGGCTGCCGCCGCATTGGGGGCCAATGCTAAAATCTGCTGCTCTGTTACATCTCTCATTTTTATACTCCTTTCGTTTTTATATCCTTGCTTCTCCCATTTCCCGGCATTTTGTCCATTCCGGTTCATTCATGTATATTATTTTACATTAATCATAACACAAAAACGCATAAAAATATATGAAATAGCGAATTTCCTAATGGTATAATGACAAGTCTATTTTATACCATAGCGTCAACGATAAAAATATCCCACAGCTTACACAAGGGGGACTTGTATGAAAACTGTGGGATACTTTTTACGAATCTTTACTTATATACGCGCTCTAACAATCCTGCAACTGCGCCTGTCCCCTGAATCATTTCACGAAACATCGCAATCACTTTCCCGCCCAAAACAGACCGGGTTAAATCTACTCCAAAAATATCTTCCCGCTTCAAAATCGGTATAATCAGCGCCTCCACATCACATTCAGCGCCCAGCTTGACATCTGCAAGCATCGGCATCAGCGTTTCCAGCAACGGATCGGGACTTGGCGTAAACTCCTTGCCATTGTCGTCAACACCCATCAGGTACCGCAGCCACCCCGCAAACACCATCGGAATCCCCTCCAACGAATTTACATCCAACTCCTCCGACGCCATATACGCCTTAATCGTTTCCCCGAAACGAATTGACAATTTCTGCGAAGTATCCGTCGCAATCCGCTGCGGCGTATCCGGCATAAACGGGTTTGGAATGCGCATCTGCAACACTTCGTCGATGAACTTCTTCGGCTCCAAAATTCCCGGATTGACAACAACTGGTAACCCTTCCTGATATCCGATACGCTCCACCAATTTCTTCAACGCCGGATTTTTCATTTCCTCGGAAATCAGCTCATACCCAAGCAGGCAGCCAAATACCGCAAGCGTCGTGTGCAGCGGATTGAGGCAGGTGCAAACCTTCATCTTCTCCACCTGATCCACCGTTTCCCGCGCGGTAAACATCACGCCTGTTTCCTCCAGCGCAGGTCTGCCGTTGGGGAACGCGTCCTCGATCACAAGATACTGGCACTCCTCCGCATTCACAAACGGCGCTACCCATGTATTTTTGCTTGTGACTGCCTTTTCCAGTCCCTCAATCTTGTCCGCCTCCAAAATCGCCTCCACCTTCGGATCGGGACGCGGCGTAATCTTGTCGATCATGCTCCAGGGAAACGTCAGTTTGGAAACGTCATTCACGTAATCCAAAAATCCTGCCTCCGCCGTTCCTGCTTTCACCCAGCCCTCGGCAAATGCACATACCGCCTGTTTCAGCTTGTCGCCGTTGTGCGAGCAGTTGTCCATGCTCACAAGCGCGAGCGCAAGCTGCCCGTTCCGGTACCGCTCATATACCAACGCACAGACCTTGCCCAAATAGCTCTCGGGTTTTGCAGGTCCGTTCTCTAAATCCCGCGCAACCGCAGGCAGCATATCACCTTTGCCGTCCACTAAGCTGTATCCTTTTTCCGTAATTGTAAAGCTCGCCATTTTCAGCGACGGCGCCGCAAAAATCTCCTTAAGGCGGGAAAACTCTTTCTCGTTTTCACTGTCCAAAATCAGTGACTCCACAATACTTCCAATTACTGTTTTCTCCACGGCGCCGTTGCCCTTTAGCGTGACAAGAATACTGTAATCATCGTGCGGACGGTACATTTTTTCGATAATCTCATAGTCAAAGCCTTCCGCCACAATCAATCCCGTATCGCTTTTTCCTTCTTCCATGAGCTGCTGCATTAAATTCGCCTGATATGCGCGGAAAATATTGCCTGCCCCAAAATGAATCCATTCCGGTTTTTGTTTTGTATTCTCCGTAAGCTTTTCCCTGTCATACGTGGGAACATGATACCCGGCGGCTTTCCATGCCTCTATGTCCTGCAATCCCTTTTTGTCTAATCTCATTTTAATTGCTATGCCTCCTTTCACAATCCGCAAACTCTCAACAACAAAAAGCATATGTCTTTTGCCGACTAAGCATTACTTTTCACAATAGCTTCCCAAAGTCCGTTTAAGTAAGTCGCGCCTAACGCTCTGTCATACAGACCATACCCCGGCATTGCCACCTCGCCCCAAATCATGCGTCCGTGGTCGGGGCGAATGGGTCCGTCAAATCCGATATCATACAACGCCTTCATAATCTCATACATATCAAAGCTTCCGTCAGCGGACAAATGTGCCGCCTCCTCGAAATCCCCCGGATAATTATGCTGCAGATTCCGCACATGCGCAAAATGTACACGCCCCTCAAGCGCCCGAATCATACCCGGAAGGTCATTGTCCGGATTCGTGCCGTACGAGCCGGAACAAAACGTAACGCCGTTATGCGGATTGTCCACCATTTTCATCATACGCTGAATATTCGGCAGATTCGTGATAATGCGCGGTAATCCGAACACGCTCCACGCCGGATCGTCGGGGTGGATTGCCATGTTGATATCATACTTGTCACACACCGGCATAATCGCCTCTAAGAAATACTGCAAATTGGCAAACAGCTTCTCCTCGTCCACATCTTTGTACAAGCCAAACAATTCCTTAATCCGCTCCATGCGCTCCGGCTCCCAGCCCGGCATCACAAAGCCGTTTGTATCGCCCGAAATGGATTCAAACATTTTCTCCGGATTCAAATTGTCCACTGTTTCCTGATGATATGCCAGCACTGTCGAGCCGTCCGGGCGCTTTCTTGCAAGCTCCGTTCTTGTCCAGTCAAAAACGGGCATAAAATTATAGCACACCATATGAATGTCTTCCTGCCCCAGCTTCTCCAATGTCTTGATATAATTGTCAATATACTGATCTCTTTCCTTCAAACCAATCTTAATCGCATCATGAATATTAACGCTCTCAATGCCCGCAATACGCAGTCCGCCTGCCGCTACCTCCGCCTTTAACGCGCGGATTTCCTCCAGGCTCCACTCATCTCCGGGCGCTGTTTCATACAAGGTCGTAATAACCCCCTTGACTCCCGGAATCTGCCGGATCTGCTCCAGTGTCACAGAATCCGATTTCCTTCCATACCAACGTAATGTCATTTCCATACTGATGTTCTCCTTTTCAATTATTAATGTGTCACGAATTTGTGCCTTTGCACAATATTTGAAAACAAATAAACTTGTTTGTGAAAAATCTATTTTTCACATATTTCCTCGTGGTTCCGTTTCATATATAAATTAAGACCCGCAATCAATGCCAAATCCACCAGCACGACCACGACAATCGAGCTCATTCCATACGCAATACCCGCATGTTCCGCAATCCTTCCGATAATCATCGGCATCAAAATCGAGCCAAAGCTCGCCATTGTCAAAATAAAACTCCACGCCATTGAATACTTCTGAATCAATCTGCCGCAAAATGACACCGTTGTCGGATAAATCCCCGCCATACTGTATCCAAATCCCATAATACCGACAACAATCGGCAAAGTGCTTTTCGAAAATAGCAGCCAAAAGAAAAATCCCACAAATCCAACGCCCATTATCAGCAGCAGCTTTTCTTTTCCGACCTTCTCCGACGCTTTCGCAACCGTAAGACGCCCCGCCAAAATCATAATCCACAAAACGCTTGCCATAAGCTGTGACAAGGAATCGCTCAAAAGCTCCGTATCCACAAAATACGTAATCAGCCAGCCGATAACGCCCTGCTCCGCACACAGATAAAAAAACAGCGTAAACGTACATAAATAAAACAGTGGTTCCTTAAAAAAACCGACACTACTGTCACTTTTTTTCTTCTCAAGCTTTTCCTTCGGAGCTTCGGCAGACGGAATCAGGAAATATAAAATCCAGCTCAAAATCCCCATTACAATCAGGAAGTAGCAGGCATAAATCCAATGTCCGGCATCGGCACGCGTCAAAACGGTGAGCAAAATCGGGAACAAAAACGCTCCAATCGAAAACATCGCATGTAAGGCGTTCAAAAATCCCGCCTTGCCCGGCGCCAGACTGTTTACCGTATAGTTGGCAAAATTACTCGAAGCCCCTCTTGCAAGTCCCGTCATTAAAAATGCAAGCGCCAGCATGACATTACTGTTTCCGTAAAGAATCATCACATAGGAAAGCGCATAACATGCATTAAACAGCAGAATACTCTTTTTTCTTCCCAAAAATACGGAAAGCGTCCCCGACGCAAAGCTCGAAAACAGGTTTCCGACGGAATGCAGACTGACAATCATGCCTGCAAACGCATAATTCAATCCCTTCGCATCCCGTATAAACGGTAACAGCGAACCAATCGACAAAGCGAGAATCCCGTTTAGCATAAAGGCAAGGTAGGTAAAACATAGTTGCTTTTTTTCCTGTGCAGTTTTCAAATAACTCATTTTATAACTGTGCTCCTTTCAAAGTCTTTCATCATTATTTCGTTATATCTATTGTGCACCCAAAGCACGTATTTGTGCAATATCCTCACCATAATCCGCCTCATACCGGTCATAAATCAGCTGCACAGCGTCCTGAAATTTTCTCTTTTCCTCCGCAGAAAGCACAATCTCCTCTACCTGATTTTCAAGCGCTGTCTTTCTTGCGGTTTTCTCATATTCCGTCCAAAGCGTTCTCTCATAAAGCGCCGACTCCTTGGCACATTCTAAAATAATTTCCCTGTCCTCCTCCGAAAGCTGCTCCCATGTATGCTTTGCGCAAACCTGTATCTCCGGAATCCGAATGTGCTCATCGACTGTATAGTATTTCGCCACCTCATAGTGCTGCATCGCCTCATAGGACGACCAGTTGTTTTCCGCACCGTCTACCTGACTGCGCTCCAAGGCGGCATACACCTGATCGTAGGGAATCTTTACAGGAATTGCGCCCAATGCCGTCATCATTTCCGACATCATTTCCGATTCCTGTACACGAATGTGCATTCCCTGCATGTCCTCGAGCGTCCGCACCGGCTTTGCAGAGCAGTAAATATTGCGCGCTCCGGCGTCGTACCACGAAAGACCGATTAAATCATACTGCTGGGGATACTGCAAATAACGTTCCCCGATTTCGCCGTCCAAAACCCGCCACATATGAGAAGCATCCTCATACAAATATGGCAGTTGAAGCACTTTCATCTCAGGAATATAGTCTGCGACCTGCGCCAATGAGATTCTTGCAAAATCAATGCCGCCATACCGCATCTGGCGAATGACTTCTGTTTCCGAGCCAAGCTGTCCTTCTGACTGTACCTGAATCCGAATCCGCCCCTGTGTCCGCTCCTCCACCAGCGCGGCAAACCGCATGCCTCCCATTGTTGTCGGGTAATCCTTCGTCTGATTTTCTGCATAGGAAAAGACATATTCCGGCACAACTTCTTTTTTCCGGTTGAAAAGAAACAACACTGCCGCCAATAAAATAACTGCCGCCGCCCCTAGTTCAAACAATACACTTTTCCTGTCGTAATTTCCTGCTCCCATATCTGTCTGCCTCTCATCTGTCACTGCTCAATCCATTCCGGTAACAGGGAAAAACCCTGTCAGCCGCCGTACCTGTATTCACTCGGCGTCACACCGGTAAACCGCTTAAAGACCTTGGTAAAATAACTCGAATCCCGATATCCCACCTTTTGCCCGATGTCCTTTACATTAATTGTGACATCCGCCAGCAGTTCTTTTGCCTTCTCAATCCGCAGCTCCGATAAATACATAATAAAGCTCTTTTCAAAATTCTGCTTGAAAAATTTGCAGAAATACGCATCGGAATAATGCAGCTGCTCCGCCGCGTCCTGAAGGCAAATATCCTCCATGTAATGTGTTTCAAGATATTCCCGTATATGTTCGGTCAAAATCTGATTCTTAACCACTTCCGGCTTCTCGTCTTTTCCTTCTGTTTCTGTACTGTATAAAGGAACATTTGTTTTCGTAAAATCCTGTCTGCTCAGATAAACGGCTTCTTCCAAAACAGCAATCAAATCCTCCTTTGCACTCGGCTTTAACAGATAGTCCAGTGCCCGCACCTTGATTGCCCGTTTGGCATAGTCGAACTCGTCATATGCCGTCAGAAAAATTATGCTGCACGCCGGATTGCCTTTGCGGATTTCCTCCGCCGCATCTAAGCCGTTAATTCCCGGCATGGAAATATCCAGCAGCGCAATATGACAGTCATTTTTTTGAAACAGCTCGATTGCCTCCCGTCCGTTTTCTGCCTGAAAAATTTCCAGTTCCTCTTCAAAATAATTCTGTATCGTCTTGCTAATTACCATTCGTTCGATTGGTTCATCATCGGCAATCAAAATACGGCATTTTTCATTCTCCAAAATGATTTCCCCTCTCATCATTGATGCAAATCCTGATTATCGTACCAACTTCCTGTTTGCTGTGAATCTGCATCGTTCCGCCTTCATACATCATGTGAATTCTTCTGTAAATATTTGATAGTCCTATGCTTGTCAAGTCCGTTCGTGTTATCTTGTCCTCCCGCAGCTCCCGCCGCAGGCGGTGGAGTTTTTCCAAATCCATTCCGACACCGTTGTCCGCCACAACGATACAGATTTTTCCAAACCGTTCCCGAATGCGAATTAAAATCTGCCCGCCTTTTTCCTTCGGTGCAAGACCATGTATAATCGCATTTTCTACAACCGGCTGAAACGTAAAGGTTGGAATCAGTACAAGCTCCGCGTCGGTCTGGCAGTCAATTTCATAAGTAATTCTGCCGCCAAACCGCATTTCCTGCAAAAACATGTAGTCCTTGACCACCTTTAGCTCCCGCGCCAGCGTTACTTTTTTCTCCGGCGTCTTTAGATTATAACGAAACAGAACACTAAGCGACTGTATCATCGCCTCTGTCGTCTGCGCGCCCTCCAAATTTGCCATACCGCCAATCACATTTAAGGTATTGAACAAAAAGTGCGGGTTTATCTGGCTTTTTAGCAAATCAAGCTCCATCGCGTCTAAGCGTGCCGATATTTCTATTTTTTCCAACTCCTCTGCATGGTATAAATCCAATGCCTTTCGCCGTTCCTCCAGTGCCATGATATACTCTCCGGTGGCATACTTCATTTTGTTGAAAGCGACCACCAGTTCGCCCAGCTCGTCTTCGCTTTGCGCTTTGATATCCTCTATGAAGAAATCATTTTCCGCAATCCTGCGGGACGCCTCCGCCAGCTCCACGACAGGGGAAACAATCGAGCTGTTCAAAAGCTCCGACAGCTTTCGGATACAATAGAAAAAAAGTAATTCAAATAAAATCAACGCAATCGGTATTACGACAATTGTTTTGACCTTTCCCAAATAGATACGGACACCGTCCTCCAGTGTATCCCGCATCAGCTCTTTGGCATAGTTTTGCAGATAGTTCTGCATATCATAGACTTCGTACAAATCAGCGATATATTCCGCCGTCCTCTCGCCCTCGTTTAAGACATGCTTTCTCCGTTCACAGTATACCTGATACATGTTCAAAACCGACCATGTCTTGGCGTAACGTTTCTCTCCTATTCTCTCATAATCAAACGGGAGCTGCGCGATGACCTTCTGCGTGGATAAAATGGCACGTTCCAGATCCTCATACATGTCCTTCTTTCCGGTCTTAACATATGCCTCAAAAAGTCCCGCTTCTTCCTCCATGCACTGGACAAAATCGCTTGCAATCGAATTGCTGTTTAAGATTACGGAAAAATCAAGCAGGGAATATTTGACTGTCCATGCAGCCAAAAAAATGGATAATAAAATCAGCAGAAATACGACATTGGTAAAAACCTTAATTTTCTGCTTGATTTTTAAGGACTGCCATATCTTTTTCAGGCGTTGCTTCATAGAACTATACCACCCTTATGTTAAAATCATTCTTTGACGCCGTCTTTGTTTTTGGCAGTGGAGGCATGTTGTTTAATGTGCGAATCCACATAATGATAAAAATCCGCCTTCTCGCTGCCCAAAACATGGTTTGTAAGCATATAGCCATGATTGGCGTCTGTATATACGATTATAATTCCCGCTTCTTTCCGAATTCCCCGCACCTTTTTCCATGGAATCCGTTCTTTCTCACCGCCCAGCGTCACATGGATACCATCTTCCGCAAAGACAAGCTCTGTACCCTGCCCAATGACGGACACCCGTGCTTTTGCCTTTAAATAAACGCCAAGCGGCTGTATCACCGGAATCAGAAGGCAGGCAAAAAATAACACTGCCTGCAACGCATCGCCCGACTGATTCCAAAACCGTACCGTCAAAAGGATCATCGCAATACCAAAAACAATATTACATACGCCTACAAGCGAGTGGTAGGTGCGGTACATTGACAACGCCCAAAAATCCACCGCCCGCACCTTACATTGATATTGATAACGCATCATATAACAATCCCTTTCTCCCATATACACATAAAACCGCTAAAATAACATTAACCAAATAAATTCGGAAGGAACAACGTAATTCCCGGGAAGAATGTCAGCAGCAGCAATACCGCAACCATGCAGATGTAGAACGGCAGTGTTGCCTTGACAACCTTTTCCATTTTCACCTTACCAACCGCAGAACCGATAAATAATACGGAACCTACCGGCGGCGTCAGTAATCCGATACCGCAGTTGAGCACAATCATAATACCAAACTGAATCGGATTAATACCAATCGAAGTTGCAATCGGCAGCAAAATCGGCGTTGCAATCAGAATAATCGGCGCCATATCCATTATGCAGCCTAATACCAGCAAAATCAGATTGAGCAATAGCGCAATCAAAATCGGATTATCCGTCAAGCCGATAATCGCGTTTGCCGCAAGACTCGGCACATGCAGGGTTGTCAGGCAATAGCCGAAAATGCTGGAGGTTGAAATCAAAATCAGGACGATTGACAATGTGTCAATACAGTTTTCCAATACCTTCCATACACCTTTCCAGTTCAGTCCCTTGTAGATGTATACACTGACAAGCAGGCTGTAAATAACTGCAACTGCTGCCGACTCCGTAGCCGTAAACCAACCACCGACTACGCCGACTACAACAATCACAACCGCTGCCAAAGCCCAAATGGAAATCCCCAGCTGCTTGATTAAATTTTTAAAGCTAAATTTTTCGCCCTTCGGATAATTCCTCCGCTTTGAAATAATGTAAGAACCAATCATCAAAGAGATTGCAAGCAGCGCTCCCGGAATATATCCTGCAAGGAACAGGCTTCCTACCGAAACGCCTCCGGCTGACATCGCATAAATAACCATGTTGTGGCTGGGCGGTACCAAAAGCCCCTCACAGGACGAGGTTATCGTGACAGCCGTAGAAAAGTCGTCGTCATAGCCCTGATCTACCATCATCGGAATTAAGATACTTCCAAGAGAAGCCGTATCTGCTGCTGCCGAGCCGGAAATACCGCCGAAGAAATACGACGCCACAATATTTACCATCGCCATACCGCCTGTCATCCAGCCGACACAGGCGTTCGCCAGCGCAATCAGCTTTTCCGAAATACCGCCGCTTCCCATTAAACAGCCCATCGTGATAAAAAACGGCACCGCCATTAAACTGAATGAATTAATGCCTTTTACCATTTGCTGGCAAATCGTTGTAAACGGCAAGCCCTGATATAACAGGCACAGAAGGGACGAAAGCGCAACCGCGTACGCAATCGGAAAGCGCAGAAAAATCATTACCGCAAAGCTGACCAATAATACCAAAATTGCTATTGTCTGTGTACTCATGCTTTCCCCTCCTTTAATATAATATTTTTCAAATGATTGTAAAGTGTTTCCACCTCAAAAATCAACATAGCGACACCTGCTACAGGTACCGGAAAATACATCCAAAATCTGGACAGCCAAGGCATACTGACGTATGTTCCTTTCGCGCCAAGACCTGCCGCATATTTCCAGCCTACGACAATCATCACGACTGCCAGTATCAATACACAGATATCCGACAAAATATCCAAAAAGCGAATCAGTCCCGCCGGCAGATAGCGGTCAAACGCCGTCATGCGGATATGCGCCCCCCGCCGAATTGCAAGCGCTGCGGACAATACTGCCATATACGCCATGCAAGTCAGAACAACCTCCTCACTCCATGCAGGATCCGGAATGAACGAAATATATCTGCCGATAACGCTCATTGTTGTAATCAAAATATCAGCAATCAACAAAAGTTTACATACAAATAACACGATTTTATATGTAATATCAAAAACCGGTTTTATCTTATCTACCCGTTCAAAAAAAGCTGGCATAGAAAACCTCCTCTCTTAATGCACCTGTCACCCTTACAGTTGCTCATTTCCTGCGAATTTATGCCTCTGCACAAATTTGCCGTATGAAATTAAAATTTCACACTATTTACCATAAGAGCGCAAAGGAAAACCCAATGCGCTCTTTTTCACTATTCGAATGTTTATTTTGCCAAATCAAGGATTTGCTGATATAACTCTTCCTGCCCCTTTGTATTTTCCTCAATAACACTCTTTACAGCTTCCTGCCAAGGTGTAACATCGCTTACTTCCACAACGTTTACGCCGTCTGCCTTTAACTGCTCTAACACTTCATTTTCCGCGTCCTCGGAAATCTGTCTGTTGTACTGTGATGCATACTCACCAGCCTCAACGAGGATATTCTGCTGCTCTTGTGTCAGGGAATCCCAAGCTGCATCTGTGATGATAACCTGAATCGCGCCCAGTGTATGTCCGTCTAAAATCAGGTTCGGTGCAACCTCAGGGAACGCGTTTGACTTGTAGTTTGCAATCGGCTGCTCAGCACCGTCTACAACGCCTGTCTGTAATGCGGAATACAACTCGTTAAACGATACAACCGTCGGATTTGCACCCAATGACTCAACCAACCCGTTCATAACAGGATCGTTTGACACACGAAGCTTCATGCCTGCCAAATCTTCCATTCCGGCGATTTCCTTTGTTGTAAAGAAATGACGGAAGCCTTCCTCGCCGTAGAACAATCCTCTTACACCGCTGCCGTTTTCATGCGGCTCAAGCAAAAATTCCTCTGCCAAATCAGATGTCGCAAAAGACCAGAAGTGCTCGCGGCTTACAAATGTATACGGAAGGGAAAGGAGCATCGACTTCTCTCCGCCGTAGCTTGTCAGGGCAAATGCAGAGATACGTGACATATGTATCGTACCGCCGCCGCCTAACATGGTGTCCAAAACGTCATTCTCGGAGCCAAGCACACCGCTTGCCTGAATATCTATCTTGATGGTTCCGCCGGAAAGCTCTGTCACCTTGTCGGCAAATGCGGTCGCCGTCTGTCCTACAATCGTATCAAGCGGATTTACCTCCGCATATACAAGTGTTACCTCCGGCTCTGCCGCAGGTGTTGTCGTATCTGCCGGCGCCGCAGGTTCTGCCGTTGTTTCAGCAGGCGCTGCCGCTCCTGTGTCCGCTGCGGGCGTTCCTGTTCCCGTAGATGACGCGTTGGGTGACTGCAAACCGCAGGCTGTTACAGAAATTACCATCGTTAATGCAAGCATCATTGACAATATCTTCTTTTTCATAGTAAAAATCCTCCTTTTCTTTGGGTATTTGCTACCCTGTTTTTGTCTATATCCAAATTATAAGGGGATTTTTGCACAAAAGATATCATATATTTTTAACATTTTTGGTAAAATCTTAACATATTCACACGCCTACTCCTCCAGCCGATACATAATCCATGCCATAACTGTCATGCCCGCCGTTTCGGTGCGCAGGATTCGCTTTCCGAGCGTGACAGGCTTCATGCCCAGAGCAATCGCATCATTAATTTCGTTCTCCTCGAAGCCGCCTTCGGGACCTATGAAAATGGCAATTTGTTGTCCGCCTGACAAATGGTCGATGATGTTTCTTGTCCCTTCCATTCCTGACGAGCCGTCCAAAATGTTTTCCATTTCATAGGGTACAAGCTTTACGTCCATGTCTTTTGCGTACTCTAATGCCTGACGAAATGTCATGACTTGCTTTATCTGCGGAATGACGGCTCGCTTGCTCTGCTTTGCGGCAGCTTCTGCGATTCCCTGCCATCGTGTGATTTTCGATTTTGCCTTTTTTTCGTCGAGCTTTACGACGCAGCGTTTCATGGCAACGGGAATGATTTCATAGACGCCGAGCTCTACCATTTTTTGGATAATCAGCTCCATTTTATCGCCTTTGGGCAGTCCCTGAAAAAGGGATACCTTTGCGGGCAGCTCTACGCCGTCCTCCTTGATAAAGCGCAGCTTGCATATGACCTGTGATTCTGTGATTTGCTCTATTCCGCAGCGGTAATCTTTTCCGTCTGTTCCGTTGCTTACACTAATCTCATCACCGGTTTTCAGGCGGATTACATTTTTGATGTGATTCACGTCATCTCCTGTAATTATGACACTTGTGTCATTTATTTGATTTTGTTCTACAAAAAAGTGGTACATTTTGTGACTCCTTTTCTCATTTTGGTTATTTTTTTGATACCATTTTAGAAAAAGCACTATCCAAAAGAATAATGCTTTTTCTTTTTATCCGTTATTAAAATCAAAAAACATCCCATGCCTTTATTCATTAAATAAATCGGAATGTGTCCCTGTCCTGTATAATTCTAAATACTCCCCATTTTGGCGGTATACCAACAGCCAATCCGATGATATGTGGCATTCCCTGCTTTATAATTTCCTTTCAAATCATGGTCCTTGCTTTTGATGCCCAAAGGTTCCGGTATTTGCAGCTTATCAAGTATCTTTTCAAGCAAAGAAAAATTATAGCCTCTTTTCTGACAGGTCTTTAAATCTTTTTTCATCTTGCCTGAATACTTAATCTTTAACATCTATTAATCCTCCAACATCATTTGCAAAAAATCGTGTGCAGAACCTTCATATACTTCTCCTCCGCCGTTTTGCAGCTCTTCTATTGCCTCAACGGTTTCCTGATTAGGCTTTGCCTCTTCGCCATCTGTTATCCCTTGTAAGTAAGCTACAACATAACCGATTTTATAGTCGGGTACTGTGTCTAATAACTGATATACTTTTTCTCTGTCACTCATGCAAATTCCTTCTTTCTGATTGATGTTTGTATTATATGCATTTCTTATTATTTTTTCATGTATCATTCAAATCAGTAATCTTGTTTCGCTTTCATTTTACAAAAATTATGTACTTAATGCAATCAAAATCGTTTCTACTTCTTCGCTCATTACTTTTTCCTTACTGAAATCTGTTTTTTCTAACAAAATTTGTTCCGGCGCAAAATAATGGTATGGAAATACCTCAATCGGATATGGTTCCTGACTGTCGCTCATAGTATGATATTTTTCTCTGATTGCGAGCATTTCTTTTAACAGCGCTTCGCAGTCATAGTCTATCATAATAAAATCACGATATCTGTCCATGATATAATGCGCCCGTTTTTCGGCGCAAAGCGCGAAAGCCTCCATGCCCCACTGTTCCAACTGTTGTGCGCAATTCGTGTCGTGAAATGCTAATGCCAATAATTTCTGATTCAGCAGCGCAAGACATGTAGAAATCTGCACGCTTCTGTTCCATGCGGGAAGCAGATAGCTCTCTCGTGTGTTATGAATAACTTCCCAGTGCAGAAGGTATGCCTCGTATAGATTCAATTTTTGTTTTTTGAATCCGTCTGCTATATATGAAGTAATCCTTTGCGCCTTTACTGCGGGATTACTTGTTTCATTTATTGTCTGAATGATATTTTGTAAATGATTATCCATTGTCACTCCAATCATTACTGTTTGTCTTACCGCAATCCAACTGTATTCTTCTTAATTATTGTGGTTTCAGATTGCTTATCATCGTGGCTTTCTATTATCTTTTTAACCAATTGCCAGCCGATGCTTCCCTCGCGCAATAAGCTTAATGCATCCTCAAATTTTACCCACTCAGCAGAATCTACTTCTTCGGATATTTTAAAGTCAGCCTTTTTTACATTAGCCTTATATCCTAACATAAGCATTTCTTTCTTTTTGTACGGATAACTTTTTATAAATTTCACCTCGTCTGCATCTAAACCTATTTCTTCTTTAATTTCACGTATAACGGCTTCTTCGGCGGATTCCCCGATTTTCATAATTCCAGCTACACATACATATTTCACCGTCGAAACATAATTTTGCCTTAACAACGCAATCTCGTTTTGTTCATTTACAACAGCCGCAATAATACTTGTTGTAAACATATCCCATAACGGTATGTTACATTTTTCACAAAAAGGAATTGCCCCTTCATCTCCAATTTCTTTTTTCACTAATTTATTTCCACAATGCGGACAGTATTTAAAATGCATTTTGTTATCCTTCCCTTTTTATTTTTCGATATGTATCGTTTATTTCCTTTTAACGCCCTGCGTCTTCCTTTACCAAAGCATACATCTTCATATCCAACGCCTGACCATTTTTGACGGCGTTCTTTCTAAGAAGTCCTTCCAGTTGAAATCCCGCTTTTTCGAGCACGTGGCAGGACGCGGTATTGTTGTAAAACGGCTCCGCAAAGATTCTGATAATATCTGTGTGCTCAAAGATATACTGGCATGTCTGCTTTACTGCGCTTGTCATAATTCCTTTGCCCCAGTACGGTTCACCGATGTAGTAACCCATTTCCGCCGTCCGGAAATGAATATTCTCACACCGAAAAACGCCGATGCTGCCAACCACTTTCTCATCAAGCGTAATTGCGAAAGCATATGTATTTTCCGGCTTCGCCGAAAGCATTGTCGCGATATAGTCCTCCGCGTCTTTTACTGTATAGGGATACGGCAAACCGTCGCGCAGATTATCCATAATCTTTTTATTGTTTAGCAGTTCTGCCAAATTGGAGGCATCTATCATATTCCACTTTCTAATCTGAACATTTAATCCTATTTTCATCTCAGTAAATCCCATATTGTCATCTCATCCCCTCGAATTTTTGAAATTCTTCGATATTCATGCAAAGCATTAACCAAAACCTGCATATCCGAAAAATATGCTTTAACAAATTCATAACTTTTAATTTTTTTATACTTTAACTCTGATTTGCAGTAACTGCTAGGCTTTAATTTGGGATCCTTTCTTGCTTTCTTTTCATAATCCGCGTACTTCCTCTCATTACATATAATCAGCTTTTCAATTTCCGGAGCAGTAATCACATTCTTGACATCAACCTTTTGCGCATATGCTTTGCCCAAATTGAACTTCTCACTGCGAGAGTCATGAATCCAATAAATCGTAATTTTTTCCGAAAACCCTTTTCTTAAATATCGTTCCTCAAACTCCTTACCGCTTCTGCACCTTAATACTTCTTCTTCAATCAAATCTGCCCTGCTAAAAATCAATTTATGATTATCAAGCAACAGATCTAATATTGCTCTTTCGGCACCGCCCTCACAAATACAAGCTATATATTTTTTCATACCAAAAGCCCTCCCTACTTTATGCGAATCAGGACTTTCTTCAATGCCATATACGCCTCATACGACGGCACAGTACCACCTAAATAGTCGCTATCATATACCTCACTCTTTTTCATATCATTTCTTTTTAAAGCATTCGCCAAATTCTCTGCAATAATACCCTCTCTGTTTCTAACAATATAAATGCTG
Source organism: uncultured Lachnospiraceae bacterium (assembly GCA_910577115.1). Taxonomy (GTDB): domain Bacteria; phylum Bacillota; class Clostridia; order Lachnospirales; family Lachnospiraceae; genus COE1. The sequence continues at coordinate 33,649 of CAJTMC010000002.1, forward strand.
TCATTTCGGTCAAACTCGTTTAATAATTCTGAATAATGCGTTGAAAACAGAAGCGTTGCATGATTTTTATTGACTTTCGCATCCATAAACAAACGAATCAAAGTAGCTACAATTTCTCTGTTAAAATGGTTTTCTATTTCATCAATGAGCAGGTATCCTCCCTCATTGAATGCAAATACTGCACTCATAAACACACTTAATCCTTTTATTGTCCCTGATGAAAGATATGTTTCAAGTGTTTGTATATTATTAATAGCAATTTCTTCTTTTCCGTAAAATTTCAATCGAATATCAACTTCTTTCTCATGTCTGCTGCACTCAAGATATTCTATACTTGAATCCAAAAAAGTCAAAAGCTCTTTCGGAAATTTCCCCAAAACACTGAGCATATTATGATCCGTCCATACTAACATATCACGAACCAAATATCCGCTATTATTCTTTTTATTAATAGCAACCATAATGCTGATATCTTCCATCAAATACTGCTCATCTTGATTTCTTTTTTCTTTTAAGTCCGTTTCCTGAAAATCAAACATACTTTTTTTTGTTTTTACTTTACAAATTTCTTTCGACCATAAATTTTCATCGGTAATGACAAGTTTTTCACTTTCATCTATATCATTTACTTTTTTTTCGATACAAGTTTCCAGTTTATGAATAAAATCCTTATTGTAAAAATACGCAGTAATAATCACTTTCTGATTCTTTTCTAAATCATTCAGAACTTCTTTTGAAGGGATATTATTGATAGACTCATTATTCAACATTTTCATAGCAAAAGAGAGCGCTTTCAATATTGTTGTTTTTCCGGAAGCATTAATACCTACAAATGAAATAACTTGATTCACATATATTGTTGAAAACACATTACAAAGCCGCTCTTTGTCTTCATCATCAACTCTTTGCCTTGCCACAAAATCTATATCTAATATATCCTTAAAATGTGGCAAACCTTCCATTGTTATTTTTAAAAGCTTCATTTTACTCTCCTTTTATTTTCGCATTTTACGTTTTTATTTTTATATTATACCCATAAAAAAGGCAAATATCAATATTTAATTACATCAAATTTGTTTTTATATTTTATCACAATAATAATAAATATAGTTTCAAGCAACTAATGCGTAAGAAATCACATCAGATTCCTTACGCATTACATAAATTTACTCCGTATCCGCAAACGCCGCAACCCATTCCCCATATTCTCTGCCAAGTGTCAGTTCATAATCTACCGTAAGCTCCCGCCGCGTTGTCTGCACCGTTTCTTTTTTCACAGGATTATATCCTTCCTTGATACTGTCTTGAAAGTAAACACCGCTACCGCGTTTCTGCCAGTTCGGAAGTTCATTGTAGTTGATTCCTTTTTGAAACAGCAGTTCGTTTTTAAAGGCTACGGATTTTCCTTCCAGCATTTCTGTTGCCTGCCCCTGTCCAATGCCCTCTTTTCTTAACGCCCAATAGCAGTGCGCATTGAGTGAATTTCTGTGCGCATCTTCCTGCCGCCATATAAAGTAATCGGCTACCCGCTCAATATTGGGCAGCGGAATCACGCGACAGTCAAATGTTGCAGCCTGTCCTAATTTCAGTGAAAATACAGCGCTTGCTTCCCCTGCAAGGGTGGAATTGATTTTTCGTACTTTTCTGCCAAAGGTATTGTCCTTCGCATGGAACAAAAGTGAAATCTCATCGCTCTGCGTAAATCCGTAGACAATCCGAAAACCGCACCCCATAAGGTACTTCACCGTTTCAACCATATAATCCCGAAACCGCACATCAAAAGGCGCTTCAAATTGGCAGATTTCCTTTGTCAGCTTTGTAAACGACCTGCCGTCAAGCCTCGCTGCAAGATACATATCAGGCAGTATGTACTGGTCAAGCGACTCCTCATAAATGCGCATCTGCCTGTCAAAGTCATCAAATTTCATCTTGATCTTCCCACTCCTTTCTCAATCCGCAAATGGATGCCCAAACACCAATTTGCCGTTTGATAGTTTCAATAAACATTTTTTCTACTCTTTCCAGCCTTCTACAAGCATCTTCCCATTCTCCATATGCACAAAGTACAATTCATCAAAGCCTTCCGCATAACTTGGCAGCTCCAATTTATTGGAAGTCGCCGCAATCGCGGTTCTTGGAACCTTTGCCTTTCCCTCTCTTTTTTCGTTCCGTTCCACACAATCATTGATGCGCGATTGAAAAAAGTATCCCGTAATGCGATATCCGTTTTCCTTTGCCTTACGGATATAACCTTCCCGATCCGCCACCGTCGGATTCGTATTGTCAATAACCATACTTTTCCCCAAAGAAAAAGCCTCCTCTATCGCAATCCGCTCTTTGTTTCGGGTGTGAAGAATATCCAGACTGACATACTCATACTGCGCAAACTGCTTATGGTAAAACGTCGTCTTTCCGCTCGCCTGTATCCCTATAAAGATAATCATTTCCTTATTGTTCATATTTCCTGCCACCTACTCGCCACTGCTATCCAATCTTATTGACTAATTCAAGCTGCACACGCCAACATTATCAAAACCGGAGATGTTGAATATCCCGTTAATTCACAATATCCTCGCTCAATCCTTGTTCCAACTCTTCTATCGTAGGGAGTGTACCTTTAAAATCCTTAGGCATTAACGCATTTAATTCATATTCAGATATCCCTATCGGTTCTGTAGATGTTTCAACTGCATATTTTGCCAATATATTGTCTTTGGTTTTACAGATTAGAAGACCTACTGTTTGTGTATCACCATCGCCTTTAAGCGTATGATTTACCGCTGATACATATGTAGCTGTCTGTGAAATAAATCCCGGTTCAAAATCTACAATCTTTACTTCAACAACCACATAACAATGACGCTTTATATTATAGAACAGCATATCAATATACTGTTCCGTATTTCCGACCTGTAATCGGTATTCTCTTCCTACAAACGCAAATCCGGTTCCAAGTTCCATTAAAAAATTCTGTACATTGTCCATCAATGCATCTTTTAGTTCTTTTTCATTATATCCCTGACGAATTGCAACAAAATCGAAATTATATGGATCCTTTGTTATTTCTTGCGCCAAATCACCTGATTCTTTTGGTAATGTGTATTTGAAATTAGTGATTGCCTGTCCCTGACGCTCAAATAAATCTGTATCTAAAAAATTTAATAAAACCGCCCTTGACCAATTATTTTCAATGACCTTATCAATGTAAAAATGAAACTTTTCAGGATTATCATGGCACTTATCTATCAACACTTTAATATGTCCCCACGGAATCATAAAAACTTTATTGGCTGCCATCTCAAATCGTTCCTCAACTTGGGGAACAATTTTATTTCCATTATTATCCAGAAATTGTTCCCCAAGTTGAGGAACAATTTCAATATCCTTAAAAAGAACGTAAAACCGCATCATATAACGCAAATTAGTTGGGGAAAATCCTTTAACATTAGGAATCATATCTGCCATATCCATACTCATATTTTGAAAAAATTTATTTCCCCATTTACTGTCAGCACGTCTTTCTGTAATATCCTTTCCTACTGACCAATAATACATTAGCATTTCGTTATTCACACGAATAGACGCCTTGATCTGACTTGTTCTATATCTTTTTCCAAGTTCCTGTATCCAACTTCTGTATTCCTCATCAAGCCGCATTAATTCACTTATGATATTCACCTTCTTCTAATAAATTTTATTATTGTTCATTTCAACATGGATAAAATTTTACGTAATTACAAATTTGCTATAAATTCTCCGGTTTTATCCTTTCCATATCCAAATTCATTATATTTCGTATTGTACAATTTTCCGATTGTCTTACTTATTGCAGTCTTTTCCCATTTCAAAATGCGCCTCAATTATGAACAAACACCACTTACCCACGTTTTTGCGCCGTCACATTGACCCACTCTCCCTGATAGCTCACGTCAATCACCTCAAGTCCCGCCTGTTCGACCGCATCACGTACAACCTGCTCCTTATTATCAATAATTCCGGAAGTAATATAAACGCCACCCGGCTTTAGCTGATTTACAATGACAGGCGTCAGGGGCACCAATACGTCCGCTAAAATATTTGCGACAACAATGTCATATTTTTCATAGCCGACACTGTCCTGAACAGACTTGTCCGTTATAATATTTCCAATCATCATTTCAAAACACTCCGGCTGAATATTGTTCACCTTCATATTTTCACGCACAGCCTCGACTGCACATGGATCCAAATCCGTTCCCACCGCATGTTTGATGCCATACATTAAGGAAATAATCGCAAGGATTCCGCTGCCTGTTCCCACATCAAGCAGTTCTGTTTCCGGTGTGATGTACTTTTTTAACTGTCTGATGCAAAGCTGCGTCGTTTCATGCATTCCCGTACCGAACGCAGTGCCCGGATCAATATGGAGAATTTTCTTATCCTTATCCTCAGGCTTTACCTCTTCCCAAGACGGTATCACAAGCAAATCGTCAATGTAGAATTGATGGAAAAACTGCTTCCAGTTATTAATCCAGTCAATGTCCTCCGTTTCCGACACCATAATCGTACCCTCGCCCACGTCCATAAAATTGCGCAAACCGTCCAGCTCCTGCTTAATCTTTTCAGTCATTTCTTCCGTATCAACAGGGTGCTCCTCACTATCCTCCACAAAAAAACTAAGGTACGCAATCCCGTCATCTTCCGGCCCATCGGGAAGAATATCTACAAACATTTGTTCTTTTTCCAACGGTGTCAGCGGCACCTTGTCCTCAATCTGCGCGCCTTCCAATCCAATGTCATAAAGCGTACTGATAATAATATCCTCCGCCTCAGTAATTGTTTTTACCGTAAATTTTTTCCACTTCATATGTTTCCCCTTTCGACTGTCTTATTGAATCAAAAAAACTTCCGTATCATACGATATCTTATGAATATCATACCATACGGAAGTTCAAATTGCTATTTATTAAAGAAACCTTTCCGTTTCTTTTCCTTTTTGTCCTTTTCCTCATTCGGTTCGCTGTTTTCCATATTTTTCACAGCTTCCAAGCTATTTCCCGTCTCACTGTCAAACTTGCGCAGCAGCTCCTTTGCCTCACTGGAAAGCTTTTCGGGAACCTGTACCACAAGCGTCACATAATGGTCGCCGCGCACGTCTTTATTCCGAAGCGACGGAACACCTTTTCCGCGCAATCTGACACGCGTGTCAGTTTGTGTACCGGCCTTCACATCATAAACAACCTTACCGTCTACCGTATCAATCAGCACCTCTCCACCAAGCGCTGCAACTGCGAACGAAACAGGCACTGTAGAAAATATGTTCATATCCTGCCTTTGGAAAATCGGATGTCTGTCTACTACAACCTCAACCAGCAAATCTCCTCTCGGCCCGCCGTTGACACCCGGCTCGCCCTTGTCTCTGATCCGTACACTCTGCCCGTTGTCAATACCTGCCGGAATCGATACCTGTATCTTTTTCCTGCCCGAAATATATCCGCTTCCGCCACAGTCAGGACACTTATCCTTGATGGTCTTTCCTGTACCGCCGCAGTCGGGACACGTCTGCGAATTTTGAATTGTGCCAAACGGCGTCTGACGCCTTGTCACCACCTGACCGCGACCGCCGCAGCGGTGACAGGTCTCGGGCGAAGTACCGGGTTTTGCTCCGCTTCCGTTACACGTCTTACAGGTATCCTTCAGATTCAGGTCAAGCTCCTTTTCCACGCCAAACACAGCCTCCGAAAATGTGATTCGGACACTGGTGCGCAGATTTGCGCCTCTCATTGGTCCATTGCTTGAACGGCGGCTGCCGCCACCGAAAAAGTCGCCAAAAATATCTCCAAATATGTCAGAAAAGTCGGCGCCGCCAAAGTCAAAGCCACCAAAGCCGCCGGCACCGCCGCCTTCAAACGCAGCATGACCAAACTGGTCATACTGGCGTCTCTTTTCAGGATCACTCAGCACCGCATATGCCTCTGATGCCTCCTTAAATTTCTTTTCGGCCTCAGCGTCACCCGGATTCATATCGGGATGATATTTCTTGGCAAGCTGTCTGTATGCTTTTTTAATTGAGGCATCGTCGGCGCCGCGCTCGACGCCTAAAACCTCATAGTAATCTCTTTTTTGTTCTGCCATAGTTATAGCCTTTCTTAATATACAGTATATTATGCTACATAAAGAACGCCTCCCTTTGGCGTTCTTTGAAACGAAACTTAGAAAATCTTAGGCATCGTATTTTGATGCCTTAGATTTTCTTTTCGTAAAATGAAACTTACAAATTCTTAGGCATTGTCTTTTTATGCCTTAGCATTTGTTTTCATTTTTTAAACCTCTCTGTAATCTCCGTCTACAACGTCATCTGCTGCCCCTGTATCTGCCTGTGCCGCTCCGCCCATGTCGCCCATGTCCGGACCTGCACCTGCTGCGCCCTGCATATTCTCATACATCTTTGTGAAAAGATTCTGAGCCTTTGACATCAGCGCTTCCTGTTTGCTCTTGAGCTCTCCAACCTGATCCTCTGTCATCTCAGCGTCCTTTGTGCTCTCAAGGAATGACTTGATGTCATTCAAATCCGCCTCTAATGAAGCCTTCTCGCTTGCATCAATCTTGTCGCCGACCTCTGTCAATGCCTTCTCTGTCTGGAATACAAAGGAGTCCGCATCATTTCTGGCGTCGATTGCTTCCTTACGCTTCTTATCCTGTGCCTCATACTCAGCCGCTTCTTTTACTGCCTTCTCGATATCCTCGTCTGACATGTTAGAGCCTGCCGTAATGGTGATATGCTGCTCCTTGCCTGTTCCCAAATCCTTAGCGGATACGTTTACGATACCGTTTGCATCAATATCAAATGTAACCTCAATCTGAGGAACACCGCGTCTTGCAGGAGGGATACCGTCAAGCCTGAACTGTCCGAGCGACTTGTTATCTCTTGCAAACTGTCTCTCACCCTGTACGACATTGATGTCTACCGCTGTCTGATTATCTGCTGCTGTAGAGAATATCTGACTCTTCTTTGTCGGAATGGTTGTATTTCTCTCAATCAGCTTTGTTGCTACGCCGCCCATTGTTTCAATGGAAAGAGAAAGCGGTGTAACGTCCAAAAGAAGAATTTCACCCGCGCCTGCATCTCCGGCAAGCTTACCGCCCTGAATTGATGCACCGATTGCCACGCACTCGTCGGGATTGAGCGACTTGCTCGGCTCCTTGCCTGTGAGCTGTCTTACCTTATCCTGTACTGCCGGAATACGTGTAGAACCGCCTACCAGTAATACCTGACCGATTTCTGATGCAGTCAGTCCTGCATCCTTTAATGCATTCTGTACCGGAATCGCTGTCTTCTCTACCAGATCATTTGTCAATTCGTCAAATTTCGCCCTTGTTAAATTCATATCAAAGTGAAGCGGTCCGTTTGCATTCATGCTGATGAAAGGAAGATTGATGTTTGTTGTAGTTGCAGAAGAAAGCTCCTTCTTTGCCTTCTCTGCCGCTTCCTTTAATCTCTGCATTGCCATTTTATCGCCGGAAAGGTCTACACCGTTCTGTGCCTTAAACTCGCTTACCATCCAGTCAATCAGCTTGTTGTCGAAGTCATCGCCGCCAAGGTGTGTATCACCGTTTGTTGCAAGAACCTCGATAACGCCGTCACCGATTTCGATAATGGATACGTCGAATGTACCGCCGCCCAAGTCATATACTAAAATCTTCTGCTCTTTTTCGTTGTCAAGACCGTAAGCCAAAGCTGCGGCTGTCGGCTCGTTGATAATACGCTTTACGTCAAGGCCTGCAATCTTACCTGCGTCCTTTGTTGCCTGACGCTGTGCATCGTTGAAATATGCGGGAACTGTGATAACTGCCTCGGAAACCTTCTCTCCTAAATAGCTCTCTGCATCTGCTTTCAATTTCTGCAAAATCATTGCGGAAATCTGCTGCGGTGAGTACTTTTTGTCATCAATAGTCCTTCCCTTGTCCGTACCCATGTCACGCTTGATTGACGCAATCGTCTTCTCCGCGTTTGTAACCGCCTGACGCTTTGCAGGCTCGCCGACAAGTCTCTCTCCTGTCTTTGTAAATGCCACTACAGAAGGTGTTGTTCTTGCTCCTTCTGTATTTGCGATAACGGTGGGCTTACCACCTTCCATAACTGCTACGCAGCTGTTTGTTGTACCTAAGTCAATACCAATAATCTTTGCCATGATGTTTCTCCTCCTACATATTTGAAATCATTTCAATTTGTTCTCTTTTCATAATCTTACTTTTTCTCAACGCGCGAATTTGTGCCTCTGCACAAATTTGCTGTGTGAAGCTTTAGAAATTCTTAGTCTGCGTACTTTGCAGGGTTAGAATTTCTCTTCACACTTTATTCCACAACAGCCACCATGCTATGACGCACGACGCTGTCGCGGTATGTGTAACCTTTTTGAAGTTCCTGAGCTACAATGCCCGATTCGTATTCCTCGCTTGCAACCTGCATCACCGCGTTGTGCAGCTCGGGATTAAATTCACAGCCTACCGCCTCAATTGGTTTTACCTCAAGCTTTTCAAGCTCTGTAATCAGCTGCTTATAAACCATGTTCATGCCCTCTGCAAAGGGTTCCTTCATTTCCTCCTCGGAAAGTCCTGCAAGTCCGCGCTCGAAATTGTCTACCACCGGCAAAATCTTTTCAACCACGCTCTTTGCACCAGTCTCAAACATTGCCGATTTTTCCTTTTCGGAGCGTTTGCGGAAATTGTCAAATTCCGCCATTTGACGCTTTACCCTGTCCTCAAGCTCATCGACCTTTTCCTGAAGCTTATTGGACTTTTTGTCTTTTCCCAAAAGCGATTTCTTCTTCCCCTTTTTCTCGTCCGGCGCCGCATTTTCCTCCGGCGCGTCGCCTTCCTGTGAATTTTCTTCCTCCAAAACTGTTTCCTCGGAACTGTTCTCCTCGGGAGTCGTATTTTCTAAATCATCCTGTTTGTCTAAATCCTTTTCTTCCACGCTCACTCGTCGTCCTTTCTATATTATAATAATCTATTTCTGTTTAAGTCTGCCCGTCGTCCTTTTTGTAAATGGTATCAAGCTGGCTTTTTAACGTTTTCAGTGTATGGATTACCTTGTCATAGTCCATTCGTCTTGGCCCGATAATGCCGATTGTTCCTTTTACCCCCTCCTCAAGCTCGTAGGTTGCCGTAACCACGCTGCAGTCCTTCATGGTCCTGACGGGTGTTTCGTTTCCGATATAAACCTGTATGCCCGTTCCCGTTTCATCAGTAAGTGTTTCGTTGACCAATTCAGTCAGGAGCTGTTTTTCCTCAAAGGTTGTAATCAGCTCGCTTGCCCTTTGATTATCCGCAAGCTCGGGATATTTAAAAATATTGTTTGCGCCGCTTGTGTAAATTTCAACGTTTTCATCATTTTTGATTTGTGATGCCACCGCGTCCATTACTTCCGCTACAATGTTTGCGCAGTCACCTGCCTGCTGTTTTAATTTTGCAATCATCGCAAGGTTGATTTCCTCAATTGGCAGTCCGTTCAGGTTTGTGTTCAGCAAAATATTCAGCTTTAAAAGCGTTTCGTCGTCAAGTGGGTCATCAACGACGATCATGCTGTTTTTAATCACATTTCCTTCCACAACTATCGTGGTAAGCAGCTGGCATTTTTCAACTCTTGAAAGCTGGATAAATTTGAGCTTATTTCCTTTTACCTGCGGTGCGGATATCATGGTGGCATAGTTTGTGTTTGCGGCAAGCATTTTCGCCATTTGCTTGAGCACCGATTCCATTTTGTCCTCCCGCTCAAGGAGGAGTTTCTGCAGTTCCTTGACCTCCTGTGTCGCCTGATTGAGCTGCTCCTCTTTTTCAAGCATCATGTGGTCTACATACAACCTGTAGCCTTTGTCCGACGGAATACGTCCCGCAGAGGTATGCGGCTGAAGAATGTAGCCAAGCTCCTCCAAGTCGGACATCTCGTTTCGGATTGTGGCGGAGCTTAGGTTCAAATCCGTATACTTTGAAATTGTCCTGCTGCCTACCGGTTCTCCCGTTTCCAAATAGTTTCGGATAATCGCCTGAAGAATTTTCAGCTTCCGCTCGTCTAAGTCCAACCTGCCACGCCCCTTTCTGACTGATGTTTGAGAATTTATTAGCACTCTTTGCGATTGAGTGCTAATATTTACATATATTAACTTACTACTTTCCAAAATTATTGTCAACAATCTTTTTCTAATTATTTATAAACATTTTCTAAAAACTGCAATATTTACGTAATTTAAAAATGTTGTTATAATGATTGTTTCCATTATTTATAGAAGAAATATTTCATTCTATTCTGTTTTTTCCTGATCTGGAGTATCTGTTGAGGCAGGAACCTCTGTAGATTTGGAATAACAGTACTTTCTTGTTTTTCCGAATTATGACAGTGAATGGAACCGTATTGAAGATTACACAATTGTGACATATTGAATAGAAGCCGCCGAAAACGATCCGATTGGGGCGGATCGGATTGAAGCGTATCCTGATAAGAGGGAAAACGGAGATTATTACAGGCTATATGTGGGAGAAGATGAAACGGGGAAAGCCCTGACCTTTACAAAATCGTGGAAGTTTATGAAACCGAAACGGGTTTTGCGTTTCAAAACGACAGTTATTCTCCTTGGAAGTAACTTTTGAAATTATACGCGCCTGCCCAATGAAAGTTTTGACTTTGGACAGGCGCATTTTTTAATAATGATTTTAAACGAACTCTTCCCGCATGGGGTTGAAAATATCGAGCAGAATGCCCTCTTTCAGGCAGACGCAGCCATGTTCAATTCCGTTTCTTTTTAAAAGCACGTCGCCGGCGTTTACAATTTTCTTTTCCTCGCCGACCGTAAACTCGAACTGCCCGGACACAACGTACGTGATTTGCGTGTGCGGGTGGCTGTGCAATGCGCCGACTGCGCCCTCTTTAAAATGGTTCTCGACGCACATCATTTCGTCGGCGTATGCCATGATTTTGCGTTCTACGCCTTCTGCGCAGGGCTCGGCGTCGATTTCAGTATTGAAATTCCAAATGTTGTTTTTCGTTGTTTTCATGGTATTCATTCCTTTCTTGCTATATAAGATTTTCCTCTTCGCTTTCTCTTATAATATCTGTTAATTCATGGATTTCACCTATATCTGTAACGTCCATCCTCATCATAGTGAATCTCCTTTTGTCCATAACCTGCAAGTTTGTGGGCGCGCAAGCTCGTGGGTGAAAGATTTGCCTTTTAAAAAATCCTATTTATATCATATCACGCCATACTTTAAATTTCCACCCAAAATAAAATTGCCAAATATTCTGTTATCATTTTAAGAATTTTTTACCAGCCTGCGAATCGCCGCATTCCTGCATATATTACCAGCATATCACACCCTGTTATGGCAAAAAATAACCTTGTAACCCGTTGAAAGTCAACCAAAAACGTAACAAAAAACGGAGGCGCTTATGAACAACCAAACTACATGTCAATGTACCGCCGAAACACTTGCGATGGCATCCGTTCCGATGCAGGAATGGTGTGAGCCTTACGACCTTGCCACAGCAATCTACAACGGTACACTTTTCCCATGTCTGAACCTGAACTTTTTTGATGCCGAGGACATTCCCTGTCCGTTTTGTGACAAACCCGCGCTCACAAAAGCGGCAGAGCAGGAAAAAGCACTGATTGAAATTTGTAAAATCGGTTTTGCACTCAATGACCTTACGCTTTATCTTGACACACACCCCGATTGTCAAAACGGTATCAATATGATGAAAGACCTTTTGCAGCAGCGTCTTGACGCGCTTGCGGAATATGCCAAAAAGTATCACCCGTTGACGCAGCTTTCCATTGTAACGGGAAAACCTGACTCAAAGCAGTACGAATGGGACGAAGGACCGCTCCCTTGGGACCCGTTTGGGGACTGCGCTTTGCACAAATAAGGAGGATTTGAAAATGTGGGCTTATGAAAAACGACTTCAATACCCGGTAAAAATTACCAAAACATGCCCAAAGACCGCACAGCTTATTATCAGCCAGTACGGCGGTCCCGACGGCGAGCTTTCTGCGTCCATGCGTTATCTCGCGCAGCGGTATTCCATGCCTGTCAAAAAAGTCGGTGGTCTTTTGACGGATATTGGTACGGAGGAAATCAACCATATGGAAATTATCTGTGCCATTGTCTATCAGCTGACAAAAAACCTTACGCCGGAGCAGGCAAAAACCGCGGGCTTTGACGCTTACTATATCGACCACACTGCCGGACTTTGGCCGCAGGCGGCGGCAGGTGTTCCCTTCACCTCACTGGAATTTCAGTCTAAAGGCGATGCGTTTGCCGATTTGTATGAGGATTTAGCGGCAGAGCAGAAAGCACGTACAGTCTATGAAAATCTGCTGCGCGTCATTGATGATCCGGACGTGCGCGCCCCGTTAAAATTCCTGCGCGCAAGGGAAATCGTGCATTTCCAGCGTTTTGGAGAGGCTCTCGAAATGACGAAGGACAAACTCGACCATAATAATTATTATTTCTTTAATCCGGAATTTGATAAGAAAATGTTGAAAAAATAATTCAAAAAAAGGAGAACGCGGATGAACACACGTTCTCCTTTGCTTTTTATGAAATGCTTTTATACCGTAATCACACCACACATTCCAAGTGCAATCACAACAATGCCAAGCACAATCCTGTACCAGCCAAATATCTGAAAATCATGCTTTTTAATATAGTCCATGAGGAATTTTATGACGAACACCGACACTACAAACGCCACAACCATTCCGACAATCAGCACACACGCTTCCGCGCCTGTAAAAGTAAAACCAAACTTTACAATCTTCAAAAGACTTGCTCCAAACATGACCGGAATTGCAAGAAAGAAAGTAAACTCTGCCGCCACGCTCCTTGACACACCGATGAGCAGCGCGCCTACAATCGTTGCTCCTGAGCGCGAGGTGCCCGGAAAAATTGCTGCAATCAACTGGAAAACGCCGATAATCAACGCTGTCTGAAATGTAATATCATTCAGCGTTTTTACCTTAGCGCGCTTTCCTTTATTTTTTCTTTCTACGATTATAAATGCAATTCCAAAAACAATCAGCGCAACCGCCACAGGAATTGCATGGTAGAAAAGCTCCTCGCAGATATCGTCAAACAATAGCCCTACAACTGCTGCCGGAATACATGCTACCACGATTTTCAGCCACAGCATAATCTTATCCATCTCAATCACCGGTTTTGACTTATCCTTAAATTGAAACGGAAAAATCTTTCCCCAAAACAGGATCACTACGGCAAGAATCGCGCCAAGCTGTATCACCACAAGAAACATTTCCAAAAACTCCGATGTACAGTCGAGCTTAATAAACTCGTCAAGAATAATCATATGTCCGGTACTGCTGACGGGCAGCCACTCCGTAATTCCCTCTACAATGCCAAACAATATTGCCTTTAAAATCTCTATCATTATTTATGCCCCTTTATACTTTTCTGCAATACCAAATAATATTGCCTTTAAAATCTCTACCTTTTTCTTATTTCCCCAAACAATCAAAGCTTAAAGCCTGCTGTGAGAAGAAATCACTTTGCATAGCATAGAATTTTAACTATGCTTCCAACAACACAATGACTTTAACGTTTCTTCACACCATACTCCGTTTCGACAAACTTGCGAAGCGCCGCCATCGCACGCTCCACTTTCTCCGTTTCGATACAATATGCCATTCTGAAATATCCTGGACAACCAAAAGAATCTGCCGGTACAAGCACAAGATCATAATTCTTCGCCTTATTACAAAATGCAACCGAATCCTCCTCAAGCGCCTTGGGGAAAATATAAAATGTTCCGCCCGGCTTTACAACCTCAAACCCTAAACTGACAAGTGTGTCATAAATAATATTCATGTTTTTCTCATATACGGACAAATCCGACGTCACGCCGAGAATATCTGCTACTGCTATCTGTATGATTGACGGCGGGCAATTATGACCGATACCTCTCGAAATCTGACCGCACATTACGGAAATCAACGCGCTATCCGTACATTTCGGATTTGCTGCCACATATCCAAGACGCTCGCCCGGAATCGACATGGATTTTGCAAACGAATAGCACGAAAGAGTATTGTCGTAAAATTTTGACACGTAGGGTGCGTCTACACCTGTAAAAATAATTTCCCTGTATGGCTCGTCCGATATGATAAAGATGTCATGTCCGTATTCTTTCTGCTTTTCCTCCAAAACTGCGGCAAGTTTCTTTAATGTTTCCGTAGAATAAACTGTACCGGACGGGTTATTCGGCGTATTGATAAGCACTGCCATCGTCTTTGGGTTTAATATCTTTTCCAACGCGTCGAAGTTAATCTGAAACTGCTTTGTATCGGCAGGCACGACCTTTAATACTGCTCCTGTCTGGTTGATATAGTGATTGTATTCCGGAAAATACGGTGCAAATGTAATCACCTCATCTTGCGGCTGTGTCACTGCTCTTGCCGCATGTGCAACCGCGCCCGCTGCACCGGTTGTCATAAACAAATGTTCTGCTGTATAATTCATGTCATATGTTTTATTCAAATATTCGGCAAATTTCGCCCGCACTGACGGAATACCCTGCGACTGGCTGTAACCATGCAGATCCATTGTATCTTTCGTCTGCAAAAGTTCTATCATTTTATCCGTAAATTCCTGCGGTACCGGAACCGAAGGGTTCCCAAGACTGAAATCAAATACATTCTCCGCGCCGATTTCCTTCGCGCGTCGCCCTGCCCACTCCGACAATTCCCTGATGACCGACTTTGCTCCAAGCATGTCTTTATATTTTTGCGAAACCATAACAATGTCCTCCTATTATCTCTTATTTCTTTTGTTTGTATTTATTGAATTTTTTCTGTTTCCGGAATATAAACCATTCCAAACAACTCTTTTAACAATCCTAACCTGCCTATTTTCATCAGCGAAATCAGCGGTGTTGTGTCTGCAACCACTATCATAGCAAGTCAGCCTCCAAGCTGTGAAACGTTTCAATTTCTTCTTCAACTTCCGAAAAATCCATGTTATAATATGGCAGCCCTAACTCTTCATATACATGAATTAAATCGTACTTATTTATTCCTAATATTTCAGCAGCTCTTCCATGAGAAATGGTTTGATCATGAATATATGGATACAACAACAAGGCATTTCTTTGTATTTCCGTCTTTTTATCTGACTTTGCTAAAAATAGTGTTAGCTCGCTTGGCACTTTCAATTTGTACTCAACAAAATCCATAAATTACACCTCCGTTTCGCTTTGCAAGTATTATTACCACATCGAAACTATCCATAGACGCGTTTTCTGATTAACCTATTATAATCCCTATAACATACATACCGCAAGCAAAAAAGTCCAAAACCTCTATTCATTGGCTTTGGACTTATCCTTAGCTATATCACTCTTTTATTTCATCAATATCCGTAAGATTAACGCCTGCTACATTCAGAATCGCTTTCAAAGAGAGATATTTCTTTTTTAGTCTTGCGTATGTTTCTACTGCATTTTCTTTCTTTGCTAAAATCATATATTCTTGAATTTCCGTAAACTCCTCAATTGCAGCTTTCGCAATTTCAAGTCCGTTTGGCATACAATCACCCGCTTCCCAAAGTTACTGTTCAATACTTTCTCAACTACAATATGTTCTATCTTATTGTATCAAAAATAAC
Organism: uncultured Lachnospiraceae bacterium; assembly: GCA_910577115.1. GTDB lineage: Bacteria > Bacillota > Clostridia > Lachnospirales > Lachnospiraceae > COE1. The sequence continues at coordinate 49,303 of CAJTMC010000002.1, forward strand.
AAACAGTGTAAACCCTATCTGTGCTGATGTTCGTCTCCTCACCGATACACAACCCGATAATAACTCCCCGACGTAAACCGGAAAACGACAAAATATATCACCGCAAACACTGCCGTTGTTGCCGCAAGGCACCCGACAAACAGCGACGCATTTGTCAGCCCGAATATCTGCATGATAAGCTTGAGCATTGGAAACGCCATCGCAAGATGAATCACTGCGACCGTAATCGGCATAAAAAATACGGTTCGCATCTGCGTATGAATCGCCGCCTTTACCACGTCGCGGCTCAAGCCTACCTTCGTCATAATCGCAAAGCGTTCCCTGTCCTCAAAGCCTTCCGATATCTGCTTGTAATAAATAATCAGTACAGTTATCATCAAAAACATACTGCCAAGAAACAGCCCGAGGAACAAAAATCCGCCGTTTGTTTCCATATAAATATCTTTCTGTTCTGCCCTTGAAGTGCTCATAATCGTGTCAAATCCGAGCTGCTCCCCGCAAACGCGCAGCATTTCTGTCAGTGCAGACGCAAATGCCTTTCGCTCTTCCTGCGTTCCGTCGGTTTCTATTCCGATATGATACTGAACCGCGGTTCCTGTCCGAATTTGATCCAACCGGCTGTCGTCTGCTACAATCACATAAAGCACAGATTTGTCACCCAAAAGCTCTGTCATTATTTGCCCATCCGGAGAGCTGCCGGGAAAAGCCGCTTTCTCCGAAACGGGATATTCTTTTCCAAACAGATTTATGGTATCCCATTCAAATTCCGTCAACGATGCAATTATCACATTCCCCTGTGCAAGCTCACCAAGCGCCTCTCCCGTATACGATTCGTAGTCCTTTTTGGTCATTACATAAAGAAGGTTGATATCCGCAGCATCATACAATTCGCCGCTGTTATCGTAGCGCTCCACTTTATTTTCTTCATTGTGTGTTATGAACGGAGCGTCTGCATATTCTGACACTTGTGTCAGTTTTCTGTTCTGCCGCCGCGCCACGTCTTCTATTTGATTCAGCAAATATTCCCGCGCTGCATCATCGGGCACATATTTAAAATAAAGCGATACGCTAACCTCTGTCTGAAACTCTTTCTGCAAAAAATCTTCCATACCTGCATACAAACAGAGTGTCGATGAAACCATCACCAGCACCATTGTCGAAAGCACACAAATGCTTGCAAGTCCGACCGCGTTGCGCTTCATGCGGTAAAGCATACCGGAAACCGTTATAAAATGCGTTGTCTGATAGTAATACTTTTTATTCCTCTTAAGCAGCTTTAAAACAGCAATACTCACCGACATAAAAAGCGCATACGTTCCGACAATTACAAGAAGGACTGCCACGAAAAACATGTTGACCGCTTCTAAAACGCCATAGACGGTAACTGCCAGATAATACCCTGTCAGGATACACGCCAAGCCTAACCCTGCCGAGATCCATTTTGCTCTCGGTTCGCGCTCCCCTACATTACTCCCATGCAAAAGCGCGATTGGATTTGCAAGCTTTACTTGGAGGAAATTGTATAAAAGCATCAAAATGTACACGATGCCAAAAAGCTGCGCAGTCTGCAAACATCCCCAGCCGGAAACAGAGAACGGGATTTTTTCTGACAGCCCTGTCAGTTTATAGAGAAACATCGCAGTCAGTTTATGAAATACGATGCCGAATACAAGTCCTCCGCAAACGGAAAGTCCGTATAAAATCACTGCCTCCCACGCCATCACTTTTGCAATATGCTTTTTCTCCATGCCGAGAATATGATAAACGCCAAGCTCCTTCTTGCGCCGTTTCATTACGAAGCTGTTTGTGTAAAACAGGAAAATACAGGCACAGATGCCGACAATCACAAGACCTAAAGTGAGCACAATCCCAAGCGTCGCAGAGCCGCGCATCGTGTCAATGCCTTCATTTCCCTGAATGGCGCGCATGATATAAAACATCGCGGCGGATACCATGCCTGTCAGGATATACGGCACATAAAACTGTCTGTTATTTTTTAAGTTTGTTACTGCCATTTTGCAATAAAGGCTGCACTTAAAGCAATTCATCACAATCCCCGCCTTTCTTATGAAACTTTTTCGCCTTCGCTGCCTTGCGTCAGCATGGTCAGCGTGTCCGAAATTTTGGCATAAAGCTGCTCGTTTGTCAGGCTTCCGCGATATAATTGGTGGAACACTTCCCCGTCCTTGATAAACAGAATGCGGTTTGCATGACTTGCGGCATGGATACTGTGCGTTACCATGAGGATTGTCTGACCATCACTGTTAATTTCGCGAAATACCTTTAGCAGTCCCGCCGTCGCCTTTGAGTCAAGCGCTCCTGTCGGTTCATCGGCAAGAAGTAGCTGCGGATTGGTTATGATTGCCCTTGCGACTGCGGTTCGCTGCTTTTGTCCGCCGGAAACTTCATACGGGAACTTTGCCAGCAGCTCCATGATGCCAAGCCTGCCTGCAACCGCTAAAAGCATCTGCTCCATTTGCGAAACGGATTTTTTTTGTAGTACCAGCGGTAACAGGATATTGTCCTTTAGGGAAAAAGTATCCAGCAGATTAAAGTCCTGAAATACAAATCCGAGGTTATCGCGGCGAAACGCGGATAATTCCTTTTCCGGAATTATTGTTAAATTTTTGCCATTCAGTAACACTTCCCCGCCTGTGGGTCTGTCGAGTGATGCCAGTATATTTAACAGCGTCGTCTTTCCGGAACCGGACTCCCCCATAATTGCTACGTACTCTCCTTTTTCAACGGAAAAATTCATATTGGAGAGCGCCTGTACTTTTGTGCCGCCGAAACGGGTTGTATAGATTTTACTTACATTTTTTACTTCTAGCATTGACATGTTTACCTCCATTTGCACACGTTTTTTGTGTATTACAAGTTTAGGTGTGTGCGTTTCAACTTTTTTACTGACTATTTATTTGTTTTTCTGTTGTAAGGAGATTATACCAAAAAAGGAAAATGCCAGCCATTTTCTAAGCTTACATTCTCCTTTTATTTCTTACAGTTTTGTAAGGAATGAAACGAATAGAAGTGGATTTACTTGAAAGCAAAGTAATCCCAAGATTAAATACTATTGAGTCGTGTTATACATCAACTTTTGACAGATATAAAGATAGTGTACGTACCTTTTCATTCCTCATCTTGTGATACGAATTTCACAAAATCGTCCGGCAATAATGCCTTGACTTTGGATTGTTTATAATCCTTAATATTCCTTGTTACAATATAATCCATTTGGTTACGTTTCGCACAACAGGAAACGACGGCATCTTCATAGTCGTTCATGTTTGACAATAGCGCGTCCTGACAGTCATTTGCAGTGACATCTAAAATACCAAACAGTTGATAAAGTTTTGACATAGTATTTTTAGACTGTTCTGTATTGTGCAAATGCTTCTTTATTAAGTAATAGATATCTGTAGCAGAACCGGCTGTAATATACATATCCTGTAACTGGTTTGCAGCTAACATAAAAATCTGCTCTGCTGATTCTCTAAAAGGTTCCCTGCCTGTCAATGCATCAATTATTATGTTTGTATCTACAAGTATTTTCATTCTTCAGCATTCAACCTTTCTGCTTTTGCATCTTCTAAGCCGGCATCTTTCGGCAATATTCCAAACAAGGATTGCGCCATACTTACCCTGTTTTGATGAGGATTCGTCAGTTTCGCAACCACTTTTCCGTTTTTTGTTATAAAAATATCTTCTTTAGCCGACAAAAGCAAGTACTTTCCCAAATTCTGTTTTAATTCAGTCGCTGTAATAGACATATCATCCCCTCCTTCGCACTATTATTATATATTATTCGTGCGATTGTGTAAAGGTATTCGTATGTTTTAAGGTTTTATGGTTTCATATTAAAATCATATAACAATTTCCGCCCGCGTCCCGTTTCCTTCCTCCGACGTAATGACAAGCCGATGTCCAAGTTTTGCCAATATCGCCTTGCACAAATAAAGCCCTATCCCCGTAGAATACTGATCGGCGTGTCCGTTATAACCGGTATACCCTTTTTCGCAAATCCGCGGAAGATCCTCTGCGCGAATCCCGATACCCGTATCTTCTATAATAATATGAACACTCTCCTCCCTCTCCACAGCATCTCTTTCATACCAATGCCCGCAAGACTGCGTTTCCCCCAAATCCGAAGTACGCTCACAATCCTGCCCCTGCGCAGAACGAGCCACACAAATCGTAACGCCGCCCTGCTTCGTATACTTGACCGCATTTGCCAAAAGCTGGTCAATAACAAACCCCAACCACTTTTTGTCCGTCACTGCCATAATATCCTGCGGTTCATATTGCAGACGCAGCTTTTTATGAATAAACAGCTTCGCATACTTATGAATGGAAGTTTTAATCACCGCATCAAGCATCACGTTCTGAAACACAAAATCATTTGTTTCGGAGCCAAGACGCGTATACTGCAACGCCATATCCGCATACTGTTCTATCCGGAAAAGTTCATGATACTTCTGCCGTTCCTTTATGACACATGTGTCATTTTCTTCCCGTTCCTCCGCGTCTAAATACATCGACATTGTTTCGTCAATCAAAAGCCTTAATGCCGCAATCGGCGTCTTAATCTGGTGTACCCACATGGAATAATACTCCGATAAATCCTTTTGCCGATTGAGCATCTCATTTTGAAGCTGATTCTTTTCCTGCAAAATCGCCCTAATACAGTCCTGATACTGCTGTTCGTACAGGTATTCGGGCGTTTTCATATCATTTGATGCCACTGCGATATTGCTGCGCATCTCGTCCAGCCAGCGAAGACTTTCAAAATGTCTGCCATATCCCGCAACGACTGCCACAAACGTAACAAATGCACACACAAGCAGTCCGTATCCAATTTCAAAAAAAGGAATCCCATTGACCAGCATTGTCACAATCATCACAAGCGCCATACACAAAATCACAGCAAGCCATCTTATATTCTCTTTGATATATCCCTTAAAATGTTTCATCTGTTGCCCCCATGTTCAATTGCAATTACAACAGTCTGTATCCAATCCCTTTTTTCGTCTGTATAAAATCATTAAGCCCCACGCTGTCTAATTTCCTGCGCAGCCGGTTCACATTCACTGACAGCGTGTTTTCGTCAACATAGCTGTCACTCTCCCAAAGCCTTGTCATAAGCGTATCTCTGGAAACGACCTTTTCCTTATTTTCCATCAGCACCTGCAAAATCCGCAGTTCGTTTTTGGTAAGCTCCAGCTTTTCATTACCACATGTCAGCGTCGCTTCCGTCAGGTTAAGCATCGCCCCTTTGTGCTCCAAGACAACGCTTTGGCTCACAAAGTCATAGCTTCTGCGGAGAACTGCCTGTATCTTTGCCGTCAGGACATCTAAATCAAACGGTTTTGCAATAAAATCGTCCCCGCCCATATTGACCGCCATGACAATATTCATGTTATCCGACGCTGAGGACAAAAAAATTATCGGAACCTTTGAAACCTTCCGAATCTCGCTACACCAATGATACCCATTGTAAAACGGCAGCTTAATATCCATTAAGACAAGCTGCGGCGCCGCATTGGCATATTCCGTCATAATATTTGCAAAATCATTGACACAGATTACCTCGTAATCCCATCGCTCCAAATGGCGCTTTAAACTGTCTGCAATTATTTCATCATCTTCCACAAGCAAAATTCTGTACATCTTATTTTTCATTGTCTATTGATTTTCAAACATTAAGAGCGACCGCTATATCCATCTTCGTGATATACCGGCCGCCCTAATTCATTTCAATATCCAATTTTTTCCTCTTTCTCGGCTCTCTTCTTTTTTATACCATTCTTTTTTTATTTGCCGACTTATTTTTTATGGTACTGTTTTTTCCGTTCCTTTTGTTTTTTCTTTCCCCTAACTACTCGCTCTGAATATTCTCTTAACTTTTTTCTATGTGTATAATCCTCTTAAATACACATTTTCTCATTCACATATTTATTAAGGATTTTCATTTTTCATTAGACGAAAGCTTGTGGGTTATCCAATGGACTCATCTCCTTTCTTTCCAATACCCTCTATAGCTATTGTTTGCAGCTACCGAAAATATTTAGAAAAAGCTTTTAAGATTTTCTCTTTTGTGCTTTTTTGTTTTTTCTTTGGTGTGATTGTAGAATAACATTATTTTTAGGATATTTCAAGGGGTTTTTGTCATTTTTCTCAATACTGTTGTTTTGCACAATTTGTTTCAGTTATTTTGCATATTGTTTTCTGAATTTTCTGTCTATTCTCAACTCTTAACGCACTGCTATCCATTCTAACAACGCATCACTTTCACAATTTTAAAAAAAGATTCCTTGTCCCGCTATCTATGACTCGCTCTTTTTCTCCCGATACTCCTTCTTCATTTCGTCCCACTCATAAACAACCTGCGCTTCCTCTCCGACCGCATGATCCCATATGTTTGTGTAAAACGTTTTGTCAGCGCCCTCCTCAAATGCAACCGAAAACACACCGGGACTGCAATTGGGAATATCCCTGCCTAACAACTCTATTTTCCCGTCCTTTGATACGGTATACAACGCGTATATATTTGTCGAGGAAGAGCCGTATGTGCCGATTGTAAAGTCCGGGCAGGAATCCTGATTATAATCTTTTTCCATAATTTCAAACGCGCCGGGAAAGTTAAGCCTGCTGCCCATGCCGTCCAAATCCTGCGTGATATCACGTTTTGATAAAATTGTTCCTTCTTTATCTACTGCAAGAAGAACGTATTCCCCCGTAAAATTTTCCTCATAGACGCCTCCGCCCGGCACAAGCTCTTCTTCACTGGCATATTCTCCTTTCTCCAGCCAAAGCCCGACGCTGATCGGCTGATTCCCAGCCACCATTGTATGGCTGCATAACAGATAATTCTCCAAAGCCCAATAACTGTCTTCCGCAATCGTATCGTCATATTCATCATTCACACGAAGCCACCTGTCAACCACATATGCTCCGTCTTCATGGCGCAGTACGGCAAAAAGTCCATAGTCCGACCATTTGTCAAACAGATGTACTTTGCATACAAGCTGTGTCTTTCCGTCTTTTTCAAGAAGGTAATTGTCCCAAACAACACTGTCATGAACAACATCATTATAATATAGAGGATAAGATAATGCGTCCCACTGTTCATTGTTAATCGGAACACGCGTTTCGTACCCATCGTTTTCCACGCTTATCTTAATGCGTTCTTCGCAAATAACCTCATAGCGAATCGGAACATTCTGCCTGTATCCTTCTTCGCTTTCCCGAAAAGGCAGTACGGCTTTTTCGTACGTGTCGCCGCGTTTTTCATAAACCACGAAATCGCCGCTCAACCGCATATCTGTACTGGTGCCGTATAAAAAAGATATGATAATCTCATTTTGTCCGTCATCATTGAGATCTGCCGTTTTAATATCCAAAAATCCGGTAGACGCAACATCCTTGTCCATATGAATCACATCGCCGTTTCCAAACTCAATCCGGTAATGACAGCAGTCTGTGTCTTCTTTATATTCCTTATAAACTCTGTCAATCAGCTTGTCATTGTCATAGTCCTGATCGACAAACTGCTCATATCCGCTCCATCCGGTGCATTCGTCCTCATATCCCGTATAAAAGTAATTGTAAATACCATACGTTTCTTCGGTATCCTTCTGCTCACCGTCCACAGCTGCTTCTGTCTGCACTCCACTTTGGGTTTTACCGGCGTCTTCTTTTTTGCAGCCGGTAAAGCATAACGCGGCTGCCGTTATGAACAATATATATTTTACAGACGTTCTGCTCATTGTGCTATTCCTCCGAGTATGCTCATTTCTCATTCTCTTATGGTCATCTCATAAGTTCCCGATGTTCCGTATCCACTTGCATTTTCTTCTGCTTTCTGAAGGTTCAGAACTTCCACATTGATCTGATTGGGCAGAAACGTAATATGAAGCGTTCCCGCACCGCCCCAGCCGTCATCTGTAAATTCAAAAAACAGTTCACCATTTTGAATCGTGCCGACAATATCTTCCACTGACGCAATCCGCTTTGACATTTCCTGTTCCGTAAAAAGATTTCCGTAAAATTCATTGCCATTACTGATACTGCATATCAGCTCGTTTCCACTTTCCGGCATAGGATTCTCATATGCCGCAACATATCCGGAACTTACAGTCCATTTCCCCGTGTAACTTTCATAATTTGTAAGCGGTTCCTTTCCATTTGTCAATTGAAGCAGTCTTTTAATATCTTGTGCCAACACATTACTTTCCCACGGAAGATAATCATTTATTTTATCGCTTAGATCCTCGTTATAAGTAAAATAATCTCCATGATCCTCATATATCCGTACTATCGTATGCGGAATCGCACCTTGCGGTCCGGCGCCCGTCATATACTCCGCTCCTATGACCACATCCTCTTTCGCATCGGCATTCGTATCCGAGAACATGACAAACTTCACGTCCCAATAATATAAACCATAGCCACTACTATGCTCCTCATCGATATACGGAAACTGATACAGGATTTCTTCATCTTTTAATAGATAAAAAGCTACATCCTGCATAGGTTTTTCCGAAGGAACCGGTTCATATGAAACAAATCGCACTTCTCCCCAATCGTTTAACTCTATTTGAAACGACTGTTCTTCTATAATTCTACCTGCATCCAGTTTATCCTGTACCGGATCCCCGGACGCCCCATCTAATAACTGCCTCGTCTCTTTTGCCTGATCCGTCCGTTCTGGTCGTGCTGACTGTTCCGACTCCTCCGATTGCTCCGACAGCAGCTCGTGCGATAAGCCTTCCTCTTCTATATCCTGCTGTACTTGCGAAGCAGTATCCACCTCTTCCTGCTCTGTTTGTTTCGGTTTTTCCTGCCTTTCGCATCCCACAAGCAACATGAGCGCCGACGCAATTCCCAATATGGCTATGACTTTCTCTTTCTTCCTACTGCTTACTACTTTCATTTGATTGCTCCTTTTATTCACACGAAATAAACTCATATGTACAGATTACAGAATAATCAGCCTCCGCACCATGTACAACCTTTTCTTCTGTACCTACATTTTCACCACACGCCCGACAGGAGGCATCTGTCTTGCGGATTACCGTATTGTTTAAGAATCCGGGATATATCCCATCAGACTCCGCAATATTTTCATATTCTGTATGGTATGTCAGTTCTCCCCTATGGAACATGTATAAATTCCCTGCGATTTCATCGTTTCCATCAGCTTTGTATTTTTTTCTTTCTCTGCATCTTTATGCAGTGCATCTTTATACAGTTCATATTCAGGCAGCATCACAAAAGACAAATAAATATCTTCGCTATACCGATCATAAAAAAGAACGTACTCCCTTCCGCTTCATTGGACTCTTTAATCCTCGTTAAAATTTATTCAAATATATAATTCCTTTCACCGGAATTATAATATAGCATACCGTATCATCATTTTTGCATCATAAATTTATTTTCCGCATATTTGCAGAGAATGAATTTTTGTCGTATACTATAAATATCATTTTTGCACAAACAAAAATAATTTGCCAAAAGCATAAACTATACGGAGGAATAACCTTGTTTCAAAAGAAAGATATCATATACAGCGAAACCCTCGGCGTATGCACCGTTGATGACATCGTAAAGCTTTCCGACAATCGAAAAGACACTTACAACTATTACCTGCTGCGCTCTATATTTGACAAAACAAAAAAAGCCTACATTCCCGTTGAGCACCACTCCGTCAAGCTGAGAGAGCTTATTACTTTGGAAGAAGCTCAGGCAATAAAAAACAGCGCCGATTTTGACCAGTATAGTCAAGCAGCAAAAGACGAAGCCGCTTATGTACTTTCCAAAAACGAATAGACTTCTTTATTTTTCTTAATGCAAATACCCCAAATGAAATAATATCGGAAGAAAACATTAAAATTTTAACAGTTTTTTCGTTGTATTTTATGGAAGATATTGATAGAATTGGAAGAGTATTGAAGCTAAAAACGAGATGGATTCCCAATCTGAAAGGAGAATTGCCTAAAATGTATCAAATTATAGACGGAAAGAAAATATCGCAGGAAATCAAAGACGAGTTAAAGGACAAGGTGGCTGCCCTCAAAGCGGCGGGAAAAAACATCTGTCTTGCAGTCATACAGGTGGGAAATGATCCCGCGTCAAGCGTATATGTCGGGAACAAGAAAAAGGCATGTGCCTATATCGGAATCGAGTCGCTTTCTTACGAGCTGCCCGAAGAAACAACGCAGGAGGAACTATTAGACCTTGTAAAAAAGCTCAACGCAGATGACAAGGTGAACGGGATCCTTGTACAGCTCCCGCTGCCAAAGCAGATTGATGAAGAAAAAGTCATTCAAACCATCGCGCCCGAAAAAGACGTGGACGGTTTCCATGAAAAAAATGTCGGCGCACTTGTTGTCGGCAGCAAAGGATATGTGTCATGCACACCGCTTGGCATTATCCAGCTTTTAAAGCGCTCCGGCATTGAAATTGCAGGAAAAAACTGCGTGGTTATCGGCAGAAGCAATATTGTCGGAAAGCCAATGTCGCTCTTGCTTTTAAGAGAAAACGGCACTGTCACAGTCTGCCATTCGCGCACGCAAAATATCAGGGAAATCACAAAGCAGGCGGATATCTTAGTGGTAGCAATCGGAAAGCCAAAATTTGTCGATGAAAGTTTTGTAAAAGAAGGCGCAGTCGTGATTGACGTCGGCATTCACAGAAATGAAAACAATAAGCTCTGCGGCGATGTCGATTTTGAGCGTGTCGCGCCGCACACAAGTGCAATTACGCCCGTTCCCGGCGGTGTCGGCCCCATGACAATTGCGATGCTGATGTACAACTGCGTAAGCTCTGTGGAATAGGCTATAGTATTATGGAAACACATAAAAGGTTTCGCCTGAGCGCGAAACCTTTTATACATTATACTTCGTGAATGTATGTTTCGTCAAAAATTTCTTTTTTCACAATATAAACATCTGTTTCATCATCTGGTGAATAACAGGACAGCGAAAAGCATAAACCAAGCAATAGCTGCAAAAATTATTCTGACACAAGTGTCATAAATTTCCGGATATCAATCGTAATCGCAGGCCTGATGCCAAATCCTTCCGTTCCCACAATCTGCGTTGTTGTCAAATCCGACGTAAGACCGTTCGACACCACATAGCATTGACTTGCACTGTCTTCCTTTGGCTCCCTCAGCCACCAAAAATAATGATCAATTCCATAGTCAAGCGAATATCCGCTATACCATTTGGTTGCATCCTGCTCTGCTGCCGCCTCTGTCGGTTTTGTCAAAAAATTGACATCTGCCTCCTTCAGCCATTCTAATTCGTCCAAATCCAGTAAAAAAACTTTGTCTTTTGTTATCGCTCCCTCGGTTTCCACTTCCGTTTCAACAACGGCATCTTTCTCTGCATCTGTAAAACCATATAGAAATCCCACTTCGTTTTCATATCCGTTTTTCTTATCGGACATCGCTGATTTTGCCGGACGCCCTCCTTCATAAGCGACAACCTGCATGTCGGAATTCAGCCATGCGCGAATATTGGAGCTGCTCCATTTATTGCTTCCGCGCACCTTTGCTTCAAGCGCCGGATCTGCGAAATCTTCTGCAGAATACTTCCAGTAATCCGTTCCATTGTCTTTATTAAATGCTTCACTTTCGGCAGCATCATATGCTTTCATGGTAATAATATTTTCTGTAATCAACACCGCCACACTGCCATCCTCCAAGAAATGGATTACCCGCCACGTAATGGGTTCCTCATTGTAGGTTCCAAAGATAACCGTATCTCCGAGTGCAAGCTCTTTTTTATGAACTGCGGCATTAGATGCTGACTGTTTCTCAGTATTCTTCAGTCTCTGCTCTGAAACCCACCCAAGAGACATGCCAAAGGCAATCATCAAAATGACTGCGGCAAATATAGCCACACCAAATACCGCGGACTTTATATTCCTGCGTTTTTGTTCTGATCTCTGTTTCACTTTGGAGGAAATATTCTCCTTTCCGTTCTGTAATGCTTCCACACAGTCAAGAATGATGTGTGCCTTCACGCCCTTTAATGCGCCAACCAGAAAGCTTACAAATGCTATCAATTAGCTGTCTGTCATTCCATGCTGTCCAGTCCTTCTGCAAAAGTGCTGCTTGACAACTGAAAACAGTCATTTCGCAGCACTCTTATCCGTTTCGATTTTCTATTCCTTTTTATTCCAAACGCACTAACGCATCAAACGCAAATGTCTCGGACGTCCGTCAACCATCATCGGTGAAAGCTCTGCCTGAATCAGCGGCGTGATATAATGCACAAGCTCATCTGATACAAAAGTACCATCATTGATAATCCACTCAAGCGGCACCTTCTTCTCGATATTTGCAATCTTATGTACATCCTGTGTGCTCGTTGTGCAGATATAAGGATCTTCGGAAACTCTGTCAAGTACGACAACCTTTCCCGTGTCGCCCTCAAATGCAGCCTTAACCGCTGCGCCTCCGACCTGAAATGCCTCTGTGATATCAACACGCGAGGTCATATGTGCGGCGCATCTTTGCAGCGAGCTCAGCTCAATCGCGCGTGTCTTTACCTTCATCTCTTGAGAAATCTTGTCAGCGAGGAACTTTGCAGTACCCTGAAGCTGTTTATGTCCGAACGCATCTACAAATTCTACATGATCTGCAAGCTCGAATACATATTTTCCGTCGGCAGTCTTAATACCCTCTGAAACGGCAATCACAACAGAATGTCCGTTTGAAGCAAGCTCTTTTACCTTATTGATAAACTTGTCTATGTCAAAAGCTACCTCGGGAAGGTAAATCAAGTCAACGCCCTCACAGTCCTCGCCTGCTGCAAGCGCCGTAGCCGCCGTAAGCCAGCCTGCGTTACGTCCCATAACCTCAATAATCGAGATTACCGGATAATCGTAAACAAGACCATCTCGGATAATCTCCTTTGTAACTGCTGCAATATATTTTGCGGCACTGCCGTATCCCGGCGTATGGTCTGTACAAGCAAGGTCATTATCAATCGTTTTCGGCACACCCATGAATTTAATATCGCTGCTAATCAGAATCGCATAATCCGACAGCTTCTTTATGGTATCCATTGAGTCGTTTCCTCCAATGTAGAAGAATGCCTCTATGTCCAGCTCTTTCAATATCTCAAAAATCTTATCGTAAATTTCTTTGTCGTCCTTAATTTCAGGAAGCTTAAATCGGCATGAGCCGAGGAACGAAGAAGGGGTACGCTTTAACAAGTCTATATCCAAATCCGATTTAATATGGTCTGACAGGTCTACATACTGTCTGTCAAGCAGACCCTTTATGCCATGCAGCATACCATATACTTTTCCCGCGCCGCGGTCCTTGGCTGTTTTGAATACGCCGACAAGGCTTGAATTGATGACCGATGTCGGACCTCCGGACTGACCTACGATTACATTACCATGCATAGTGTTTCCTCCTAATAAATAAAATTCAATAAACAAAATAGACAAAACTTTAACAAATTCATACTATTTTATATGTGTTTATAACCAATTTCAGTTTATCATGTATTTCAAAATTTAACAACATTTACAATAAAGGATTTTGATTTTTTGCAGCCATGCCAATGATATTATTGCATGACAATTTCCGATATGGTATACTAAAAGAACCAAAAGAAAGGAACAATACTGATTGGAAATTGAAAATACGATACAATGGCTTTCTGCTCCGCTATGGAATTGGAATTGCGGGAAAACAAGAGAGATTTAATCTACGAGCGTGAGCATAATTTAAGTAAAATGCCGCTTAAAATTGATTTTCTTGTTATTAAGAAGAAACCGAACGTTATCATCAAAAACGAGATTGGTGATTTCTTTTTGGGGAATAATATTTTTGAATATAAATCTCCAAATGATGACATTAACGTTGGCACGTTTTACAAGGCATTGTCCTATGCATGCCTGTATAAATCCGAGGCTGGAAATGTTGAAGAAATCCTTGATACGGATATCACAGTATCTCTCGTTCGGGAACAGAAGCCTGTAAAGCTTTTGAAACAGCTTGCCGAAAAATATACAGTGACCCCAAAAGCAGACGGTATCTACCGTATCGGCGGAATGCTATTCCCAATGCAGATCCTTGTGACAAAGGAACTCAACGAAGAAAACCACATATGGGTTACTTCCCTGACGCGAACAATGAGCAGAACGCGGGCACAGAAGCTTCTTAACAACTATTCCGCACTCAAGAATGACGAGGACAAAAGAAATGCAGATTCGATTGTAAACGTCGCATCAGAGGCAAACATTGAATTGTTTAAAAAATTGATACAGGAGGGTGAACAAATGTGTGAAGAATTAAAAGAACTGTTGGCACCTGAAATTATGGAATTTAAGATACGTCTGGAAGAGCAGAATGCACAGTTAGCAGAAAATGCTGCCAAATTATCAGATAAAGATGCCGAAATCGCAAAATTAAAGAAAATGCTTGCCGACGCGGGCATTAAGGTATAAACGGAGCAGATAACATAACAGGCAATAAAAGACGCAAAGCATACTTGATAAAGCTTTGCGTCTTTTTTCATTTGTTACTCTTTCACCGCGCCAATATTAACACCCTTCACAAAATACTTCTGCAAAAACGGATACAAAATCATAAACGGCAAAATCGCCGAAATAATACCCGCATTAAACAGCGTATTCTGCGATACCTCATACGCCGTATTCGGTGTATCGCCGTCCATAATCATGTTTCTGAGTTTATACTGGAAGTTTGTCTGGTTCGGATCCGTAATATAAATCTTAACCGTCGAGTAATCATTCCATACTGCTACGGAGAACATCAATCCAATCGACGCAAGCGCCGCCTTAGAAAGCGGGAGTACAATCGTAAAGAAAATGCGCATCGGCGAACACCCGTCAATTCTTGCCGCTTCAAATAAAGATGCGGGAATCCCTTCAAAGAAGTTCCGCATGAGAACAAGGTTATACACATTCATGCCATGTTTAAAAACAAGTATCCACATATTGTTTACAAGTCCCAACTGCTTCATTACCAAATACTCCGGAATCATACCGCCTGAGAAAATCATGGTAAACATCAGAAAATACGCAAAAAATTCACGTCCCGGCATGTCAAACTGCACCAGTACATAACCGCCAAGCGTCGAGAGCACAAGTCCGAGAAACGTGCCAAGCAGCGTCGTAATAATCGAGTTGATAAACGGTCTGTACAGCGCGTTTGTCTGAATAATTGTGCGATAGCCGTCCAGCGTGAACTGGCTTGGCCAAATCTGGAACTGATATACGCCAACCTTATTGAGCGAGTCAACCACAACCTTCCAAATCGGTATAATGACAATTAATCCTATGATAATAAACACAATATAATTAATAATATCAAAAGCCGATGTGCGCTCACTTGGCTTTTTTGTTTTGATTTCTTTTTCCTTTGCCATATCCGCACCTCCTTATACAATACCGCGTCCACGAGTCTTCTTGCTTGCCCAGTTACAAACAAGCACAAGCAGGCATCCTACTGCTGACTTGAAAAGACCTACTGCTGTTGAATAACCATAGTTTGGCAGCGCAATCGCAAATGTCTGACGATAAATATAAGTCGAAATAACATCAGATACATCATATACTGCATTGTTATAAAGTACGAATACAGATTCGAACATGTTCATAACCTTTGCAAGGTTCAGAATCAATACCGTAATAATGGTATTGGCAAGTGCAGGCAGCGTTACAAAGCGAATCTTCTGCATACGCGTTGCACCGTCAATATCTGCCGCCTCATACAACTCAGGATTAATACCGGAAAGCGTTGCAAGGAAGATAATGGTTCCCCAACCTGTCTCTTTCCATATATTAATAAGGTAGAAAATCGGACGCCACCACGTTTTACTTGCAAGGAAGTAGATATACTTTGTCGTATCACCATGAAACAGGATACCGTTTACCATACCGGTAGACGACGGTGAAAGGAACAAGCTGAAAATAGATGCAACTACTGCCCAAGACATAAAGTGCGGCAGATAAATAATTGTCTGCAGCGTCTTTTTCGCAAACAGATTCTTCATTTCATTTAAGAAGATTGATACCACAACTGCGGAAATATTTGTGATAATCAGCTTTATGATACTCAATTCCAGAGTATTTTTAAATGCAGTCCAAAATGCCGGCGTCCCGAACATCTTTACAAAATGTTCAAAGCCGACAAAGACTTTGGGTCCTACAGGCTTATAATCATAAAATGCATAGCGCACGCCAAGCATAGGCCAATAGTTCATAATCAGCATGAAAATTACCACAGGCAGGAACATGACATAATATCCTCTGTTGTTCCATATGCGGAGTCCCAAAGGCTTATGACGGACTTCTACGCCGCCCGAGGTCATTACAACTTGTTTTTTTGCCATACCGTTCTCATCCTTTCCTTTTCTTATTTAAAGCAGGCGCTCTGCCATGCACGACACACCCGCACATAGCAGCAGCGCCTTAATTTTTATGGCGTATTGAGTTTTTTTATTGATTCAACTCAGCCAGACACTGGTCAATGATAGAACCGACCGTATCCACATAAGTCTTCATCGCCTCGTCCACATCGCCGCCTTCCACAACAACCTTTGTGATAACAGCGAGCTTTGCATCATAAATGGTGCCGCCTTCATTGGTATACGTCTCGGAAATAGGAGACATTGGCGCATCCTTGCTGTTTTCCGTAAAAAACTTATTGCCCTCTGCCATCAACGTGCTTGAGTCGCCGTAACCGTTGGTCAATTCGCAGACCACAAGGTTTGGATCAAACAGATTCTTTGTCCATAACGAATTCGGATCGGTCATAGAAGGAAGCAGATGGAACGTTCCCTCCTCGTAGCTGTAATCCTTGCGCTTCTCCGGATCGTCCGCATTCGTTGAGAACTCCTCCGCCTTAAGCGACCAGTGTACATCCTCCGCGCCAAACGTCCAAATCGTCTGCACCACGTCGCCGTCCATCATCGTTTCAAAAAACGCATCGAAAATCGCCTGCTCACGCGCATTGTCACCGTCGCCGTCGTCAAGGATTACCCAAACCGGCGCTTCGCGGTTAATGTATGCGCCAACCTCGGCAATCGGTGGTAATTGTACCAGCTCGGAATCAACGCCATTCTTGGAAAAACTGTCTGTCAGCGTCTGATACCAGCGTCCCGCCCAATAGGTAAATGCGGCGGAGGAACCGGTCTGATCGTTGGAATACCATTTCTCACGCGCAATTTTTGTCGATGCAGTAAGCGATTCCGGATCAATCACGCCGTCCGCGTATGCCTGCTGCAGCCTTAACAATGCCGCCTTTGTTTCCTCTGTTTGGAAACCGTCATACCATACGCCGTCCTCCCCCTGAAGAATTGCCGGATACGCGTCCTGCCAAAATTCCGGAAGATAATTAATGTAGGGCGCCTCAAATCCGATGAAGCCTGCCGCTATCACGCCATATGTATCCCCGTCTACACCGTTTCCGTCCGGATCTTCGTTGTGGAACCGCAGCATCATGTTGTAATAGTCATCATATGTCTTGATATCATCAATATTGATGTCAAGTGCGTCAAGCCACGCCTTTTTGACATACGTCACACAGCCGTTTCCATAAGCCGGAGAAAAACCGTAAAGCCTTCCGCCGCCCTTTTCGCGAAGCGCCTCGTTGATTTGCGGCAAAAGCATTCTCTCCTGAAAATCGGCGTTGTCGTACGCCTCTGTCATATCCCAGAGAAGCCCCGTCGGCATATACTGTGAGAACATGTCCGCGGACATTACCATGACGTCCGGATAATCGCCGCTCGCAAAGAGACGTCCGACTGCATCCGTATATCCGGAATGGTCAATCTGCTGGATTTCAAGGTCAATGCCGACCGCTTCTTCCCACTGCTTTTCCACGTCCTGCTGTCCACTCTCAAGGTCTGCCGTCATTGTGCCGTCAACCACCATGACAATCTTTTCAAGCGGATAGTCGCTGCCTGTGTCTGCCACAGGTTCTGCCGGAGTCGGTGTGGCATCGCCGTCTTGAGAAACGTTTGTATTATTATTATTACTGTCCGCCGCAGGCACCGTTTCGTCCCCGCCTTTTGCACCGCACGCCGTAAGCGACGTGAGCATTGCGCCTGCCAAAAGGATTGCAATTAATTTTCTTTTCATTGATTCCCTCCAATTACTGGTTCAACTCAGCCAGACACTGGTCGATAATCGAACCGACTGTATCCACATATCCCTGCATCGCCTCATCAATATCGCCGCCTTCTACAACGACCTTCGTAATTACGGCAAGCTTTGCATCATAAATGGTACCTGTTTCATTAGTAAAGGTTTCCGATACCGGAGACACCGGAGCATCTACGGAATTTTCCGTAAAGAACTTGTTGCCTGCTGCAGCAAGCTCTGTCTGTGAAGAATAACCGTTTGTCAGCTCACATATGGTCAGTGCAGGATCAATATGATTCTTTTTCCAAACACTGTTCGGATCGTTGGGAGACGGCTTTAAGTGAAATTCTCCCTCCCCATAAGAATAAGATTTTTCGTTTTCCGTACCCGGATTTGTCACGAACTCCTCCGCGTGCGTTGACCAGTGGACATCCTCCGCGCCGTATGTCCAAAGCGTCTGAACCACGTCGCCGTCCATCATCGTCTCAAAAAGTGCGTCAAACACTGCCTGATTTCGCACCGGATCACCCGAATCAATGATTACCCAAACCGGAGCCTCCTTGTTGATGTATGCGCCAACCTCGGCAATCGGCGGAAGCTGTACAATATTAGGATCTACATCGTTTTTGATAAAGTTGTCCGTAAGCGTCTCATACCATGAACCTGCCCAATAAACGAACACGCCCGACGAACCGGTCTGATTGTTTGAAAACCATTTCTCGCGCGCAGTCTTTGTCTGTGCTGTCAGCGACTCGGGATCAATACAGCCGTCCACATATCCCTGACGCAGCCTTAAAAGCGCTGCCTTTGTTTCCTCTGTCTGAAAACCGTCATACCATACGCCGTCTTCTCCCTGAAGAATGGAAGGGTATGCGTCCTGCCAAAACTCAGGAAGATAGTTGATATAAGGCGCGTCCGTTCCGATAAATCCGGGCGCCACAACGCCGTATGTATCGCCGTTTACACCGTTTCCGTCCGGATCCCCATCGTGGAATGCCTTGAGCATTGCATAGTAATCGTCATATGTTTTGATGTCGTTAATATCCATTCCCACTGAATCAAGCCATGCCTGCTTTACGTAAGTAACACAGCCGTTTCCGTAGGCGGGCGCAAATCCGTATAAGCGTCCCTCGGAATCCTTTAAGTTCTTGTTAATTTCCGGAAGAATCATTCTGCTTTGGAAATCCGCATTGTCATATGCATCCGCCATATCCCACAGAATGCCTGTCGGAGAATACTGCTTAAACATACTTGCCGACATAATCATTGCATCCGGATAGTCCTGACTTGCAAAAAGACGTCCGACTGCATCTGTATAACCTGAGTGATCCATCTGCTGAATTGTCAAAGGAATGCCGACCGCATCCTCCCACTGCTCCTTAAATTCCGCCTGTCCATTATCAAGCGTTGTCGTCACCGTACCGTTCACTACGATGGTGATCCCCGTATCACCAAGAATTTCATGGTAATCCGCCTTTTCCGCCGAATCTGCCGCACCTGTTTCCGGCGCTGCTGTCGTTCCGGTATTATTGCTGTCTGCCGCAGGCGTCGTTTCGTCCCCACCCGTTGCGCCACACGCCGTAAGCGACATGAGCATCGTGCCTGCTAAAAGGATTGAAATGAATTTCCTTTTCATAATGTAACCTCCTAATTTGTTTCATTTTATTTATTTAATTGCGGGAGAAATGCTTGCATTTCTCTTAATTGTCGCTGTTGAGCGACAATTTGCCTTTCTTTATTTTATCACTGATACAAATTACATTTCTTCTGTATAGAAATTCACTTCTTGTGTTTTTTTAGATTTCAGACATTTATCTTTTTTTACAATTATGATATTGTTTTAGCAGTTATATGTCGTTAAACAAATGCGTACCGCATATTTGGAAGATTTTTGTATCTCTGCATTTTCAACAAAAGGTTGATTTTTCAATGCACAATTCAATAATTTGGTGATTGCAGTTGTAAAATGACTATGTTAGACTTCAAGTTACATAAATTGATTATAACGAAAAATGCAAAGGAGGGGAACATATGCCGCTACCATTAAAACCTGGCTATAATTTTAATTTTGCGCGGCTGCGCCGCCCACCGCATTTTGAAATGGCGGCTGCGGAGGCGTATACGGACTTCTATGGTCTTTCCTATATCGTGAGCGGGGAACGTATGGTCTATACTCCAAACGGCACCACACTCCTGCAGCAGGGCGATGTCAATTTTATTCCGCGTTATGTATATACACGCTCTACGTATGTTTCGGAAGAACCATATGAATTTATTCTTCTTAAATTTACGGATGCAATGCTTTCCGACCTGTTAAAGGTGATTGGCGCCGATGCTTATAATGAGCTTTGCAACGAATCCATTATTCACTTTGAAAAGGCAGTGCAGGATAAAATTGTTTCGATTTTGGATGACATGGAACGAGAATGGAATAATTATAATGCCTATTCCGAGCTGGTTTTAAAAGGATTGTTGTACCAACTGATTATCATCTGCCTGCGCGAACGGACAATTGGCGGAATGACTATCCATGCTTTGGAGAAAAAGCATGACTGCCTTTCTAACGCTATCAAGTACATCAAGGTGCATCTGCGGGAAAATCCTTCCCTGAAAGAAACCGCGAAAGGAATTCATGTTTCGCCGTCCTACTTGTCGAAAATTTTTATCAATCAGCTACATACCTCTTATTCCGATTTCGTATTAAACGAAAAGGTACAGTGTGCCCAAAAGCTGCTTGTCAATTCCAAGCTGAGTATGACGCAGATTGCGCTGGAATCCGGTTTTTCAAGTAATGCTTATTTCAGCGACTGTTTTAAGCGCAGCAGGGGAGTCTCGCCGACGCAGTTTCGCAAGGAAAATGGGAATATTTAAAATTAGTGCCAAAAACAAACAGGACAAAATCCTTTATGGATTTTGTCCTGTTTTATGTTTCGGAATGATAATCTTATTCGCCAATCTAGTTTTGTGTATTTGCCGGCTCAACAACTGTAATCTTAATGTTTGCTTTCTTGCCGGATGCCGTTACTGCACTGACTGTCGCCTTACCTGTACCGATACCGCAGATAATCGCACTGCCATTGTTCAGCTTTAATACCTTTACAACCGTAGCACCCTTCTTATCTACATCATATCTTACAATCGGCTCTGCCTGCGTACCGCTTTTAGGCTCTACAGTCGGCGCTTCCATCACTTTCATTTCGCCAACATTTAATGTCATGCCCTTCTTATAGCTCTCAGGTACAATCACTTTCTTAGCCGGTGATGTAACATAAATTGTAGCTTCCGTTGCCACGGAACCGGTCGTTGCCAGTACTTTAATCTCACTGCCCACAGGCGCGTTTGCCGGAATCATGTATACAAGCTTCTTGTCTGTGGCATTCTTTGCATCTGTCACTTTCTTATATCCGTTTCCATCCGCATCAATATACCATGTAATCGGATCTGCTGCCTTCTTTGGCAACTGCTGTTTTACGTTAAACGTAACTTTCTCTCCTGCCATATTTGCAGCTGTATCAGACTTCAAAACAATTTCCTCACACTTCGGTGTAGACTTTACCGTAAATGCTTTCTTAATTGTCTTAATCCTGCCTTTATCATCTTTGTAAACTGATGATACTGTAATCTTAGCCGAACCTTCTCCAACAACTTTCAGCTTACCGTTCGCTACTGTTGCTACTGACTCTTTGCTTGACTCCCACGAAATAGCCTCAGCCGCCTCTTCTATAGATGTCATCGGTGCATTAAATGTGATACCTGTTGCATAGTATGTAACTGTTCTGTCGCTTGGGTTTAATCTCTCTGTCTTCTTATTGATGTCTGCACCATTTTTAGTCCTTGCGATACCGGTAAATGAAACATCACTCTGCTTAACTATAATGCCTTCTAATGTCTTAGACTTTATGCCTTCCTTTTTATTCGTCGATGCCACTGTAATATCTACTGTGATTTCGTCAGCACCCTTCAAATTAGCTGCCGGAACAATATTATTATTTTTTGCTTTTACAAACTTGCTTGCCTTCTTTGTTTCCGGATCTATAACCGTAATCTTAAGCTTATCAACATTCTGCTCCGGTGTTCTCTTAATCTGTACCGGTGTTGTCTTGCCGGACCATGTTGTCTTCGATTCATTAATATACACTTCATCAATACGAATCAACTGTGCGGTAACCGTAACATTAAATGTCGCTTTCTTACCGCTTGTGGCTGTAGCAGTAACTTTTGCCTTACCCACTGCCACACCTTCAAGTACCGCTTTCGTCTGGTCATCCGCGTTCTTCGTTACTGTAACAATCTTTTCATTGTTCGAAGTCCACTTGATATCATCTGTCGTATTCGCCGGAGTTACTTCTACCGAAATATCCGCAACAGGATCTAACAGGTTTTGACCATCACTAAATCTTACTTCCGCTTTTCCCTTGTTTGACGCAGTCAGCTTAGTCACCGGCTCACCCTTTTTAATTGTCAGCTCTTTTTCTACAGGTTTTACATCTGTATTTGAAATTTCAGCTTTTACGGTAATCATTGTGTCAGCGGTTTTCGCAGCCTTCTTGTCAACTGTTAAAACGCCATTACCGTTGACCGTGGCAGTCTTCGGATCAGCCTTAATCACCGAAAATGTAATATCATCCATCTCCTGCGCCGGATCGCCGTCTACCAATATAAAATCACGCAAATCATATGTATGGCCTGCAAAGAACTCCTGATTTTCCGGAATAGCCCATTCAAGCTTTGTAATCTCGCGCGTAACCATGACCTTTACACTTGCCAAATAGTCATCCGTACCGTCTCCGTCAATATCCAAGCCTGCCGTAACAGTAGCAAAACCTGCCTTCTTTGCATTGATCGGGCACTCCACCATACCATCCTTCTTCTTTGCGTCAACCGTTACAATGTTGTAGTCCGATGTTCTCCATCTGAGCAAATTGTTAATAGCCAGTTTTTCTTCCTCAGAAGTCGCCTCCTCATCTGCATAAAGAACTTCTGCCGTAAGGATCTCCTGCTCTCCTGCATTCATGACAACTGATGCCGGAGAAATTTTAATACCCCTGATATTTGCCGCATTATCCGGCAATACCGTAGTATTTGTGCTTGTAGTAGACACGGTACCCGTCTGTGTACCGGAATTTGTACCGGTATCCGTATCTGTCCCTTTGTCCTCACCGTCAGATATCCAATAATAATCAGCAAGTCCTGATGCAAATGCTGTCATCGGTGTTGATACTGCCATTGCCGCCACCAGCGTGTATGCTGTCAGCTTCTTGATAAATTTTCCTCTCATAACACCCTCTCCTCCATGTGTAATTGATACTCTGTTATTATATGTCTTACATCTTGACAATACAAGAAATTTTTCAAACAAAACCGGTTTTTTGCACATTTTTGTACGATTTGTACACAATTACGCGCAAATTCCTCTTTTATTTCATGCTAATGCCTATTATCATAGTTCATTTTCCTTTGTGTTGCCGTCAGGGTCAAGCAGTCCAAACTCTAATTTTTTCACACGATACTGGATATCCTCCAATATTTTCCTGTTAGCGGATATAATGTCTGCCTGCAGCCCTGTCACAAACGTCTGAAATCCTATTATAATCATCATCGTCGCAAGTATAAGCGACTGCACATGTCCGCTCCCGTTTCCGCCAAAATAAAAAAACAGAAATCTTATCCCTATCAAGGTTCCTGCCAGAATAAACACACTGCCAATCACCGTAAATATCTTCATCGGTCTGTACATCAGAACCGCTCTTAAAATCGTCAATATGGATTTTTTGATGTATGCCGCCATTGAATTCATGAGCCTTGATTTTCTAAGTTCCGGATTTGTATGTACGGGGACCGAGGTAATTGCCATCTTGTTACGTCCTGCCTGCACAATTGTTTCCAGCGTGTAAGTATACTCATTGTGAACATTTACGCGCATTGCAGCTTTCCTGCTGTATGCCCGGAATCCGCTTGGCGCATCCGGAATGTCTGTTTTTGACGCGACCCGCACCACCCAGCTTCCAAATTTCTGCAGCTTTTTTTTGACAAACGAAAATTCGTCTATTTCATCAATCGGACGTTCGCCAATTACAATATCCGCCTCTTTTTTTAAAATCGGCTCTATCAGTTTACTGATATCTGCCCCACTATACTGATTATCCGCATCTGTGTTGACAATAATATCTGCGCCATGTCTGAGTGCAAGATCAATTCCTGCCAAAAATCCCTTTGCCAGTCCCAAATTTCTCTTAAAATGCACAATGTAATTGACACCCCACTCAAGCGCTATTCGTTCGGTATCATCACTGCTGCCGTCATTGACAATAAGATACTCTATCTCATCAATGCCGTCTATTTGTTTGGGCAAATCATTCAACGCTATTTCCAGCGTTTCCGCCTCATTGTAGCATGGTATTTGAATTATCAGCTTCATCCTTTTCCCCGTTTCAGCCTCCTTTCAAGCATCACAATCCATTGTACGCCGCTAAGCGTTCTTTCTATCCGGTCAACAGCCCTGCTTATGTCAAAGGTTCTTTCAATCCCAAGATACTCCAACGCCCAAAGGACTGCCTTCCGTCGAAGGACTCCTTTTTTGAGATGCTTCCGGCATTGCAGTTTGTCCTTATAGTATACTGATTTTAAATACGCTCCAACTTCCTTGTGATATTGATGCCTGCTTTCCTTCTCATATTTCGGAATTTTGGCATCATTCTGATAAAGAATTGCAAAATGTTCACATAAGTTTATCCTACTATACTCTTTTAAAATCTCTTTGTCAACAATGGCTCTTTCGAGATATTTCGTCACATATGCATCATATTCGCGCATTTTCGCAATAATATCTTCCACAAAATGGCAGGCATGCGAGCGAGAGTCATCATCCAATCGCCAATAGTATCCCGTATAGCTGTCCGTTACTGCTTTCTTTGCGGCGCAGAGTGTTTCTGTCACAAAAAGCCAGTCGTCCTCGTAATCAATAAAACGTCGAAAGCAAAATTCGTTTACTATAAGAAAGCTTTTTTTATAAATACATTTCCATAATGTACCATATAGATAATTACAGCTTTGTGCAAACGCATAATCATAACCGCGAAACAAAAGCGGATACAGCAATTCTCTCTTGATTTCTTCCGCTCCATAGACTCCGTCGCAAATACTTTCATAGGGACTTCTGTCGCCCTTTATCAGCCTTCCCGTACTGCATATTCCGATTTCCGCCCCATACGATATCATTTTGTCAATCAGTTTCTCATACATGAAAGGCTCTACTATATCGTCCTGATCGCAAAAACAAACATATGTTCCGCAAGCTTCTGCAAGTCCTCTGTTTCTTGCCGATACAATCCCTTTGTTTTCCTGACGTATATACTTTACTCTCTTATTGCTTTCCATTGATTGTACACAAATGGCACTGCTGCCGTCCGTAGAACCATCGTCAATCAGCAGCAGCTCTATCTCCTCATAAGAAGCATTCAGGATACTTTTTATCGCGGCCGCAAGGTATTTTTCACCGTTGTACACCGGCATAACCACCGAAAGAAGCGGCTGATTTACTGAAACACCGACTCGTAATACTCCCACCTGCTATTCAACTCCTGCTCTTTGTTGATGACCAACGCATAACTTCCCGCAACGGCCACGGTTCTGCACCGCTCAGCCACGCGCAGATCCTCTTCAAGATATCGTTTATGGATAATATAATATGCGTCTTCGTCAAAAGTCATATCATTTACATGCGTCATTGTAATTTCCGTATCCCGAAGCATAAACTGAATCACTGCCGCCTGCTTATAGGTAAGGTAATCCTCCGCAAAATAAACAGGCGCATCTTTTCCCAAAATCTCTATCCATGCCGTAATCTCCGGCATTGCACCCTGCTGCTTTTGATTTCTTACAACGACATAGTTATCAACAATGGCATTTGCCAGATAAATCCACGCAAACACAGGTATGAGAAGCGCCAAAATTCCCCTTGCCATTGCTGCCCTGTGTGATTTGATAAAGCTGCTCCCCGCTTTGCATACAATAAAAAATGCGGCCGCAAGTTCCAGCACATATTGCGATAAAACGCGGATTCTTCCATACGGCACTTCATAATTCCATATCACGCGTCCAAACATGACACTGTGCGCAAGCTCAAACTCTGTCCTTTTGAGTGTATCAATTGCATATTGGCAAAACCACGCCGCCGCAAGAAACATAATCAAACTCACGATGGCGGTTATATACCACCGCTTTTCCCGAATCAATATATTGAAGCTGTACAACAGGATAATTCCAATTACAAACTCATGGTATCTGCCATTTACAAGATCATCATTTTTAAAGAATCCCTCTTTATAAATCGCGCAAATCATAAATGTTCCAAACCATGCCAAAAATACGCCCATATACCATATTCTGTCATCCAGATTGTCCGACACACACTGCATTCCGACAGCTTCTCTGCCTTTTATGGCTGCAATAAACCGCTTTATACCGTCTGCAAGCATCAGGAAAAAATTAACAAAAAGATTTCGCATTCCCCAGCAAATCACAAGCCCTGTTGAAGCCGCCAGATAAAACCACTTTCCCACAATACTTGTTCCCAGCCTTATCAAACCTCTTTTGGAAAAGATGCCCTTTACCTTATCCCATTGACCAGCAAAGTCATTCATGGCAATTTTATCCGGCACATCAGCTTGCGCCGCATTGAGGTCCCCGCCCTGTGTCACAATATATGCCACGGCAATTACGACTCCCACTGCTGCCACGCAGAGCACCAGCCTTGTCTTTCCTTTGTCAATCAAATGCAAAAGCACAAATAAGACAATACCTGCCACAAGAATAAGCGCAGACTTTTTGGTAAAAATGTATTGTACGCTGTCCGTCAATCCGCTCCATGCATTCCCTCTATAGCACACATTCTGTAAAGTTCCTTTCACCATTGCGTGGAACAGACTGCACACATAAAGGGCTATTCCAAACGCCGCTGTATGTTTGAGCGTGTTTTTTCTGATGAGCCGCAAATAAAGTACAACGAAAACGGACGTCAAAAGGATTGCAAGCGAACGTTGGTGAACTGTATAAATATAAAATGCAGTCACTGCATATGCCACATGATTTATCGCTTTCGGCGCATCTGTCACCCGCATCATAACATACAGAAAAATCCAGAATACCAGATTTAATGTACACTCCGTAAAAGTGATATGCGCGTAAAACAGATTGGAGCTGTAAACCATCACCGCAAAACATGCCATACTTCTTACTGCCCAATTGAAGTTCGTCATATATCTTTTGCAGAGCCGAACCGCTATAAAAAAGCCTGTCACCAAAAATGTCACATTCACAAGCTGGGCAGCCTGATAGGTCTGTGCCCATGTCAGCGCGCGCCATTTTGAGAGCAGCCTGATTGGTGCAAGCACAAGACTGTATCCATAAGAATAATATGCAATCTTACTTGTAATCGACGACCAGTTGCTTCCTGTAAAAAAAGCGCTGTTCGACCAATACCCGTACTCATCGTCAAGCAGAATTGGCATGATGCTTTCCTGTATTCTGTATGTACCTGCCATAAAGAGCGCGACCGCAAGAACGCACTGAAATAAGACTTCCCTATGTGCTATAAGGAAGTCTCTTATCATCAATAAAACAGGTTTATCCGGATGTGCAATTTTTAAGCGCCTTACTTTTTCACTCATCATTGTCTTTTTATATCTCAGCTCTCACACAATTTAATGCAGACTCAATGACATCATCCATGTCATAATATTGATACTGACCGAGTCGTCCGCCAAAAATAACACTCGTTTCCTTATCAGCAAGTTCTTTATATTCCTTATAAAGGCAATTGTTTTTCTCGTCATTCATCGGGTAATACGGCTCCATCCCACGTACCCACTGCCGCGGATATTCTCTTGTAATGACTGTTTTGGGCTGAGTACCGAACTCAAAATGCTTATGCTCTATAATACGCGTGTATGGTGTCTCATAGTCCGTATAATTCACCACTGCATTCCCCTGATGGTTTTCCTCGTTGAGAATCTCCGTCTCAAATTGAAGACCTCTGTACTCCAGCTCACCGAGACGATAGTCAAAATACGCATCTATCATGCCTGTAAATACAATCTTTTTTGCCTCTGCTCTAAGCGGTTCCCTGTGTTCAAAGAAATCCACGCCAAGCCTCACGTCAATTCGCTCAAGCATTTTTTCAACAATCCCCGTATAGCCCCCAATCGGTATCCCCTGATACGTGTCATTGAAATAATTATTATCATATGTGAATCTTACCGGCAAACGCTTTATAATAAAGGCAGGCAGCTCTGTCGCCTTTTTTCCCCATTGCTTTTCGGTATATCCTTTTACAAGCTTCTCATATATATCTTTTCCGACAAGAGAAATCGCCTGTTCCTCAAGATTTTCAGGGTTTTCAATATGGCATTCTTTTTTTTGCTCCTCTATTTTTTCCCTTGCCTCTGACGGCGTCACAACACCCCACATTTTGTTGAAGGTGTACATATTAAAGGGCATACTGTAAATCTCACCATGAAAATTTGCCACAGGGCTGTTTGTGTACCGGTTAAACTCTGCAAACTGCTGTACATACTCCCATACCTCGCGGTTACTTGTGTGGAAAATGTGCGCGCCATACCTGTGAACCGCAATTCCCTCAACGTTTTCCGTATAGATATTTCCTCCAATATGTGCGCGCTTATCTATTACAAGACATTTTTTTCCTTTTTTATTTGCTTCATGCGCAAATACTGCGCCGAAAAGACCGGCTCCTACAATTAAATAGTCGTACATTTGTTTCTCCTTAATTATACTTGCTTTTTCCATTATGAATGATTACCGTTCTTTAGTATAGCAAGAAACATGAAATAATACAATGGATTATTGAAAGCAGGTTATCTATGGTTACCCTATCAGCACCTGCTTGCCCTCAAATGCAAAACCGTACTTTCGTATGCGCTCCGGCGCAATGCCTTTTGCCTCCAATGCGGCAGTATATCGTTTTTCTTCAATTTGTCGAAGCGCCGATTTTACTGTATCCTGAAGCGTTTTTTCGTCCTCCGCGTCATGTACCTTAAACTCTAAAAGAATTGCATCGTCTTGTTCGCTCTTCGGTTCAAGCATCACGTCATACCGCCCAAATCCGCTCTCACCATTTGAAGTAATCGTATATCTGTTTGACAGCTCTATCATCAGCCCTAACACAAAACCATGATAAAAACGCTCCGGCTCCGTTCTTTTTGACGGTTTATTTCCCGTATCAAAATTGCTGAATGTCGCAAGCGCCACTCCGTTCATATAATAGTTCATAGCCTTTTTGTCATCCGCCAGCAGCGCCTTGATAAAGTCATTATATTCCGGCGCATAATTCTTAAACCAGCCCTCTATCATTTTTCGAAACATCAGCCTCACTTCTTTATTTGTGAGTTTTAATTCATACTCCTCCTCACCTGTATCACTGTCTATCGCATAGTTTTCTACCTTTAAATATCCGCTTGCAAGCAGCAGGCTCCAGATTGCATATTCGTTGTGATCAAGTTGGTTCAATACGATCTGTTCGTCAATTTTTGTGTGTAATGTTCCGCCGTTCAAGAGATTTTCCATATTCATCTTAACGTCCTTGCTTCCCTCACGAATCAGCTTTCCTACAAGGCTGTTTGAACTTGTGTTTGCCCAGTAAACCGAAAATTTGTTTTTATCCAAAAAGTTTATAATTGACCAAGGATTATAAATGTCTGTACTTGTCCCAAAAGTAAATCCGTCATACCAGTCCTTAACGTTTCCTTCCATTTCGGACAGCCTGTATTCCCGCAGCCCTTCGGACACTTCGTTTTGTGTAAAACCAAATGAATCCGCATATTTATTTGATGTTGTGGTTATCACTTCCAGATTATTTAGGTCGGAAAATACAGACTCCTTACTGACTCTTGTGATTCCTGTCATAATAGCTCTGTCAAAATAGGGATTTGTCTTAAATGTAGCATTAAACAAATTTCGAATAAAAGCAACGATTTCGTCCCAATACCCGTTTACATACGCTTCCTGCATCGGCGTATCGTACTCATCAAGCAGAATCACAGGCTTTTTCCCATAATATCGCAGCACAAAATCACTCAGTTTATGCAGTGCGATTACTGCATCCGTATCCGTCATTTTCTCCGAAATCCTGTCAAAATATTCCCTGTCTTTTTCTGTAAGGACACTGCTGTTTCTCAAAAACATACGTTTAATATACAAGTCCGTAAGTATCTGACAGATTCTTATTTTTGTTTTTTCATATGTATTTTCTTTTACATTCGCAAAACTCAACGCAATAACAGGAATGGTTCCCTGAAGCGCTCTGTACTTCTCGTCCTTCCATATGTCCAGCTCTTCAAATAAGTCACTGCGATTTGCATACTCTATGGAAAAAAACTGCTCCACCATGCTCATATTGAGTGTTTTCCCAAAACGGCGCGGGCGGGTAATCAGCGTCACGCTGTCGCCGTTTTCCCACCATTCCTTGATAAAACTCGTTTTGTCAATGTAGAAATAATGGTTTGTGATAATTGTTTCAAAGTCCTGACTTCCGATGCTGATAGTTCTTGGCATGTGTTGTATCTCCTTGATTGTTGTTTCAACTTATCGTAACACAAAAAACACTCTTATAAAACACCTGTTTTACAATTTACATGCTTAACATTATTTTGCATACACATCACTGAGCAGCCAGCTCAGCTCACGAACATCATTAGATGTACTTTTCATTTCAAAATTAGAACGAATTGACACAGAGTGTTGTGCGTTTGGCGAAACCTTTAAAACGATTTCCGTATCAGTTCCCGTTAAATTATACATTTCACTTGTACTATTATCTACGGATACATCTAATATGAATGTCTCTCCTTCTTCAAATTCCGGATAATACACTCTCATATTGATAGTCCCCTCGTCACCGGACTGTATATAAAAACTACAATTTTTTTGGCACCACCAATCATCATAAACTCCGTAATTTATGCCCATTGCTTCTTTGAAGCTCCCAGCCTTTTTCCTTTTTATTTTATAAACATAATTATTATCACGTTGTTGTATCAATTCAGTATCATATTGATTCATAATATTGTTTAAACTATTTTTGTCAAGTTCAGCCCAATAAAAATCAACTACTAAATATGCATTTTCTTCTATTTCTTTATTTTCAATGTTATAGAATGTAGAATCTGACATATAAGCCATTACCGGTGCCTGCCACCAACCATAACCATAAAAAACAGCATGATCGGTAGTCTGTTTGATATCTTTTATCGTATTTGCTAAGTCTTGCATGTTTGCACGCGAATGTCTGTCTATTCTATCTATTTGGTTTAATAATCCACCCCCTAAAACGGTGAATGATACCAACAAAACAGTATACTTCAATATCATTTTAAGGATTTCAGGATTATGTTTCCTCAATATCCATCTAATCATGTAATATATATCATTACATATAACAATATTTAATAAAACGACTCCTGCTACTATTCTCCTAGCCCAAGCCATCTCTGTTGAAGATATAATAAGCCACCAGCCAAAATAACTAAACATAACTAAAACTATTATATTCGAATAGCTGTGTTGACGGTTTATAAAAAAATTAATTATCCAAGCTACAAATGTAAACAATAAGATCACAAATATCGTAAATCTATTATAAAATCCAAATTGTTGTGTAAAAATACCCAAGTGTAACCAAAATTTTTCAAACAAATTGGCGGTATCTGCATACTTATTTCCCATACCGGATTGATTAAAAACATCTAATAATTCTATTTTCCAACCATTAATATATGCCCCTAATCCTCCCATCTGTATAAAATGAAATATTTCAAACAATATAAGCGGAATGATAAATGCTATAAACCATGTTTTCAAAGTTTTTATTGATAAATCTTTGTCTACCGCAACTCTATATAAAAACAAAAATAGAAATGAGGGTAACGCCAGTAAAATTACGGTTTTATTCAAAAATGCCATAGAATAAAATATTCCTGAATACACCACAAATCTTTTTTCTTTGTTTTCTTCAAAAATGAGCAACATCCATACAGAACATAAAAAAAGCGCTACTGTTGGAATTTCACCATATATCCCCCATGCCCAATCCGTAAATTGTGGCATAGCCAAAATAGAAACTACTATACTGTAGCGTATAATTTGAGGAATCCCTAAATATTTACTGATATTCCAAACAGCTACGACTAACAACACTACATATGCTGCATTAACAGAAAGCGCAGCTGTTGTATTAATGCCAAATATTCTCCATAACAAATATATTGGAAACAGCACTGGAGCTTTTGTTTGAATTTTATTATCAAATAATTTCCCACCATCCCAAGTAGTCATATATTTTCCAGTGTTCAACATTGATTGTGGTACTTGAAGATTCATAGCGCCATCAAATGATGGCAAAGTCCAAACACAATACTGTAATAAATACCCTCCAAAAATAAAAATTGATAAGACAATCACAACCTTATACAAATCTTTATACACTTTTTTCATATTTTCCATTCTATTAGTCATCTCCGTCAAATTCACAACCTATTAGATTTTGAACCTATCAGCCACTTAATTTTTTGTAAGATACAGCCCAGAATATGTATTAAAACATACACTATCTATAACACTACCTTTTTTCTTATCATAAACTACAATATTCAATCCACAATCATTGACAGAATAATCTTCTCCATCAATTTGAATAACTGAATTATTACCAACATCAAAATTAGCAGATTCTATATGCAGTGATACTCCAAGTTCATTATTATCGTATGTTAATACATCTGATTTAACATCTTCATAAATAAGATTATAACCATCCAATACTGCAATATAGCTTCTATGGACTCCCGCGGTATATAGATTCTTTTCAAGGCCAAGCTGATTCATCTTTGCTACAATTTCATCTGTCATAGCCTGGCTTGACTCATCTTTTACCGCAAATATAACAATATAGTCCTCATTCCTTAACGCATCCAAATATTCTAACATAAAATCATGATTGATTTTTACTATGCTTTCCTCATCTTCATTACTTGTTTCATAAATTGATTTCGTTTCCAAATAAAAGGGAATGCTTTTAATTGATGTAGGGTATCCGGCAAAATACTGAACTACATGCATCCTTAATTTACGCTCCAAATACCACTCTGAATAAGGTATTGATACCGTTAGGAAAGTTCCATCATAAGAGGTATCCATCTTCCTGTCATTTATGGTGACGATGCTATTCTCCGTCAGATTTTCTCCTTGTAATATCAGATTCTGAAAAAGACTTCCATCAAAAGACAATATTTCCGGCGAGATCATCTTTATCTCAGGAATTTCAATGTCATCGTCTGAAAGGACTGTAAAAACCTTTTTATTAGATTTTGCAAATAAATCGCTATTAATTTTGGTCTGAACCTGTATTGAGAAATTTCCTTCAGTATTGTAATAAGACTCCGGTAATCTTATTATCAGGGAATCATCTGCAGCAGAGATAATATTACATCCGCTTTCCCAAACTCCATTTACATAAACTCCTGTAATATTACCAAAGTTCTCACCGGTTAACACTATGCTCTTATCCGTATTAAAATAACAATTTTGCATAACTTCCGAAGGTGTAATGTTAGAAATTATTGGTTTCGGCATTAATACTCTTGGCGTTAATATATATAACACCAAACAAAGTAATATGCCTCCGCTGCATAAAACCATTTTTTTATGTTTGTTTAAGGCAATCATAATATTCTTCATAGTAGCGTACATAATTTCGTTTCCTTTTTTCCTGCAGTCCAAAAACTTAAATAAAAAAACAAATGTATTCCTATCTCTCAAATAATTCATAATACTGTAACGCCTTATATTCATTAAGCTTATCATTCTCTTCACTTATATCATGCCATTTTTCATCCGCAGTTTGATATCCTGCCTGATTAATAATAGGAATTTCTTTCTCCAGATCAAGCAAATACTCCATATATTCTGAATGGATACCTGCTATCTTCAATAAATTAGCGCCTAAATAATTAATGCTCATATCTTTGTTTTCGTTGCCCAAATCAAAATCATAATTACCCCAAATAATATATGGCGTAATATACCTTTTTTCAATGTCAGCAATTTCTGAATATTCCCCCAAAGATGATATAAACACATCATCTAATGCTGGTTGATGATCCCCAAACATGCAAATTAATACCGGATCGTCCTGCTCTGAAAAATATTCCAATAGTTTAATAAATGCCTTGTCAGATTCTCTCATCAAAGTCAGATAATTGATCAAATCTCCATAGTTTTCATATTGTTTTTCGACCGAAATAAGATCAATGTCACTCCTTAAAGGTATGTCATATCCTCCATGATTCTGCATTGTAATATTAAACAGAAATAGCGGTTTCGTCTTATTTTCATATAATTGAATAATCTGCTCATAATTAAATTCGTCTGAAGCGCCCCAGCTTATATATTGAGCATCGGGCATCTCTTCTTCCGAAATGAATCTGTCAAATCCAAACCAATCATAGACTTTTACCCTGTTCCAATTGTCAGCAATATACGGATGCATTGCTATTGTCTCATATCCGCATTCCGAAAAAACCTCTACCAAATTAAATGCTTTTGATAAATTCCAGCTCTGATAAGGATATACCCCCGCACTGATATTAGCCATCGAATTTCCTGTCAAAAATTCGAACTCGGAATTACATGTCCCTCCTCCACAAACAGATGCATATGTATTTCCACGCATAATATAGGAATCAATACCATAAAAATTGGAAAGGTATTCGTCCGAAGTAATTTCACCTAAAACGCTAAGATCGGCAAAAGACTCATTCATAATTACAATAACAGTTGGTATTTTATCAAGAGACGCTGTCTCTTGTTTTTTATATGCCCCAAGTATTTCCTGTATCTCTTTATCTGAATAATTGTTTGGCTTATTCATTTGCATATTCTGCGCACTTATAAGCATAGTAACAGGCGCTCCATTAGAATAAAAACTTTCTACTGGTGCCCAAGCATTTATGTATGTCCCGAAAGCATTTTGAATATTAATATGAAATATGATTATCAGTATGGCAATGAAACCTAAACAACCTCCTGCTTGTATTATAAACTGCCTTCTTTTTTCATGAATTTTTATATCAGCCGGTGTAAAATAAAGCAGGCATGTAAACAAACCTATAAAAACAAGTGTTCCAAAAATAACAGAATCACTAAGCCAATATGAGTATTGACCTACTACCGTCAATGCCGTCCCGACAGCTGTTAAATCATTAAAAAGAGGGGGGCATCCTTTAAATTCCAGTACATAATAATTGATAATCCCATAAATATAACAAAGAAAAGAAACCATAACATATGTCAGCAGCGACTTTGTTGTTATAAGCAGCAACGCTATTGTGATTATCAGAATTAGAAAATAATTAAGAAGAAACGTTAAGATACTAAGTTCCTTAATTGCCAAATTCCATATTTTCTCTTCCATATACAATGAAACAAGTGGTACAATCAATGCATATATCCAAGTCAATTTCCTTCTTTTCGTAAAGTGTCTATGCATTATCTGTACTCTAAAACATAATAAAATGGTTAAAACAAACCATGACAGGCTTACCCACATAAAGCTGTTTGATTTCATGCATATCTTTTGATGTACGTAATTATTCGCAATAATAAAATAACCCAATACACCAATGGCAGCTATTATTGAACGAAGCATACATGTAATTATGTTCTCTCTATTTTTTCGAAAGTACTTTTTCAGTATATAGAAATATACGCTTTTCAAATCATATTCTCCTAAAAGTGAATTTTTTTGCATTTAAATTTCACTAATATCTAATTTTATAACCCTTTCCGCCTCAGATATCAAAAAATTTTTACGAATAAAGTCCTTTCCTCTTTCTGACATCTCCCTTAATCTGTCAAAATCCTGATAAAGGCTGCATACCAATTCTGCCATTTTAGTACCATTGTCTTCTATCAGCATAGCGCCATCCTCTATGTTTAACCCTTCGGCTCCAATAGAAGTAGTGACTAACGGTATTTGATAATATCCCGCCTCAACCACTTTTCCCTTTACTCCGGCTCCAAACCGCAAAGGAACTATCGCTATGCGGCATGTTCGGTATAGTTTCTCTAAGTATTCATCTGTTACAAACCCTTCAATAATAATATTGTCTGATGCCAATTTTTCAATTTCTTTTGTGGCTTTGCCTCCAACAATGTGCCATTTAATATCCGGAAACCGATTGACAATTATTGGAAATACCTCTTTTGCAAACCAAAGAACAGCATCTATATTAGGCGGGTGTCCGAAGCCTCCCACGTATAATAAATCCTGTCTTTCACTAAAATTCTTGTTAATATCCATAAGTATTTCATCATAAATATAGAGCGGAATATTACGAATCGGTTTATTGGGAAAGGCCTGCTGCATAATAGTCTGTTCATAGGTACCTACAACGTGTCCTACATCAGCTTTTTCAAAAAGTTCATACTCTGTTTTTTTCCAGTTTTCCGACGATTTTAATTTCTCCGGATCGTTCGTCATTTCATATTCTCTACGTTCTCTGATGTGATGTAAATCATGTGCAAAGTATAATATTTTTGCTCTCGAATACTGCCTTACCAAATCAATATATTTTATTGCAATATGCGGACGCTGCAAATAGATATAATCAAAGTAATGACTGTTTTCCTTAAGCCATTCCTGCCAATTATTATAGTAAAAATTTCCATATAGCACCTCTATGCCCATCTGATTCAGCTCTGTCGTATAAGGCTCATGTTTATAAAAATTATCCCCAATAAAGGTAACTTGAAATCCCATCTTAACAAACAGCTTCAAATACATATAAGTGCATTTTCCGCCTGCGTCCTGATCATGATGCGGTACATAATGGTCCACAACAAGAATATGCTTCTTATGGATACTTCTGTCTTTTGCTATGAATACATTCTTTCCGTTTTCTTCATGCTCATTCTCTAATATATCTTTCCATTTTTCAAAAAATTTTTGGTAATTTACCTGTTGGTATTGCTTCTGTCCTCCTTGCAAATCTGTTCCGTTTGAAACACCTTCAAAGTGAACAACAACCGATAATGGCTGATACCTTACCTTATATCCATGTTTTCTTACTTCGAACGCCAAATCCGTATCTTCATAATATGCCGGTACAAACCTCTCATCGAAACCTCCGATTTCATTCCATAAAGATTTCTTTATCATTATGGCTGCTCCCGAAATATAATCTGCTTCCTTTACATAGTTATACTCAGGATCCTCAGGATTTTTCCTGTTTCCATAATTCCATGCAGAACCGTCCCTCCACAAAATTCCACCTGCCTCTTGCAGATATCCATCCGGATAAACAAGCTTTGAGCCAACCATTCCTGTCCGGTCATCGCTTTCAATTAACTGAACCAGTGGATGCAGCCAGTTTTCCTGCACTTGTGTGTCATTATTTAAAAATAAAATATACTTTCCTTTTGCATGTTTTGCCGCATTATTACAATTTAGCAAAAACCGCATATTTTTCTTTGTCGTAACTACTTTTATCCCACTAACAATGTCCGTAATATTTTTTGTCAAATCTATCGAACAGTCATTCGCTATTATAACTTCATATGCAACATCACCGGAATTTTTCAAAATGGATTTCAGGCAGTTATAGGTATAATGAAATTCATTATATACCGGAATAATAATGGATACCTCCGGCTTAGGAAATGTTTGAAAAGTAATTTTCTCAAAACTTTCTGTCTTCAATTCCTGCGTATTACTGCCCTGAACAGGCATAATTGAAACTTCCGAAACTGCATTACCGCTCAACCCCATTTTCTCAGTTCTTACCGCCGTCTCGAAACCTCGTTTCACCCCTTGCATATCGCCATTTTTCATATATTTTATATAATTCTTAATGCGGGTAGGATTGATTACATGAAACATAACAATAGGATGCTTGAAAATATTCACAATAATCCTTGTAAAAAATCTTCTTCGGCTGTCAGGTGGCAATAAAAAATCGCCTGCTTTTTGCATTTTTTTTGTCATTTTATAGGAATGGGTATTTTTTTCACGTTCATAGGAACGTTCCACTTCCAGCAGCAGCTCTATATGTCCCTCCTTGTTTTTGACTGTCTGTTCCAATTCCGCAATTCTGTTTTTATAATCTGAAATGTCTTTGTCCTGTTGAACTATTATTTTTTGCTGCTCAGCATTTTCTGCACTTTGTTTCTCAATTTGCTCTGATTTCTCTATGCTCTGCTGTGCATATTTTTCTATATCCTCTGTCTGCTGTGCAATTTTTTCTGACTGGTTTAAAATCGTCTGTAACTGTGTATCATTCTGTTGTTTCTGCGATTCTATCTGCCTGTCTTTTGCTTCAATCTCCGCTTCATAAGCTTCTATTTTATGTTTATTCTGCATAATCGCTGAATCCAGATAATCTATATGGCGATTTCTATCATCATTTTCTTTT
Source organism: uncultured Lachnospiraceae bacterium (assembly GCA_910577115.1). Classification (GTDB taxonomy): domain Bacteria; phylum Bacillota; class Clostridia; order Lachnospirales; family Lachnospiraceae; genus COE1. The sequence continues at coordinate 87,924 of CAJTMC010000002.1, forward strand.
TGCAGCCTGCGAATGGTATTCCCTCTTTTCTCCAGCTCGCTATCCAGTTTCTTTATATGCTGATTTCTTGCTTCGTTGTCCTCCTGCAAATTATTGATAATGGTTTTCTGATTTTCCAATTCGGCATTCAAATGCTTAATATGAGCATTTCTGCTTTCTTCTTCTTTCTGCAATGTCAATATTCTGCTGATATTTTCATCGTACTCATTTAAGTTATCCACATACAATGATGCAAACGGAAGCTTATTTAATTTTTCATGAGATGCAATTGCAATATAATACTTTCCTTCATCGTTATATTTCTGTTCCCGACTGTAATAATCTATTATTTCATCACTTCTGTCACAGCTGTCTATCACTGACAATACACGAAACGCCTGATTATAGAGCTGCACATATTGAAACTTTTTACGCAAAAATGATACAAATTCATCATGATAGAATTCTTTCATATGAAATTCATTTTTATAATTATGCATATCGGAATAAACTGCCTTATTGGGAGTAGATATAATCAATATGCCATTCGTTTTTAATACCCTGTCTATTTCAGCCAAAAATTTATTCTGGATTTCTTCATAAACATGCTCAATTGTCTCAAACGATACAACAACATCAATACTGTGATCCGGCAAATCGAGCTTCTCAATACTTCCCACTCTAAAGCTTAGATTGCCTTTGCCTTCATATAACTTACGCGCTCTGCTTACAGCGTCCTTATCAATATCTACTGCGATTACTTCTCTGGCTGTCTCTGCCAATATATTACTTCCGTAACCTTCGCCACATGCAGCATCAAGAACACATTTTCCCTCTGCCAGCTTACGCACACTCAAATATCTTTGATAATGTTCTATTTCAAGTTTTCTGTCATGTATACCCGGAACAAATCGTTCTCCGGTAAAGATTTCTTCACTTTTCATGCTTTCCCTCTTCAAATTAATACAATATGATATCCTTTTCGTCATGCTGCACAAAACCAGCCTTTGTGTCTAATTCAATCAACGATAAATTATATCCTTGATTATCTACATCAATCTTCATACCATTGTGGATTCTGTGAAGCACAATATGATTCTCCTGACTTCCTGCTGCCAGTGAAGGACTTATCAGATACTCCGTAGCACATATTCGCGGCAGTTTAATCTCAAAAGATACCTCATACAATTCTCCTGCATTAACATGTGACACCACTTCATTTGTCAGGAAGTTATTGATAGAAAACAGCTTAGCTCCCTTTGTATTTTCCATTTCAAATCCGAATAATACATTATCAACATTCTCATAAAACTTCGTTAATAATCCAAAATAATATGTCTTTTCGGTTTCCAAAACCACAACATCATTCTTCTGTTCATCTCTAATATAAAAAGATAGTATTTCCCCTGCTTTTGTCCCTGACTCACCGTCAGCCTTTTCTATGTCAATTCTTTTAAAGCTGCATTCTTCGCTTACTTGAATTGTCTTTTCTTTCTTTATATTATCCAATACCAACTGCTCAACCAACTGTTTTTTCTTTTTATTTTGCTCTGCAATCTGCATACCAAGATATTTTTCACATACTTCTTTTGCTTCGCCTATTTCTCTGACGTTTCCGCGATCTAACCACACAGCCCTTGAACAAAGCTTTTTCACTGACACAATATCATGTGACACAAACAAAATCGTCGTACCTGCCGCTTTGATTGCTTCCAATTTGTTAAAGCATTTTGCTTGGAAAAAAGCATCTCCTACTGCCAATGCTTCATCAATAATCAATATTTCCGGTTCTACATTGATTGCAAGTGCAAACGCCAGCCGAACCAGCATACCACTGGAATATGTTTTCACAGGCTGATGCACAAAGTCACCAATATCGGCAAATTCCAATATTTCTTCTTTCTTGAGATCCATTTCCTTCCTCGAAAAGCCAAGAACCGCTCCGTTCATATAAATATTCTCCACACCGGAATATTCCATATCAAATCCCGCCCCAAGCTCAAGCAATGCAGATACTTTTCCGTTAACAGCAATTGTACCTTCCGATGGCTGTATAACACCTGTTATAATTTTAAGGATTGTTGACTTGCCGGAACCGTTTGTCCCTATAATTCCAACGGTTTCTCCTTTCTCTACCTGAAACGATACATTCTTTAAGGCGTAAAAAGGTGTAGAATACTGCTTATGAAACGGGTGAATGGCCTCTTTAAAACGGTCAATTGGATCTTTATATAGTTTATATATTTTTGTTACATCATTTACTTCAATCACGCTCATAATCTGCTCCTATAACACATCAGCAAAATGCGGCTTTAACTTTCTAAACAATCCTGCTCCGATTGCAAATATCACTACCGATATGCACCAAAAATAGATGCTGACCTCTCCGCGCTGCCAAAATCCCACATGCCTGATAAAACAGTCCCTATACCCCTCAACAACATAATAAAACGGATTTAATTTTAGTATCCAGCGCAGATTCTCAGGCATCATTGTTTCCGACCACATGATTGGCGCCAGCCACATTCCAACCTGCAAAAATACTTGTACCAATTGTCCCATATCCTTAAAAAAAACATTCGCTGATGCAGTAATATATGACAGCCCTAATGATAAAAATGCTGTACAAAATGAATAGTATAGGATCTGACTCCACCATATTGACGGATTTTCACCAAATAACAGATATACCACAAGCATAATCAATATAAATATCAAATGGACAAAAAAGGAAGCCGTAATTTTAATAATTGGCAGTATACTTACTTTAAACACCATTTTCTTGACTAAGTGTGAATATTCGTATAAACAATTTGTTGCCCCTCCCCACGATTCATTAAAGAAAAACCAAGGTACAATTCCAGGTATAAGCCATAAAACATATGGCACATCTGATACCGGTTGTGATTTAAATCCCATCTGAAATACAAAAAAATAAATCAGCACTGTTATAATCGGCTGAATAAACATCCAAAAAATTCCCAAAAATGACCCTACAAATTTCTTCTTAAAATCTGCCAATGCCAATGTAAAAATTAGTTCTCTCTTTCCCCATATGTCTTTAAAATCCTTCACCCAATGTAACATTAAATACTTCGCCTCTACAAATAACTTTTTTGATACAATTTATTCTATTATGAACTTAAAATACCTATGACTGTATAAATGCATAGGTATTATAGCATAGTTTTTTTTGGATTACACTAATTATTATTTTTTTTATTGCCTTTTCTTAATAAGCAAGAATTACGTTTGTATTTTTAGGTAGTTTTTACTAATATCAAGCTTCCTCCTAAATACAAAACGCCGCATACAACGACACCGCATAGATATTCCCATCCGTCCCAAAATTTCTTTCCGACAGTCTTACTGCCTTCTCCGGTTGATATAATTTGATAAAATGTTTATATACCATATCCTTTTGCTCATATCACATACATTAGTTCCATAACGCCTTCCACACATACATCCCTCTATGCATCCAATGCCCCACAAGCAGCCTGAAATACGCCCCATAAAACTTATTTTCCCTAAAAAAACGCAATCTCGCCCTCTGCGCCTCCAAATCTCCTTTTGCCGCCTCCTTCGTGCAGGCTCTGCTGATACTCGCCTCCCGCCTGCGGTAATAATACAGCTTTTTATCGGTAACCGCTATCGTTTCCGCATTGGCGGCAAGCAGATGGCTTGTATAAACATCTTCATGCGTTTTGCCCTCAGGGAATATATTGCCTCCTTTAAAATCCGCAAAAATCTGACGATTGTAAAGCTTGTTCCATACCACAGTTTCTATCTTTTTACGTCTGCCATGCCATTCTTTCAACATTTTTCCTGAAGTTATTACATAGCTTTCCGCATTCGCATGATCTCCCGCCTCCGGCTCACGCAGCACACGCGTATAAGCACAGGCAGCAATCTGTGCATTATTTTTCGTTATCAATCGATAAAGTTCTTCAATATAAGTATCAAAAGTGATATCATCCGCGTCAACAAAAGCAATATATTTGCCATTTGACGCCTCATAACCTATGTTGCGTGCTTCCGACAACCCTCTGTTCCTTTGATGAATGACTTTAATACGCCTATCCTTTAAGGCATAATCATCACATAAAGCAGGACAGCCATCCGCAGAACCGTCGTCCACTAAAATAATTTCCAAATGCCGATAGGTCTGCGAACAAACAGAATCTACGCATTCGCACATATATTCTTCCACATTATAAACCGGTACGATTACGCTTATTAAATCCACCGCTCCACAACCTCTCCCATTCTTTCCCAGGAAAACCGATATGCCTCATCTGCTATATTCTTAGAAAACTCTTTTTCTTTATTTTCGGCAAAATATTTTATCACCGCTGCTGCGAGCGCCGTCTTATCCTGCGGCGGAACAACATAACCAGTCCGGTTATGACTTACCACGTCAGGCAGTCCCCCGACATCTGTGACAATAACAGGTTTCCTAAATCCGTAAGCAATCTGGACAATCCCGCTTTGTGTAGCGCTCTCATAAGGAAGGACAACCATATCGCATGCGGCAAAATATTTCTCCACTTCGCGGTCAGGTGTGTATCCGTCCTTTATGATAACCGAAGTTCCCAATGTGAGATTAAGCTCCTTAATTTGATCGATATAACATTTCTTGTCTTCAGCACCGGAAAATTCTCCAACAATCAAAAGCGTTACGTCTCCCAAGCGTTCCCTTATTTCCGGCATTGCATGAACCAAATATTTCAAACCTTTATAAGGACGCACAAATCCAAAAAACAAAAGTACCTTCTTATTGGGGGACAGTCCGAGTGTTTCCCTTGCCTTTTCTTTCGTCATATGTTCAAAGCAAAAAGCATTATAAGAAGGATGCGGCGTCACCTGACAGTCAGGATTTTGCACAATCTGTTTTAATTCCGCTTCCTCTTGTCCGGCATGCAAAATAAAATGCTTTCCGTTTTTGAGCACAAGCCTTGTTAATATTTTATCAAGCAAAAAACGTTCATGCGGAAACACATTATGACAAACATAAGTCAAATTCTGTTTCCCCATAAATTTAGCAAGCAGCCAATAACATGGTGCAAAGTATGGATGCCACCACTGTATCAACACCATATCCGGCTTCTTTTTCCTGATATATTTTGCTGTTTTGATGATGTTCAACGGGTTCGCCGTATTTATCAGGAAATTTGTTCCGTCTATCTTAAAGCTGTCGTTTTTATAGTCGCGCTGTTCTTTTTTAAACAAAAATTTGGGATACTGCATCTTATACGAAAGCATCTCCACATCGTATTTTTTAGAAAGCTCCCGATACATTAAGCCCGTATAGTGTGCAATCCCGCCCCGATATGGATACACAGGGCCAATTAATATTATTTTTTTCATAATTCTCCAAAGCCAAATACAAATTCAAATTCACGCAATCATCCAACGGCATCATTCTACCACAAGTAATTGTGTGTTTCCACTGAATATTGATGAAATTCTTTCAGAACATACAATTATCTGTTTATTTTACTTGATAAGATTACCAATAAAGCCTTATACTATAAATACATGCCGGTTGCAATATTTGCAAACCATCAGGAAAGGAAGGTTTTTTTACCATGAATATTGTTTTGTTATCAGGCGGTTCCGGACAGCGCCTTTGGCCCTTGTCCAATGATATCCGTTCGAAGCAGTTTATCAAAATATTTCACACCGAAAACGGCGAATTAGAGTCAATGGTGCAGCGCGTATATCGTCAAATTAAAACGGTGGACAAAGAGGCAACCGTAACCATTGCCACCTCTAAGTCGCAAGTTTCCTCAATCCATAATCAACTAGGCGAAGACGCAGGCATCAGCATTGAACCCTGCCGAAGAGACACGTTCCCCGCAATTGCGCTTGCAGCAGCATACTTAAAAGATGTCAAGGGCGTAGACGAAAAGGAGTCCGTTGTTGTGTGTCCGGTCGATCCGTATGTAGAAAATGACTATTTTGAAGCAATCCGCGCGCTTGGAAAACGCGCAGAATCGAGTGAAGCCAATCTCGTTTTAATGGGAATCGAGCCAACCTACCCAAGTGAAAAATACGGATATATTATTCCGCAAGCCAATACGGACGTCAGCAAGGTTTCTATGTTTAAAGAAAAACCGACACAGGAGCTTGCATCAGAATATATTGCGAACGGCGCTCTTTGGAACGGCGGCGTTTTTGCATTCCGGCTGGGCTATGTGTTAAAGCGTGCCCATGAGTTAATTGATTTTACAGACTACAATGATTTATTTGCAAAATACGACACACTGACAAAAATCAGCTTTGATTACGCCGTTGTGGAGCATGAAGCTTTCATCGAAGTAATGCGTTTTTCCGGCACATGGAAAGATCTTGGCACATGGAACACACTGACAGAGGCAATGGACAGCAACAGTGTCGGCGAAGCGCTGTTTAACGAAACATGCGAAAATGTTCATGTTATAAACGAGCTTGACGTTCCCATTATCTGTATGGGGCTGAAAGATGTTGTCGTTTCTGCAAGTCCGGAAGGAATCCTTGTTTCCGACAAAGAGCAGTCGAGCTATATCAAACCGCTGGTAAATACGTTGGAGCAAAAAATCATGTTTGCGGAAAAATCATGGGGAAGCTTCCGCGTTTTGGACATGGAAGAAGAGAGCGTGACGATCAAAGTAACGCTTCACCCGGGGCACAAAATGAACTACCACAGCCACGATTACAGAGACGAAGTATGGACTGTAATTTCAGGCGAGGGCAGAACCATCGTGGACGGCATGGAACAGAAAGTCAAAGCAGGAGATGTCGTCACAATGGCGGCAGGATGTCGTCACACAATTATTGCAGATACGGAGCTTCAGGTAATAGAAGTACAGCTTGGCAAGGAGATCAGCGTTCATGACAAACACAAATATGAACTCGAAAGCTAAACCGTTTTTATTAAAACCCGCAGGAAAAGATTATCTTTGGGGCGGCAGCCGCCTCAACGATGACTTTTCAAAAGGCATTGATTTAGAGCCTTTGGCGGAAACGTGGGAGTGCTCCACACATCCGGACGGGCCAAGCACTGTTGCAAGCGGCGAATTTAGCGGAAGGCTTTTGTCCGATGTCATCAAAGAGCATCCTGAATTTCTGGGCACCCATCCCGAATCCAAAGAAGAATTGCCTATATTGATTAAATTTATTGATGCAAAGAAAGATTTATCGGTTCAGGTGCATCCTGACGATACCTACGCGCTGGAGCAGGAAAACGGGCAAAAAGGCAAGACAGAAATGTGGTACGTTCTAGATGCCTCTAAAGATGCGCAGCTTATTTACGGCTTTACCCATAACATCAATCCCAATACCTTAAAGAAAAGTTTATGCGAAGGCAATGTAGAAAAGTATCTCCAAAAAGTCCCCGTTCATAAAGACGATGTATTCTTTATTGAGCCGGGAACCGTACACGCTATCGGTGCAGGCACGTTGGTTGCCGAAATTCAGGAGAGTTCCAATCTCACCTATCGTATGTATGATTATAATCGTACCGATAAATACGGAAACATGCGTGAACTGCACATTGAGAAAGCGATGGACGTGGTAAACACGAAAAGAAGCGCCGCACCAAGACAACAAATCCGCGTCCTGAAATATGTTCCCGGAAGTGCAACTGAGTTTATCTGCCGTTGCAAGTATTTTCAAGTTGAGCGTATGTTGATTAACACAGAACGCTGCCGCGATTTAGTACACTTTCAGACAGACAGCACGTCCTTTCAGGTTCTTCTGTGTATAAGCGGCTGTGGCGTTTTGCTTGAGGAGAACGCCGCGGCGCTGCATTTCTTCCGGGGAGATTGTATCTTTATTCCCGCAGATTCTGAGACAATACGGCTTCATGGGAAAGCACAATTTTTAAAGGTGCGGTGTTAACCGCACCTTTCTTACAGAAACGTTGCCATTGTTATTCTAAATCGCATTCATAAAATGAATCCGGTTCTCTTTGGCACTCTCCTTTGGTCTTCCCAAATCCGCTCTTGAATCAAGCGACACCATAACTTCAATCATCGTAAGCTCTTGTTTCTTTTTTGCCTCAAGAAGCACTTCTTTCAATTCTTTTTCATCCATAGCCCTAAACACATTGCGGTAGCCACATGCTTTTGCAATCTGTCCGTAGGTCTCCCCGCTAAATCCCGTCGGTATTGCCCCGACTGACTCGTGTGCCGCATTATTAATAACAATATGTAAAAGATTCTTGGGCGCCTGTTTTGCAATAAAAGCCAACGCTCCCATATGCATCATAACAGCCCCGTCTCCGTCAATGCATACAATCTGCTTCGTGTCATCAGCCTGAGCCATTCCATAAGCAATCATAGACGCATGTCCCATGCCTCCGACTGTCATAAAAAGTTTATCATGCCCCCCATAAAGCGCATCACTTTGCTCATAAAGCTCTCTTGAGATTTTTCCTGTCGTGGACACAATACATGCAGCTTCATAAACGGATTCCAAAATCAGCTTTAATGCCTGTTCGCGGACAAAAGTATAACCATTCTCCCATGAAAAAAAGCTTTCCTTTTCAAATGTTCCTTTTTTTACAATAATCGCATACTGCCTGTTTTGGTTCATTATATTCTGCGCGTCGGAAAGAATTTCTCTGATTTGTGCCTCTGTTGTCATTTCGTCAATAACAGCATACGGCACATCCATTACTTCCAGCAGCCCGCAAGTAACTTTGCCTTGATAAACATGCTGCGGCTCATCCTTTTTCCCCGGTTCACCGCGCCATCCAACGACAAACAGCATGGGAATGCCATATACCTCCTGATTGGCAATCGATGCTAACGGATTTATGATATTTCCAAGCCCCGAATTCTGTAAATATACCAAACAGGGGCGTTTCGCCGCAAGATATTCTCCTGTGGCCAGCCCGACAGCCGCACCCTCGTTTGCTGTCACATAATGCCGAAACGTTTTTCCATGATCCAACTGCACTGCATCACAGAACTGTTTTAACGTAGAATCCGGTACACCTGTAATTGTACGAATTCCTATATGCTCTACTTCCTGTAAAAAAGTACTTGCCTTCATTTTCCCCTCCCTTATAAGCTCTGCCACGCCCGCATGAAATTACATATCATCAATCAGTGTAATAATCTCCTTAAACGGCATTAATTTATCGTCAACCTCCAATGCTCTGTGATTCTTTAAAATTTCAATTGCTGTATTTTGCATTGCCGGAAATGCACTGCGCGTAAGCTGGTTCGCATAAATAACAATATTCACGCCATGCTGTGCAAGCTCCGCTTCCATTACAATGTTAAAAGAAGTCGGAACAACTACAATTGGTGTATGTTTATTCTCCCTTCTAAACGCGTCACAAAATGCAAAAATCTCATCCGGCGATTTTTTTCTGGAATGAATCATAATCCCGTCAGCGCCGGCATCAACATATGCAAATGCACGTTCTAAAGCATCTTCCTGTCCTTTTTCCAGAATAAGACTCTCAATACGCGCAATAATCATAAACTCTTCTGTTCTTTGCGCATTTTTTCCGGCGCGTATTTTATCGCAGAAATTCTCAATCGTATCCTGAGTCTGCTCTACCTCCGTGCCAAACAGGGAATTTTTCTTTAGACCTGTTTTATCTTCAATAATAACAGCCGATACCCCCATACGTTCCAATGTTCTCACATTATAAACAAAATGCTCCACCAATCCGCCGGTGTCACCATCAAGAATAATGGGTTTTGTCGTTACCTCCATAACATCATCTATCGTACGCATTCTCGACGACATATCCACAAGTTCAATATCGGGCTTTCCTTTTGCAGTAGAGTCGCACAGACTTGACAGCCACATTGCATCAAACTGGTCAAGCTCCCCATTATGTTCCACAACCGTTTTCTCTGCAATCAGCCCCGTAATTCCACTATGAACTTCTATTGTCTTTACAATAGGGCAAATTTCTAAAAGCTGACGAAGCCGTTTCCTGCGGTACTCTGGCATAGCGAGTTTTTCCTTGATGTTGTCATCAATCTTTTTTACATTTTCATTATATGTATATGCGACTTCGATCAGCTCTCCGCCATACTTGCTTAAATTATCAATAACATTCTGACGAATGGCATTCTCCGGTCCCTTGCACCAATTGTCTCCGTGGATAATATAATCTGGCTTTCTCTCCGCGATTACTTTATCATACATTATCTCGTTCTGAATGATCACGGAATGTGCCAAACCGGTGTTCTCTACAATTGCCTTTCTCTCCGCAAAGGTAATTGTGGGGAACCGGTTATATTTAATCATTGCCGCATCACTTAAAATCCCGACAGTAACCTCACCATACTTATTCGCTTCCCGCAAAATATTTAAATGACCTTCATGTATTACATCCGTGCAAAAACATGTATACACCTTTTTCATCGTGTCTGTCAGCCTCCGCTTCTTAATTTATATATTTTTTTCAATCACCTCAGTAATTAAAAATTGCGCCGCTTTTTCTATCTCTTCAAACTTAACTTCATTCATTAATGAAACACCAAACACATTTCTGCATTTTTCCTTTAACTCATCGGTATAACAGAGCGTACCATTTTCAACAGTTTTAATCCCGTCCAGATAAATGGATTCCCTGTTTTTCTTCCGCATGGCTTCCAGACTAAAATGTTCCTCATCAATATAAGCTTTTATCCTTAATCCTGTTCCATCAATGACAATCGGATAGCCGCCTATTTCGCCAAATACCCCAGGGCAGTGCATTTTAACCTTCTTCTTTTCTCTCGCTGCTGACAAAATATTATGAATAATCTCAAAATTGCTGGAAGCATTCATCATATTACGCTTCGCATCTACCGGCATCGGAATTTTACAAGCGTTAAACATCTTATCCAGATCAGGCTCAAGCTTCTTTCCGGCATACTGTATATGAATTAACTGACTGATCCCTTCCGTCTGACCTTCTTTGCTGATCACAACATCATGAAAATGGCTCACTGCATATGTTACATCAATGTTCCAATAATCCGGAATATCGTACTGCGCTGCAACGGCAAACTGGATTCGTGGAATAAGGTGATTGATATTTCCGCTTCCAAAATCAGGATATGCCTTTCCTGTCGATTTAAGCCACGGAATCACGGCATCGGAATAAGATGTGTTAATAACAATGGCATCGCTTTGTGCCTCTTCATATGCTTCCATAATGTTCTTAATATACTTTATTGCCAAAGGTGCCCATATTCCATATGCCCTTACATTTTTCCATGATATACTTCCATACTTTAACCCTGAATATGCGCGGCTTGAATTTACAAGAATATCCGGCTGACATTCCCGAAGGCAGGACGTAATAGAAGCAGTATCATTAAAGTCAACACGATCTATAATCCGAACCACTGCCTTATTTTGTTTTCTGATTAGAGAAGCAACTCTCGTAATATTTACGTCAGAAACCATTTTTTCTTTATTGCGTCCAACTACATAAATTTCCATTTCCGCGTCGCTTGTGGACAGCAGATAATCCAACAAATATGTTCCAACGCTCCCCAATCCCATTATCATAATCCGCACTTTTCTGTCTGATATATTATTTCGGAGTATTTCTAATTTTTCATCAAGTGTTTTCATTGTCTATTGCCCCTCTCTCATCTTTATACATTTTCTATAATCAGAAATGGTATTACAATTCACCCATTTTGCAAATGTTATAATGTCGTACTCACTCTTGGAAAGACTTCCAAAATATTCCTGTATTAACACAAGATTGGTTCCCCGCCATTCTCTTTCAGGAATAGACTGCACAACCTTCTTAAGCTTGTCTGCATCTGCAAATTTCCATATCTGTCCGGAATTAAAAATTCCCTGAAAAGGCTCGTTAATTTCCAATATACTGTGAGCAGTATCATAAATGTAATGAATTGCATAATCCTTGTCATAATAAAATGCCACTGCCTTACTTGCAAGTATCGGCTCTGTGTTGCATGTAATTACATTTCCAACATGATCATAGATTTCACCAAAGCTTTTTGGGTCCACATATAAATCGCCTTCTGCAAATATTACCTCATCATAATCTTTATCCTCAATTTCCCGAAGCCCAAGATACAAGCTGTATCCTGAACCATAATCTGCATAATGTTCATTTTTTACAAGAAGGATTTTATCTCCAAATTCTTTAAATTCCTCCTCAATTGCAGCTTTCAAATCATCATACATGAATCCGCCTACAATTACATAATAATCAAACGTTCTATCCTGATGAAGCATTGTATATAAGAGAGAATCCTCTATGTGATTTTCATAGTAAAGACACTTGAGGCATGAGTGTCCGAGCGATTGACTGAACCGGCTCGACATCCCTGCCACTGTTACAATCAGTATTTTCAATTTTCATCTTCCTCCAGACACATTTCAATTCCTTTGTCCAAGGTGATATGCGGTACCCAATCGGTTCTTGTTCTTATTTTTTCGGTATTCAGCAATCTTCTTACCGGATCGGATTCCCTGTATCCGCTAAATGTAATCTGAGGATTTTCAATTCCGATTTTTTTCGCACACAGCTTAACAAGGTCTACAATAGAGATTTCTTCGTCTGTTGCAACATTGTATACAGAACCATCCAGTGCACTTTCCGACCGGATTAGTGCAATTACTGCCGCACAGCTGTCCTCATTATGCAAAAAAGTACGATAATTTACTTTTGAATTTTCCAAGAGTTCCACACTTCCGTTTTCTCTTAATTGATTCAAAATATGCGGAATGATATGTTTTGGATATAATTCATTTTTACTGTATACATTCGCAAACCGGATAGAACATCCCTTTATCTTTTGTTCCATTACAGCATCCTTCATAAAAAATTCCGTCATAAGCTTGCCCGTTGCATAGCTGGTTCTTTGACTGTGCTCGGCATTGGCTAACGAAATATAATCGGATTCTGAAACGCCGTTTTCCCCCCATGAATTCATGGAATAAACTTCTGATGTGGAGCAATTAATATAAATATCTGCTCCCAGTTCAATCGCCTGATCTAAAAAGGCTTTCATTCCCAATACATTCGTCTCAAACGTTCTATTGACATAGTAAAAATGCTCTGTATGTACCACAGCAGCACAATTAATATAGATTAATTTTTCACACGTCTTTTTTTCCGTCTGAATCTGCTGCTTTAACTGCTGCATCTGTTCTGCCGAATTTAAGTCATACTCATGAAAGCAGAATAATTGATTGTCTACAATGTCTTCCACAGTCTTAATCGAAGATGCAAAAAAATTATCAAACCCAATGACCTTGTCTCCCGCTGCAACCAGCTTTCTTGCCAGCTCATTTCCAGTCATGCCCGTAACGCCGCTTATTACATATAAGTCCATACGCTAAATCCCCCATTTCAAACGTTCACAGTAAAATTCATCTACCTGACCACAATATGCTTCCTGTTCTTTCTTAATATTATATGATACTTTATCAAAAAACACCTGTTCTGTATCCATATTCAAAATAACAAATTGCGCCTGCGGATTGTGATTCCGCGGCTGTCCCACAGATCCCGGATTAATAAATACAACTTTTTTTTTATTTCTTCTTTCGGCGTCCTCTGCTTCATAGTATTTTTCTATAAAATGCGGCTGATGTGAGTGCCCAGAAAACACGTAATCATACTCCCTGTATTCCTGCAGCGCCTCCTCCGGTTTTATACTCTTCCAATACTTGTCCTCTAAGCTTCCATGTACTGCAAGGCACATTTTACCATCGCATTCAAATTCATAAAATCCACATTCTTTCATCTCATTGTGTATATAATCCCATGAATCCGGATTTAATACACTCTTGGTATATCGTGCACTTTCCTCTCCTCTTTTTGATGAAAAACGTTCATAATTATCATGCAAAACCGCATCTTCATGATTCCCGCAAATGTTGCAAAAAACAGGAAAGGACAGCTGATACAACATCGAAATCACCTCGTTTGAATGCATTCCGTAATCAATAATATCTCCCAGCAAGAAACAGCCATCTACTTTATATTCTGTTTCAACTTTATCAAGCACAGCCTTGAGAGCCTGTTCATTCCCATGAATATCAGACATTATCAATATTTTCATCAGATGCCCTCCATGTTTGTTTTTACTGTTATTGATTATATTAATCCCTGATAATATTGTCAATAAAGTTATCGCTTTTTTTATCCAGCCACCTCAGTATGTCACTATATACCTGTTCCCTGTCCAGCTCGTTCAAAATCTCATGCCGGTCATCCGGGTAGAGCTTCATGCTGACATCATTAATCCCCTTCTTTTTGTATTCACAACATATTTCATTCACCGCTTTTCCGTAATTCCCCACCGGATCCATACCGCCTGCCAGAAACAAAAGCGGCAGCTCGCGCGGTATATTTTCAATATTCTGATCCTTTTGAATAAAGGTAAACACCTCAAACAGCGTCCTGTACCCATTTACGGTAAACTTAAAGTTGCAATACCTGTTTTTACGGTACAAATCTACTATTTTTTCATCTCTTGTCAGCCAATCGCTTTCCGTACGCGGATTTTTAATGTGGTCCAAATAGTTATGAAACGCACATTTTTCTATTATTTTGGAACGATAACGGTCGCCCTTTACAAGCCGCAAAAGCGCTGATAAGGCTTTTCCGGTAATGAGCGTTAAAGCTCCCTTACTGCCTGTTCCGATAATAATTGCTCCTGTAAGTTCGTTTCCATATGTCATAATATAACGCCTTGCCATAAAGGAACCCATGCTGTGTCCCAACAAAAAATACGGCACATCACTATAATGTTTTTTTGCATAGCGCGTAACGCGATACAGATCGGACACAACAGTCGCACTCATGTTCTTTCGGCAAAAATACCCAAGATCCTCGTCCCTTCCGGCCGTAAATCCATGCCCCAAATGATCATTGCCAATCACTGCAAAACCATTATCGTTTAGATAACGGGCAAATTCATCATAGCGTTCTATCATTTCGATCATACCATGTGATATTTGCAGCACACCACGCACTTCTCCTTCCGGCTTCCAAAATACCACATACAGTTTATGAATCCCGTCTCTTGACGGCAATTTAAATTCTGTTTTCCTCATAGCTATCCCTCATACATCTTTCTCAAATTGCGGATTTTCACTACACCGACTCCCGTCTGCCCACTTTGGCAGACACTCAAATCAGGATATATGAATTTTTTAATTCACACTATGTATTAATTATTTCATTTTATTTCCGATATTATTATTGTAAACCCCTAATTCACCAAACACTGACATGTTTTGCATGTCGTCTTATTGGTAGAAAAAGGGAGCAGTCCCACCTACTCCCTTTTTCAAAGCTTTAATTCACACACATATCCAACTATTTAATTTTGATTTTCCGCAGCTTTTTAGAGAATTTCCTCATAAGTCTATGCGTCTTTACGTAATTTATCGTTATTACATTTTCGAAATCATTACAACCGAAAGATCATATTCCTCAAGGAATTCATCAATGTCTCTCTCATCATTAATTTCCATAGCTGCTTCAAATACTCCCGTTTCAGGATCAAGAAATCCTCCTACCATCTCTCCCGTAGTCTGGTTTTTTCTAATCATCGGTTTTTTGTTTGCTACATTAATATTTTTCGATACTTCTTTTTTTGCCATTAACATTCTTGTTGATCCCCTTTCAACCCTTCTTCAGTTTGTCTCCTTATCGGTGATTTTATCTCTCTCCTGCTTCGAAGTCAGCACAACCTGCGCTTGGTCTGCTGTGTACACGAGAATAAAAAAACCTTCTCTTTTCAAAGTGTGTATGTAAAATTAAAGCTCACCGCAGCTGTTAAATCCCTTTCCGGCTGCGTTTTATATGATCAGCTCCACTGTAAAGTCACCTTCTCCCTTGTGGCGATACACGCGGAACTAAATCACCCCTGTAACCGGCAGGCCCTGCCTGCCCTTGCCCCAAAATTGCTGTCAAAAGGCGCATTTTCCACACGCGCCTTAGACACTTTATGTAAATACTAACATATGTGTTTTTATATTGCAATGGTTATTTGTCGAAAAAATAATATTTTTAAAACTTTTTATGTAAACCATTTCTGTACTATATTTTACCACAATTTTTCATTTTGAAAAGCAGATTTTTATTTTTTCTTTGTTTTTTTTAATTTTTATATACAAAAATTGTTGTTTTATGATATGATAAGTTTGATATTTTATATTAGAAATATTTTAATACGTTTATCCGGAAAAGACAGCTTTGCTAAAAAAACCATATATGGAGGTAATCATGTATAAATTGTCAACTCAATCCTTAAAACCGGGGATGATAACTTATGAGGATATCTACGCTCCCTCACAAGAACTGATTTTGAAAGCAAATACACATCTTACTCAGGAAAACATACAATCTTTGTGCGAATACAATTTTGGTGAAATAGCGCTTGCAGAGCCGAACGAAGTCGATATGCCGCGTTATGAGCATCTTCATCAACATCCGCATTTTCAAAAATTTAATGCGATGTATACATTATCTCTTACGACTTTTAATAAGCTAATCCGCACGCTTGACACTGGTATTGACTTAAATACATCAAAACTTTTGTCCTTGCGCGACGATATGATGCAGACTGTCATGAATGACGAGCAGCTTCTCGACTATCTATACAATATGATGCCTGACGAAAATGAAATTACATATAATCACTGCTTTAACTGCGGTCTGATTTGCTATATTTTTGGCACATGGGTCGGACTGGAGGGCGAGGATTTGGATAATCTTACCATTGCGGGCTTTTTGTTTGATGTGGGCAAAACGAAGATTTCCGACGAACTTTTGTGGAAACCCGATAAGCTCACACCGGAAGAATTTCTGCAGATGCAGCATCATATCCATTTAGGCTACGATCTTTTGAAAAACAGAAGCTTTCCGCCTCATGTGGTGAGCGTCATGATTATGCACCACGAGCGATGCGACGGCAGCGGATATCCTGCGCGCATTAAAGAAGACCGTATTGATCCCTTTGCACTGATTGCAGCGATTGCGGATACGTATGAGGCCATGACCCACCCCCGATCGCATCGTGTAGCGCTGACGCCGTTTCAGGCGTTCCGCGTGTTTGAGGAGCAGGGTTTTGAGATCAAATATGGAAAAAATATCAAGCCGCTTCTGACGCGCATTGCCAATATGTATGTGGGCAGGCGTGTATGTGTAACGGGAAATATAGAAGGACGCATTATTGAAATCCATGAGGACGCGCTTTCACGTCCGACCGTTTTTGCAAGCAATGTGGAATATGACCTTCGGACGAGACAGGGGGCAGAGATTGTTCGTATGATTTGATACGAATACTGCTTCATCAAAAAAACGCCAAACGGCGTTTTTTTATTCTTTATTTTCTTCAAAGATATCTGCAATATTTTTTTTGATTTCCTCTGTGGAAAGCCCCTTCGCACCTTCCAAAAATTCCTCAACGGACTCTTTTGCGGCTCTTAACTGCTCCTCATCAAATTCATAATTATCGATATACTCCCGTATGGAATCATTTATGCTTTCCTGCTCCTCATCGCTGATTCCTAACGTTACCGCCAAATCATCACTCTTGAGAAATGCCTGCACTTCGTCCGCAAGTGCGCTCTTAATTTCATCGCTTACTTGTTTTTTCGTCTTTGTGATGGTATCACTCACTGACTCGCTGATTTTATCGCCTACATTGTCAAAGGTTACGTCTCCCTGACAGCCTGTAAGCGCAGTAACAAGCAGCATCAGCGCTGCTGCTCCCCCTATTTTTCCCTTATACAAATTACGCACCCTTATTTTCCCTTCATTTCTGCTCTGTTTGTTCGCTTTCCGCCTCTTCAACTACATTCCGCTTAACGACCGGCTCCTTCTTTTTCTTCTGCGTCGTAACAGGCTTGTCGGGCCATGCCATTGCTTTTACACCCGGCGTTGTCGTCTTTATCCTTAAATAGCTTTTCCCGTCTTCTACAAATCTTATAATAGAAATATTTTTCCATGCATAAAACTCAAACGGGGCAAACTCGATTTTCAGCTCCTTGAGCATTCCCTTTGCCTCAAAATTTACCAGCTTTTCATCCACTCTCACAGGCATACAGTAGATATACTTATTGTCTGTGGTGTGAATAACCGTCGTTTCAAATACTGCGGATTTATTTTCTTTGCTTACTTTAATTGTTGCCATTGATGGTACGGGGATATCTTCTACGTTCATATTTCCTCTCATTCTGCCTTTTTTATCGGCCTTTCACCTTTTTAATACCATTCATGCCAAGCGGCATAAAATATCATTTTATGATATTCTTTTTATATTATATAGTATAGTCCGTCACCACTTTTGTTGTCAAGCATTTGACGCCTTGTATTATATCGGCAAATTTGCGCGCCGGCAAATTTGAAAATTGGGTATTTATTTTTTTGAGGTTTTGTAGTACAATAATTGCAAGTGTCTATTTACATGCTGTTTTTGCGCGTCTGAATGGACATGTACCGCAAAACGGCTGAAACGAAAAGAAATAAAGGGAAGGTTTGAACATGGCAAAGGACAAAAAAACAAATGCTAATGAAAATACAGACATTAGCAAAAGCAAGGCAAAACGTGAAGAGCGGAGGAAAGAGATCGCAAAAGACAAGAGAAACCGCATGATTTCGCGTATTATCAGTATTGCAATTCTTGTTGTTATCGCAGGAGTAATTCTATTTTTTGCTGGAAAGAGCATATACCTTGCCGCTATCCGCACAACTCCAAATTCTGATATGAGTGCAGGTCTTACGGCAGACGGCAAAATTGACGGTGTCAATGTCTTGGATTCGCTTACGTTGGCAGATTATGAAAATATCACCATTACTGATGAAGATATCAGCACAGACGATCAGGTGCAGCAGGATATTGACGAGCTTTTAGAGGAGTATCCGGAAATTGACTATAACGTAAGTCTTGAAGTTGCCGATGGCGATCAGGTAAATATTGATTATATAGGAACAATTGACGGTGAGGAATTTGAGGGCGGAAACAGCAACAATGCGGGCTACGACCTTACAATCGGTTCCGGCTCATTTATTGATGATTTTGAACAGCAGCTCATTGGTTCTCACCCCGGAGACGATGTAACGGTTGAGGTGACATTCCCTGACGATTACGATGATGAAGCGGTTGCCGGAAAAGATGCCGTATTCGCGGTTTCTATAAACGGTATTTATAAAACACCTGCATTTAGCGATGCGTTTCTTGAGAAAAACGGTCTTGCCACAGACGAAATCAGAACAGTTGATGATTACCGCGCATATATTGCAAAGAATTATTATGAGGACAACCTCAGAAACTTCCTCTCCAGTTATATTGTTGAAAATTCAACCGTAAATTCTTATCCAAAGAATTACGTTAAGATTATGAAAGCTACAACGAAAGCAAATGATGAAGCTATGGCAAATTATTACAGTCAGATGTTCGCATCATCTGGTATGCAGGCTTCGACAAATGTGTGGGAGTTTACCGGTGATGAAGATGAATTTGCTTATGAAAAATCGCTTAACGAGCGTGCAAATGACTCTGTAAAAGAGGCTATGGTATATCAGGCAATTTTTGAAAAAGCGGGCTTAACCATTGACATGGAGGCTGTAAAGGCTGAAATGAACGAGACAAATGGTGACGAAACCTATGCGGACAGCATGGTAGAAAGCTACGGTGAAGGATATTTGGCACAGAGCGAAATGCATGATGTTGTATTGGATTATCTTGTAGATCTTTATAAAGATCCGGACATGATGCCAGACGATGAAACGGAATCAGATGCAGAAGCAGCAGAAGCTGAAACAATAACCGAAACAACGCCAGAAACTGAAGCAACAACCGAAACAACATCAGAAACCGAAACAGTATCAGAAACTGAAACAACATCAGAAACTGAAACAACATCAGAAACTGAAACAACATCAGAAGCTGAAGCAAGTGCAGAATAAAAACAATAAATAAGGTATCCAAAAAGGGGAACGTGCAAATATTTTACACGATTCCCCTTCTTATTTATCTCCCGTATAACTACCAATCCAGTTCAAATGCCGAAAAAGCATCTGCCGCCTTCAGGTGTTCGTCCTTATATTTCAGCAGAAAAGCCTTAATCTCCGCACTGCCGTTCGCAAGGTCTGTTAAAAATATATCAAAGTTTTCTTCCGTAATCCCTCCTGCATCTGCAAACAGCTTGTAGTATTCAAGATCATCAGCGTGCTCCTCAATAATAATGTCCCATGCTTCGGAAGATGCTTTTAAGTATTCTTTTAGCACACACACAGTTTCCGTCTTGAGCTTATAGGGATGCAGCAGCCGGAAATACACAATACGCAGCTTCATTTTCCGTTTTTCCACAGGATAGGACTTAATGTCATAATCCTTTCCCTCGTAATCTTCCTCTCCGCATGTCCAAAGCTCCTCAAAGCCGTCCAAATCGTCCAGTCCGATTAAATCCAAAAGTTTTGTATCCCAGCGGTTGAGCCATGCGTCGTCTCCTATCTCTAAAGGTTCAAAAAGAAAATAATCATGAAGTACTGTGACCGCCATCGCCAGCATTCGTCCCAATCCGAGGCTGTTTAATTCATCAAGCGTTCTCACCGAGATCTCTTTTAAACGCACACAGCCCAAAAATAATTCTTTTCCCCTTGTCAGCGCGCGGTTTGGTATGGTAATTGTCCGAAGCTGATCTGCGTGTGCAAATGCCCAGTCGCCGAGTTCCTCTATGGTATCCGGCAGTTCTATTTCTTTTATGGTTTTGCAGCTTAAAAATGCTTTTCTTTCTATCGCAATGACCGGCTTTTCATCAATATACTCCGGAATCCTGACCTTTGCGGCAATGCCGCGGTAGCGCTTGATTGAAATGCCGTTTTTATATGGCGCATATGCAAGCTGTCCGCCCTCCGCATTTTCAACTGTGTCGGACATTGGCGCCTTCCTTGTATTTTCCATAGGGAATCATCTGCCTTTCCATGACGAATATCATCACGGCGATATTCGCCATAACTAAAGCGCAAGATTATCAATCTCCTGCATAATGTTGTCTTCACGCTCATGAAGCATTAAATCTTCATTGTGTTTCGCATAATCAGGGCTTCCATAGATACCGATAAAACGCGAACTGTATACGTTAACCGTAAGCTCTGTGACAAGCACAAGCATTTCGTTTCCGTCCATAAACGCCACTTCGCTAAAGGCAAACACATTGTGCAGACGCTTCTGTATTTTCTCATTTTCTTCCTTCATCGCTGCCACTTCTCTATCAAATGCGGCTTTCAGCATGATAAAAGGATTTTCATTCTTTTCTAGTCTCAACGCTTTTACACGCGCCTCAAGAAATTGTATGATTGCCCTGTTTTTCTTCCGGTCCTCGTTAGAAAGCGTACCTGCCGAGCGCATTGTCTCCAACAGCTTCTGTCTTGCCTGTATCTGCGACTCTATGATTGCACAGAGATCCTTTTCCTCTCTCTCATGTAGCGTTTTTATAATTTTGAGCACTTTCATCAGCTCTGTCAGATAATCAGAGGTTTCAAGATTTTCCCGCATTTCACTCTCAAGCTTATCCAGCAACATGCCGAGCAGTGAAAGCCGTTCGTCAAATTTGGCAATACGGGCACGTTCTACTTCCTGTGCGGTATTCGTGCCATTTAGGATTTCTTCTACCTTATAATCCTTTTTATACTTATTAAATAGCTCATAATATGCTGTGAATTCTTTCACAATCTTTTCATTGTGAAGGTATTGGCCTACAAGGGTTTCGTCCACCTTGATGCCTTCCTCCTCGCAAAGAAGCATGGTTGCCGACAGGTCCTCCCAGCCTCTTGCAGTCACGTAGGACTTTCCGCCGACATTTGTCTCTACACGATAAAAGTCACTTTTCTTCATGTCCAAGTAAGTTGTGACTGCACTATGGATACCCTGTTTTAGGGCATATTCCTTCCATGTAGGATAATCCGCTTCTACTTCCACCAGCTTCATTCTGTCCATTGTTACCACGTCAAACTCACGCACTGACTTATTGTATTCCGGCGGGTTTCCGGCAGTCACAATGACCCAGCCTTCGGGAACCTTATGCTTTCCAAAAACCTTATACTGTAAAAACTGCAGCATAGACGGCGCAAGCGTCTCCGATACACAGTTAATCTCATCAAGAAACAGGATACCCTCCTCAATACCGGAACCCTCCATGACCTCATAGACTGATGCAATAATCTCGCTCATGGTATATTCGGAAATGTCAAATGCCATCCCCTTGTAGGTTTTATGTGTGATAAAGGGAAGTCCCAGTGCGGACTGCCTTGTATGATGCGTCATGGAATAGCTGACTAGCGCAATTCCAAGCTCCTGCGCAATCTGCTCCATAATCGCTGTTTTTCCGATACCAGGCGAACCCAAAAGGAATATCGGGCGCTGCCGCACTACGGGAATGCGGTAGTCGCCATACGCGTCCTTTTTCAGATACAGCTTTACAGAATTTTTAATATGCTCTTTTGCCTGCTTTATATTCATGGTAATCCTCCATTTATTCAAAATTCTCGATATCTTCCACCGGAAGCACAAGTTTGATTGCCCACGCCGGCGTCGGCGGTTTCTCGTAATCGTCCTCAAGAAATACAAATGCCGTATCATAATTGTGCGGCGGTTTGTTTTCGGGAAATACACCATATCCGTCCGTAAAATAAATAAGTCCCTTTAGATTTTCAAATTCCCCGTTTTCTATCGCCCTGTCAACGTAGGTAAATACAGGACGGAAGTCCGTAGAGCCAAAGCCTTCTAACTGCCCTTCCTTCATAAACGCCTCAAACTCTTCGTCGTTTGTGATTTTCGTGTCTTGTCGCACCTCTGAATCACACTGGATAATGTGTATATTGACCTTTCGGAAAAAGTTTTCGCTGCTTTTTAAAATACTATAAGTCTTATTCAAAAACGCCTGTACCACTTCTCCGCGGCAGGAGCCCGAAGTGTCAATTGCCACAACAAATTCCTTAATTTTATTGACATCCTTATACTCAAGCGGCTCTACGAGCGGCAAATTCCCATACAGGGAAAGTCCGTATGTGTAATACACATAGTCAAATTCATCATCATTGATTTGAATATCCTCACCCGACACACTGAACCGCCGCAGAAAATCGCCGTAATCGTAAGTTTCCTTTGTCGCCTCCTCAAGATTTTGCAGAATACTCTTATCGTCCGATTTGTCCTCCGAAAAAGATTTTAGCTCCGCCTTGATGCGCTCGCTGAGCTTTTTCCACTGCTCCTGTGTAATTTCAAGCGTTTCTACATTCTCGGCCGCATCCCAGCTCTCGTGAATATCACGCCGAAACAGATTGCCAAGCTCCAACAGCTCCGTTGCGCCAAGTCTGTCACTCTTTAAATTCCTGTATATTCGTTCCGCTGTAAGCGCCCCTGCCTTCTTACGCCACATTGCAAGCGTTTCCCTCCGCTCGCGGTCGCCTATGACGTCAATCCCCGATATCCCAAGGGAAAGGATTGCGTTTTCCACTGCCATATCTGCTGCCACGTCCCAAAGCTCCTGTTCCATGCGCCCATAGCGATAGGAATGGCTAAAGATACAATGCAGCAAAATATGAAGATGTGTCCGGATAATATTGTTCGGATTTTTTTTGTAAAGCCGTACTATCGTGGCAGGATCATAATATATGACTGCCTCTCCGGGCGCATTCATATCGCACAAAATACCGTCCGTTCCCGCTCTCTCCTCCAGCCGTATGCCCGACAATGCCACATCAAGAAACCGCAGATTTACCAAAATCCGGTCTCTTGACAATCCCCATATCCGCGATGCAATTTCTGACACTTGTGTCATATTTTTTCTCCATTCCTGTTAACTAAAAATTCGCAATCTCCCCACTACAAGCCGCTTCCATGATTGACTGCACATCAGCGCCGTCGAGGTCCAGTCCCTCGGCGCTGACAAAATGTGTGTTTTCCACGCCATAAAGCCTGCAAAGCGCATTGACATATTCAAATCCGAAATTACAGTCACCTATGTAACCGCCGCTGGTCGTGACATAATACATATCGTGGGCATTTGTCAGTCCGATTGGTGTGCCGTCCTCCGCATACGTAAAAGTAATTCCTTCTATACTTGCCATCTCCAAAAAGATTTTCAAAGATGCAGGAAATGACATATTCCAGTAGGGCGCCGCAATCACAAGCATATCAGCGCTTGCCACAGCGTTTGCATAATCAAACATTGTGTCAGCAGACTGCCCTTCTGCCAAAAGCTCATCGCGCCTTTGAAGCCGTTCATAGTTTAAAGGCAGAATATTTTCTGTTGATAATCGTATTTCTTCTATATGAAATGCCATATCATGGCTGTTTTCCTCACGTATCCGCTCTAAAAGCTGTTCCGCCAAAGCCAGCGTTCTGGAATCCTTTCCACGCACACAGGCATTGATAAAAAGTAATGTCGGCATTTTACACGCTCCTTACACTAAAATGGCACATGGTATTTCCTGCGCCATTCGCTCATATGCTTTCAGTGACGGGTGGAGATGATCTCCGCTGTCAAAGCCCTCTGCAAATGCCGCAGGATTTTCACTGTCCCTGAGTGCCTTGTCAAAGTCAATACAGCCCTCCGCCTCATGTGTGGTGCGCATCCACTCGTTTACAGCATTTCTGAGTTCATCCCGGAACGGCTCATATGTCCTCCACCCATAAATCGGAAGCAAGGTGCCCATGTATACCTTCAAACCGTATTCATGCGCCCACGTAATATATTTTCGCAGCCCCTCTATTATCTCCTCTGCAGTCGGAAGATCACTCCAAGGGCGAAACGGGTTCACCTCCACACCAACCGGATGAATAATGTCGTTAATTCCATGCTGAATAATAATCGTGTCCGCTCCGCTCACATGTGCCTCATGCGGAAAACGGATATCTCCCTTCAACCCGTAAGAATCATATGTGATGTTGTCATACTGCCGCAAAATTCTCGTACCGCTTGCCGCTTTTCTTACAATAGCAGTATGCTCTATTTTCTCCTGAAATAATCTCAATGAAAGATAATCCGGCCATGCCTGTGACGTAATGCTGTCTCCGTAGCATACGACTGCCCTGTTTTCATTTGATGTATATAATTCCACATCACTTAAAAAATAAAACCAATTTGTCTTTCTTGTCAAATCAATGGGGAGTGTTTCGCTTTCCGCATAATCTCCCACTGTATAAGTACCCTTTGACAGCGGGCCTGTAATCAGCACTGCCGAACGCATCAGCGTAAATTCCCCCAAATAAATGCTTATATTAAAATCTTCTCCGCGCCTGACATCAACTACGGTTTCATCGCTCACCCGCGACTCCCCCGCCGGAATCGTGACACTCCGGCTTCCGTTTTCAAAGGTTACAGGCACTGCACCAACAAACACTTTCGTAATTGTCACAGGCTCGGTGCCGCAAAAATTATCAAGCGTTATCTTTAGTTTATCTGCATCAAACATCGGACGGATTGGATAGCGCAGGGTTAAATCCTTTGCATAATTCTCCGGTCTTCTGTCTGCAATCGAGATGGCATTTCCCCATGTGATTACGTACTTTTTCTCCTCCACTGCCGTACCTCCTGTAATGATATCTGCTAAAATCTGTAAAATACCTATATCAGTATATCACATATCATCATTTAGGGGAACTTATTTTCTCTTTTTTAAGAAAGCCTTTTTTATCAACACAACAGCCAATCATGCGGCTATTAAAACAATCGGGCATTCTATACAACATTTTCCAAAAGCACAAAACCGAGTGCTGCAAAACTGCAACACCCGGCTTTTCCGGTCTTTATCATATAAAGAATTAAAGCTCGTCCGCAATCGGCGCTGTTGTTACAACAGATGCTACGACTGTGACAACCACTGCAATAATGATAATAAGCATTCCGCCTAAAAGAAGAAAAACTGCGCCGCTGCCATCCTCAGCGCTTTCGCTTAACGGCACTTCCTCATCAGCAACCGCTACATTCTCCTGTGCCTCCTGCGCATATACGGTCGAAACGCCGATTGTCGAAATGCCGAATGAAAATACCGAAATCATCATCGCCATGATCATCGCATATAAAAATCTCATGTTAATCCCCCATTCTTATTTTATCTGTAAATTTGTAAGCACTCACAAATTTATTCTGAATATAATTTTAGCATATTTTGGGTAAAAAGGGAACCGCTTTTTATGAATAATTCCGAGAATCATCTCATAAAAACAGATACACAGCAGGCTGCACTATAATTGCACGACCTCGCCGCCCTTCACCTCAACAATCTGATCATCTTCAATAGCAATCCACAAGCTCTGTACGCACGGATTGTATACAAACGAGTTATCTGCCGCAAACTGCGCCATTTTCACCACGTCCATATAATCTACGATTTCTATGTTTGTGGCATACCAAATATCATCGCGCCCTCCCGCAAGCGCACAGAACTCCTCAATCACATTCCAATTGTTGTTATTGGTAAACTCATAGCTGTGTCCCCATACATACATCAAGCGCAAATATTGCTTTTTTTTGTCCTCCACAAACTGTTTTCCCAGCTCCATGAGTTTGTAATTATGATGGCAGGTTGCCTTCCATCTCAAAAAATCCTCCGGTATGTCAAAATTTTCACTATTACCGACCACTCTGCCGTATCGAATGCCAAGCTGTGGAAGCATATCGCAGATTTCTTTTGAAAATGAGCCGTTCGGATATGCCAGACCGCGGACAGGATATCCCATAAGCTGCTCCAGCTTTATTCTGTCGTCAATCACCTCGCGCGCTACGCTTGTCAGCGGACACCGCGCTATTGTGGGATGCGATATCGTATGACATGCAACCTCATGCCCTTTATAAAGCGCACGATATTCCGCCTGCGGTATTCGCACCGGATCGCCTTCCAAGCCGCCATTCAAGTTAAACGTTCCCTTGATACCATGCTTGTTAAAAAGCTCCACAAGTCTTCTGTCCTCATGCTTTCCGTCATCATAGCTCATTGTCAGTGCCTTGTGCTTTCCCCCGGGAAAACAGGCATATACTTTCTTAATGTACGTTCTCATTTTTCTTGCTCCTATCTTTTTGATAAATTTTTGTCAATGACGCATCTCGCGTGTATTTTTCTCAAAATGCGCCACAAGGTTTCGCGCTCTATTCTCATCGGCATCTTCCAGCGCCTTGATAAACTCCCTTAAAGGTCCTAAGGTCTGCTCGTCAGCCATTGCCATTGAGTGTTTCAAGCTTATGATATAATCCTCAATGCATTCGCTGAACACAAAAGAGACCCGCCCGCCGTCCAGCATTGTTATATTTAATGTGTATGCTATGTTTGTCCAATTCACTTTCTGCATCTGTCCGCACAGCTCTTTTACACGTTTTAAAAAATGCATTCCGGATTCCGTCCTGTCAAGCACATCGTCAAGTGTGACACCGAAAAATTCAAAGTCCTCTTTTGATGCGATGCATTCCACTTTTAGGTCTGCTTTTTTATGGTACTCCATAAGTCATTTCCCCATTGCTTTCCATGAATTGTGTTTTATTATAATCATCTTTATTATAGTTCCATTATCTCTATTTTACAACTATGGTTTCGTAAAAATTAAAAGAATTACTCCATGACCTCACTTTCGTATAGGTCATGGAGTAATTTATATAGTGTATATGAGTAAATTTAAAAGCGTTAATTATTAGTTTGCAACAGCTTTGTCAATCAGATCCTGACCGATTTTCGTCCAGTATGCTGTTTCTGTCGAGTAAGACGGATCTGCCTTGAAGTCAAATGCCGTAAGCTTGCTGCTTGCATTGATTGTAAATACTGTCTGCGAATTTGGATCCGGTGTCTTTCCAAGAACCTGTGCAGGCTTCTTAAGAGCTGTCGTTATATTAAGCGCTTTGCCTTCGCTGTCCTTCAGCTTTTTGATTTCCTGTACAACAAGTCCTGCCTCGATAAATCCGCCAAGCTTATTACAGTGCGTTGAATCGCCGTCGCCCATAATCTGCTCGCCATACGTTTTATTACCGCCTGCCGTATATGCATCCTCATACATCTTCTTCGTTACCGCAAAGGCGTCAAGTAAAAGCACACCCTCTTCGTCTGCAAGCTGTCTGCAAGCCACTACATATGCATCATTGCTTGAAGCGTATGTGTTATCAGGAGTCGACTGATGTGTTCCGCAGTCATGATGCGGTCTGATCTTACCGGCATCTGTATAATACATTCTTGCCACAGGCGTCACTAACACAGGTGTTGCTCCGGCCTCTTTTGCCACATCGACGTACTGTTTTAAAAACCACTTGAATGTACCGCCGCAATTATATTCGTACACCATTTTAGGGCTTCCATCTTCATTCTTATCCGTACTGCTTTCTGTCTTAGTCCCTTCCGTTTTCGGATAGATTCCGTTTGCATCCGGTTTTCCCACCGGTACAAATCTGTCAGGATAGTTTGCAGCGCAGTCATTATGTCCGAACTGAATAAATAAGTAATCACCCTTTTTGATGTTCTTTTTAATTTTGTCAAGAGAGCCTTCATTGATAAAGTTTCTTGTACTTCTTCCGCCATTTGCATAGTTCACAATGGTTACTTTTTCCTCATTGAAGAATGACTGAATATATTCACCCCATGATCCTTCAATTCTGGCTTTTCCGCTATTATACATTCCCTGTGCCGAGTAGTCCTTAACAGTCGAATCTCCTGCAAGGAATACGTTCACGCCGTTTCCAAGAACTGCATCCGACTCTCCGGGTTCATCCCAGCCTTCCAATACAGCAGCCGTCATATCAACGGATTTTGCCTCTCCCGACCGGCCGCTTGTCGTCGTAGGTGTTACCTCAAGCCTGATAGTATACCCTACATCTGCTGTCTGTATCTTATAGCTTCTGCTCTGTTGTGCTGTCTGTGTCGTTATCAGTGTCGCATTATTGCCTTTTACGCGATACCATTTGATAATGGAAGCATCGTTTTTGTCGTTTGCCTCTCCCAAAGAATACACAGCTGTCAATGTATGTCCGGGTCTTGGCAAGTTCGAATCACCGTTATCCTGAATATAAGGATTGCCATTTTGCGCAAACGCAACCGTTGAATCCTCTCTCTGATAATGCTTCGGCGTCCATCCGCCAAAATATTTCTCAAAAGCCGCAGTATCCGGAACCGGATTTGTCGTTTTAACAGTACCTGCAACTCTCTTGCTGGTATCTACCGTTTTGCCATCCAAAGAAGTTGTGTTATATTCTGCAAAGTTCGCATTTTCAGGTTTTGCATTTGACATAGAAGTCCAACCGGCAGCTAAAATGAGATCTGATCTCTCCAGTTTTGTGTTTACAAAGGTAACTTTTGCCTTTGCACCCCAAGGTCTTCCGAAATATCCCGGATCAACAATTAAGTCCTTGCTGCCTGTTACCGTACAATTCCAGAAAAGATAGCCATTTTCTGCTGAATCCTGAGCTGCTGTAATATATCCGCCGCTTCCCTTATCACTGTATCCCTTAAAATTCAGTACGCAGTTGTCAAATACCGTGTCACCATCGTAGCAGATATAGTCTGTACCGCCTTCTATAAAGCACTCTTTAAAGTATGCATGTGCCCCTGTTTTTCCTGTACCAACCGTATCCTGACTACTGAGGAACTTACACCGATAAAACTCTGCATTGTTACCGCCAGTATCAATGAACATTGCGCATCCACGCTCTGTCGCATTCTTGCTCTTTACATCCAGTGCATAATCTCTTGCAGGTTTTCCGCCTGATGCTGTAGGCTCTACACCGTCTGCAAGCTCTTCGTCCGTAATATATCTGTTGAGCGAATGCTCAAATACGATATTCTCCGCCAGGAAACCGGTAGACTTAATCTGTACTGCTGCACCCCAGTTTTTCGGTTCACCCTTCTTATACTGATCATGTGCATTCTGTGCATCATACCATCCGGTAACGCTGCTATAATACTGATATCCGATACCCTGATACCATGTAAGCTTTACTTCCTTATCAGGTGTGTCATTTACAAATGAAATGTAAGGAACATCTACTATAATCTGCTCTCTGTATACACCCGGAGCAATATGGATTGTAATGCGCTCCTCCTCTTTTGTCGGTTTCATGCGCTTAGCCGCCTTAACCGCCTTGCTTACTGTTTCGTAATTCGCATCACCCTTGTCGGAATACCCTACATAGAGATCTGCCTTTCTTGTCAGGTCACTTTCTGCAGCCGTTGACACAAAGAGGATATCCTTGTTGACTGCTTTTCCTTCCACAATAACATGCTCTGTTGTCTGATAATTTTCAATTGTGGCTACCGCACTGTAAATACCATCTCTGAGGTCTGCCTTATAAGACTTTCCGTCTGCAGCGATGGTAGCAGTGTACTCGTACTCATCATCAACATTCTTGAAAGTGAGTGCTTTAACACCTGTAACTGCATTGCCGTCCAAATCCACAAAATTACCTGCCGCCGCATATACAGGTCTTAACTCAACTTCAATATCCGCTGTATACGGCTTGTTCTGGTTTACAATCTTATCACCCTTTACCTGATAGTCATTTACGCCTTCCAGTGTGATTGTGTACTCTACATCGGGCTCTAATCTTCCTGTAAACTGAGGAGTTGCACTGTCGAGCCCTGTAATTGTAAGCTCGATATCATCGCTCAGCACATCCTCGGCTGTCTTCATAATCACCTTCAGATTTGCTTTTCTGGCATAATCCGCTGCAAAGCCCTTGATTGTACCGGAATAAACATACATTTCTTTCTCTTCAATAACAATCTTTACATCGCTCTTTCCGGACAATGCGTCATCATCCGTTAACTTTATATTCTTGCTGGCATTCGTAGGACCATAGCCTACTTTTCCTGTAATTACCGCATTATATGAGTATCCTGCCGCAAGCTTAGCAGTAAAGCTTGTTCCGTCAAGCGTTGCGGAAGTTTCCGCTTTCGTTGTTTCGTTGACAAACTTAAGCTTAATGCCTTCCGTCGATGTGAGTGGCCCTAAATCAAGCGTACCGCTTACATCCACTGCCGGGACTCTCTTTACACGGTTTGTAATCGGTTTTCCGCCTGATGCGTCCGCCCAAATCTTATAAGATCCCGCATATTTAGCAACAAATGAAATTTTTTCATTTTTAGTACCGATGCTTCCTGTATCCTTCTGAGTCCTATTCGTTCCGACGTATTCAAAATAAAAATCTGTCGCTGTCGAATTGTTCGTACCTACATAAATGTCTATTCTGTCTCCCCGCAGCACATTGGCAATCGTATAGTTTCTTCTGTTATTGCCGCCTGTACCATTACAATAGTAATCGCCAGCTGCCGTATAACCGTCACTATACTTATACGCTGCCACTCCTGATGGGCTGCCTGCTGTTTTATTGGCTGTAGCCGAGTAAATTCTGTCATTTTTCAGATGATTCAGCGTCAAATCTCCAAAAACAACCTCACCATCAGCACTAAACTTACCATCATTTGCTAAATTCTCATAATTGTTCCAACTGTCTGCAGTAATATGATTCTTGTATGTCTTTTCGTCAGATTCCTCCTTTGCGCCGAAATCCCAAACATCAATAATCTTTTCACGATCCTGACCGATTGTGGGATCATCCGGTTCATCCGGTATGTCTGTAGTCGGTTCTGTAGTCGGACTTTCCTCTTCCTCAGACTCCTCAGGAATTGTGGTTGTCGGTTTTACCGTCGTAATCTTAAACTTAATGTTCTTTGTGCCATAGTATGATCCTGTGGTTCTTGCTTCGATCATTACCGTAGCTGTTCCTGCTTTATTGTTGTTTCTGTATGAAACAATCCGAATATCCTTTGCCTCTACGCCGAGAAGAACCTTTGCAATATCTTTCTCTGTAAGAGTTACCGTGTTTACGCCATCAAAATACTGATTCTCAATATTGGCAATCTGCTTTACCTTACTCAGATTTGATGCCGTGCGGCATGCTAACCTTGTTTCCTTGTACTTGTTCGCATATCTGATATCCGGTGTGACCGTAATGCTTCTGCTTGTACGCTTAATAATAACGTCTGATTCCTTAACCTTTACGCCTGCTGCATCTGTTATCTTTGCTGCGTTTATAATTTTACCGGCGTCTGCTCCAACTTTTTCTTCATCCAACACAACGCCGTCCTTCATATGGTACTTACCCGGAACTACCGTGAACACTACTGTGGTATTCTTAAATACATTTCTGTATGCATTTTTACCTGTGATTTTTACCTCACCAACATCGCCAACAGAAGTTGCCGTGCAGCCTCTATAGTTTACAGTATAGTCTGTTCCTTCTCTCAGCGTTGCTCCGCTTTCCGTCGTAAAGCTTGTAAGTCTTGGTCCCTTTGAAGAAAATTCTGCTTCAAGTACCGGATTTACAATGTCATTAAAATCATCTAATGATGATGCAATATCAGTGTCTACTGTTACTGTATATCTTATTTTTACAGTACCTGAAAGGTTATTCAAGCCTGTAATTTCAGCTACTGCCGTACCCTTCTTTGCATTGTTCTTATAAACAACCTTATAGTCTGTACGCGAACTGAGTGTATTATCACCAATTGATAATGTAAGATTCTCAAGCACTACAGGGCTGCCCTTGTATGCAAACGCATCTGACGGATTGGGAGATGCCAAATAGGATCCGCCGTTTCTGTCTGTCTGCGTAAATTTTGCATTGTCCGCATTAATAGTTGTCTTTGAAAGATTTCTCTTCTTAATGCTGAAGTTAAATACCTTTGAGCCATAGTAGTCATTCTGTCCGATAACCGTAACAGTTGCTCTACCTACATTTACGTTGTTCTTGTATACAATATTATAGTTCTCTTCCGCAATACCGGCAAGTCCTTCTACTCTCGGTGTAATGTAAGTACCTGTATACAATGCGTTCTTTACATCATCTTTATTGAGTGAAAGCTTGAGTTTCTTAATGTCTGTCTTCTCTGTCGTTTTCTTGTCAATGATTTCGTATGAAACCGTCGTCTTTCCTACAAATGTACCAACGTCTGTTACTTCTCCGGTACCTGTAACAACAATTGTCTGTGGTCCTACTGTAATACCGTCAGAGCCTTTTGCAAATGCCAGTCTGTAATGCAGACCCTCTGTAAGCTGCTGATTATAGGTATTTCCGTCCTTGTCTGTGTATGTATAGGTCACTGTAACAGCATACTGCTGCTTCTTTCCTTTCACAAGGTTCGCTGCCTCTACCTTGATTTTGTCGCTGTCTAATGATATCGGCTTCTTTACATCATCTGCTGTTATTTTTGACTCTTCTGTGTCGCTTACTTCTACTTCTGAGCTTTCTTCCTCCGTATCCGGCTGACTCGGCTCTTCTTCGCCCGAGCTTGGCTGGCTTGGCTTTTCTTCGCCTGAGCTTGGCTGGCTTGGCTTTTCTTCGCCTGAGCTTGGCTGGCTTGGCTTTTCTTCGCTTGAAGGTGTGTCGCTTGGTTTCTCTTCCGAAGCTGACTGGCTCGGTTTCGGATCCTCACCTTCGGGAGTCTTTTCAATTGAAATCGCTCCTGCCATTACCTTAGAGCCGCCTGCCCAGAACCAATAGGTATGACCTGCTTCCATTGAGAAAGTATACTTTGATCCACTGTATGAAGTCGAAGATGGATCCTTTGGAATGTCTTGTGACGCATCCGAATCATTTGCCTGATCTCTAAAATGGAAGTTCTTTGATCTGTTATCTCTTACAATAAATGTTATTTTACTGTTTTTTACTGCCGTAATCTTAAATGCCGCCTTATTGTCAATCGGTAAGCTTTCCGTATCTGACGGACCTGTTGAACCTTGTACACAGCCTTCATAATCCTTGCCTCCGTAGCTGAAAGCATAAGAGTCTTTTGCCGGATCATTGCCTTCCCTGGTCCAAAACGGCATGTCCTGAGCTACCTCAATAATTGCCGTATTCTTATATCCGTAAAGCTTGCCTTTCTTAAATCCATCTGTTTTTGAAATTTCAACTTCTCCACCGTCACCATCTACCGTGAGGTCGTCACCTGTCGGTACATCAGGTCCCGGATCCGGTTCTGTTGTTGTATCCATGATGTCAATTTCTTTTCCGTCAACTGTAAGCTTAATATCGCTGAATGAAATGTCTGCATTTCTTGACACGAACATACCAATATATTGATATTGGTCATCCATTGACGTAAGCATGAAATCATATCCGCCTGACTGTGTCGGATTATTGCCAAACGTACACTCGTATCCATCACCATTAAATGCAAGCCTTAAATCATAGACATCTCCTGCTTTAGGTGCCGCAATACCAGACGAGTTTTTATTTAACTTACCATCTTTATAATAAAAGCAATTTGAATTGCCATCTGCAAGCGTACCTGCTACCACAAAATCGCCATTCAGAGTCTTATCATTTATGTCAATAAACATGTTGTCACGCGCCATAAGACCAAAGCCCGCCTGACTGGGATTTGAGATACTTGCGCTTATTTCGTTTACGGTTGCTTTGGCTGAAAGTGTAAATTTCGCATCCGAAGGTATTCGGTAATAATACATTACTATACCATTCTCTGTATTCGAAAGTTTACCATTTCCGCTGGCTTTCAAATGCATATTTCCAGCAGCATCCTTGCCAATCGTAAATAAACTTGTTGTCGGACTCTTACCTAAAGATCCAAACGCACTACCTTTAAAAATGCCATATGGTTCCCATAATTTGCTGTCTGTTGTCGGCGGCGTATATGTTGGTTCTTCATAACCAGGATTAGGCTTTAAATCATTTTCCTCTGTGGGTTCTTTTCCTTGGGTTTTTACATGACTTGCAATGTCTAAATCGGTAAACTTCGCGATTTCCTCCGCAAGCATATATGCTACTCTTTTCGCACCATAAATATTCAAGTGCGTGTTATCCACAGATGTTTCCTTACTATTCGTCCATGCATGAAGTTTCAATGTTCCACTGTTGCCAGCAGACACCCAATATTCTTTCGTAAGCGTTGTTAAATCAACAACTTTAACGTTTTTATCTTTTTCAAGCTGTTTAATTGCAGCCGGATAGTCGCCGTCAGCGGTGACATGAAGAACGGAACCCTTATATTCTCCCTCAGTCCTCCTTACAATCGGCGTACATATAATCGCTGTTGCCCCCTTCTTCTCCGCCAATTTTACGTAATTATCGTACAAAGACTTGGCAAATGAACCTTCCGTCTGCCAATCGCCCACAGGACTTGTATATCTTCCAGGGTTCTGCTCATCATCTGCTTTCTCATCATTATGCCCAAAACCAACGATAAGGACATCACCTTGTTTGATACCTTCCGTTAACGTAGTATAATTCTTCTCTTTCGTAAAATTCTTTGAGCTTCTGCCTGATAAAGCCAAATTATTTACTTCATAATATCCGTCCAAATAATTTTGGATCTGCGTGCCATATCCATATCTGGGATAATAGTAATTGTCATCAAATGAACTTACTGTTGAATCACCAACTACCCATACTGTGTGTTTTTGGTCGTCCGGTATTGGATCAGTTTCAGGTTCGCTTGTCGGCTCAGATGTCGGCTCCTGCACTGATGAGGGCTCAACAGTGCTTGCAGGCTCGCTGCCGCCTTCACCTTCAAAATAAACGCCCCAAATATGCATACCACTGCTTACTGAGCCAATATAATAATTGCCTTTATCAGGTACGTCATAAGGTAGTTTTACAATAGCGTTACTACAAGGTACGGTTCCTCTGCCAACTTCCTTTCCCTTACCAGTGGCGCCATCCGTATAACTAAACAGGCCGCAATAACGATCTTCTGTCTTACCCGTTGATCCCATTTGTGCATATACTGTCAATTTTCCTTTTCCGGTTGTTTTAAAATGGATACTGCTATCGGCAATTGCGCTTGAACCACCAAACTTAATTCTTGCCGTAAATACTTTTCCATCTATTTCATCGCTTGTTTTACCTGTTTCAATTGTAACAGCTTTGGCACCTGATCTTATAAAAAAATCTCCTACCGATACAGGGTCTGCTCCAGCAGCAATTGTTTGCGCTGTAAGATTTTTATCATCAAGACTAAAGCTCCCTGCCTTATTATTCTCTTCCTTTGTCGTCTCCTCGGCATCGTCCTTCTCTTTCTTTTCCTCTACGATGCTCTCGGCAACTTCTTCCTTCGCGTCGCTCTTTGAAGTTTCTTCTTTAGAAACAGCTTCCTTAGAAGTCTCTTCTTTTGCAGCTTCGCTGGTGTTTTCCTCCTCCGCGTCTGCTCCGGAGTCCTCATCAGGTGTTTCTTCTGCTGCCTTGTCAGAAACAACCTCTGCTTCGTTTTCTTCCGTCTCCTCAACATACCCCGCAGTCTCCGTTGAGGCTTCAGCGGCATACGCGGTCATACCTGACGGCGCCATTCCGGAGATTACCATTGCTCCGGACAGCACAAACGCCATAATCCGTTTTGCCAGCTTGTTCTTCATGTTAAGCATACCCGCTCCTCCTTTTTATTTTTATTCTCAGAGCGCAAAAAGCCCTTTTTACACTCTAATCCTATGATAATATTATAAGGCATGACACGGGGTCAGAGTCAATTCAATTTTCCCAAATAATCCCACAAAAAACAGCCGCTTGTACTGTGAATTTTGTACAATCGGCTATTTGATTTCACATAATATTTTGTTACTTTGCCCTACTGCATCTCATATTTGCGCTTTCATTGATAAACTGTACTGATTGTTACACTTTAATCATTACAGATATGTAAAAAGCGTAAAGCCTTATTTCATTTGAGCTTCCTTATATAAAAATCCGCATGGTTTTTATTAAAATTTCGTTAAAACTACCACAAGGCTTGATAATTTTTTAAAGATGTATGATAATGAATGGTAGCTTTAACTGTAAATCATTACAAATTATCAAAGGAAATAAATTCAGGAGGATTTTATCATGGCAGAAATAACAAAGGATATGACAATCGGCGAGATTTTGAGGACAACCCCCGACGTGGCTCCCATTCTAATGAATGCAGGAATGCATTGTCTTGGCTGCCCTTCCGCACAGGGCGAGTCTTTAGAGGAAGCCGCAATGGTTCATGGACTTGACATCGACAGCCTGATGGCTGAAATTGCAAAGCTTGCATAATTAAAACAGGAAAAAGGTGTAACGCTTACAGGTTGTGTAAAGTATTGCACCTTTTTTTGTTAACCGGCATTCCATGTAAATGCAAAATGCAGCACAAAGCGGCACAATCTTTTTTAATCCTATACATTTTCAAACTTCAAAAAAGTCTAATGCTACATCCCTCATAGCATTAGACCTCTTTCCTAATTCTCCGAAATTTTATACCTTCGCCAGCACCTGCACTGCCTTATCCTTAATGATTGCCTCAAAGTGTTCCTCCATATACGCCTCGCTTGCCGACGCAAACTTCTCGGGGCTTCCGTACTCGGAGAGCATGTTGCAAATCTTGTTGAACTCCTCAGGCGTGTGGTCTGACTGCCCAACCACAAGAACGTAATTCGATAGCTTCTCATTTTTATACAAAGAATTTCTGCCTGTATAGTGTCCGTCAAGCACATGTGCAAGCCTTGTCACCTGGTTTAAGCTGTCAAACGCATAAATCCGCGTAAGGTCGATGCCCTGCACAGCCTTCGCGGTGCTGTTGTCTTTGTTGGCATTGCCCTGCCTGCTGCCCTGTTTTCCCAAATCCGAGAGCGCATCCATTGTGTTTGCAATGGTATCTGCAATGGAACCGTCATGAATTTTCCGGAACAAATCAAGCACATCATCGGCGCCGTCGGAAATGCTCTGCAGCATTCCGGTGAGCGTGTCGTCGTACTCCTCGTCATCGTCGTCGGTGGCAGAGGGCGCAAACTTGGAAAAACGCGTGTCCAGTTCTTCAGGATCTTCAACCTTTGTAATCACAAGAACGATACATTCGGAATTGAGCGGAATCGCCTCTATCATAAGAGGAATATCGTCCGCGTCAAAACCAAATTCGTATGACGCCTGCTGCATCATGTCGCGGAAAAGGTTTTTCGCCTTCTCGGTTCCGTATGCAAGCTCGCTTATTTTTAATTCACGATCCGCTAAATCTGCTTTTGTCAGCGTGCAGCGGATCTGATGATCATTTACCTTCTCAATCTTCATATTTTTCCCCCATTCTTGCTCAGTATTTTTCCCTTCACTAAAACCAAGAATCCTGACGAATATCGTCATATCGACTGTTAAACTTTCACCTATATTATAATGTAAAGAAAGTTGAAGTCAATAGTATAAAACGACTGTTTTTAAAAAATTTATAATATCCTTTTCAATATATCGTATCAAATGTCAAAATAACATACGTTATTAAACAAAAATCATATTAATTATTACAATTCGGGCAAATTATTACATTTGGGCCTGCATAAATTTTTATTTTATGCTAATAATTTACTTGTAAGATGTCCCTGCGACAAAACCGTACAGGAAAGGAAGGTTTTTGGCGCAGAAGGTGCTGTAATACATGATTGCAAAATCTTTACGGAATATGCGTACAAGCTGATTTTTAT
The DNA here is from genome assembly GCA_910577115.1 of uncultured Lachnospiraceae bacterium. GTDB lineage: Bacteria > Bacillota > Clostridia > Lachnospirales > Lachnospiraceae > COE1. Next base: position 126,329 of record CAJTMC010000002.1, read on the forward strand.
TTCATTGTCTTATTAGCTTGTGCAAATTGACTAAAAATATTTTGCCAATACTTTGTACGTTTATTATCCATAATTACTATATATTATACAACACTTTTCTGGCAGTAGGTACATGTTTCAGGCATCTTTTTTCAAAATTTTTTCATTTTTTATATATCACGCAAAGCTTTTGGACTTTGGCAGCATACTACGAAAATAAAACTCCGATAAAATACCCCCTCTTTGTCGGCATATCTAAAGCAACGAACGCACTTATATCTTATCATATGCAGAAAAAAAATGATAGGAGCTTTTTCAAGTAAATATTGGGAAAATAAAATCTGCATTTTTTGCATTTGTATAATTTAGCGGTGCATATGTTAAAGTCTTAAAATCAAAAACAACATAAAAAATCAGAAAAAATATTAAAAAAAATCAAAAACAACAACTTTTTGTGTACGAAACAGCAATAGTTTGCTATAATGAGAACGATTGGAGGTATCCGAATGAAAAAAAGGATTATTTTGATACTTGTGCCGGTCGTTCTCATTCTTTTGATTGTGGCGGCGGCATTTGGGGGGAAGCTTTGGGAACGTTTTTCTTATTCAAGAGAGCACGCTGATTTGGACAAATATTTCGGCATTACGAAAGACAGCGATATGGCAATTGTGCTGCAGGACGAAATTGTAGACGATATGGCGAAATTTATTCATGGCACCTGCTACTTTACGCTCTCGACAGTCGAGAAATATTTTACAGACCGCTTTTATGTGAATACGGACGAGCAGGTGCTGCTCTTTACGACCGATACCGATGTGATTCGGGTGAATATCGGAGAAGGCAGCAATACGATGTATGTTTCCGATGTACCACAGGAGATTGGTTCTACGGATCCGAATTATATGGCGGCTTTCTATGACGGTGATGTGCTTTATATCGGGGCAGATTATGTGAAAAAATTTGCCAATTTTGAATATTATGGTTTTACGGAGCCAAACCATGTGCAGGTTTATACGCAGTGGGACGAGTACACTGCGGCAAGACTTTCCAAAAAAACATCTGTACGGTATCAGGGCGGTATTAAGAGCCCTATTTTGCAGGATCTTCCGGCAGACGCGCAGGTCGTTGTTTTGGAGGAAATGGAGAACTGGTCTAAGGTCAAAACCGAAAGCGCAATTATCGGGTATGTTGAAAATAAGTTTTTGAAGGACATGACCGTATCACAGCGCATGTGCAGTACGGATTTTCAGGAGATTACTTATAATAATGTCAGAAAAGACGGCACCATTAATCTTGCCTTTCATCAGGTGTTTGAGGAAGTTGACGGCAGTTATCTTGCAAATGCCCTAAGTTCGACCAAATCAGTCAATGTTGTTTCGCCGACATGGCTGCGGCTGACGGACAATGACGGCGGCATTTCCAGTCTTGCAAATGCTTCCTATGTTTCGAAGGCGCATGAGCTTGGCGTTGAGGTCTGGGCGCTTGTGACAGACGTGGACAGTACAAATCTTTATGGAGTAACGATTGATTTTGAAGCGCTTTTATCCTCGTCCGAAAAGCGGAAGGTTTTGATTAACAGGCTTATGGAGCAAGTGGATACTTATGGGCTTGACGGCATTAATATTGATTTTGAAAAAGTGAAAAATAATGCGGGACCGCACTTTGTACAGTTTTTGCGGGAGCTTTCGATTGAAACGCGCAAGCGCGGCGTGGTTCTTTCGGTGGACAACTATGTGCCGAGCGAATACACAGCACATTATAACCGAAAAGAGCAGGGCATTGTGGCGGATTACATTATTATTATGGGATATGATGAGCATTATGTGGGCGGCGGTGTTGCGGGCTCTAATGCTTCGATTGGTTTTGTGGAGGACGGTATCAGGAACACGAAAGAGGTTGTCCCTGCCGAGAAGATTATCAATGCCATTCCGTTCTACACAAGAATTTGGGAAACAGGGCCAAACGGACTGACAGCCTCGACGCTTTCCATGTCGGCGGAGCCGTCATGGATTAGCAGTACCGGTGTTTCTCCAGCGTGGTCAGATGAGTTTTGTCAGAATTATGCCCAATATCAGTCGGGCGATACACTCTATCAGTGTTGGCTTGAGGATGTGGATTCGATCCGCGTAAAGCTTCAGGTTATGCAGAGTCAGGGTATTAAAGGTGTTGCAAGCTGGAAGCTCGGGCTTGAGGACAGCGCTGTTTGGGACGTTATTGCGGAATATGTCGGACAGTAACACTTATTTCATGCGCTTTATTTAGATGCCTGTGTGTAAAAAAAAATGGTGTGTGCATAGATAGCACACGCCATTTTTTATCCTTTATTTAATCGCCAAAGCTAATGCCAAGCATTTTTGCTTCTCTGATGATATCCGAATCCGGATCTACCATTTTCAGCTTTCCTGCCACTTCCTCAAGCGGAACCTTTACAATTTCCCTGTTGCGGTAACCTACCATGAAGCCGTACTGCTTCTTCATAATCAGCCTTGCTGCTTCCGCGCCCAATCGGCTTGCAAAAACTCTGTCGTAAGAATTGGGGCTTCCGCCGCGCTGTGTGTGTCCCGGAACTGTCACGCGCACTTCCAAACCGCTCTTCTTTGTAATCTTCTCTGCGATTTCGTAAGATACGCTGGGATATTTGTAATCTGCCATATATTTCTTAAATTCTTTCTTTGAGAGCGCTGCAATTTCCTTAGAAATGGCGCCTTCTGCCACCGCAAGGATTGTAAAGCTGCTGCCTCTCTCGGAACGTTTCTTGATTGCGTCTATGATTTTGTTGATATCATATGGTATCTCAGGAATCAAAATAATGTCTGCGCCGCCTGCCATACCTGCGTTCAGCGTCAGATAGCCTACCTTGTGCCCCATAACCTCAACAATAAATACCCTGCCATGAGATGCCGCGGTCGTATGAATCTGGTCAATGCACTGCGTCGCAATGTCAACCGCACTTTGGAAACCGAAGGTCATATCCGTTCCCCAAAGGTCGTTGTCAATTGTCTTGGGAAGTGTCACTACATTTAAGCCTTCCTCACGAAGGAGGTTTGCTGTCTTATGGGTGCCGTTTCCTCCAAGCACTACGAGGCAGTCAAGGTTTAATTTATAATAGTTGTGCTTCATTGCCTCAACCTTGTCCAGTCCGTTTTCGTCCGGTTCACGCATATTCTTAAAAGGCATACGCGAGCTGCCGAGGATTGTCCCTCCCTTTGTCAGTATTCCGGAAAAATCTGAGCTTGCAAGCATTTTGTACTTTCCGTAAATCAATCCTTTATAGCCCTCGAGAAATCCAAACAGTTCTACCTGCTCGCTGGAATTGAATAATGTTTTTGCCACGCCGCGCATTGCGGCATTCAATGCCTGACAGTCGCCGCCGCTTGTCAACATACCGATTCTTATCATGGAAACCTCCTTTTTCGCAAAAATTTTTGCGGTTTATTTTTGTTCGCTCCTTCTTGTATTATAATCCCTTTTTCAGAAACGAACAACTTTTTTGCAAAGCTTTTTAATTTTTTGTAAATTTTCCCCAAAAATGTCTTTTAAAAAACCTGTGGCAATACCGCTTTTGATATTCCACAGGTCGTATATTATGAAGCACTAAAAGTTGCCTGCATTGCTATTTGATGCGGAATCTGCATAAGCTCCGGCGTTCTGCATGTATCCGATTTGTGCCACGCGATTGACATTTCTCTGCTCTCTTGTGATTGAAATAATGGTCGGAACTGCACCGACTACGACAAAGAGCAGCTGTTGTAAAAAGGATGCGATATAATCTCCCATTCCATCCAGTTCAGCGACAAGTGTAGGAACTGCCTGAAAAGCCTGAAAAACACTTACCTCGTAATCGTAATATTCTTTCATTGCCTTGGAAATTTCAATCGCCCAGTCAAGGCGGTTTCCGAAATAAGTCATCGCAAGCATAATCACACACGAAATAACAATCCCGACTACCGTAAGCTTACCGCCAAGCTTGTCAAAACCCTTGAGTGTACAGAATGCCATCACGATTCCCGAAAGTGCTGCCACATAGCCGAGCAAGCCCAAAATAACAATACATGCCACGCCAATCAGCGAACCGATTACCGCGCCGATAATTCCGCCGATGATATTGACATTTTTCTGCTGCCGTTTCTGCGCCTTTACTTCATTTGCACTCTTTGTTCTTGCTGCACAGTCTGCACAAAGGTGAAGTCTTGCCGTTTCCAACATAAAGCCTACGGTCTGTGTGGAAGCGCCGCAGGTCTGACAGCATGGCATATATCCTCTTTCGCGCAAAAATGCCGTCAGCGCATCAATTGTATATCCAATATCGCTGGAAAGTTTATTTTGATTTGCCTGATTTTTATTTGTGATTGTAATCAAGCTGTCCTTTTGTGTCATTCCTGCAGCAGGCGCTACGCTCTTTTTAAAGAGCGAAATTTCATCCTTGCCAAGCGATACATTCGCACTTCTTGCGGATGTTGTGATCGTAAGAAGATACGGATATCTTTGGTCTGTGGCGTAAATCAGTAATTCATAGCCGTTTTTTGTACCATAAATCGTGTTAGTAAATTCATCATAGGTAAACCCTATGCCCGAAGCGAGTTTTTTATAATTCTCTGTAATTTTGCTCATATGTACCCCCATCTGCACACACTCTTTCTCTTCTCAGACTTGTGGTGTGCATACAAATTTGAGGTTGAAAATTTTTATTACTGTAAGCTTATGTTAGAATAAACTTATGTTAGAATTTTTCTGAACAAAAATATGATATCATAAAAAAAATTGAAACACAACTGTCAAACGGGATTCGTAATTTAACCTTGATATTTTTTTAAAGTTATGACTTCATAAATGTAATTTTGTATTTACGAACCCCTGCTTTTCGATATATAATAGTCGAAAATGAAGTTTTTATATGAAAGAAAGGAAGTCTTTTATGCGCAAATTTATAGAAGAATTTAAAAAGTTTATCAGCAAGGGAAATGTTATGGATATGGCTGTCGGTATTATTATCGGCGGCGCCTTCACGAGTATTGTGTCTTCTCTTGTAAATGACATTATCAATCCGCTGCTTGGTCTTTTCGGGGGCATGAACTTTGACCAGCTTGCATGGAATATTACGGGCGATGTGACGCTTTATTATGGGAAGTTTATTACAGCTGTGGTGAACTTTTTAATTATGGCGTTTATAGTGTTTATTCTTGTAAAGGCAATTAACACTGCTGCCTCCAAGTTTCAGAAAAAGGAAGAAGCCAAGGATCCTACCACGAAAAAATGTCCTTATTGCAAATCGGAAATCGCACTGGAAGCAACGAGATGTCCGCATTGTACTTCGGAGTTAGAGCAATAGGTGTGACGGTATCTTTCAGCCTGCCAAAGTGTTTCATTCAAATGTTTGTGTGCATAAAAAACGCAAGCTCAGCAGCTTGCGTTCAAAGAATTTGCAAATTCTTTCTGAAATGATTTACACTGTCGCCATTTCCTATAGAATAAAAAATATGAGCAGCTTTGTTCTGCTCATATTTTACATGAATATTTTGTGAGTGGGTGGAGGTGGATTCGAACCACCGAAGCATTAAGCAGCAGATTTACAGTCTGTCCCCTTTGGCCACTCGGGAATCCACCCATATGGTTACATGAATGCATGATTGTAATGCGATTCTTCCTATAACGAAAAAACTATATCATATATTTGACAATACCGCAAGTGCTATTTTTTATTTTTTGCGTTTTGTCGTTCGGGACAGGTGGATTTTTTATATGTTACCAGAGCGGAGGGCGCTGTTTTAAATTTGACTATATTCCACATTAACGGTATACTAATAAGAAGTAACAAGTATGATATTACTAGCGGAAACGAATGGAATAAGTGATTATGAAAGAAGGTATGTTTCATGGCTTTAGCGCAAGAAAAATATTACACAACTGAGGATTATTATAATATGCCCGAAGAGATCCGCGCGGAATTAATTGAGGGGCAGATTGTTTATATGGCTACACCGAGTACACAGCACCAAAGAATATCAGGGCGCCTATACGCTGCTATATTTAACTACATTAATGCAAAAGGCGGCGATTGCGAAGTGTTTCCTGCGCCATTTAGCGTGCAGCTATGCAAGGAGGACGATACAATTGTTGAACCGGATATTTCTGTTATTTGTGATCCGGATAAGATAACGGAAAGAGGCTGTCTTGGCGCTCCGGATTGGATTATTGAAATTGTTTCGCCTTCTAATGCCAAACATGATTATATTACCAAATTATCTTTGTATTCCAATGCAAATGTGAAAGAGTATTGGATTATTGATGCGGAGCAGAACAAGATTTATGTATATGATCTGCAAGACAATAAACTTGTGCTTAGTCCTTATACGTTTCGGGATAAAATCAAGGTCGGTATTTATGAAGATTTTTATATTGATTTTTCCGACTTGAATTTAAATATCTGATTTTGTGAACTGCTGCCGGTGTTCTATCTTACGGCAGTTTTTCGGGAGGAGCTTATGCAGTCCTTTTTTGACGAAAGAGTAGAATTTGCGATTCAAAATATATGGATTAACCCGCACTCGGGCAAGCGTGAGGAATCCCTTGCGGCGCTGCGCGAAGCTGCCAATACGGGAGATGGCGACGCCTATTATTTTCTTGGGCGCTGTTATCTCGGAAAGAGCTTTACCGATCCTGTGCTTGACCTTCCCGAAGACCGGAAATTTGCATTTGAGTGCTTTAACATGAGTCTTGCGTTTGAGAGTGCCGTTGGCATGTTTGCGACAATGCATATCGAGGGATTTGAGCCTTTACAGGGCACGTTTATTCATCCCCCCTACAAGTCCAAACGCGAAATTTGGGACAAGGTTTATGGCATGGCTATGGCGGGAGAGATTTTTTGCCAGTTTCTTGTGGCAAATGCATTTTTTTATTGCGATGTGGCAGACTTTCTTGATATTACGCCCGAAAATGCAGGCGGTGAAGAAAAGTATCTGCGCCGCGTGCGGGAATGGGCTGCGGCTGCGGTGGGGCTTTATGAAGGCTGCGTTGAAAAGGGGCTTGGTATTGCGATTCCCAATCTGATTGAGATTTTGTCTTCCGGAAAGAACGGCGTGCCGATTATGAAGAAGAGGGCGGACAAGTATAAGCAGATTGGCGCAGATATGGGAATTGGTGCATATGAGCGCATGATTGGAAACGACTATCGCGACGAAGCGCGGTATGAGGACGCGCTCGCAATGTATGAGCGCGCCGTAAGTCATGGAGACCGCTATGCTTATTATTGTCTTGGAAAGCTTTTTACTTTTAAGGGCGCACTTGGCATGGATTTGAAAAGGGCTGCCAATTATTTCGAGAAAGGCATTGAGGCGTATCCGAATGACAAAGGGCTTTGTAATTTATTAGGTGAAATCTGTTTTCGCGGCGGACAGGGACTTGCCTGCGATTTTCCAAAGGCGTTTTCGCTGTTGGATAATGCGTACCGAAATGGCAGCACATGGGGGTCGGATATGCTGGGCATGTGCTACCTGAAAGGGCTTGGTACGGAGGTTGACCTTGAGATGGCGCGGTGGATGTTTGATCTGAATCCGAAAAAGCGGTTCGCGGTTTGGGGGCTGGAGGAGTTGGAGAGCTATTAGTGCTCCTCAGCTTGCATTTTTTATTGGAAAAACTCCTTTGTCATCTGTTTATATTCTTCCATAGTGTATGTTGATTCATATTCTCTAAGATAGGATATCCATTCGTTTTTGAGTTCTTCAAAGCCGGTTCCGAGATAAGTCTGATAATCGGATTCGTCTTTTCCTTCCCGTATTAGCTGCATGGTTTTTTCCATGCCGTAGTTGCTGACTAAATACTCAACAAAACACTGTGAGCACTCGTACCATATCATTCCGTCCTGTGTCTGAATGGAGTATGTATATCCTCCGGCGCGCCCGATAGCGTCAAGCATTTCATTGCTTTTTTCCATGTCATAAAATTTCTCCAATGTCAATCTGGCATCATAGGTAAAGAAATCCATAATGTCGATTTCATATTCCTCGAAAAAGCGGCTATATTTGACACCGGTTCTTGCACTTACGTAGTCGCAGATTCCTTCCTCCAAAGAATTGCTAAAACAGCTCACTCCGAGAATGGAGTGTGTCAACTCGTGGGGAAGGTCGCGATCCGCCGACATTTTTGTTTGGTTAAGGGACAGTAAGATACTGAACTCTATCGCCCCGTCTGCACCTTTTGTCGGGGAACATGCCATAGAATGCGGGGTGCCTCCCATTTCCAAATTGACAAAAACAGTGTCTGCGTCGGCATCATAATCCATATACCAGTCTTCCGCTCCCAGCAAGTTTTCTATCTGTGGTATATACGCTGCTACAAGCGCCTCATAGTCCTCCTGCGTGGGAAGAAACGAGTTTGAGAAATCATAATAGTTCCAGTAATCACTTCCATAGTGAAACGCATAGTTCCAATCTTTTTGTTCCGTTAGCTGCGGCGCTTTTGCCATTTCTTCTTGTTTGAGTGTGCAACTTGTTAAAAACACAACAATCAACAGTGCTCCTATTACCCTTTTTCCTTTGTGTTTCATAACGCATTCCCCCCTTTGTTATAGTTTTGGTCGTGTGGCTTTGTTTGGTGTACTTTTATACTATTTCAAATTTTTACACACCGCAATCCTATTTGGGTCAATGACGTTATTTTTGTATTCAATGCATTCCTGTCCCAAAACTACAAAAATATCAGCACTTTTTGGATTGCAGTCCTAAAACTTTGCAAACATAAAAAATAAGGACAAAATCAATTTCCTTAATCTTGCCCTTATCCATAATATTCTCTATTCCAAGTTCTTTAACTTAATCCACATACTCAAAGTAATCAAAATCCGCCGGTATCCTCGTGCCGCAGCCGCCGTTATTCGCATAAATGCCAACCAGCGTACCTGTATGCCGTTTCGGATCGTCGGGTACGCCCTCGTCGCACAGGTAAATGCAGTTTTCAAGTGTTCCGGCATGAATCCAGTCCTCGCCGTCATAGCTGTAGTAGAATGTTCTCGTGAGTCTGTCTACCACTACCTTGAGATAAACTGCCTGCTCCTTGATGTCGCAAACCTCCGCCATCAGCTCCTCGCCATGATTGCGGTTAATGACAAGCTGCAGCTTTCTGCCGCCCTCGCAGCACAGGGAAAAACGTGCATACGTCGCCGTACTGTAATAACAGGTCAGTCCCGCCTGTTCTCCGTCCCGCGTGGGATAAAAGTCAAGCTTTGTTGACGCGGTATAGCTTAACTCCTGCTCGCGTCTGACTAATGTATTCTTCGCGCGGATTTCCGAGAGCTGTCCGTCCAAAGTCCATATGCGGAAATATCCCGGTCTTTCCGTCAGCGAGCAGCTTCCCTTTGCGGGATTGCGCACAAACTCCCAGTTCAGGTCTAATGTATCGCTGTCAAAATCGTCTCTTGTCCATTTTTCAAATGTGCACTGCGGCAAATCCGGCGCCGTCTGCTCGGTGCTGGGACCCTTGCGGTCATTGATGATAAACCAGTCGTCTTCAAGCCATGTGACAGGGTCTAAGCCCGACTCCCTGCCAATCGTGGTGTAATGTCCCTGATTTGGTCTGCCCATGAGGTAATATACCCACCAGTCGCCGTTCTGCGTTTCAATCAGCTTACCATGTCCCGTTCTTTGAATCGGTGCGTCGGGATCAAACTGGCGCATCAGCGGATTATAAGGTGACGGCTCGTAAGGCCCAAACAAATTTTCGGAACGTCCGACGTTGATGCCATGTCCGTATCCGGTACCGCCCTCCGCAAGAATTGCGTAATAATATTTTCCGCACTTTAACAGGTGCGGCCCTTCCGGACAGCGCTCGCCTGTTCCCGGCCATACGGGAATCTTGTCGCCAATTACCTTCGTGCAATCGTCGCTTAGCGGTACAAGGTTGATGCCCGGGCTGATTACCATATAGTGTTTTCCGTCATCATCTACAAAATGGGAAGGGTCAATATCGTCCACTTCCAGCCAGCTGGGTTTGCTGTACGGGCCTTCCGGCTTATCCGAGGTCACTACAAGCTGTCTGCGCATTACATTGTTGTCGCGCTTGCCGTCCGCATTCAAACGCAGTGTCGCCATAATGATAAACTTGCCGTTGTGGTAGGAAATATCCGGCGCCCAAATGCCATGCGAATCGCGGATACACTGCAAATCAAGGTCGTCCGAATCCGTAATCGCGTGTCCGATAACGTGCCAGTGTACCATGTCTTTGGAATGGCTGATTGCAATTGCCGGAAAATACTGAAATGTTGAGTTCACCATGTAGTAATCGTCACCTACGCGCACTACCGACGGATCGGGAAAAAAGCCGCGTTGTACGGGATTTTGATAGGTATTGCTCATATTGGTTTGTCCTTTCTGTTTTACATTTTTCGTTTTTATGTTCACAAATATGACACTTCTGTCAGTTTTTACTTTAGGAAAATACGACTGTCGGAGCGATTTGCGGACTATGCCTGATAAATCACACTGTCAACAACTGCATATCCGGTGCTGTCATCGTTTTGTGACGCACAGAAGACACCGTTTTTCACGCCAACCCACCTGCCGGGTATTGATGACATATCGCCTGCTTTTTGGTAGTTGTTTCCGTCTGTACTGTATTCTATCGTGACGGTTTCCAACGGGAAATCTTTCTCATTTTTATTCAGGTCGCGCAATCCCGTTTTCTTAACGGAATATCTGACAAAAATTTCACCTGCTTTTGCTGCTTCAATCGGCTCCAGCTCTGCCACTGTTTCAATTGTTTCGTCCGGAACGATTTTTCCGTACTTCTGCACACCTGTTACATAGCTTACCGCGAGTTTATCGCCCTGCTTTTTGAATGTCACAAGTCCGTAGGTCATTCCCATAGAAATGACGCCTGCCTCGTCGCCGTCCGCAAGGTTTGACAAATCTAACTTCGTGACGCAGGTAAACTCTGGTGCAGGCCATTTCTGTATTAATAGGTTTGGCATATCGCCGTATACGCTGTTCTTCTTTACCGCGTTCAGTTTCAAATTTGTTCCGGTCAGTGCGTACCATTCCGTTTTCGGGTTGGCGTTCCACTGCCACTGCAAGCCAAGCGTTGTATCCGTAAAATCGTCTGACGCTGCCGGCTCGCAAACTTCCCACTCGACATCGCCCACGTTCGGTTTCTTATATTCCATGACAGGCTCACCATAATCGTTTCCATCCTTTGCGATACCGATAATCGGCCAGTCGTTCTGCCAGCTCATTGGCTGTAAGTGAACAATTCTGCCTGCCGCGTACACGTCCTGAAAATGAACGAACCAGTCCTCGCCTGTAACGGTATCCACCCATGCACCCTGATGCGGTCCGTTTACGGGGCTGTCGCCTTGCCGCATAACTACCTTATATTCGTATGGTCCGAAAATATTCTTGGAACGCAGCACTGTCTGCCAGCCGATTTTCACGCCGCCTGCCGGAGCAAAAATGTAATACCAGCCGTTTCTCTTGTATAGCTTTGGTCCTTCTATCGTCACCTGATCGTTCTCGTTACCGTCAAAAATCTTGACTTCCTCGCCGATTAAGCCCATTCCGTCCGGCTGCATTTCTACCATATGAAGTACACTCTTGTAGCCGATTCTGCTCTTTGCCACGCCTGCCACAAGATATGCTTTTCCGTCGTCGTCCCAAAACGGGCAAGGGTCAATCCAGCCTGCCGCAGGTCTGATGTTTACGGGCTTTAACCATTTACCGAACGGATCTTTTGTGGCGCTCATGTAAATACCCTCGTCAGGCATTGGAAAGCAGGCATAGTATGTACCCTCATGATACCGGATTGACGGCGCCCACACGCCGCATCCATGAATCGGATTTTCGTAGCGCGGCTCGGGAATTTCGTCAATAATGTAGTTGACGACCTTCCAGTTCACTAAATCCTTTGAGTGCAATAGCGGTAAGCCCGGCGCGTTACAAAAGCTTGATGCAATCATAAAGTAGTCCTCTCCTACCCTGATTGCGTCGGGATCCGAATAATCCGCATAGAGAATCGGATTTTTGTAGTTTCCGTTCCCTAAATCTGCGTTCCATAGTTTCGTTGATATCATGTGTTTGTCCTGCCTTTCTACTTTTTTATATCTAATTACCATTACGTGTATCATTTTAGAAAGAATTTGCCATGCAAATTCTTTGAACACAAGCTGCTAAGCTTGTGTTTTTTACTTTATGCATTAATTTCAGTCTATCATATTTGGTAAAAATTTACTATATCGAATTGCATATCTTTCATATAAATTAACAATTGCCACAAAGCACTACGACGTTTTCGGGGAAAGCTTAAGTCCGTTAAATTCCGAATACGGTACTGTCGCCTCCGGAAATCCCATCACGTATGCAGCAATACTATACGGATCCATAAAAAAGGTGATACCCTCGTCCGTCAGCACAAAATTCGTCATTTCCATAGAAATGCTCTCATGCACTGTTTCTTTGGCGCCCTGCCAGAAGTCGTTCGGACTTTTGTCAATTATTTTACTAAAATAAGCCGTCACAAGCGCTTTCAGCTCTTCCTCCGTTTCCGACACAAGGTCAGGCAGAAACAGACGTTCTCCTGTTTCGAGGTCAAAGACATACCCTTCCCACACCGGCATTCCATGCGCGCCGCCAAAATAGTGGTATCCCTCCTGCACAAAGCTCACATAGTTTCCGTCATAATACCGGACACACGCCACCTCGCTGTCATAGCTATAGGGCACAGAATCAATAAAATCCTCGTCCATGTGCGCATTGTTTTCAAACGATGTCTGCATATCCGCAACCTCGCGCTGATACAGATAATCGTTAATTTTCTCCGCCCCCGCAAAGGACGCGTCCACCGAAAGCCACTCGATGTCCACCGTCCCCAGCAGCAGCTCCGGATTTTTCTCACTGTAGACTTCATGCCGCTGTGCCGCAAGCGTTCCCACCTCATGGATTCCTGTGCGATAAACAGGCTCCTCAAAATACATGGGCTGCTGCGAACTTGTCATACGCCTTCTGACAAGATACGCGTCATAATTTCGCATATCCATATAGTATAAATCATCTCCCGACACTCTGATGCCAAAGCTATCGGGCGAAAAGCGTTTCACATAGTCCGACGTGTCGGAAAGCTCAAACAGCGTACCGCCCGTTCCGTCCTCTGTGGAAAGATACCCTACCGTCGCTTTGCGCGCATCATCGTATAGCATATAATAAAGCGTTCCATCATTATACGCCGCGCGAATGCTGCCCATTCCCTCAATTTCACCGATTACTGTCCGTTCCTTCGTTTGCAGGTCAACCCGTTCAAAAGTCCGTCTTTCAGTCCCCGTCACAACGAAAAACGCATCTGTGTCCGTCAAATATACAGGCTCCGAAGAATCCAGCCATTCTTCCTCCAACGCCGTCTGATACAGAAACTCCGTTTCCTCCACCGGAAGTTCCGCGCCGAGGCTTCCGTCTGCCAAAACCGCATAACAGCGCGTCAATTCACTGTGATACGGATTGTACAAGTACAGAATGCCGTTGCTGTAATACATGCCTGTGTACCCGTATATGTTGTCCTCCTGCGAAACCGCCTGCTCGTATCCGCTGCCGTCGGTGCTCATTCGTGACAGCACAAACGTCTCGCAATTGGCGCCACTGTCCGTTTTGCCGCAGACAATACGTTCAAGGAAGTACACTTTTTCCCCCAGCAGAATGCCTTTCCCGTCAAACATGCCGTAGTCCGGTTCAAATGCCTCGCTTTTCCACAAAAAGCGCGCGCGGTCGGTCGCTTTATCCACAATATAAATACAGTGCGTCCCGAAAAAGTATACATACTCCTCATTTTCTTTCACACTTGCACCGTATTGTGATATCTGTGTCATAATCTCGTCAGTCTTGTCATCGGCGGCAGTTTCCGTTTCTGACACTTGTGTCATATTTTCACTTTCTTCCGGAACGCCCGTTTCTGACACTTGTGTCATATTTGTGTCATTCATGTCGACTGCGGGAGGCTGCGCCCCGCAGCCTCCCGCAATACAAAGACTAAATACTGCCGCCAAAATCATTGTTCGTTTTTTCATGCTCTTATACATTTCCTTATTCTTACTCCACTATTGACTTCATTGATTCCTTTTTACTTCGAAAACTGTCGGGACAATGTAAACACAATTTCCTTCTATTGACTTTATTCATTTCTTTTTACTGTTGATGATCCGAATGCTGTGCCTGCTGCGTTGTTTCATTTTGTGTCGGATTCTGTGATACATTCTGCGACGCGTTTTGCGACGGCTGCTGCATCGTTCCATATATAGTTGCATTATTCGCATTCTGCACGCCGTTATTTATCGCCCCCTGCTGCTGTGCCATGCGCTTTTTTTCTTCCCTGCGTTTCTTCATCGTCTTTCTGAGCGCAAAGAAAACGATAATTCCCACAATCACAAGATACGGGAACAGTCTGATAAACAGGAACAGTAAAACTTCAAGAAACATCAGGAAGCCGCTTGCCGTTGATTTAATCGTATTCTTCAGGCGGTCTGCAAAGGTATTCTTCTTCACAGGCTCTTCCTCAGCGCGGAATTCCATAACCTCCTCAATGCTGATATTCACATACGAATACGCCACATCTACATCCATGTACCGCTTGCTCGTCTGCAGACGGTTGATGTCATACTGCACAGAGGTCAGTCTGTCCTGAACCGTTATCATCTCCTCTATTGTCGTGCACTGCTCTAACATTTCAAGAAGGTTCTTTTCCTGTATTTGCAGCGCCTCAATCTGCGTCGTCGTGTCGTAATACTGCTGGCTGATGTTGTCGATGCTTGCCGACTTCGATGTAATTTTACCCACTCCGTCAAGCGCGGAAACAAAGCTGTCGTAATTTTTCGACGGAACGCGGATTTCTATGTAATTGCGCATCGTGCCCTGCGTCTTGTGGTAGTCCGCATAATACCAGTCATAGCTGCTGTCCGTTTCGTTTTCCGACTGGATCACGCCGCCATACTGCGCGATTGCCTCCTTAATGGACGACATCGTTCCCGCATAGTCGAGCGTTTCCAGCTCAAGGTTGCAGCGGTATACAAGCTTTTCCTCCAAAAGCGTCATGCTGTCCATATTCTGCGTCGTGTTGTCGTCGCTCTGAGCGTCTGATGTCTCATAATCAGGCTCCTCGGCGGCGGCAGCCTCATTCATGGTATAATTGTCCTGCGCAATCCCCGCGCCGTAATCCGCCCTTTCCTGTGGCGCATAGCTTGCGGTGTCATTGTTCGCAGGCGCCGAATCGATTGTTCCCGACGCGCTCCCACAGCCTGTCAGAAGACCTGCGGCGATCATAATCGCGGATAATGCTATTGACATTTTTTTCACAAACTTTTTCATAACGGAACCTCCTTTTTATCACAAATTTGTAAACGATAGATTTATAAAACATTTCACACAATGAAACAGTCGAAAAATCTGTGACGTTTCCCACAAATTTCCAACGCGTTCCATATTATGTGGTATCTTAAGTATAAACAATTATAAATATCTTTGCAATGTAAAAAACGCAAGCGTTTGTGTGACAAAAAGAAAAAAGAACATTTCTTTACGAAATGCCCTTTCCCTTAATACCTTACTTTTACGAAACTGTTTCCTGCATATACGCCTCTGCTTCACTTTCTGTTATATGATAATTTTTCTGCAGCCGCTCCAGTATCTCACTGTCTGATAAACCCAATTCCCTATATGTGGAAACTGCACCATATATTTTACCTTCTTCCCTCCCCTTTTCTATATTCTCTTGGTCGCGCATCCACAACGTCATATACTCAAGCCTCCATTCCCTGTTTTTCCTTGCCTGTTTCACTGCCTCTTCTAATTTCCTTACAAAGGCATCATCCGATTCCTTTCCCGCCACATAATCCAAAAACGCACTTAGTTCTTTACTGATATCATCCATTTTTCCGGATGCATTTAAAAATATCTTTACTGTTCCATCATTCAAAACAATGCTGTTATCCTCCCTGCAGAGATTTTCAAAAGTATAAATATGCCTTCCCTTACCGAATGTATCAAACGGACTGATAAATATAACATAGCTTGGATTGAGCTTGTTATATAATTCCCCCTTGTCAATCAGCTGCAGATCAATCATGCTTTGGTAATACCGCGTCCTTTTGGGCAGCTCCTTCGTATCGGTCACCTACATTTCTATGTCGTAAACCGTTCCTTTGCCGTCCTTCACATATACATCAAGCCTGACGCTTTTCGCATCTGCGTCTGACCGGATGCTCTTTTGCAGTTCCGGATACTCGATATGATCGATCTGCAGTTTTGGAAGAATTATTTGAAGCAGCTCTTTGCACAACTCCGCATTCTGCATTACCTTTCCGAACAGGAAATCGTTTCCAATCCCCAATTCTTCCCATGCAGCATACCCTTTCTTTTTATTTTCCGTTCCTAATATCTTGCTTTCCGTCACCATTTCATATGCCTCCCTTATTATAGCAATTATTTTAATTACGTTCAATCGAAACTTTGTTCTCATTTAAGTATGAGTTCTTTCGATAGCAAGATTATATCCTATATTTTTTATTTCTGCATTTGACAGTTCATCCAACGTAAAAATCGCACCTGCTAATCTGCAAGTGCGATACTTTTTTACTTCCCATTCGCCGGCTCTATATTAATTGTCTTACCCTTAATCTTTACATTTTTCATTGCCCGAAGCACCTCCGGAGCATTCTCCTTTGGAACTTCTACGAAAGTATATTTGTCAAACAAGTCAATTGCACCTACGAGATTTCCGGAAATATTCGTTTCACCTGCAATTGCACCGAGAATATCCTTTGCCTTTACTTTCTGTGCCTTTCCGATATTGATAAACAGACGCGCCATTCCCTCTTCTTCCGCGCCCGTATTGTCAAGATTATAGCCGCCATACATTGAGGCTTCGCTGTTCTGCTGCTCGCCCATATACATTTTTAAAAATGCCGCCGCGATATCCATTGCAGTGTAATCCGACTCGTTAATCTGCCGCTCGATTGTGTTAATCATAGAAAGATGTTCATCATCATCAATAATTGCGCCAATGCTCTCCATAATTTTCTCGATTTTCACTTGATTCACATCATTCAAAGACGGCACCGGCATTGCATAGATTTTTGTCTTACAATAACGCATGATATCTTTCAGCTTGTAAACCTCTTTCCCTCTCACAAAGGTAAAGGAACGCCCTGTACGCCCTGCCCTTCCGGTCCGCCCGATTCGATGTACATAATACTCATCATCCTGCGGAATATCATAGTTAAACACTGCCTCAACATCATCTACATCAATACCGCGGGCAGCCACATCTGTCGCAATCAGGATATCCGTCTTGCCGTTTCGGAAGCTCTTCATCACGCGGTCACGCTGCGCCTGATTCATGTCACCATGAAGTCCCTCGGCAAAATATCCTCTGCCCTTGAGTACCTCTGTCAGCTCATCCACCTGACGCTTTGTGTTGCAGAACACAAGGGAAAGCTTTGGCTCATAGTAATCCAAAAGGCGCGTGAGCACTTCAATTTTATCCTTCCGCTTGATATCAAGATAATACTGCTCAATCTGCGGTACCGTCAGTTCTTTTTTCACAACCTTAATCATCTGTGCGTCAGGCTTCTGGTAATTCTTGGTGATTTCAAGAATTTCACGCGGCATGGTTGCGGAGAACAAAATGGTCTGACGCTCCTCGTTCGGAATATACTCAAGCACTGTCTCAATGTCCTCGCGGAATCCCATATTGAGCATCTCATCAGCTTCGTCAAGCACAATTGTATCAACATAATCACAGCGTATCGTCTTTCTGCGCAGATGGTCCATAACACGCCCCGGCGTACCGATAATAATCTGTGTTCCCTTCAATGCCCGAATCTGCTTCGTAATATCCTGCCCGCCATAGATTGGGAGCACCTTCACGCCATGCATATATTTTGCAAGCTTCCTGACTTCCTCCGCTGCCTGTACCGCAAGCTCGCGCGTCGGGCAGAGAACAAGCGTTTGCGGATGCTTAATCTCCTTTTTTACTTTTTCAAGCACCGGAATCCCAAATGCAGCCGTTTTTCCGGTACCGGTCTGCGCCTGCCCGATAATATCCGCGCCTGTCATTGCCACAGGAATTGCCTTGCCCTGAATCGGAGACGCCTCCTCAAAGCCCATCTCCTTGACCGCACGCAAAATCTGAGGGCTCAAATTTAATTCATCAAAACGTAATGTTTCCATTTTTATAATCCTTTCGTTTTATACAACATAAAAACCCCGGTATATACCGAGGCTTTCAACTCTATTACACACATTTTTTATCATACTGGAAATTTTTCACAAAGTCAATAGCGAATTTATATTATATTTCCTCTGCATGGGGCTGTGCATAAAAGTCAAAAAAAGAAACAGCATCTGTCGTATGCTGTCTCTTCCAGAGAAGGTATTCTTTTATGGGGTATAGCAAAAAAATGGGGTTTGCTATATATAATATTGGGGGGTTACAATATGTATTATAACATAACCCCCCGTAAAATCCATTCCAATAATCCACAAAAATCGCATTATCCAAACACATTTTTTGTTAATTTTTACCATTATGCTTCTGTATTGCCCTCTTCTGCATCTTTTTGCTCAAAAAGCGCCTCAAATTCTTCTCTTCCAATCTTCTCTTTTTCCAGCAAAAGTGCGGCACAGGCGTGCAGAACCTTTTCATTCTCAAGGATAAGATCCTTCGCCTTCTTGTAGCATTCGTCAATAATCGCCTTGACCTCAACGTCAATCTCATTTGCGACTGCCTCCGAATGGCTCCTCGTATGGGCAAGATCGCGTCCGATAAATACCTCATTGTCCTCCTCGTCGTAATTAATCACGCCGATATTGGCGGAAAAGCCGTAGCGCGTCACCATCGCTCTCGCCTCTTTTGTCGCTTTCTTGATATCGCTTGACGCTCCCGTCGTCACATCATCAAAAATAATCTCCTCCGCGATACGTCCGCCCAAAGACACCATGATATCCTGCATCATCTGTCCTCTTGTGTTAAACATTTCGTCCCGCTCCGGCAAAGGCATTGTGTAGCCCGCCGCGCCAATTCCCGTCGGAATAATTGAGACGGTATGCACCGGACCTACATCAGGAAGCACATGGAATAAAATCGCATGTCCTGCCTCATGGTAAGCCGTAATCTTTTTCTCCTTATCCGAAATAATCCGGCTCTTTTTCTCCGCTCCGATTCCGACTTTAATAAAGGATTTGTTGATATCCTCCTGCAAAATATAACCCCTGTTATCTTTTGCCGCTTGAATCGCCGATTCATTCAATAAATTTTCAAGGTCTGCACCGGTAAAACCTGCCGTAGTCTGTGCAACCTGCTTTAAATTAACGTCCTCTGCAAGCGGTTTATTTTTTGCGTGTACATTCAGGATTTCTTCCCTGCCGCCTACATCGGGACGCGCAACGCTGATTTTCCTGTCAAAACGTCCCGGTCTCAAAATTGCAGGGTCCAAAATATCAACGCGGTTTGTGGCTGCCATAACAATAATGCCCTCATTTGTGCCAAAACCGTCCATCTCCACAAGCATCTGATTCAATGTCTGCTCGCGCTCGTCATGTCCGCCGCCCATACCGGTACCGCGGCGTCTTGCCACAGCGTCAATTTCATCAATAAAAACAATACAAGGCGCATTCCGCTTTGCCTCGGTAAACAGGTCACGCACACGCGACGCACCGACGCCGACAAACATCTCCACGAAATCCGAACCCGAAATCGAGAAAAACGGCACATGCGCTTCCCCTGCAACTGCCTTCGCAAGAAGCGTCTTACCGGTACCCGGAGCGCCCTCAAGCAGTACGCCCTTCGGGATTCTCGCGCCGACTTTCGTATATTTGGAAGGGTCTTTTAAGAAATCGACAATTTCCTCCAAGTCCTCCTTCTCCTCATGCAGGCCCGCCACGTCTTTGAGCGTGATGTCGCCTCCTGTGGTAAGCTTTGCGCGACTCTTTCCAAAGTTCATCATCTTACCGCCGCCGTTGTTTGAGTTCTGCGCCGTCATCATGCTAAACATAAATGCGACTGCTACCAGAAGCAGCAAAAGCGGAAGCAATTCCGTCAAAAACCAGTTCTCCTGCGGCACATCTTTCACCACAGGGTCCACATTATACTCCGCCAAAAGCTCCTGTATCTTTGTTACGTCCGATACATACAGTTTTTTCGGCTGCTGGATATTGCGCAGCGTAACATACACCGTACCGGTTGGCACCTGCGTATTCGGCTGGATTTCCACCGAAACAACCTCACCTGCCTCAAGCTGTCCCAGAAGCTCTCCTTTGGTGTAGGTCTCCTCCCGCTCTTTCATGAAGCTCAGCCATATTGTCACGCCGATTAAAATCATTACTACGATAAAAACAAGGTTAATCCCTTTTGCATTTCTTCCCAATGTTTACAACCATTTTCCTTTCCAGTTCTAGTTAATTCGTCAAATTCGCAACTATTTTGTTCTTTCATAGTTACAGGCATCAAGTCCTACGAAAACCGCAATGCGGTGACCCGATGCCATTCAACCGTAATACATTCTTACTTGCAGCAAAGTGCAAAGCCCTGTGCAATCATTAATCAAATTCCACTACGCCTATATATGGAAGATTTC
The DNA here is from genome assembly GCA_910577115.1 of uncultured Lachnospiraceae bacterium. Lineage (GTDB taxonomy): Bacteria > Bacillota > Clostridia > Lachnospirales > Lachnospiraceae > COE1. The sequence goes on from CAJTMC010000002.1 coordinate 146,904, forward strand.
TGTATCTTTGGTTATAGTCAAGCCCATAGCCTACTACAAACTCATCCGGTATCTCAAATCCCGTATAGTCCACATTTACATTTACCACACGTCTTGAGGGTTTGTCAAGCAGTGTACACAATGCAAGGCTTTTTGGCCCTCTTTTCCCCAAAAGCTCCAACAGGTAGGAGAGCGTCCGTCCCGAATCAATAATATCCTCAACGACAATAACCTCCTTATCCTTGAGCGACTCGTCCAAATCCTTCACAATCTTTACCACGCCGCTGGATTTGGTGTCCTTCCCATAGCTTGATACCGACATAAAATCTATTGAAACAGGTATGGTAATCCGTTTGGCAAGTTCACACATAAAAAAACTTCCGCCTTTTAAGACGCATACAAGGTGCACCCTTTTTCCCACATAATCGCGGCTGATCTGATCACCGATTGCCTGTATTCTCGCATTCACTTCCTTTTCAGTCAAAATGACTCTTATGTGCTCTGCCATTCCTAATCCCTTTATCCTTTCTGTTGTTCACCTGCTCTTATCAAACTAAGCTCCAAAATTCGTTTTGTGGTATTACCAATCTTGTAAAAGCTGCTGATACGCCCGCCTGCAATCCACAGGACATGGCTTTTCTCTGTTACAAGAAAAAGCGCACTGCGCTGTTCTCCTGGCACTTTATTGTCGATAAAATACGACTTTAAGGTCTTTTTCCGAATTGCCCCGTCCGGCATATCAATCGTCAGATAATCCCCTTCTTTTCGTGTTCTTACGACAATACTATTTTTTATTCTATCATAATCGAGCCATTTCGTATACTTTTTTTGCGGAATATTTTTCCAAATCTCCTCAGAATCCACATTTTTTACGGAAAGCACAAGCATTTCATCATTATTTAAGCGCACTTTGACACATTCACCGCGCAAAAGACACTCTCTGTCAGCAAACGATAACGTATACTCCAACACCTGATTTTGCACTGTTTGCGCATCACTGTGCTTATACACAAAAATCCCCTTGTAGTCACGCTCTGCACAAATTTTGTAAGGCAGGTCGATTTTTCGTCCGCATTGTCCCTGAAACAGCAGTTTTACCTGTTCAACATGCACAGCCTCCAAATTTTTTCTGCTCTCTGCCGCCCGTTCAAGCGCCTTCATGAGGACGTATCCCTGTATCGTCGGGTGAAGTCCTGCAAAATGCTCTTGATCAATATGGAGTCCGCAAATGCTGCCTTTTTCCAGCGTAGAAACACATTCAGCATAAGCGCTCCTTGTCAAATCGTCAATGAGCGAATATGCTTCGTCGATTTTGATGCACGCCCCATAAATATGTGAAACCGCAGCGGAGTTCATCTCCTGTACCGCTGTCTCAAGAATATGGTGCCTGATTTTATTCCTTGTATAATTATCCTCCAAATTGGTACTGTCTATACAATATTTTATTCCGTTTTTATCCAAAAATTCCTCAATTTCACATCGTTCCAAGCATAGAAGCGGACGGATAATCCCGTCTCGTGTGGGTTGTATTCCCGAAAGTCCTCTCAAAGAGCTTCCTCTGAAAAGATGAAAAAGAAATGTTTCACAGCAGTCATTCTTATTATGTGCAATCGCAATTTTGCCGTTTTTGTTGCCCCGATGACGCTCCAGTGTGCGGTAAAATGCCTCATAGCGCACATTGCGTCCTGCCTCCTCCGCAGAGATATGCTGCTCCCTCGCAAGCGCCTCCACATCACATTCTACAAGCGTGAACGGTATGTTAATCTTTTCACAAATCATTTTTACATATGCGGCATCTGCACCTGCGTCCTCCCGTATCATATGATTGATATGTACGACATGAAGCGCTATCGGAATTTCCTTTCTCAATTCGCACAACAGGAAAAGGAGGCATACCGAATCTGCTCCGCCTGACACGCCTGCCACCACATAATCGTCTTTCTCAAGCATGTGATACTTTTGCACATACTCCAAAACCCTTTTTTGAATCATTTGTAATTCCTCTCCCGCCGCTCACGATTTTGTTTCAGCCTCTGCGAAATCATTACTTTGATTAATATACATCGCAAGCACTGTCATATCGTCGCGTATATGTCCGCCCTGACAGCCGATTGCACATTTTAACAGATAATCGGAAAGCTCCTTCGGATTCACATAGTTTGTCTTCGCAATGATGTCCTGCATGCGCCTTGCACCAAACTCCCCGAACGCATCTGTCACACCATCGGAGACCATAATCAGCATGTCCGCATTGCAAAGCTGCACCATAAGCTGCATGGTATTGATTTCCTCCACGCTGCCAAGCGGAAGCGTGTCCGCAGCGATTTCCTCGACATGCATTCCGCGTTTCAAAAAACTTGCAGCGGCTCCCACCTTGATAAAGTCCGCCTCTCCGCTCAAAAGATCAATGCTGCAAATGTCAAGCGTTGTCAGGTTTCCGCCCGGATTTTGCGAAAAAAGCGCACCATTGACCATCATCAGCGCCTTTTCCTTGGAAAATCCTGCCTCCATAAACTTCTCCATAAATTCTATTACCGAGCGGCTGTCATGGCACGCCTGCTCGCCGCTTCCCATTCCGTCCGATATCATCGCCACCATCTGATTGTGACTGTATTCCTCAACGGAAAAATTGTCGCCTGAAATTTTCTCGTCCTCTTTCACTGCCCGCGACATCGCGCTCAGCACCATAAAGCGCGGCTCGTCCTCAAAAATAAACAAATCGTAACCTCTGCCAAGTAACATGGCGCTGTCCAGTGCCGGCATGAGACGTCTGTTGAAATATACGGACAGCAGTCCGGCAAGATCTTCCGCCGGAATCTCCTTTCTGAGAATGGAACGTGCCTCCATACTGATACGGCGCGACGCCCCGCCTTCAACGAAAATAAGCTCTCTTGCCTGTATTCCATGCTTTTTTAGATGCTGCACCAGTGCCTTTCTTTTATGTTCAACCGGTCTGCTCACATGCACAACCGTATCTGCCACTTCCAAAAACGCTTCCGATATCTCCTCTAAATGATTCGCAAAAATCTGATTTGTCTCACGAAGCTCCCTGCGGTAGAGAATATCCTTTCGATCCAAAGACGCCTTATCCGCAGGCATGTCCGCCGCATTCTGCCTGCCGCGGTAGAGCTTTGCCAGTTCCTCATAGGTTTCTGCAAGGCAATATAGCTTTTTTTTGCTGTATCCTGTAAACAGCGATTTATTTTCTGCCGAATTTGTTTTCATACCCCTCTGCTCCTCTTGTTTTTATCATTAATAACAAAAGTATAAAGGGTTACATAATATTTTTTTGTCAAATCAAAGACGCACACACCGTTTTTTTGTTGACAAAATTCTTTCTTAATTAAATGATACTTACTGCTGCCGTTTTCTAATATACACATAGGAAAAGAGCATTGTCAAATGCTCTTTTAATCCACTTCCTGAAAAATAATCTCATGTTCGTACACCAGTCCGAGCTTATCCTTTGCAACTTCCTCCACATATTTCTTTGTTTTTGTATAGGTTTCAAGATCTACAAGCTCCTCGCTCCGAGCTTCCTCAATCTCGATTAAACGCAACAGCTCCTCCTCGCGTGCCGCGTATTTCGCTTCCTTCTCTCTCAGGGAAACAGAGTTGACACCCACTGCGAATGTCATAATCACAATCGCAAGCATCGCAGCTGTCATGCCAAGGCGGTTCTCATTTCTGGCACGTCTGAATTCCGGCGTTTTTCTTTTTCTTTTTCTTTTTCTTGATGCCTTCTTTGCCATGAAGCTTACTCCTTTCCCTTTTTTTTTCGCTATCACTTTTCATTCTATGATGAAACAAGGGGCGCGTCAACCAGTATCGAAAAATTTTCCGAATTTTGGTAATTATTCCAACTTTTTTTAGGAATTCCCTGTTTCTGCGGTTTACAGAAGACGCAATTTTATGTAACCTCCTGAGAATCTTGCACAAAAAACGGATCGCACTTCCTATTGTTTTATTTATCAGAAAATAACATACTTTTACAAAAATTCTCCCAATTGTCACACTATAAAGCAACATTCCAAGCGCTGCACCCAAAACCGCCACAAAGCGGATAACGCCATTGTTTCCATAATATAAAATCGTAAAGCTGGCAAAAAAGCAGATAACCCAGTAGAGCAGATCCTCCACATCAACTGCCAGCCGCCCATGACGTACCAGCCGCCGGAAGAGGCGGAGTATATCATAGGCAAATGCCATGCAAACGCCTGCTGTAATTGAAACAAGCCACAAATCCAAATCCGCAATGATATTCCTACTCATCAGCTAAACAAACGTGTCAGAAGTCCTTCTCCCTTTTTGGCAAGCGTGTTTTTATCCGAATACGCAAATGAATCTACCCTTCCGTCCACATCTGCCTCTCCCTTCTCAAGATTGAGACGGCTGACATGCAGCCCGTTTCCCTTGATTGCCAGCATTCCGTCTACGGTCTCCATCAAAATATTGTTTTCGTCAAATGCATGAACATCAATTACGCCTGTTATTTTACAGTCGCGGCGCTGCTCAAGGCTAAATCTGTGTTTTCCGACATTGAAATTTTCCGAACCGGTATTGAGCATAAAACAAGCACCCCTCTCCTCATATTTTAATATATGAGAAAAGGGGTGCCTGTATGACTAGATATACTTAAAAAGCTCTTTGGCTTCATCCTTCTTTACAGTCTCCTGTACGTCGAGAATTTCTACCTTTACATCCTTATTTCCAAACTGAATTGTCAGGATATCGCCTACCTTCACGTTGGCAGATGCTTTCGCAGGCTTATCGTTGATGAAAACCCTGCCCGCGTCACATGCCTCGTTCGCCACGGTACGGCGCTTAATCAGGCGCGACACCTTCAAATATTTATCTAACCGCAATTATCTGTTTACCTCATCCTTTAATGCCTTGCCGGGCTTAAACTTCGGTGCTTTTGATGCAGCAATCTTCATTGTTGCGCCTGTCTGGGGATTTCTACCCTCTCTGGCTGCTCTCTCTGCTACTTCAAATGTACCAAATCCAACAAGCTGGATCTTCTCGCCCTTCTTTAATTCCTTTGTAACGACCTCAGTAAATGCTGTCAAAGCTTTCTCTGCATCTTTCTTTGTCATTTCTGCCTGTTCAGCAATTGCTGCTACTAATTCTGTTTTGTTCATTGTTGAACTCCTCCTCTTGGTTTTTGTAAGATATGATAACCTTAAACGCCATAGTTAACGACTTTTGTCGTTTACTATTTTTTACGCGTATTACGCGCCTATATCTATTTATAGGGGAAAAGTCTGCTTTTGTCAAGGAGAAATGCCCAATTTTTACCGCTTTTTTATAATATTTGACAATCTCCTCTACTCGTCAATCTCAACCAGTTCCGTAAAGGAATAATTCACATCTTTTTTCTCGCTGTCAATCTGTAAAGTATAGCTTCTGGTCTGATATCCGGTCTTTCTGAGCGTTACCACATAATTGCCTGCTGTCTTTGGAAAGCTCACTGGCGTCATTCCGATATAGCTGCCGTCGAGGTATGCCTCCACATCTTCCGGTGCATCAATGTATACCCTGTATTTTTCGTTTGCGGACACAACCTCTGTCGACCCCTCGCTGCTACTCTCCCCGCTCTCCTTCTCATTGTCATCGTCATCATCATCGTCGTCATCACCATCATCGTTTTCCGGCGCATTTGACGCATATTTTTTGCCGACCGGCGTTTCTTCCTGCTCGTCCTCCTCTGATTTTTTATCCTGTTCGGATTCCGGCTCTTTGCTTTCCGGCTCGCTGCTCTTTTCAAGCTCCACATTGATGTTCGCCGATGGCTCCGCTACTTTTATGTACTGTGCCACTGTATCGTAGCCCTCCGCAACAATGCGCATTGAGTGCAGCCCATATTCCAGCTCCACAGGTTTTGAGGTATCGACCTCGCGCCCGTCTATCGCCATTCTTGCCGTCGCGGGTGTCAGTGTAAAGATAATTTTTCCCGTTTGCACGACTGTAATCTCAACGCTGCCCAAATCCCATACCATTTCCTCATTTCGCGCAAAATTGATTTCCTGCATGGCGCTGCTGCCTTTATGGCTGACCATTGCGTTAAACGTCCCTTCCGGCACAACAAGGAGCATGTCCTCCTCAATTTTTTGAATAACCTTATCGCCCACATCGACCCAGCCGTTCACAAAGTAGTCCTCATTCTCAAGACGCAGATAGCCATGTCCCTTCTCTACGTTAATTCCATAAATCCTGTCCTGATACCCCCATACGCTGATTACGTCCACCGCATTTAATTCCCAAGGCTCTGTCTCTCTGCCGTCCGAAACAACGACTACGTTGCTGCTCAAAAGATACGTATTCGCGCCAATTGTTATTTTACCGTCTCTCAAGTCAAGCTCATAATTGGACAAATTCGGAAGATTCAACGCATCCGCATGTTCTTTTACATAAGACAGCGACTTATCTGCTTTGTAAAAACGCACCGTTACCACGCTGCCCTCCTTGAGCTGCTGCATGGAAAGCGCTACATCATTTTTATCAAAAATCCTTGTTGTCCCGTTATAGTTTAATGTATACCGTTTCGCAGTCGCAATATTCTGAAGCTGTATCGTGCCCTCCTCTATATTCTTTTTTACCACCACTGCCGCATCTTCCGAATCATAAATATTCGGTGTTCTGATGGCTGCATCATCTTTCGTTTCCTGCATTGTCTCACTGACGCTGCCTGCCGGCATGGCACAGCCGCCGATCGCAAGCATCAGGGCGGCAAGCGCTGCACCGTATCTCAATTTTGTTATTTTTTTATCAAGCATGTATGTTGCCGTACTCCTTTCCAGATTCTTTTAATCTTATGTAAACTATTATAGTACGGCAACCTTATTTAATCAATCAAAAAGTTTTTCAATCAGTTTTTCTTTCTGCCGCTCCTGATTAATCAGGCTTTCCAGTTTTTCATAGTTTCTGCCTGACACCCATGACTTTCTCGAATTATAATAAAAGTTGATTATTTTCCAAAATTTTTCAGGATATGCCAAACGCAGACGCAGGGAACGCCACTCAATCGGTGTGAGTCTCCGCCTGCTTTGATACGCGTCAAGCATCTCCTCCGCCATTTTTATGGCCCAGTTATTTTTTTCCGATATTTTCCGGAAAAGAAGGTAAAAATCACGCGCCCCTGTATCACGCGCAAAATGCTCAAAGTTAATAAGCGCCGGATTTCCCTGTCCTTTTGGATAAATAACATTATGATACTGAAAATCGCCATGACAGTATAATCCGTTGCTTTTGATATAGGCCTCATACTCCGCCTTCGACTCAAGCAATACTAAGGACGTGACTTCCTCCGCTTTCTTAAGGAAATAGTCATATTCCTTCAAAAGCCTGCGCTCAAACTCTGTCTTTGTGCTCAGCTTATTCAGATAATTTTTAACGCGACGGCACTCCTTCGTATGCTTTTCCATCTCGTCACCATAAAAAAATATCGGCATTTCATACGCTGCCTGCGTTTCTGTCATTTTTAAATGCAGCCTTGCCATTGTAACGAATGCCTTCTGAATATCGTCCTCACTTTTATAACTGCATTCCCGTCCGTCAATCTGCTTTTTTAATATGTAGGTACTGTTATCTGCGTCTTTTACAGCCAAACCGCCATCTTTGTTTCTGACTAGAATGTCAGTTTTTATGCTGTCCGCTATCTTTTCCTGCAGCCCGTTTAAAAGCTCAAGTTTTTCCGATTTTCCCCTATATTCCTTTAACACGCACATCCCCTGATCCGTCTCGCAGATAATTGTTCCTCTGCCCTTAAATGTGCGCGACACAGTTATATCATACTGTTCTAATACACCTACTGCCCTGTCATTCACTAAAAAATCCCCCTCCGCTTTTATAGAACTTTGGAACCGTAGTTACTGTTCACTCTGTTTGAACATGTTCAAATAATGTGAACATGTTCAAACAAGAACAATAACGAAACTGTATTCTATAAATATGTGGAAACAGGGGGATTTATTCCTTCTGTTTGTTGATTGCTGACGTATTTTCGCCGGAAAGCAGCTTTGCTCTCTCAAGCAGATATTCCTGTGTATTGCGCGAGGGGTCTTCTATCACTTCTGCCAAAAGGTTTGACAAAATTTCGCCAATCTGTTTTCCCTGCGGCACGCCTGACGCAATCAGGTCGTCTCCGGATATTGCAAGGCTTTTAAGCGAGACGCATTGCCGTTTATCAAGAATTTCCTGATAAAGTGCCCCAACTGCGTCAAGTCCTTCAATCTTCTCCTCACGCATATACAAGCTCTGCGCAAGGCAGTCCGCCCGCTTTAACGCAAGCACTCCGCAAAAGTATTCCTCACCGATTTTTCCCATGCTGCGGCGCACTGCCTTTGCCTTCGGGTCAATCTGGTCATCGTGGTGTCGGATATATATTCTCACCCTCATAATGGTGTCATTGTCAAATTTAAGGCGTTTTAGGATTCTAACCGCCATCTCCTCGCCAATTTCGACATGCCCATGAAAATGGTCTATCCCGTCCTCATCTGTCGTTTTGCTGGCAGGCTTTCCAATGTCATGCAGCAGTGCGGCGATGCGAAGGCATCGGTCCGCCCTGACGTTCAGAAGACAGTGCATCAGGTGTTCTCCCACTGTATACATGTGGTGCGGATTATGCTGCGTTGTTTCAAACGCCGTATCCAGCTCGGGCAGTACTACCGCCGTAATACCCAAATCATACGCTTTTCGAATATAGTCGGGATTTGGCGACAACAGCAGCTTGACAAGCTCTACCTGAATCCGCTCTGCACTGATATTGATAAGATTTGGCGCAAGCGCTGCAATAGCGCGCTCTGTGTCTGCATCTATCGAAAAACCAAGCTGTGCCGAAAACCGCACCGCGCGCATCATACGAAGTGCATCTTCCGTAAAACGTTCTTCCGCGTTTCCCACGCAGCGGATTATTTTATTTTCCAAGTCGGCAATTCCGCCAAACACATCAACAAGACCGGTCTTATCATTGTACGCCATTGCATTGATTGTAAAATCGCGGCGTTTTAAATCCTCAACAAGGTTTTTTGTAAAAACAACTTCTTTTGGGTGGCGGCTATCCTCATACTCTCCGTCGATGCGATATGTCGTGACCTCAAAGCTCTCATGTTCCAGCATTACCGTCACTGTGCCATGTTGAATACCCGTATCAATCGTACGCCCGAAAACCGCCTTTGTCTGCGCAGGCGACGCCGATGTTGTGATATCCCAGTCATCAGGCTCTCTGCCAAGAAAGGAATCTCTCACACAGCCGCCGACAGCATACGCCTCGTAGCCTGCTGCCTCCAGTTTTGTTATAATCTGTTTTACTTTTTCAGGTAGTTTGATCTGCATTTTTATCCTCTTTTCTTTGCTACCTTTCCGCAGTACAAATAGCTTTCGCGTATATAGTATACACGAAAACCGCTGATAATTCAATCAGCGGTTTTTATATCTCTACTATATTATAAAATCGCTTGACGCTTATTTCACAAGCGCAAGTGTCTGACGCGCAATGGAAAGCTCCTCATTCGTCGGTACGCACAAAAGGGCTACCTTGCTGCCATCCTTAGAAATAATCGTATCCTCGCCTCTTACGTTGTTCTTATCGAGGTCAATTTCCGTTCCAAGGTATCCTAAATACTTTGCAATTTCAACACGTCCTGAAATATTATTCTCGCCAACACCTGCCGTAAATGCAATCGCATCAACACCATTCATTGCTGCCGTATAAGCGCCGATATACTTTGCCACTCTATAATAGAAAGCGTCCAATGTTACTGCTGCCAGCTTGTTTCCGTCCTTTGCTGCTGCTTCAATATCTCTAAAATCGGAAGAAACCTTTGACAGACCAAGCACGCCGGACTTTTTATTGAGTACATTGTTCATCTCAGCCGGTGTGAGATTTTCCTTCTGGCAGATAAAGTCACAGATTGCAGGGTCAATATCACCGGAACGTGTACCCATGATAACGCCCTCCAGCGGTGTCAACCCCATTGATGTATCCACGCACTTTCCATGATCAACCGCCGATACGGAACCGCCGTTTCCTAAATGACATACAATAATCTTTAAATCCTCTCTCTTCTTGCCAAGAATTTCTGCTGTTCTCGCTGATACATAATCATGGCTTGTACCATGAAAACCATAACGGCGAACCTTATACTTCTCATAATACTCATAAGGAAGCCCGTAAAGATATGCCTTCTCCGGCATGGTCTGATGGAATGCCGTATCAAATACTGCTACCATCGGCACATTCGGCATAATCTCTTTGCAGGAGTTGATACCGATTAAATTTGCAGGGTTATGGAGCGGCGCAAGGTCATTACACTCCTCAATTGCCTTCAGAACCTCATCATTTATGATAACAGATGTGGCGAACTTCTCACCACCATGTACAACGCGGTGTCCAACTGCGTTAATCTCTTCAAGCGACTTGATCACGCCATGCTCTGCGTTTGTCAGCGCGTCAATTACAAGTTTTACTGCGACTGTATGGTTTGGCATCGGTGTCTCAATCTTAACCTTATCCTTTCCGGCAGGCGTATGTGTGAGCACGCTTCCGTCAATTCCGATACGCTCGCAGAGTCCCTTTGCAAGAACAGCCTCGCTGTCGCTGTTGATTAGCTGATATTTGAGTGATGAACTTCCACAGTTAATTACTAAAATATTCATTTTTTTACCCTCCAATATAGTTGCTTTTTTGATATCTTTAGTTTACTACGAAATTGTTAAAAATGAAAGCGCTTACATAGAAGTTTTTTGTTTTTTATAGGATTTTTTAGATGCTGAAAGGCACAGACAAAATTGTCTGTGCCTTTCGATTTGCAGTTGAAAGCAATTGAATCTAATCCTGATTAGTTCACCTGCTCCCACCATACTCCGTCAGAGATGTCCTTAGGTCCAATGTAGAACTTAACAACCTTTGTACCTGCAAACTTACTATTCGCAGCAGCCTTAATGGTTACTGTTGCTCCACCCTTTACGTTATTTCTCTTATAGCTGTCAGAGCCATCCGCATATTTCAGGATTTCAAAATCCCTGCCATATCTCAGAGTCTCACCATTAATCGTAACTGTAAGCGTATAATAATATTTCTCTTCGTCCGGAATGTTGTAATTATTAAGCTTAGCACCGTCTATCGGCTGATACAGTCTGATATCCTGACCTGTATACTTAAAGTGCGTCTTACCTCCCTCAAAGTACTTATCCGTAGCATAGTTAACCTGTACTTTCGCATTCTTCAATAAATTCTTTGAATAAGCCACACGATACTCACCTGATATCTCGCCTGTGTACTGGCACTTATCGCCACCCTTTGCCTTTACAGTGACTTTAACTGTCATTATGTCATCTTCGCTGCTGATTGTTGCTGTCTTACCATCCGCACTGATTGAAGATCCGGCAGAACCACTTATTTTCTCATATTTGATTGTTGCCTTATCATAATCTGAGCCGCTGGATAATGTCTTTCCATTTGAGTCTTTGAGAACAACCTTAGGAGTTCCTTTACCTATAAAGCCGTCACCTGATCTGCCGGAAATACCAACATCATCAATCGTCATGGTAATCGGATTCTCACTATCAGAAAGATCCTTTGCCGTAATTGTAAACGGTTTTACAAGTGTTCCTCTCAACGCGCCTTTACCCTTGATAACAATTTCAGGACCATTATGTCTTGTTGACCATGTATTATTTCTATAAGTTATTGTATAATCCTTACCCTGTATCATCTTGTTTCCATTAATTGTCAATACAACACTTGGTTTGTTAGCGCCCTTTACTGCCTTCACTACCAAAGAATCTTTATATGCACCGTTTGCATTTCTTGCAAAGGTACCAGAAATAGCATTGTAGTGATCCGCATCCTCGATGCTCAAGTCATACGGCGTAATCTTAAAGGTTCTTCTAATCGTTCCCTTAAAGTTGTTCTTACCCTTAAATATTACGTTGGCAGCTCCTGCTCTGTTGTTATTGCTGTACGTCAGAGTAAAGTCTTCACCTCTCACTAATGCCTTCCACTCACCGTCAACTTTTTGTGCAAGCCCAAGACCGCTAATTTCAACTGCTTTGCCTAAATATGGTACGGCATCACACAGCTCCTTACCACTGACACCATTTGCCGGATTACCGCCAGTATAAACCTGAAGCATTCCATCTGATATCAATGAGTTGAAATCCGGAGCAATAATGCTGAACTTCGCTTCCTTCGTTCCATAATACTTCGGAGCAATACCTGTAATAATAACAGTTGCTACACCAACCTCAATATTATTTACATAGCTCAATTCATAGTCTGTACCCTCTACAAGCGGTGTTCCATTCTTATCAGATACGATAAGATCCGGACTGCTGCCTATTGTTGTCAATGTTACCGGTATCGGATCGCCCGTGTTGTTATAACCTGTATAACCTCTGCGTGTCTGTCTTGCAATCTTGTTTACCTTGAATGAGCTTGCAAGCATATTCTTATTGTCTGCACTGATAACATAAACATTTGCTGTTCTTGTTCCGGTATAGTTATTATGACCAGTAAACTCTATTGTGTACTTCCCGGCTGCCGTAACTCTATTGTCCTCAAGTGCCTTGCCTGCTTCATCAAAGATCTCATATGAATAGTCTTTATTCTTTGAGCTTGAAAGTTTCTTACCATTAAATGTAAGCACCGGTGTAATCCTCTGTGCGGAAGACTTCTCTACAAGCGCAATATCCTTTGCTGCAACACGATTCAGTGCATCACCTCCAATATCTACTGGTGTAATGTCGAAGTTCACTGCGATAGCACCGTTAATTGTTGTATTGCTAGGATTATTTTCTGCAATTGCAGCTCCTGCATAGTTTCCTTTACCTTTAATGATAATTGTAGGAACCTTTCCTTTTGCGTATGCTTCTGCATAAGCCGGATTTGTTTCTTTCTCAGCGTTCACATAAGCATTTACATTGTTACGATAAGAAATGGTATAATTCTTACCTTCTTTCAGGAGTGTTGTGCCATCATACAAATGGATTGTCGGCTTTACAGCCTTACCTGTGTAACCACAAAGCGATGTATCAATCGTACCGATCCATAAGCCTAATGTTGTTCCTGACTCTACTGTCGGCATCATCGGAACGTCTTCAGGCAGTACGCCGCCGATTCCCTCGTCTGCTGCATCACCCTTATTAATCTCACCGTTTGTCTCGTCAGCTGGCGGTATCTCCTCTTTGATAAGTTCATCTTCCTCAGGCTGTGTAACCGCATCACCAACTGCGCCACCTTCTATCGGAGCAATACCTGTCAGTGTGAGGAAACCATGCATATTGAGCGTTCCGTCTGCATATCTGAGACCGCCTAATGTTGTCTTTCCGTTTTCAGTAATTTTTGAGTTTGCCTGGAATTCATCAAAGTCGATTGATTCAAACCAAGTTTTCTTTACGAAAGAGCCTGTCGTAATAGAAGCACCCTTTTCGTCTCTTGTGTAAGATCTGTTTGCTGCAGGATCCCAGTAATAGCTTGAGCCATTATAAATCTGATCCATCTTCTGGGCATTGTCCGGCTTCCTAGATGCCAGCGTCATCTGATCTCCTACTGTCAGGAAATCCGTCCTAAAGGAAATCAGCCCGTTTGACACGTAATCTGTGTCTGCAGCCACATTTGTGTAGTACGCTACATTGTAGCTCTCATTGTTAAAGGATACCGAATTAATTGCCTGAATATTCGGGCAGCTGTTTGAGTCAATACCTTTTGCCTTATTGTAGAAAGCTGCACAGTTCTGTACTGTATGATGATAAGGTGCATAATCCGGATGAGAGAACAAGCTTGTTCCGCCCAGCTTAAAGCCGTTACCGTTACCTGCACTGACTTCTTCACCGTCCAAAGACAGCTCGCCATCTTTTACAAGTACATATCCGTTCTTATAAGCAATACTATTCTTAATCATTACAGAGCCGATTTCACCGGTCTCAACCTTAGCGAAGAGATCCCAACCGTCGTCTGCATTGTAAGCAGCAATACATCCATCAAATACGTTACCTTCTGCAACAGTAAGTTTTGCTGCAAAACCGTCAGCATCTTCATATCCGCTGTCTGCATTCAGATAAGATGTACAGTTCAAAATCAGGTTATATCTTGGCCAGTTATCCCAAAGGTCGCTGCCGAGATATCTGCTAATCTGAATACCTGTGTTTCCGTTCTTATACGTATTCATCTGCTCTAATACGTTGTACTCACCACAGACTCTGATACCGTCTTTTCCGTTCTCAGACCTCGTTACATCAAAGCCCTTGAGATACCAGTAGTCACCTGCAAGTATCACACCTTCGCACTTTCCGCCGAAATCGAATACCGGTCTTGACTTGGCATCCGGATCAACAAGGAGATAAATTCTCTTATCCTTTGTACCGTCAATACCTCTCTCAATTCTTACGGTCTGTGACAGATTATAAGTACCTTCCATCAGGTAGATTGTCTGTCCCGGTGCTACATACTTCACTGCAGTATAGATATCAAGAGGATTTGCCTTTGTACCAATACCTGATGCACTGCCCAAAGGTGATACATATAATGCTTCGCCTTCTGCGCCGTATTCCTTGTAAGTTACCGTAAACGTGAATGTCTGCGGTGTATAATCAAGCAGCTGTGTAAATCCGATCTTATCTGATCTTCCTGCAAGATATTTTTCAAGGTTGCTGTCAGGATTGTAATAATTGTCCTTATCCTCATGATTCAATCCACTCGGAGTGAATGTTATCTTAAAGGTATTTGTACCGATTCCCAGTTTTACAGGCACCTCAACCGTATTATAAGTCTTTGTATATGCACCTGTAGTCTCGTTTATCTGATCTTTGATCTTTCCTGCATCGCCTGATACAAGCTCGTTACCCATTTCATCTCTGATTACAACGTGACCTTCCCAGTTTGCACTGAATGCCAACTCATAATCAGGACTGTTCGCTGTTGATGCAGAAGTTACCGAATAGCTCGGTGTCACATAAGTAATGTCTGCCTCTTCCGGCTCTGCCGTCGGATCATATGCGCTTGTCGTAAATGAAATATCTTTGTACGTGATATCTGCATTTCTTGAAGCAAAGAAACCAACATATACGAGATCCTTATCAATCTGACTCAGTCTGTCTCTGTTGTAATATCTGTTTGTTGCAACTGCTTCTTCGTCGTAAGTATAGTTACCATCTGCATCTTTTGTTGCCGGAGCATAGCTGATATAGTAACCTGTGTTATTTAATTCGATCTGGAACCAAATATCTTCGTACGGATTTGCAATTGTCGCAATGTCGCCAAGTCCTCCGATATTATTTGCAATCAGGTTATAAGTTCCCTTATGCACTGTTGTATCAAGAGGTGTTGTTGAAGTATTAAAGTAATTTGTCGTAGCTGAGCCTACTGTAAGCGGATTCTCAAACTGACTTAAATTATCGGCTGTTACACCATATCTCTCAATAGTACCGATACCAAGTCGCATGTTAGCTCTGTCGCCTTCATCGGCTACTGTACCGTTTTCTTTATCCCAGTAGTATTCTACCTTGGTTGCAACTGCCATATAAGAGTTCGTCCAGAAGTCACTGCCGTCTCCATTCACACCAACCCTGTCTGATGCCAGAAGACCAAAACCGTCCTGTCCGTTTGAGTAAGCCCACTGATTTACATGCGCTATTGCGCTCAGCTTAAAGTTGTTTTCATTCGGATTTACTTCTGTATAATAGAATGAAATACCATCCGTAGAGTTCGGCACAATCTTACCGGAACCATTCATTGACCATACTCTTACGTCTTCAGGATCATCAATTGTCTGATCTTTCTCATCCTTATTATTCTCATTCGGGTAGTTAGTAACTTTGAGTTTTCCCGTATGATCCGCATCCGTGTAGCCACAGCTTCCGGATGTTATGCCAACGCTTGCGCCATATGCGCCATATGTCCACTTCTGCTGTTTGTCTGCTGTAATTTTCTTCTCTGCCGTGTCAGCCGCGCCAACTTCTTCTCCTCTTACCGGAGCTACAGAGAATACGTATGTCGTGCCAACAACAAGATCGGAAATTACAAAACTCAAAGCTTCCGGATCTGTTGTCTGTGTTGTAAATACTTCTTTGCCTGTCTGTCCCTCTGCTGCCTTCTCATTTACCGTAATTTTGTAGCCTGTTGCTTCTTTTACTGCTACCCAGTCAACCTCAACAGAACCATTACCAAGGTTGGTAATTGAGTTAATGTGAGTTGCTCCAAGCGGAAGCATAAATGCAAATGCTTCAGATTCTCCATTCTTTGTGTCTGTTTCATCTTTACGTGAAAGTGTTGCAATAAATTTATATGTGCCAGATGATTCAGGCGCAAATGAGAACTTGTGTGTTGATGAAGTTGCTGTTGAACTATCATCTGCAAGTATCACACCTTCTGTGTCCTCTGCATTCTGCATTACGACAGTTACCTTGTCGCCTCCGTTAGTGCCTACTAACGCATTAACAGTAACCTCTATCAGGCTATTCTTACCATTTTCGTCAACTGCAAGAGCTGCTGTAACTGTAGGAGAATCTACTGTTGCCCAATCAGGACGAACTACTTCTTCCTGATTCTTATCAATTGTAGTTTTTACTTCTACCCTGTAAACTCTTACACCATTCGTTCCACCGAGTAAGTAATCTCCGCCTTCTGTAAGTTCAAATGTATCAATAAACGAACTGCTCGTATCTGTTGTGTCTTCCGTTTTAGCAACCTGTGTTCCATCGCTCTTTAAAATTTGCATTCCACGAGCACTGCTACCGCCACTTCTCCAGTATACTTTTACTGTTGCTTCTGCCTGAGTACTAAACTGAATTGCCGCTGCCGGTCCTGTTGCGTTTGCTCCTGCTTGGAAGTTGAGTCCTCTCTCGGTTGAGTATCCATCAGAAAAGTCTCTCTTGTTTGTCTCTATCCTTGATGCTCCCTCAGCCTTGTAGTAAATTGAGAAGAAACCATCTGTTCCTACTGACTCTTTTTTGCCACCGATTTCCAAGTTCGTCTGCGATGTCATCGCTTTATACTCGTCTACTTCTCCAATGTCTAAGATGCAATTAACTTCCTGTATCTCTTTCTCTACTGTAGTCGTTACTTCTACCTTGTAGATTCTGACACCGTTTGTTCCGCCAAGTAAGTAGTCCCCACCTTCTGTTAATTCTAATGTGTCAATAAATGAGCTGTTTGTATCGGTTGTCTCAGCTGTCTTGGCAACTTGAGTTCCGTCACTCTTTAAAATCTGCAATCCGCGGGAGCTGCTGCCACCACTTCTCC
>CAJTMC010000003.1 GCA_910577115.1 uncultured Lachnospiraceae bacterium
AAGTAGTCGACAGATTACTTGGCATCCTCCCTTTTATGACACAAATTTCACGCTATTTAAATCAGAATCTTTATTGATATTTTACAAAATTTTAATAAATATACATTTTTTCCTTGCATACTCCGCGAAAAACATGTATAAATATTATATAAGAGAATATTCCACAGAAGACGCAAAGACGCGCCGATTATGGAATATTCTTTTTTTGTGAAACACTGAAAAAATCAAACAAAAGCAAAAGGAGGAAATTTATGCTTGATTTGATAGCAAACGTAAACGGTGCCATCAACGGCGTAGTGTGGGGCATTCCCATGCTTGTGCTGATTATCGGCACCGGTATCTATCTGACCGTCCGTACGAAATTTTTCCAACTGACACACGCAAAGCATGTCGGCTCGAAAACAATCGGCGGCGTTTTCAAAAAAGGGCACAGTGTCAAGGACTCCAGTGAAAAATCATCCATTTCGCAGTTTCAGGCGCTCTGTACCGCACTTGCCGCCACAATCGGCGTCGGTAATATCGCAGGTGTAGCCGCTGCAATTGCCGCAGGCGGTCCCGGAACCATTTTTTGGATGTGGCTCTCGGCTTTCTTTGGAATGATGACAAACTACTCGGAAAACGTGCTTGGTATTTATTATAGAAGAAAGAACAGTCAGGACGAGTGGTGCGGCGGCGCGATGTACTATTTAAGAGACGGTCTTGGCTCGAAGAAAGGCTGTTCGGTAATCGGTAAAGTGCTTGCGGTGCTGTTTTCACTGTTTTGTATCCTTGCCTCTTTTGGTATCGGAAACATGAGTCAGGTAAACACGATCTCAAGCAACATTACTTCTGTTTTTAAAATCGAGGCGCTTGACCGCACACTGATGTTTGGTTCTACGGAGATTAATCTCTATGCGCTGATTGTAGGTATTGTCTTAATGGTGCTTGCAGGTCTTGTCGTTGTCGGCGGCATTCAGAGAATTGCTCAGGTAACAGAGAAGGTCGTTCCCTTTATGGCATGTGCATACATACTTGGTGCGCTGATTATCTTTATTGTTAATATTGGAATGATTGGTGAAGTATTTGCATCCATTTTTTCTTTCGCATTCGGTTTTCGCGCCCTCGGCGGTGCGGCAATCGGTCTTGCCGTAAAGAATGCGGTGACCTGGGGATTTAAGCGCGGCGTATTCTCAAACGAGGCAGGACTTGGTTCTTCCGTAATGGTACATTCCGCATCAAACGTTGTAGAGCCGGTAAGACAGGGTATGTGGGGCATTTTCGAGGTGTTTGCGGACACGATTGTTGTTTGTACGCTGACGGCGTTCTCTATTCTCTCAACAGGGCTGATTGATCTGCATACGGGAGAAATGCTTTCCGCAAATGAACAGACTGCACTTGTCAGCGAGGCGTTTGGAACGGTCTTTAACTTTGGTAATTTTAATTTGGGCAGTATTTTTATCGCGCTTGCCGTTTTGCTCTTTGCGTTCTCTACAGTGCTTGGCTGGAGCTATTACGGCACAAAGGCATGGGAGTTTTTGTTTGGTACGAAGGCTACTATTATCTACAAGATTGTTTTCGTGGTATTTATCGTGTTTGGCGCAACCATGAGCCTTGACCTTGCGTGGGATATCTCGGATACCTTTAACGGACTGATGGCGCTTCCCAACCTGATTGGCGTGCTGGCGCTTTCCGGTACGGTGATTAAAATTACAACAAATTATGTTGCACGTACCTTTAAAGGTTCTAAAGAGAAACCGATGATTTCCGCTTTCGAGGATATTCAGAAAGAGCAGGAAATAAAGCTTGCAAAGGAACAGGATTAAATTTTAAAGTGAAAGCAAAACAAAAGAAGCGCATTTGGACTTCTATCTCCAATGCACTTCTTTTTTATTTCCAGCTTATAGTTCCTTACCAACGCTAATCAATCCCCGCCTGTATGCCAAAAGCAGCAGCTCCAAGTCATTGATGGTATCCAGTATCACCTTTCCGTTGTCCGTATCCTTCACCATCACTCTGTCGCTCTCCGTTTCAAAAAAATTCGAGGTCGATTCAATATCCTTATTCTCCGCAAGCACCTTCACAACGCTCTCAAAAGGCTGGTGTGCCTTCAGGCGCATTCCATGCGAGTTGTAAATCAACGTATAGCCTGCAATCCCTGTCGTCTTTTGGTATGCGCGGCAGAACCCGCCGTCAATGACGATTAAGCGGTTGCTTGCCTTGAGCGGTGACTCGCCCTTTGCAACCTTGATTGGCGTATGTCCGTTAATTATATGGGAAATCGAGCTGTCCAAGCCGAACTCGTGCAGGATTTTCCGGCAATACTTTTCCTGCTGGTAAAAGCTGTAATACGGATTTTTCGGCTCGTCATAGGTGGACTTGTCAACCACGAAAGTACGCTCAAAGGTTTTCATATTCCTGCCGGAAAGCGGTGATTTTTTACCGCACCACAAATACCACATAAAGTCGTTGTTTGACTGGTCATAGGTATCAAAAAACGCGCGCCTTGCAATCTTACAGGCATAATCCATGTATTCCTTGCCGCGGTACATGGTGTCCCCAATCCGCATTCCGTCAAAATCGCCGTTTTCGTCCATCGGAATACAGCCATGAAACAGCAGATTGCCGTTGTAACACAAATAGATATTTCCCTTCTCATACAAAAATCGAACGTGTTTTCGCAGCATATGGCTGTTTGTAAACGCCGCACGCAGGTCGTCAATAACCTCCTGCTCTTCCTGTGTAAGCACATATGGCGCTTCCTTGCTGACGGTCGGAAAATAGGTGTCGTTCAGCTCATATTCCTTGTCGCCGATTTGCACCACGCCGCGCTCCAAATCCACTTTGTCCAAAAGCAGCCTGTCGTTCATATCATACTCGGGATGACGCATGATAATCTGTCCCTCAAGCTTGAACAAAATAACGGAAATTGCCTTCAGCGCTGCGTCCATAGGCGTAAGCCCGGGATAGGTGTGCTCCGCAAAAAGCGCTAGTACGCGAAGACTGATTGCGTAGGAATTTTCAAGGATTTCGATGCTATTGTATTTAATATTGTTTCGCAGAATGTTCGCAATACACGCCTCGTTCCCGCAAGCCGCGCCCATCCACAAAATATCATGGTTCCCCCACTCAATATCAACGGAATGGTGCTGAATCAGCAAATCCATAATCTTATCCGCCTT
The DNA here is from genome assembly GCA_910577115.1 of uncultured Lachnospiraceae bacterium. Taxonomy (GTDB): domain Bacteria; phylum Bacillota; class Clostridia; order Lachnospirales; family Lachnospiraceae; genus COE1. The sequence goes on from CAJTMC010000003.1 coordinate 3,159, forward strand.
CGGTCCTCTGTCATAAATATCCCCGACAATGTGCAGCCTGTCAACTGCAAGCCGCTTAATCAGTCGGCACAGTGCCCCTATAAACGCGTCCGCGCTGTCAATATCAATAATGGTTTCTATAATCTTCTCATGATAGACGAGCTGATTGTTGTCCTCATCGGGCTGCGCATGTAACAGCTCATCAATAATAAAGCTAAACTCCTCCGGAATCGCCTTTCTGACCTTCGAACGTGTGTACTTTGACGAGAGCAGTTTCGCAAGCTCTGTCAGATTTTTGAGATTTGTCTGATACCAGTATGGCGTCACCATATTCTGCCGTTTTAAAAGCTTGATCTTTTCCTCGGGATAATAAACAAGCGTACAGATTTCCTGCCGCTCCTGCGCGGAAAGCCTGTCGGAAAACAGCAGGTCAACCTTCTCCTTGATGACGCCTGCCGCATTGTTTAAAATATGGTAAAATGCTTCATACTCGCCATGAATATCGCTCATAAAGTGTTCTGTGCCCTTTGGCAGGTTCAGGATTGCCTTGAGGTTAATAATCTCCCTGCATACCGATGGTATGGAAGGGTACTTTTCCGCCAGCAGCCTTAAATATCTCAATTTTTCGTCCATAAGTTGGTTTAACAGTCTGTCCTGCTCCATTTTCGTGACCTCCCTTGGGATTATTTGGATTTATTTATAGTGTAACATTTTCACTGTGTTCTAACAAGGGGCGTATCATTTAATTAATACTTCTCTTTATCTTTTCCATCAGTATCGGTCAATTCAAAAAGCGCACACCACATTCAAATGGTGCGCGCCCTCTATATCACTTCTTAATTCATTCCCAATTATCTACCAAACTGGCAGTCATTATTACCTGATGTCGTTGTCCACATCTCAAGCATGTTAATCGGATCATTAAAGTCTGCAAGCCAGCCGTTACGTGCGATGTCGTAGTTTCCTGCTTTTCTCTCGTTCAGGAATACATTCCAGTCTACAGTCTTGATTGTCATGTTAATTCCGATATAGCCGAAATCCTGCTGAAGCGCCTCTGCAATAGCAACATGTGTTGTAGTATCGTTTGTGAGGTACTCGAAGGTAATCGGTGTTTCGTTCGAAAGTACTCCTTCGTCCGTAAACTTAAAGCCTGCTGATTCCAGCAGCGCAATCGCCTCCTCAACATTTTCATCTAATGCCTCCGGATCAAAGTAACCTGCTGTTGCCTCGTTCGGATAGGTATATGCATCATCATTCTCCTTAAAGATGCCGCCGTTACCGTCAGCCATTCCTGTCGGAACAAATGTATTTGCCGGCTTCTGTCCTGTCTGCCCGATGTTCTCTGCGATGTAATCGCGGTCAACCAAAAGTGCGAATGCACGACGCATTGCGTTTGCCTGTTCCGGTGTCTTGTCTGCAAAAAGGTCGCTCTTTACATTAAAGCTTACATAGTACGTTCCAAGCTGGTCAATCGCGTGGAATTCAGGATTGCCTAAAAGTGTCTGAAGCTCATCTGTTGGAATCGTATCCGCCACGAAATCAAGGTCGCCTGCGTTATAAGCGGCGAAAACTGCCGTATCGTCTGCGCTGAGCATGAACTGAAGCTTCTCAATCTTTACTTCGTCTGCTCTGTGATAGTTCGGGTTCTTTACGTATGTCATAGACTCGTCATGTACCCAAGTCTCCAGCGTATATGCGCCGTTTGAAACAAATCCTGCCTCCTGACACCAAGCGCCCGGATTCGTCTCCCAGTTAGCCCCTGACTCTACCTCGCTCTGCTTTACGGGATAGTAAGCAGGGAATGCGCAAAGATCAAGGAAATATGCACAAGGTGAAACAAGCTCTACTGTAAGGGACTGTCCGTCCTCACTGGCTGTTACCGCAAGTGTTCCGTCTTCGTTGTGCTTAACTGCATCAAACATGTAAGCATAATCTGCTGCCGTTTCCTCTGCAATGACACGATTCCATGCATAAACAAAATCATTTGCATTTAATTCAGAACCGTCTGACCACTTTAAGTCAGGGAGCAAATTAAAGGTATATGTCAATCCGTCGTCGCTAACCGTATAATCCGCAGCAAGATCGGGTACAACATCTCCGTTTTCATCATATGTATAAAGACCAGCAAAGCTGTTTACCGCAAGACATGCACCGTCAACCGTAGAGTTTAATGCGGGATCAAGCTTGTCCGGCTCTGATGCCTGATTCAGTCTGAGTGTGTCACCCTCTGTCTCTGCAAACATCCAATACTTAAATCCGTATGCGTTTGCATAAGTACCTGAAACGTATGGCTTCTGTAAGTACATAACGTTGTAGTAGTAAATCGGCAGAATTGCACCTGTCTCCATAAGGATATCCTCTGCCTGATGCATGAGCGCCTCACGCTCTGCAAAGTCTGTTGTTGTTCGGATTTCCTGAATTAATTCGTCATATTCTTCCCAGTTTGCAGGATCAACTGCATCTCCTGAAACCTCCCCATTTGCCTCGCTCTCCGTACCTGCTTCTGTTCCGGCATCGTTGTCTGAAACTTCCGTTTCTACCAGTGTAACGTTTGAATCCGTTGCAGGCGCATCATTTGACGAACCGCAAGCGGTCAGTGAACCCATCGCCATCGCAAGTGCAAGGCAAAGAGCCAATACCTGTTTCTTTTTCATAATAATACTTTTCCTCCTTTTGATTTTAAATAAAACAGATTTTATCTATATTCACACTCCCTCTTGGAAGATGTCAATATCATTATTTGAATTTGATGTTGTTTTATTGATAAGCAATCGCAGCCAACGTAAACTATCCAAAAAGAAATTATACGTGCATCTCCGAACACAAGTTTGATATCTTGCGTATATTACCGATTATGGCACGCCACCATATGTCCGCCGCCCTTATCCATAAGCGTCGGGCAAACCTGTGCGCACTTGTCCGTCGCAAAACGGCATCTTGTGCGGAATGCACATCCGGTCGGCATGTTCATCGGGCTTGGCACATCGCCGGAGAGCACGATTCTCTGGCTTTGCTTTGCCATAATCGGATCCGGAATCGGCACAGCGCTCAAAAGGGACTCCGTATACGGATGAACCGGATGCTCATAAACCTCATCGGCATCGCCAATCTCCACAACTTTCCCAAGATACATTACCGCAATACGGTTTGAAATATGCCTTACCACCAATAGATCATGGGCAATAAACAAATACGCCACGCCAAGCTTTGCCTGCAAATCCTCAAACATGTTAATCACCTGCGCCTGAATGGAAACGTCCAGCGCACTGACCGCCTCGTCACAGACAATAAACTGCGGTTTCACCGCCAAAGCCCTTGCAATACCGATGCGCTGTCTTTGTCCACCGGAAAACTCATGCGCATAGCGCGTTGCATGTTCCGCGTTCAAACCGACAAGCTCCATCAGCGCCAATATTTTCTCGCGGCGCTCTTTTTTATTCGAATACATTTTATGTACGTCAAGCGGCTCTCCGATAATATCCTCCACCGTCATACGCGGATTCAGGGAAGAATACGGGTCCTGAAAAACCATCTGCATGTTTTTTCTGTATTCCGCCATGTTTTTATTCGTAATTTCCTTACCGTCAAACTTAATTGTGCCTGACGTCGGCTCGTAAAGCCGTAAAAGCGTGCGTCCGACAGTGGTCTTTCCACAGCCCGACTCGCCTACCAGTCCTAATGTTTCACCCGGTTTAATGTGGAACGAAACGCCGTCCACTGCTTTGAGAGGTGTGGTCTTGAAAAATCCTGTTTTAATGGGGAAGTGCTGTTTTAAATCTTCCACCTCGATTAAATATTCACTGCTCATTCCCTTACCTCCTAATCCTGTGTGTCAAACATGCTCGTGCCGAGTGTGCCGTCTTTGAGCTTCTTAAAAGCAAGCCAGCACGACGCAAAATGTCCGTCCGGCATCTGAACCTGCGGCGGGACTTCCGTCAGGCAGATTTTCATCGCCTCGTCGCAGCGTGTGCAGAATGCACAGCCCTTCGGCATGTTCAGCAGATTAATCGGTGTACCCGCAATCGGGACAAGCCGCTCCTTGCTGCCGTCCGCTTTCGGAACGGAACGCAGAAGCCCCTTTGTGTACTCATGTCCTGCGCGGTAAAAAATATCCTCCGCAGTCCCTCTCTCGCACACACGTCCGCCGTACATTACAATAATCTCGTCACACATATCCGCAATCACGCCCAAATCGTGCGTTACCATGATAATCGCCATGCCAAGCTTTTTCTGCAGTGCCTGCATCAGCTCCAAAATCTGTGCCTGAATCGTCACGTCAAGCGCCGTCGTCGGCTCATCCGCAATCAGAATATCCGGCTCGCACGCAAGCGCCATCGCAATCATCACACGCTGACGCATACCGCCCGAAAGCTCATGCGGATACTGCTTGATACGCTTTTGCGGCTCGTTTACGCCGACAAGCTCAAGCATCTCAATCGCGCGCTCCTTCGCCTGCTGCTTATTCTTGTCCGTATGGAGCAAAATCGCCTCCATTAACTGGTTTCCTATCGTAAATACAGGATTTAAGCTCGTCATCGGATCCTGAAAAATAATACTACAGCATTTACCGCGGAAATTTTTCATCTGCTTATTGTCAAATTTTGTAATATCCTGTCCGCGGTAGAGCACCTCGCCGCTCACAATGCGTCCCGTTGATGCCAAAATCTGCATAATGGAATACGCCGTAACACTCTTTCCCGAACCGGACTCTCCCACAATACCGAGAATCTTCCCCGGAGCCAGATTAAAGTTTACGCCGTTGACCGCCTTTACTTCACCTGAGTCCGTAAAAAATGATGTATGTAAATCCTTTACCTGTAAAATATATTCTTCGCTCATTTTAACACCAGTCCCCCATTCTGCCAACAACCCGCAAATTTGGGTGTCAGCACAAATTTGTCGGTTGAAAAATTTCTGATTTTTCAACCTATGCTTCTTTCAAAGCCTGCAAATAACCTTATTTCTTGAGTTTCGGATCGAACGCGTCGCGCAAACCGTCACCAAGCAGATTCAGTGAAAGCACAATCAGACAGATTACCACCGCAGGGAACACCAGCTTATACGGATAACTCTGAAGTCCTTCTCTCGCCGTATTTGCAAGGCTTCCAAGAGACGGCATCGGCGCCTGTACACCAAGTCCGATAAAGCTCAGATAGCTTTCCGTAAAGATTGCCGACGGAATCTGCAGTGCGGTCGAAATAATGATAACACTGATACAGTTCGGAATAATGTGCTTTGCGATAATCCTGCCGCTCTTTGCACCGGTTGCCTTCGCGGCAAGCACATATTCATTATTTTTAATCGTCAGAATCTGTCCGCGCACAAGACGCGACATGCTGACCCAGTATAACAGGCCATACACGATAAACAGCGAAATCATATTGACGCCAAGACTCTGCAAGGGTGTGCCCTCAAGCTTTGCAGTAAGCGTTTCATTTAAAACAACGGATAACAGGATAATGACAAGCATGTCCGGCAGCGAATAGATAATATCAACAATACGCTGCATAATCAAATCGACCTTACCGCCCATATACCCCGAGATACTACCATAGAGCAGTCCGATAATCAAGACCAAAATACTGGCAAACAATCCGACCGCAAGTGATACTCTCGTACCGTATACCACACGAATAAAGTAGTCGCGGCACTGTGCGTCCGTTCCCATAATATGCGGAAAGACCTCACCGCCCTCAGCAATATATTCCAGCTCGTTCTCCGAATATTCAAACGGCTTTAAATTTTTCGCTGTCTTGTCGCGTTTCCCGTTGACACTGATAATCTGGGAATAGCTGTACGGTACAATATGCGGCGCTACAATAATCACGCTCATAATAAAAATCAATACGATGATACTGCCCACAGCAAGCGGATTTTTCATCAGCTTTTTCATACCGTCCTTAAAGAATGTGGTTGACTCGCTCATGACATCCTGCTGTTTTTTCTCCTCGTCAGTCGCTTTTTCAAAAGAGGAATCATCGAAATTAAATTTTGATAAATCGATCTGCGCACTCAGCACATTTCTTTTTAATGTATTCTGCTCTGCCATTTCTATAAATTTGCTCCTTTCAAAGTCTGCCTCCTGTTTAGTCAAGCTTAATTCTAGGGTCAATAATGCTGTAAATAATATCCGTAATCAGATTCATCGTTACCATGATAATCGCGAGAAACATCGTTGTTCCCATAATCATCGTATAATCACGGTTTGTAATGCTTGCGACAAATTTTGATCCGAGTCCGCCGATTGTGAAAATATTCTCAACCACTAGGCTGCCCGTCAAAATATATGCAAGCATCGGTCCGAAATAGGTAATCACAGGAATCACCGCATTCCTAAGCGCATGTTTGAAAATGACCTTCCAGCCTGCCACACCCTTGGCATTCGCCGTACGGATATAGTCCTGACTGAGCGCATCAAGCATGCTTGTCTTTGTCAGACGTGTTATGTATGCCATCGGATACAGCGCAAGAGCGATGACGGGAAGAACATAATGTGTCTTGTCAGGATCAAACACGGGTGACCATTTCAATATAATACAGAAAACATATAACAGCAGCGTTGCAAGCACGAAACTTGGAACTGCAGTAAAAAGCGTGGTGATAAACACAATGAAACGATCTATGAATGTGTTCCTTTTCAGCGCCGCGATACTTCCGAGAATTAAGCCGACAATCGCTGCCGTTATCGCTGCCATTCCGCCAAGTTTTGCTGATATCGGGAAAGACTCACCGATTACGGTGGAAATGCTTCTTCCTGTCTTTAAAGAAACACCTAAGTCTCCATGAAGAAAATTTTTGATGTAAATAAGAAACTGTTCGCCTACCGGCTTGTCAAGATTGTATCGCGCCTCCAAAACCTTTTTGACGGCCTCACTCGGCGCCTTCTCCGAGGCAAACGGACCTCCGGGAATTGCATTCATGGTAAAAAACGTAATCGCTGCAATGATAAACACTGTGGCGACTGCGAGAATAACTCTTTTGACAATGTATCTGAACATCTGTTCTCACTCCTATCTTTTTGCATGTTTTTCCTGCATCTGTGCAGATGCACACTTTTGTAGATGCACAGTTCCCTTGTAGAGATGCATCATTAAATATAAAATATCGTGCTAAAAAATTGATGATGTATCTTCATTCATCATCTTCAGTCCTTCCAAAACGCGATATTCCTTTCTATCTTAGACTAATCAAAAAAATTTGTCAATATTCCGCAAGCTTGCGAAACTGACAATATCTGCATAATTCAGTTGATTTTGCGATATGATTTGCATTTTTTGTATGCATTTTTTGCTTTACCGTTTACTTTGTGCTATAATTTTCACAAAATATATCCTGAATTTTTAGGAATTTTTTATTTATTTTTTATATTTGGATTGACAAGTACTGCCATATGTATTATTGTATTAGTGTATCATTAAAGCAACACACCGACACACTGACGAAACGGGTATGAAATCGGTACGAAAGGAGACAAATTTATGGCATGGGAATTAAATTCTGACCGTCCAATCTATGCACAAATTCTGGAAAAGCTCCAAGTGCGGATCGTATGCGGGATATACAAGCCGGGAGAGTGGCTTCCAAGTGTCAGGGATTTGGCAGCCGAGGCAAGTGTCAATCCAAACACCATGCAGCGCGCCTTTGCGGAGCTGGAACGCAGCGGACTTGTCATGACGCAGCGGAACATGGGACGCGTAGTGACAGCGGATACGCAGTTGATTGAGAACGCAAAGCATCAGATGGCGGTCACACAGACGAACAGCTTTTTTGCCAATATGCGGCAGCTTGGATATTCTGACAGCGATATTATTTTTCTGATTAACCAAAATGCAAATACGACAAACAATGCAAATCATACGAACGATTAAATTATGAGAGGGAGGAAATCTTTATGAATGAGCAATATATGAATGCAGCGCCGCTGCTGCAGATTAATGATTTGTGCAAACGCTATCCCGGAATGGGAAATTATATGTCGGTGTTTCATATGAGCCTTACGGTTCCACGTGGACGGATTATCGGCTTGTTAGGGCCAAACGGATGCGGAAAGACGACATTAATCAAAATGATTAACGGACTGCTTGCACCGACAAGCGGAACGGTGTATATTAATGGTATGTTTCCGGGCGCGGAAAGCAAGCGCGTGATTTCGTACCTGCCTGAGCGTACTTATCTTGATAACGGCATGAAGGTACGGCAGATGGTTGATTATTTCGGCGATTTTTACGAAGATTTTTCAAAGGAAAAGGCTTATTCCATGCTAGAGTCGCTTGGGATTAGTCCTGAGGCAAGACTAAAAACGCTTTCAAAGGGCACAAAAGAGAAGGTACAGCTGATCCTTGTGATGAGCCGCAATGCTGAGCTTTATATCCTTGATGAGCCGATTGCAGGCGTTGACCCTGCTGCGCGGGATTATATTTTGCGCACGATTATCACGAACTACAACCCGAACTCTACGATTATATTGTCAACACATTTAATTTCCGATATTGAGAATGTGCTTGATGATGTGATTTTTATGAAAAACGGCTCGCTTATGCTTTACACCTCGGTAGACGCTATCAGAGATCAGCAGAATAAGTCTGTGGACGCTTATTTCAGGGAGGTATATGCATGTTAGGTAAACTGATGAAATACGAATGGAGAGGGCTTCGCCTTCCGCTTTTGATTATGCTTGGAATTCTCGGCGGTACGACATTGCTTGCGTGTATTATTATCTTTACAATAAATCCAAAAATGGATGATGTTACCGCAGGATTAACGGTAATGTCGCTTCTTCTGTGTTTCCTGCTCTATTATTTCGGCATTATCGGCTGCTCGGTCGGAACCATGCTGATTATTGCGATCCGGTTTTACAAAACGACTTACACCGATCAGGGATATCTGACACATACGCTGCCTGTTGAATCCGGAACGCTCCTGGCGGCAAAAACAATTACTTCCGTTTTGTGTTATTTAGCAATGCTTGCAGGGATACTTGCCACAGTCCTGATTCTTCTTGGCGCAATTTATACACATGTAGGCAGTTATGACCGTATTTTTTTAGAGCGTCAGGTTGCCGAATTATTGTCAGACTTGTCAGAATCTTTTAGAGAAGAATATGGAATCAGTTTTGGCGCTTTTGTGACATTTTATATTATTTTTATGGTAGTTGCGTGTATTTCGGCAATTATGACAGTGCTTGGCTGTGTATCGCTTGGACAGCTTTTTACGAAGCATCGCATTATCGGGGCAATTATCGCTTATTTTTGTGTTATGAGCATCCAGCAGTTTGTCTCTTACTTAGCAATGCTGCCAACATACTCCAAAATGCTGCGGGCGGAGGCGCTCTCGGAAACCATTCCATTGTTTGAGGTGATTTCTCCTACGATGATTATCTCATTGCTTTGGGCTGTGGCTGTTTCTGTTATTATGCATATTATTAATCTGCACATGATGACGAAGCGTCTGAATTTGGAATAAAACCGAAACAATCTGCCAAAAAGGAACCGTACCCCAAAACGATACGGTTCCTTTTTACTTTTTGACAACAGGATACTATTTGACAATAATATCCATTGCTTCTTTATCATTTAAAAGCACTACTCTGGTATGCTTTCCGCCATATTCCCCGTCAAGTGTCCATGCCACCTCTTCCTCCGATTCAAATACCAGCTTACCTGACTTAAAATTGAACATGTATTTTGTGTCAATATCTGCTATCGCTATCGCTGCCAGTATAGAATTGAGTTCCATCGGATTTTTGGGAACCTTGATTAAAGTGACCTCAAACAGCCCGTCATTCAAATCAATTTTACCTTTAAATACATTTCCTGCAATACTCTTAAAGCCGCCTATCGAATGTGAGTTCGTTACCATTCCATAGATAAAGTCGCCCTCAATTACAATCTCTTCTCCATTTTCTGACACATATGTCACTTTTAACGGATATGACTTGATGTTAGCAAGCTGTTTAACTCCCTCCAAAAGATATGCCATATGACCAAGCATATTCTTCATCTCCTGCGGCGTCTCATAGGAAACCTCCGTAAAAATCCCAAACGCTGCAACATAAACAAATATATCTTTGTTAAATCGTCCGATATCACACGAAAACACATTTCCCTGTGCAACGATTTCAGCCGCTTTTTTCATTGTAGACGGGATTTTCAGACTCTTTGCAAAATCATTGGTGCTTCCTGCCGGAATATATCCGATCGTCGTCTTAAAGCCTGACTGAACCATACCTGTGACAATCTCATCAAGCGTACCGTCTCCACCGCTGCACACCACAAGCTCGTAGCATTTATCGCGCTCTCTCATCAGACGCTTTGCATCTCCGCGGCTCTGTGTCGGGTACACCGTCACCTCGTAATCTGCCTTCACAAGAATATCCGTAATCTCCAAAAGATGATTTTTAATCAGTCCCTTCCCTGAGTGGGGGTTTAATATAAACAATGCCTTCCTGCTCATTTTTCCTTTCCTCGTATTGAATCTGCCAGCTCGCTTAGTTTTCTTAACCTGTGATTTACTCCCGATTTTCCTACCGGTGGCACAAGATACGCTCCAAGCTCCTTTAAAGTCGCATCGGGATATTCCAGCCTTATTACTGCCATTTCCCGCAAATTTTCGTTCAAATCGTCAAAACCGTAATGCTCCTTGATATATTGAATATCTTCTATCTGTTTATTCGCCGCGCTGACCGTCTTTGAAATATTGGCAGTCTCGCAGTTTACCCGCCTGTTAATCGAATTGCGCATATCCTTTAATATACGCAGATTTTCCAAATTCATCAGACAATTATGCGCACCCATTACATTTAACAGCTTGACAATGTCTTCGCTTTCCTTAATATACACAACCGTATAGCGCTTCCTTTGCACTGTCTTCGCAGCAATCTCAAATGTCCGCATTGTCTCGATCAGTTTTCCTGCACGCTCTTCGTCCTCACAGACAAACTCCAAATGATATCCTTTCTCGGGATTGCTCATAGAACCTGTTTCCAAAAACGCATCGCGCAAAAACGCTCTCGCCGAATTTTTAGTGAACGTCTTTTTCTCCAGCTCTTTCTTGATCTCTCCTGAAAATGACATAACCCCTCCTGTTTAGCCGGGCGTATCACGATGACGCAGTGTAAGTCCGTAGTCTCCCTTATCCTTCAACCTGTTATAAAGCTCGCCCGCAAGCGTCACGCTCCGGTGCTGTCCTCCTGTACAGCCTATGGCTATCACAAGCTGGTATTTTCCTTCCTTAATATAATTGGGAATCAGAAAATTTATCATATCCGTAAGCTTGTCAATAAACGCATGTGCTTCGGGATAACTCATCACATAATCCTGCACCTCTTTGTCAAGCCCTGTTTTCTGCTTCAACTCATCAATATAGAACGGATTCGGCAAAAAACGCACGTCAAATACAAGATCTGCATCCTGTGGAATCCCATGTTTAAAGCCAAAGGACATCACATTCACCATAAGGCTGTTGTACGCATGATTGCTCACAAAAATCCTGTCCAGCTCTGTCTTTAGCTCTCTTGTAAGCAGCTTTGTCGTGTCAATCACATAATCCGCTGTTCTTCTGATGCTCTCAAGCAGCTCACGTTCCCGCCGGATACCGCGCATCAAATCCCCATCCGTCGAAAGCGGGTGAATACGTCTTGTTTCCTTATAACGCTTCAAAAGCACATTATCAGATGCCTCAAGGAACAGGATTTCAAATGTATAATTTTGGCGGAGTCTCGTAATAAGCTGATTCACGTCTGCAAACGACTGATCTGCCCTGACATCAAGCCCCAACGCCACCTTCTGAATCCCGTTATCCGGCATTACCAGCAGCTCCATAAACTTTTCAATCAAGGGCACAGGCATATTGTCGGCACAATAAAAACCCGCGTCCTCAAGCATTTTCATCGCCGTCGACTTTCCGCCCCCACTCATACCTGTAACAATCACAAACCGCATTTCAAATCAGTCCTGCCTTTCTATCCTATGTTTTACATTTGTACTACTATTTAATAAAACTCACCCAGACAAATTACTTCCGTCTCGATGTCAACGCCCGAGCTTTCTTTCACCCTTTTCTGCACTTCCCTGATGAGTTCATAAATTTCGGCAGATGTGGCATTTCCTCTATTCACCACAAATCCGCAGTGTTTTTCGGATACCTGCGCATCGCCTACACGAAAACCTTTTAATCCTGCATCTTGTATCAGCTTCGCCGCAAAATACCCTTCAGGACGTTTAAAGGTGGAGCCTGCGCTTGGGTATTCCAACGGCTGTTTTTCACGCCTTCTCGCCGCCAAGTCGTCCATTTTTTCTCTGATTGCCGACTGATCGCCCTTTTTAAGTACGATTTCAGACTCAAGCACAATAAAGCGTTCTTCTTTTAAAAGACTGTGACGGTAAGAAAAACGCATCTCTTCAACACTTTTGGACACAATTTCGCCCTCGTAGCCAAGCAGTGTCACGCGCTTTACCACCTGCTTCATTTCACCGTCGTATGCGCCTGCATTCATCACAATAGCTCCGCCCAGACTTCCCGGAATGCCTGCTGCAAACTCAAAACCGCTCAAAGAATGGTCGTGCGCCGCTCTTGCAATCTGTGCAAGCGTCGCCGCCGCACCGCAGACAATCGTGTTTTCCTCCACCCTGATATCGCCAAAGCCCTTTGCAAGATGAAGCACCACGCCCCGAAGACCCTGGTCGCTCACAAGAAGATTGCTCCCGTTTCCGATTAGATAAAAACGTTCTCCCTTTAGCAGTTTCAACGCCGCTTTCAACTCCTCAAGATTCGAAGGTTCCACAAACACATCTGCCGCACCGCCCGTCTTGAAAGTTGTGTGTACCGACATTGGTTCCTTTGTAGCAACGCGTCCTCCTGTAATAACGGAAGACAATTCATTGACTAACTCTCTCTTCAATTGATATACCCTCTAATAAAATTCTATTCTGCCAATCAGCCCAGCACCAGCTTTGCCGCACCATAAATACCTGCATCATTCCCAAGCGTAGCGAGCTTAAAGACTGCATTTTTGCATCCATGAAAGACATATTTTTCATAATGCTTTGCCACATACCCGCAAAGTATTTCGCCTGCCTTTGACACACCTCCCCCAAGCACAAACACTTCCGGATTGACTACCGCCGCGACGGCTGCAAATCCCTTTCCGAGATACATGCCAAACTCTTCCGCTATCTCACATGCGATTTTATCGCCCGCCTTTACTGCATCAAACACAGCCTTTGCACTTAGATTATCCTTTTCCAGCGCGGATCTGAGCACACTTCCCTCATTGGATGATGCCAGCTTGCGTTTCGCAAGACGCACGATTCCGGTAGCTGACGCGTACTGCTCCAAACAGCCATGATTTCCGCAGCCGCACGCATCAGGTTCCCCGTCCACAATATGCATATGCCCGATTTCTCCGCCTGCTCCTTTTGAACCGGTAACAATCTTTTCATTTACGATAATTCCACCGCCGACACCTGTACCAAGCGTGGCAAGCACAAGGTCCTTACAGCCTTTGCCGCCGCCACACCACATCTCGCCAAGCGCAGCTACATTCGCGTCGTTCGCCGCCTTAACGGGAATATCTAAAAGCCCTCCCAGCACTTCGTTAATATTCATCACGCCCCAGCCAAGATTGACCGCCCTGTACACTACTCCTGCATCATCAACCGGACCCGGAACACCGATTCCCACGCCAATCACCGATTCCTTTGTAATACCGCGTTCTTCCATCTTTGCCAATACGGACTTGGCAATATCGGGCAGAATGTTTGTTCCATCATTTTCTTTTCTTGTGGGAATTTCCCACTTTTCAATCACTTCTCCCTCCGGTGAAAAAAGTCCGATTTTTACCGTCGTTCCTCCTAAGTCCACTCCAAAGCAATACTTACTCATTGATTATGTCTCCTTTTATATTTCGTCTTCTCTTGACTTTGACAGCGAATTCTGCACGCGCTGGTAAAGCTCCTGTGCCGCATTGTATCCCATCTTTTTCTGACGGTGGTTGACCGCTGCCGACTCGCATATAATTGCCAGATTTCTGCCCGGTCTGATTGGAATGTTGTGACAAACCACCTTATTTCCGAGATATTCCGTATAACTCTCCTCAAGTCCGAGACGGTCATAATTTTTCTCTTTATCCCAGTCTTCTAACCGTATTACAAGATTGATATTTGTGGTATCCATTACGCTCTGCACACCATAAAGCGTCTTGACATCTATTATACCTATGCCCCGCAGCTCAATAAAATGTCTTGTAATATCGGGAGCCGTACCAACCAGTGTATCGTCGCTTACTTTTTTGATTTCCACCACATCATCTGATACAAGTCTGTGGCCGCGTTTAATCAGCTCGAGTGCAGCCTCGCTCTTACCGATACCGCTCTCGCCCGTAATCAGCACGCCTTCACCGTAAACATCGACCAGCACGCCATGTACGGAAATACAGGGTGCAAGCTCAACATTGAGCCAGCGGATAATCTCCGCCATGAATGCCGAAGTCGGTTTTGACGTTTTTAGAAGAGGCACGTTATTTTTCATTGCAATTTCAATAAAAAGCGGATCGGGCATCAGGTTTCTGCAAAAGATAATGCATGGTGTTTTTTCCGATATGACACGCGGATATACCTCTTGTTTTTTCTCGTCGCTGATATGCTCCATATAAGAGTATTCCACAAAACCAATAATTTGCGGCCTTGTTTCCTCAAAATGTTCAAAATATCCGGAAAGCTGCAGCGCAGGACGGTTGATATCCGGCTGATGAATTTTAATGCTTGAGACATCAATCTCGGGAGTGAGATTTGTGAGCTTAAGCTTTTCGATTACTCTTCCAATGCTTACACTTGACATGTTCCATTTCCTCGTTCTTTCTATATATAGGGGTAACTATGTATTTATTTGCTTTTATTCTAACATATTATTGTCAAGGGTGCTATGCCTTTTTTCATGTCATATTATAAATGCATATTATAAACGCCGTTTAAAAACGGGGGTAGGTTGCAAGTGTGTGAAATGCCAGATCAATCGTGGGATTATTCACTCTGTCAACCACAGATTTTACAAGCCTTCTGCCCATCTCCTCAATGCGTACATCGACCGTAACAATATCGTTTTTAAAAAAATCTGATTCCAATGTGTTGTTGAAACCCGTAATTACTGTATTTTTCACCGCCTGCGCATCACGCTGAAGCAGTGCAAGCGACACATTCTTTGCCACATCATCGTCCTCGCAGACAATCGCGTCTGGGATATATGGCATATTTTGTACAATTTCCTCAACCACTGCATAGCTGAAACTATCCTGATTGAGGGGACGTGTATATTGAAGCTGCGCATCAAGATGTATCTTGTTTTGATTGCAGGCATTCAAAAAGCCGAGATATCTTGCCTGTACCATGCGCGAGCCTTCCGCAAAGCCGAGATATCCCAACCTGTCACAGCCTTTTTGCAGAATGATATAATTGGTCAGACGATTCATGGAATAAAATCCTTCCATGTTTACAATGTCGCCAAGCTCAATATATTCCTGCGCATTGACCGGCGTATTAAAAAACGTCATTGGTAACTTTGCCTTACTCACTCCTTTCACGAACTTAATCGGAAAAATACAGAGAAATATAATTCCTTTCACATCATCGGCAATCAGGCGCAGTGTTTCACTGCCGTCCTTGTCATTTTCATCTACCACATGAAGCTGCATACGATAGCCTTCGTCGTTTACGGCACTGCTGATGCCGGTAAGGGCTCTTGTCCAAAATTCAGACTGCATGTGATTAAAAAGCACTAAAATGGTGCCTGTATTGACTTTTCTGTGAATGTTTTTGATTTCCTCCAAAAGTCCCTCATCCAGCTTTGCATATCCCATCTGCCATGCCTTCTGCACCACCGCCTGTCTCGTCTGTGGAGATACGAGGCCTCCGTTGAGCGCCTTTGCAACTGTGTTTCGGCTTAACCCCATCTGTGCTGCAATATCCTGTATTGTCACTTTTTTCATTTGTATTTAGCTGCCCCTTTCTTTTCTGATAGCATTGTCTCTATCGGCTTTACTTTCTCTTCATCTGAAAAATGTTAAAATTTTATGAAATTTGCAATGCCATATTAGTAATTATATACATTACATTCTTCAACGCTTTTTATTACAGTATAAGTATTGCTCAATTATTTGTCAATTTATGGAGATATATTTTGGCATGGATTTTTACTCGCTGCCGGTACGTTTTCTCACGGACTCAGCAGTAAATGCTAAGTCCTGTCTGAACAGCAGCTTATTGTACATACATTCCTGTATACAATAAGGACTGCCCTTACAAAGCAGTCCTTTCATGTCCTCTATATTCAATTTACAGGAACAAAATAAAAATCACTTTCGGAATACAAGCCGTCCGTCTTTTTTCTGAAAACGAGATAAGCGACTTCATTAGTATCAATAATCCTGTCATTTGCAAATGTCGCAATGTATGTGTTCTTATCGTCCGGATAATAGCCTTCTGAGCCGCTGCCGCACAGATACTGATAAAGCGTACCATCCTTTAGTTTCACGCCTGCAAGCGGCGGCGCCTCGACAACCTGTTCACTTTCAATCGGATTGCCGTCTTGGTCAAATCCCGTTTCCATATATGTCTGATACGGGAAATTGTACTCCACATGCAGGGAAATCGGGGAAACCTCAGCCTTTATTACAGTTGCGCCGGTATCGCCAAGCGGCTCGTTCAGCGTATATTCCTTTCTGCTGTCCGTTCCCTGAAGGTTCCACTGAAAACTCCACTTTCCGGTCACCTCATGCTCCTTGAGATATTCCGCCTTAGAGACCGTCCCCAAATTTTCAAATTCCACAGAAACTTCTTTGTTTAAAAAATACCCCTTTTCTCCATTATAAAGCGTAATCAAATATTCCATACTGCCGTCATCGCGTACAAAGCGCGCCAAACTGCCCGGTGCATCATAATCAATCGGGGAGCCATCCGCATAAACTGCTCTGCCCTCCGGCCCTGTTACCAGTCCGTCATAAAAGCTGCCGAGCATATTGTAATCCGTTCCTTTGTCCACCATAATGTTTATATTTTCAAAGCATGGCTCCGCATAGTTCCCCTGCGCATCCTTTGGCAAATCGTAGCCCTCTACGCGAAAGCTTAAATGGGCAAAATAATTGTCCGTGATGCTCTGCTGCGCCGTCACTGTGACGCCGTTTTGTGTCTGGCTCTGCATGGCAAAGGCAACCGCTCCTTCCTCTTGTAATTCCGTCTTCTGTTTCTCCGTAATCCGAAGCTCCTCAGAAAGGCTTTTGCTCCAGTTTTGGTATGCCGCCAGCACTGTGATGCTTCCCAGCGCAAGAACTGCTGCAGCAACAAATAAAATTACTCCTCTTTTTCTCATATGTGGCTTTCTCCTCTGCATTTGATTGTTTTTCTGTTCTCTTCTGTCTATGGCATTCATTTCATGGATTTCCTGAAATGCCATATTCGCCTTCTCCTGCACGATTTCGGGTATCACAATATCCGACTGCAGAACGCTCAATGTGTCACGCTCGTTCATATTTTCTACCTCCCATATAACTTTTTGCCAGTTTCTCACGTCCTCTGGAAAGTCTGCTCCGCACCGTACTCTCCGGCATATCAAGCATTTCGCTGATTTCAACCGTATTAAAGCCCTCCACATAATACAGCACCATTACCAGTCTGTGTTTTTCGTCCAGTGCATTGAGCGCGTCCTTCCATTCCACATTTTCATATTTTGCATCATATACAGGCTGCTCCGGAAGCTCCTCCACCAGTGAGAATCCGCTTTGCTTTCGGAGCATGTCTTTACATTTATTAATCAGGATACGCGTCATCCATGTGCGGAAAAACGCCGGATTTTTTAACTGCCGCAGTTTTTCCCAGCAGGTTAATATGGTATCTGATATGGCATCTGCCACGTCCTCATCATTGTTTAAAATAGCACTTGCCGCTTTGTACATATTCTGAAGCTGCGACTGCATCAGTCGGGTAAAGGCATCTGAATTTCCTTTTTTTGCTTCAAGTATTAAATTTTCCATTTTGATTTTGTGCATCTCCTTTCTGTCTTCTTGTGCGCACGGGAAACATTTTTTCATGCTTCTATCCATTAGACGGAGAATATTGTTTTTGCGTCCCAAATTTTTCTAATTGACTTTAATTGACTTATTGTACACAAAAAGAGCTACTGTTTTCAGCAGCCCTCTGTAATCTGAATGGAAATTATTATCTTTCCACATTTAATCACCTATGTTATTTTAAATTCTGTTCTATTCATAACGTATGATATTTTTTATTTTCATCTTAACAAGCAAAAATACTTCCATGAAATATTTCTTTCATTTTTTTGTCAAATTTTGTCATTTTCAAAAACCCATTTAAATTATATGCCTTACCATTCCGCATTTATGCTTGTTTTAGCAGTTTGATTTATTCGACAAAAAATTTCATTTTTATTTTTTCAGGTTCCACAATAGTAAAATTGCACCATGCTTTTATAATATCTAGTGTTATTTTTCTGTCACCATTCCTTTTTCATGCAGCAACCCCATTTTTAGCTCATAGTAATCCGGCGTCATATCCATATAGTGCACATGTGGATTAATAAAGCGCTGTTCTTCCTCCCAAATCTCCTCATTCAGTTGCTTTTTCACGTAATCGCGAATTTGCGCAAGTGTCGGAAGCTCATAAATCCGTTTGCCGTTTTCAAATACTTTGATTTGCAGCGGCTTTGCCGTACAGTTTGTAAATTTGAGATTTCTCCAGGGCATCTGTGGATCTACAAAACGGAACTCTCCATTCATGTCAATTAGCTCATCTTCTTTAGCAAGAAGATCTGCCTTTGCTTTTCCATTTTGGTCATAAATCCGGTAGACCTTCTTCAGTCCCGGATTTGTGATTTTTTCTACGGTTCCGGAAATCTTAATGCGCGGTACGAATTCACCGTTTTCCTCTACTGCCGCTATCTTGTAAACTGCCCCCAGCAGTGCAAGCGTATCGTCGGAGTAGTCACTCGTTGCTCCTGTAATCAGGCGCTCGCCTACGCCATAGCTGTCGATGCATGCTTTCTGTGTGTTCAATGAAGATATTGTATGCTCGTCCAAACTGTTGGAAACAATAATTTTGCAGTCATTAAGCCCTGCTTCATCCAGCATTTTTCTGACCTTGATTGACTGGTATGCGAGGTCACCGCTGTCAATACGAATCCCTTTAAGCCGCTTGCCCATTGGCTCTAAAATCTCATGCGCAACGCGTATTGCATTGGGGATACCGGATTGGATTGTGTCATATGTGTCTACCAGAAGTACGGTATTGTCAGGGTAATTCACAGCGTAATTTTTGAACGCCTCGTACTCATCTTTATAATACATTACCCAACTATGCGCCATCGTTCCGCTGACCGGTATGCCAAACATTTGTCCCGCGAGCACAGTCGCCGTGCCTGCCGCTCCTCCTATGTAGGAAGCTCTTGCCCCATAAACTGCCGCATCCATATTGTGCGCACGCCTTGCTCCGAAATCCGATACGACCTTTCCTGCCGCCGCTTTTACAATGCGTGCTGTTTTTGTCGCCACGAGAGACTGGTGATTGACCTGAGTGAGGATTGCCGTTTCCACAATCTGCGCGTCAATTAAGGGCGCTACGATTGTCATAATCGGCTCGTTGGGATACATGATTGTGCCCTCCGGAAAGGAATAGATATCTCCATGAAACCGGAAATTTTTCAAATAATCCAAAAACGCATCCGTAAAGGTATTGAGCGAACGCAGATATTCCACATCTTCGTCCGAAAAATGCAGATTTTCTACATATTCCACAATTTGCTCAAGCCCTGCAAAGATTGCAAAGCCGCCTCTGTCGGGATTTTTCCTGTAAAACACGTCAAACGCTACACGCGACTCCATGTCACCGTCATTAAAATAGCCGTTTGCCATTGTAAGTTCATACAAATCCATTACCATTGTAAGGTTTCTTTTATCTGCCTGCTTCATCATAATTATATTTCCTTTCCATTTATACCCTATTTACAAACTCTTTCTGCCTGCCAAAATCTCCTCAATAGAATACTCCGGCTGCTCATATTTTTCTTTTGTATAATCTCCTCTCCCTCCATTGTCGTACTCCTCAAGGTATCTTGCCATTCCGACAGGACCTAACGTCTTTCGTAGAGCTTGCGTACCTGATTTTCTGACTTCACTGGACTTAACTACTTTCATTAGAATCCGCCTTTCAATATCTTATTCTGATTATAACAGATTTCTATGGTTTTTACACCCTAAATTTTCAGTTTGTCATTTTTTTATCAATCAATAGGTACAATTCCGCCAAAGTCTGTAACGCTTCATCGTCTTATTCAAACCGATAATCAGATAGCACTCAGTTCCATGCCACACCATAGAGCGGCACATCAAATCCCCATTTTTTCAACCGAAGCTTTTTTCCGCTTTTCAGGTCTGCAATATACAAAAAATTCATCTCCTGCATACTGACCCGTACCTCATCATTCCATAACAAATACTGTTCATCATCTGATATTTCATATTGGGGAGATCCATACCCGCCCAAAAAGTATATATCGGTCTTACAAGCGTTTTCGATTGTCTTGTGTTCATATCATAATATCTCGGACAATGGAGCCATACATGTACTCTGCTACATATTTGTAGTCAACCAATGAAAGCGATAAACGATACGTTTTGCTTGTCAATGAAATTTCCGATTGTCTGCTGCGGATTTCTCATCATAGTAAAACCTCTCCCGTTTTTCTTTTATTTTAACAGGAGGGGCATTACTTGTATAGTTTTATTCGTTATTTCACTTTAAAGAGAACATTTCACAATTCAAATAGTATAAAAAGGGGGTTTATTAAGCCTTAGTTTAACCAGACATTCTTTAATCGACAGCTACATCAAAAAACTGATAATTTAATTCCACAAATTAGCGGACTTTTCAATAGACTTTGCGCCATGTTTATGATATGCTTATACAATAAGGGAAGAGCAATCTTCTCCTTTTTTGACGAAGGAGGGTACTTATGTTAAGAAATCGGGACATTTTAGAACTAAAACGTCGTTTTAAAAAAGAAAACTGCACGATCACGAAAATGTGCGGCTGTTATGTGGATTCCAACAAAAATAAGGTTGTAGAACTAAACGAAACCTTTTTGAATCTCGACGACGAAGAGTTTTATAAATATTTGGACATTGCCAAAAAGGCGCTTTCCGGCACGATTGGAAATAATCTTTTGCAGCTTAATTTTGCAAAAAGCGAGGAAGAAAACGGCGGAAAGCAGCAATATCTCTTGGGGCTTCGCGAAAGCGGCCTGAAAAATCCCGAATTGCTGGAGCATCTTTATGATATGATTATTGAGAATTACGATTATGTCGGAAATTATCTGATTTTAGTATTCCATGATGCATACGATGTGATAACTAAGACAAATGACGACCTGAAAATCGACGAATCGGATGAGGTTTTCGACTATCTTCTGTGCGCCATATGCCCTGTCAATCTCTCAAAGCCGGGGCTTGGCTACCGCGCGGACGAAAACCGTATCGGCGTGCGTATTCAGGACCGCGTTGTCGGAATGCCTGATGTGGGATTCCTATTCCCGTCCTTTGTGGAGCGCTCTTCCGATGTTCATTCCCTTACATATTATGTGCGTGACGCGAAAGACTCTCACAGGGACTTTATTGAAACTGCATTAGGCTGCGGCGCAAAACGCACTGCAACGGAAGAACAGAACGCCTTTGACAGTATCGTAAAGGCTGCCATCGCTCCTATTATTGAGGACAGTGACGGCATGCTGATTGATATTCAGGAGAAGTTGAATGATATTGTGGAGGAGCACGAGGCAGCTATGGAGGATTTGGTTGTGATTGATCCTGAGGAGCTTACGCTGACTGCCGAAATGATAAAGGATGTGCTCTCTGACAGCGAAATTCCCGATGCCGCAGTTGCGCTGATTCAGAATCATTTCACCGAGGAATTCAGCGACCAGCCTCCCGTAGTAAAAAATCTTGTGAATGAAAAGGCGATTGAGAAAAATAACAAAGAAAAGAAAGAAATTAAACTGCTTGAAGAGGTTGCCACACTTAAGCAGGAGTTAAATGATACCAAACAGGAAAACCTTGAAAAGACGGAGCAAATAGAAACACTTGTAAAAATGGAAGCTCCCCTTGATCCCGAAGAAGCGAAAAACTGGGCGGAAGTATTTCTGCGCATGAAGCCCGATAAGGCGGAGCAGGTCAAGGCACAGACCATAGATGGTCAGAAGTATCTGCTGATACCAATGGAAGAAAATGAGCATATTAATTTAAATGGAGTGGAAACTACAGTGTAACAATTGTTACACTGTAGTCTCCACTCCAAGCTCTTTCATCATACGCGCCCACTCATCACATTCCCTCATATCTGCAAGCCCTTCATCATTTTGAAGACAGTCCAGTATATTATTTTTTATCTTAATATAAAAAGATTCCCCTAGCTGCTTGTGCCCCAAATGCTCATATAAAAAGGATTTTGCATAATCCTCTATCGTTCCTATGTGAGACATGATTTCTTTTATAATCTGTATGGTCTCCTCTACGTTCTTTTGACTGACCGCAAAGTCAAGATATCCCGACACTTCATTGTATCTCCCCATCTCGAACGTTCTTGCCATTTCGCTTTGTTTATCCAAATACGCCTTTGCTCTCGCATAGTCTTTTTTCTCCATTGAAAATAAATAGAACACACTTAATACCTGATTTAATATCTGATACCCTGAAAACAGCAATTGTTCATAAAGCTTACAGGCGTCCTCCTCCATTCCTTTGTGTTTATAGATTTCTGCCTGTTTTAGTTTTCGAATCGGATCGTCCTGCGAAAAATACTGCAAATACGTTTCTGCTTTATCGTACTCTCCTTTTCTGACATAAAATCCAAATAAAGAATCCGCTGCATTCTTTTTGATTTGCGGATCATCATCTTCCAAAACCATTTGATAATAGTGATTAATCGTATCCGCATACTGCTGTGCATTTTCTACTTTTTTTGTCAGACGCCTGACATCTAAAACAAGCGCAACCTGCCAAATAAGCTGATTACAGTTTGGGTATTCATGCAGTATGCTTTCCGCCCATCTAAAAACCTCGGCGTATTCCTCTGTCTCCAGTTTTGCGTCAAGTTCCTTGATGATATGATTGATTTCATCAGTGGAAAGCTCCTCATGAAACGACAGCAGCTCGTCCAATGAGATACCCAGCAATCGCGCAATCGGCGCAAGCAACCCAATATCCGGCTGTGAAACACCGTTTTCCCACTTATTGACGGCAGGCGCTGTGACGCCCAGTCTGTTTGCCATCTCCTCCTGTGTCATGTTTTTCTTTTTTCTGTATGTTCGGATTACGCTTCCAATCTGCATTGTATAACATTCCTCCATTATATGAACAGCAATGATTTCGTTACTGTTCACTCCGTTTTGGTAACAGGTAAAAACCGGACTTATCAGTAGCAACATTCCTACTATCTATAACATAACAAATTTTCAGAGAATCTACAATTGATTATCTATTAAATAATATTCAATTTTATTAACAGGCAGTTAAAATCCCACATGCAGCCACAACAAATTTTGCCGTTCCAACCCGCATGTGGGATATATTGATATCAAAGATATTCAAAAATAGTTTTAAACGCGTTCCACGCCAATTATGACCTTCTCGCCGTTTACATTCCACTCCTTCGCGTTTCCGCCGTTTTCATACTGAATCGCATTGGCAAGAACCTTCTCACCGATCGCGTCCGCATTTTTCTTTACTACATCTGCAATCCGGTCATTTCCGCTAATGTAAACAACAATGTGATCCATAACCTCAAAGTCAGAATCCTTACGCATTGTCTGAATCTTGCTGATAACCTCATAGACAAAGCCTTCCTCAATCAGTTCATCTGTAAGGTTGGTGTCAAGCACAACGGTCACAGTATTATCTGCCTCCGTAACATATCCTTCCTTCTGTGAAATATCGATCAATAGGTCTTCCTCCGCAAGCTTCACCTCTATACCATTTACATCAAAAGTGATAAATCCACTTGCCTTTAGCTCGTCCATCGCTGCATTTCCGTCAATTGACGCAAGCTTCTCCTTAATGCCGCCAAGCTGTTTGCCATATTTGGGACCAACCGTTTTAAGCTGCGGCTTAAACGTATAGGTCGTGAACGCTCTCACATCATCTGTAAACACAACCTTCTTGACATTCAGCTCATCTTCTATAATCTCCTGATAAAACTTACCAAGCTCAAACGGCGCTTTGATAAACATCGTGCTAATGGGCTGCCTGTTCTTAATATTTGCCGTATTTCTGCACGCACGTCCCATCACAACCGTCTTTAGGAGCGCCTCCATATCCGCTTCAAGCTGCTTGTCAATCAGCTTCTCGTCAACAGTCGGAAAATCACACAAATGAATGCTTTCCGGCGCATTTTTGTCAATGCTGCAAACAAGATTTCTGTAAATATCCTCCGTCATAAACGGTATCATCGGCGCTGCCGCCTTTGAAATAGTCACAAGCGCAGTATAAAGCGTCATATATGCATTAATCTTATCCTGCTCCATGCCCTTTGCCCAAAAGCGCTCGCGGCTGCGTCTTACATACCAGTTGCTCATTTCGTCTACAAACTCCTGCAATGCTCTTGCAGCCTCAGGAATCCGATAGTTTTCAAGGTTACTGTCAACCTCGCCGACTACCGTATTGAGCTTTGATAAAAGCCATTTATCCATAACCGGGAGCTTCTCATACTCTGAACTATACGAAGTAAAGTTTGTGTATTTCGTCGCATCAAACTGATCAATATTAGCGTAAAGCACAAAGAAAGCGTAGGTATTCCAAAGCGTACCCATAAATTTACGCTGTCCTTCCTGTACCGCCTTGCCATGAAAACGATTCGGCAGCCAGGGTGCGGAATTCACATAGAAATACCAGCGGATTGCATCTGCACCATATGTCTCAAGTGCCTCAAACGGATCTACTGCATTGCCCTTTGACTTGCTCATCTTCTGACCGTTCTCATCCTGCACGTGACCAAGCACAATGACATTCTCATAAGGCGACTTATTGAACAAAAGCGTTGACTCCGCCATCAGCGAGTAGAACCAGCCGCGTGTCTGGTCAACTGCCTCCGAAATAAACTGCGCAGGAAACTGTTGTTCGAATAATTCTTTATTTTCAAACGGGTAATGATGCTGTGCAAACGGCATCGCACCGGAATCAAACCAACAGTCGATAACCTCCGGAACTCTGTGCATATCCTTGCCGCAGTCAGGGCATTGAAAGGTCACTTCATCAATATACGGTCTGTGCAGCTCTACCTTTACCGCGTCCGGATTTCCACTTCTGTCCGCAAGCTCCTGTCTGCTGCCGATGCACTCCTGATGGCCGCACTCGCACTCCCACACATTGAGCGGCGTACCCCAGTAACGGTTACGCGAAATGCCCCAGTCCTGAATATTCTCCAGCCAGTCACCGAAACGACCTTTGCCGATTGATTCCGGAATCCAATTTACGGTATTGTTATTTCTTACCAAATCATCTTTCACAGCCGTCATCTTAATAAACCATGACTCACGCGCATAGTAAATCAACGGCGTGTCACAGCGCCAGCAGTGCGGATATTCATGCTCAAACTTCGGCGCGTCAAACAAAAGCCCCTTGTCCTCCAAATCCTTTAGAATCATCGGATCTGCTTTCTTCACAAACACACCGGCATATGACGTCTCTTCGGTCATCTCGCCTTTGCCATTCACAAGCTGCACAAAAGGAAGCTCATACTTTCTGCCGACATTGGCATCATCCTCACCAAATGCAGGCGCAATGTGTACGATACCGGTACCGTCCGTCATTGTAACATAATTGTCACAGGTGATAAAATGCGCTTTCCTGTGCTGCTTTTCGATAATCCCTGCCGCAAAATCAAACAGTGGCTCATATTCTTTTCTCTCTAAATCGGTTCCCTTGTATGTTCCCACGATTTCATATGCTTTATCACCCTCATGCTCAACCAGCTTGCCAAGCACCTTATCAAGCAGCGCCTCCGCCATGTAATACGTATAGCCGTCAACTGCTTTCACCTTGCAGTATATCTCGTCCGGATTAACACAAAGCGCCACATTGGAAGGCAGTGTCCAAGGTGTGGTTGTCCATGCAAGAAAATAAGCATCTTCACCGACTACCTTAAAACGTACAACTGCCGAGCGCTCCTTAACTGTTTTATACCCTTGTGCGACCTCCTGCGAAGAAAGCGGCGTACCGCAGCGGGGACAGTAAGGTACGATTTTAAAGCCTTTGTACAGCAGCTTTTTGTTCCAGATTTCTTTTAACGCCCACCATTCCGACTCAATAAAATCGTCATGATACGTAACATAGGGATCGTCCATATCTGCCCAGAAACCGACTGTACCTGAGAAATCCTCCCACATTCCTTTATATTTCCATACGGATTCCTTACACTTTTTGATAAAAGGCTCCATACCGTACTCTTCAATCTGTTCTTTGCCGTTTAATCCAAGCAGCTTCTCAACTTCCAGCTCCACCGGAAGTCCATGTGTATCCCAGCCTGCCTTTCTCGGCACCATATACCCTTTCATTGTGCGGTAGCGGGGAATCATATCCTTAATGACGCGCGTCAGTACATGACCGATATGCGGCTTACCGTTTGCCGTAGGCGGTCCGTCATAAAATGTGTAGGTCTTGCCCTGCTTGCGGCTTTCCATACTCTTTCTAAAAATATCGTTGTCCTTCCAAAACTTCTCAACCTCTTTCTCGCGGTCTACAAAGTTCATGTTTGTTGAAACCTTTTGATACATTGTTTCAGCCTCCACCTTTCTTTCATTTGCTTTTCTTTATTGTTATAATCTGCTTTCTATGAAACAAAAAGAGCATCGCTCCTATCAGGATCACTGCGGCCAGTGAACAGATATCTGCTACTTTGTAATATGGCG
Organism: uncultured Lachnospiraceae bacterium; assembly: GCA_910577115.1. GTDB lineage: Bacteria > Bacillota > Clostridia > Lachnospirales > Lachnospiraceae > COE1. The sequence goes on from CAJTMC010000003.1 coordinate 30,093, forward strand.
GGATTTCATATGTTACAACCACAACTCCGCTGTAATCGTCAGGGAGCATCACCCTGACCACATTATTGACGCCGTCCACAATACCAAGCCTGATTCCATTTTCACCATACGCAGCATAATTTTTATAATGAATTATCGGAAGTTCTATCCAAGCATCACCACTATCATCTATAGTTTCGCATCTCATTATAGCATACTTTCCCTGCCTTGTGTACCCCTCGATTATCTCCGCGTTATTGGCATATAACACTCCGTCAAAAGAGTCAATATCCGTTCCTGTTCTTACATATTCACCAAAAACCAGTGAAAAGCTGTCAAGTTCCGCGGAGTCATATTTTTCAACATAAGTACGTTCTTGTATCACTCCGCTAAACATCTGTGCCGTCGTCACAATCAGCAAAATAAGCAGCACACGCTCTATATGCTCACGCTTTTCCTCTTCCATTTTTAGAAATAACATACACAAAAGCAGTGACAAAAGCACTTGTGCAATCGGCAAAAACCGCCAGGGAAACTGTATTTTTTCAATCCATCCCATAAAAGGCACATGATGAATCATAAAATTCCACGGAAACAGATTGGAAGCCATCCAAAGTATCAGCACCGACATCAGCGTTATAAATCTTATCGTTTTGTCGCGGTACTTAATACAGAAATAAATTCCCACAAAGAGCGCCGCCATCAGCACAATTCCCGGCGTTATCGCCATGCGGTCCCCAATATTTTTTCCTGATGTTCCAAAGGATTTTTGATAAAGCATAAAATACTGGCTTATGTACGCTCCCATTCCCTGTATCGTTCCCGCCGCAGCCTCCTCAGTATCATTAAGAATCTCCACCGGCACGTTTTTGGAATAATCAAGAAACGGTACAAGAAAAAATAAATTGACCACAACAGTCATTGCAACAGCAACAACATATACAAGCAGCGTACTTTTGCGTAATGTCTTTTTTATCATCAAAATACAAACAATCGCTATTGTTAACGACACTGTCGCCACGCTAATCAGATGTGTCTGCACAAGTCCGGACATTGCAGCAGCCAAAAGTACCGCATTTTTTATATAATTTTTGAAGTCTGTCTCATCTTCCGTATAAATTCTATATATTGCAAGGAGGACTAAAGGGAGGAACATCATTGCTGTATATTCTCCTACTGCAACCCTTACATATACATTCGTGAGGCGATATATAGCAAATACATATCCTGCCGTCCCCCACATCGCCGCTCTGTTGTTTTTTACAATCTTATGAAAGCACACATATGCCGCAAGGGTTGTGCCAAGATTGATGAAAAACAAATATGCTTTGTAAGACTGTGTCACAGAAAATCCAATTATCCTGAGCAGCGCAGGTATATACAGCAAAATGTCTCCATAATAAATGGATACCGGATATCCGTAGCCCTCCATCCAGTTTGGCTGCATTCGCACAGGAAATTCCCCCAACCGAAGCCCCTCTGCCAAACCTTCAATGCGAAGCAGATGGAATGTGCCATCATGTCCTACACATAACCCCCGTGTCATCTCAGGTACACAAGAGAGAAATGTAATTGCAGCAAGTGCGGCAATTGTGAATTTATTCTGCTCAATCTTTTCCCTGCACAAATAACAAGCCGTAAAAAGAATTACGGCTGCAAACGCAAGAAACGCATTTGTTCTTATCCCTACCGTATTTTGCGTGATTGTAATACTATTTACGCGAAGTGCTCCGTAGCCGCCGTATTTCACTCTCAGCTCAAGGTCGTCAACCGTATCCTTGATCCTTATATTAAAACGCTTATGTGAACTTTGCGGCTTTAATACGATATCACCTGACACAATATAATCAGAAAAATGATTACTATGCATATCCATTGTGCAATCATTCTCTGTAATGTAATCAACATCTACTGTATAGTACCCTCTGTCAATCGCCATATATGGTCCATATAACACGTAACCGGAGCTTCCGCTGTAAATATATTTGCTTCCATCATCGTCAGTAAGCATAGTTCCCGACATCTCTTCCATATCTACTGCAATGCTGACAGGCCAAAATACATGAAATCTCACAGCCGTCACAATCGCAATCGCTATGCACAATATTACAGCAGCAATTATCACTGTCCTGTTGTTTATATACTGCTTCATCTTTTCCATTGTTTTATTCCTTTGTCTAACCATTCAGATCTCAATTTAAAATCCGCTTCTTTCTACGCTTTCCAATATTTGCAAAAGCAAACAATGCTGCTGCAAGCACAGTGATAAATGAACACATATCTGCCATTTTATAAAATACCGGGATTTCGTATACTACGGAAACAGTGCCTTTATACCCCTTCGGTATCATCACCCTTACTGTATTATTGTCACCATCCTCAATAGTAAAAGCAGTCCTATCATCACCGTAAGCAGCATAATTTTTATAATGCATTAATGGAAATTCCACCCATGCATTATCGCCTTCATCCTCAGCCTCGCATTTTATTATAGCGTTTTTTCCTTGTCTTGTGTAGCCCTCAATGATCCTGACATTATTGGTATGGGTTACTCCGTTAAAATAATCCGTGTTCGTATCTGCCCTTACATACTCACCGTTTCCAACCGAAAAGCTATCAATTCCCGCCGTATCATACTGCTGCGCATAGTTTCCCTCCTGTATCACTCCGCTAAACATCTGTCCTGTTGTCACAATCAGCAGAATAAACAGTCCAAGCTCTGCACGTTCCCGCTTTTCCTGTCTGATTTTTGCAAGAAGCATACATAACAATAATGCTAAAAGCAATTGCGCAATTGGCAGGAAACGCCACGGAAACTGTATTTTTTCCAGCCATTCCATGAAAGGAACATGCTTGATGATAAAATTCCACGGAAATAAATCAGACGCCATCCAGAGTAACAATACTGACATCAGTGTCATAAATTGCATGAATCTGTCCTGATTTTTTATGCAGAAATAAAACTCTAAAAACAGCGCTGTCATCAAAACAATCCCCGGTGTTATTGCCATTCGGTCGCTAATACTTGTACCTGAGCCTCCTGATACCTTTTGGTAAAACATAAAATACTGGCTTATATATGCTCCCTTTCCCTGTATCACCTCAGCAGCCGCCGCATTGTTATAATTGAGCACCTGTACAGATACATTTTTTGAATAATCCATAAGCGGTACAAAAAAGAACAAATTAAACAGCACTGTCATTAAAATAGCGGATGCATATACAATCAGTGTGTTTTTGCGCAACGTCTTTTTTATCATCAAAATGCAGACGACCGCAATCGTCAGCGAAACGGTTACCACGCTTATCAAATGGGTCTGTACAAGCCCTGTCATTGCGGCTGCCAAAAGCACTGCGTTTTTCATATACTTTTTGAAGTCTGCCGCATCTTCCGTATAAATTCTATATAGTGCAAGGAGGACTAAAGGGAGGAACATCATTGCTGTATATTCACCAACCGCAACCCTGACATACACGTTTGTGAGTCTATATATGGCAAACACATATCCCGCTGTACCAAAAAACGCTGCTTTGCTGTCTTTTATCATATTATTAAAACAGATATAAGTAATAAGCGTCGTACCCAAATTTATTAAAAACAGATACACTTTGTAGGATTGCGACACAGAAAAACCTATTATTCTAAGTATTGCAGGAATATACAACAAAATATCCCCATAATAGATCGAGACCGGATATCCATATCCCCCCATCCAGATTGACTGCATTCGCACAGGAAACGTACCCAATTTAAGTTCTTCCGCCAGCCCTTCAATACGAAGCAGGTGGAATGCGCCGTCATGCCCTGTACACATCCCCTGTGTCATCACAGGCACGCAGGAAAGAAAGGTAATCGCAGCAAGGAGAAAAAGTGTACGTTTATTTTGTTCAATCTTCCTTCTCAGCAAATAATACACTGTAAAAAGAAGAACTGCCATACATGCAAGGAATGCATTTTTCCTTATTCCTACTGTATTTTTCGTAATTTTAATACAGTCAATTCCAAGGTATCCTTCACCACTATATTTCACTCTCAGATCAAAATCTTCGACTTTATCTTTCAATTGTAAATCAAAACTTTTGTGTGTGCTTTGCGGATTAAGAACAACATCACCCGACACAATATAATCTGAAAAAAGCTGACTATGCACATCCATTGATGTAGTATTGTCAGTGGAATAGTCAATATCTATTGTATAGTATGCTTTGGCGTACCTTTTCCATTGTTTTTGTTCCTTTTAATAATCTAAAGCGGATAAATTATCACAACTTATCCGCTTTATTTATAGCTGACCTCACATAATACAGGTCCAATATTTTCTTAGTTACATCCTACTGCCGCCCAGCTTGACGCGCCGATAATCGGAAGCGCAAACTGTGTATATGCAGCAGACTGTGGTGTATCAATATACTTATATACATCGCATATCTGCTTTGGTGTACTAATCATACCGTTTGCATCGCAGTTGTAGATACCGCATGCAATATTATCTGACGTCTTTTCATAAAGGTCGTCTACTGCCCTGTGTACGATAAAGCCCTTGATATAAGGATTCTTTTCCGCAAGCTTATATGCATATGCAAAAGAGGCTGCCTGCGTTGCTTCATCGGAGCCCTGCGAGTTAAACAAAATCTCCGATATAATAATATACCGCACCTGCCCGTTCGGTGCAAGGAATGACGGTTGTGCCATATAATTTGTGAATACGTCCATATTCTGCGGATTAATCATTCTGGTATTGGCATTATTGCTAATCAGACGAAGCGCTTTATAATTGGAAGGCATGTCCCAGAACTTCGGTGTTGTAAGTGGTACGGGATGCGGATGCCATGCCACGCCCCAATCAATATTTCCATGTGATGCAACATCTGTGTTAAAGGCATCAATAAACTTCTTTGCGCCATACTGGTTTGCCGTTCCATCTTCCCATGTCCATCTCTGGTCAATACAGGTAAGTACTCTTGCATTGGCATTCTGCGCCTTAATTGCGTTATAACATACACGAAATGCTTTCTCATATTCCAGCGTGAAGTTTGCCACATCATAATTACCAGCAAAATACCAAGGATTGTTATTGTTTACTTCATTACCGATAATCCAGTTTGTAATTAAACCTGTTGCAGGATTGCTGTAACGCTCTGTGAGGAATGCCATAAGAGCCTCAATCGACTCTGCGCCTGCCTGCTCGTCCATATTAAAAGCATAATGTCTGTATCCGCCTACTCTTGCAGCAGGTTTTACCGTAAGCGCCGTCGCTGCATTATAGTAGTTTACGATATTCATCGTCACTTCTACCTGCTGTGCCGCAAAAAGCTGCATAATCATATCATACTCTGCCACAACTGTCTTATTAAAGCTGTAAGGCTTTCCGTTATACGTATAAGAAACACCTTCTCCTGCCGTAAAGAAGCGGTCAATCGCAAGCTCATAGCTCGCATGCTGTACGCCAAGCTCCGGAAGTACCAGAATTGCTGTATTGTCTGCTGTAATACCCTTAATTGATGTAGGTACCGGGTTAACTGCGGTATGTGTCGCTAAAACTTCAGGATTTGTAATATAAAACTCCTGACTTACCGCTGTGTATGCGCCGCCTGCTTTCGCTGCCACCACAAATCTTGAGCTTAACTTAGAATTCACTGTGCCTTGATCAAGCGTTGTTGTAAAGGTAACTGTCGGTGCATTTGGTGTCACTGCACAGAAGTCTGCTCTTCCTGCAATGGAATTTTGATACGGTTTCATTTCAAACAAGTATAAATTTCCGTCCTCACTTGCCACGCCGGATACGGTTGCCGTAACTGTAATCTGGTCTGCACCACTGATAATACACTGTGTGATGGTTGCCGTTCCCGCAGCAAATGCTGTCACTGACATGACGCATACAAGCATCATACAGAGCGCTGCCCAAAGCGTTAGTTTCTTTTTCATGAAATACCTCCATAGTGAATAAATAAATTTGTTAGCCTTGTATGAATCATTATAACATTTCAGGAAATGAATTACAATATTTTTGTGCAGCCGAATGGCATGCCGAAATGGAAATCGCAGGACAAAACGCTACTTTATATATGTCACAAACGCATTCCCGTTCTGCCAAAACATATTTGTGGCATCATTCATACCTACTTTATATACGGTTCCTGTCGCAGGATTCATCACGACCACATTCAGCTCATTAAAGCCAATCAGCAGCATTGCTCTTCCGTCCTCAAGACTTACAAGCACAGGAATATCCTTATTTGTATAGTAAAGAACTGCGTCAAGGCTCACGCCGCGAAGCTCCAGAGCTCTTGCACCGTTTAAGTTTTCTTCGAGAATCTGCTGTACACTTTGACCGCGCTCCAACATCGGCTGGACATTTTTTACAATACCCTCAAATTCCAGAATTACCTCAAGACACGTCGCAAGTTCACTGCTGTTTTCCTCAATCTGCTTTCCAGTTATCGCCATGATCTGATTTCTCGTACTGCGCGAAGTTTTTTTCCAGACGTAATCGCCTTTTTCATCTACCACAGTGCCGTTTATCGTATATGCAAGCTTGATCGCATCTGCCTCATGTGTAAAGGTTCCGTCTATTCCGTATTTACCATAGACGTAGTAACGGCTTATCGGATTTTCAATTTCTATCTTCATCTCCCTTGAGCCTTCAAACATTAGCAGAAGCGGCATCGTGTGTTTCAATTTTCGGGGTTCAACCACATTTTTCAACACAATCTGCACAATCTTTTCATAATTCTGCGTGGCAACAATCTCCGATGAATTGTAGCCTGTCTCGTCCACTACATTATTCACAATCTGATCAGACTCACATTCCTCATAATTGCCCGTCTCCTCGTTTTTAATCATTCTTGTAAGCGTAATCAGATTATCTGCTATTGTTGCGCCCGTAACGTATATTCCATCATGCTCATACGTCTTTAGAATCTCTCCCTGCTCATCCTGAATATACACCGCATGCATCAAAAAGGTCACTGCACCTGAAACGTCCACCTCTATATCGTCATATCTCGCCACTCCGTAAATCAAATCCTCGTTAATAAAGCCAAGCGGCAGAAGTCTGCTGTTTCCCTGCGCCTTGATTTCACTTGTAGCGCCTGTATTCAAATTCATGCGGATTAAGCGTGTACAGTCGTATGCATCGGCAGAGTTCTGCCACACAAGCATTTTGTCGCTCTCAGATACCTGAAAGCTGCCCTGCTGGAGATTTTCCGCTACCACGCTGCTGGTGCGTTCCACCAGATTCATCGCCAAAATCACGCCGTCAAGATAAATATAAAAGACCCCGCTTTTATTGATATAAGAGAGCTGGTCGATATCTGTTTTTAATGTGGCAAATGACTTGTTGTACGGTATGAACATCAGTTCTTCTACCGTATTAAGCATGCCATTGTACTCATAGATTTCGACGCCGATGTTTCCCTCATGGCTGCCTCTGTTCATATAGCCGTATACGATAAAAATAACGTTTCCCGTTTCGTCAACATTCAGTATCTTAATGCTGTGGCTGTCATAGATGCTGCGCGGATCTTCCCCGTCATAAAAGCTAAAAAGATACGCCATCTTTTTATCTACCGCATGATAACAGAAAAGCTGGTTTTCATTGACAAAGGCAAGGTTGGAACCGCCGTCGCTCTCAAGCATCGTGACGTTACTGTTTCTGATCCCAAGCATAATTTTATTGCTTGCATAGACATCTGCTTCCGGATCAAACAGCTGGTTCATCGTACGCTCATAATCGAGCAGATAAATTCTGTCCTCCGTATATCTGATACGGAAAAATTCTACAATATTATACGTATATTTTTCCTTGCTCCATGGACCGCTTCCGGTAGTCTGCACGCGGTAATATAATTTTATGGAAGCGGTGCTCGCGTCAATTTCGCTGATTACGACCTGCGGCTCCGTCAGCTTTTTCACATTTAAATCAGCCCATGTTACCTGGTTTAAACTGCAATGGATATCCACATAGCTGAGTGTCGTGTTGTCACCCTTTGCATTTGGCTCAAGATATGTCACAAGATCATTTGCTTTCTCCTTATCAAACGTTTTTTCGTGAAAATCCTTTACAAAAGCAAGTTTCTCCACAGTTTGGTACTCCGTGCCGTCAATAATGCGCGTATAATAGCGTACCGTTTCCCCTCCGGTTTCCAACATCAGAATCCAGTTATATTCCACGCCGGTTTCAATCAAATCCTTAATGGTCACAGTTGCGTTGATCTGCTCTGCGTCCTCGGTGTAATCTTCTACGGGTGTGCTCTCTACAAGCCGCTCTCCGTCAATGCTGCGCACCTCAAAGGAAATTTTATCAATGCTGTTTCCATATTTATCAATGATAAAGCCAAGCGATCTTCCTTCTCCGAGCGGCGTAATGGTATCCCTGAAGAAACTTCCGTTCAGCTCCTGTCGTAGTCCATGCATGTAATTGTGGGGAATGCCGTTTGTGGTGATATGCACCAACGGGAGCGACGCTTCTGCCATATTCGCCGTCATTTCCTCGTTTCCCTTATTGTAGATGCTGCTGCTCACAAAAAGAGTAAGGATAAATACCGCAAGGCAGACAATCACCTTACTGATCGCGTTCTTCATATATGCCCTCCATGTCTATTTCATATTCAAAAGCGTTTCAAGCATGGGGCTGACGTTCAAAAATTTTTCAAGCTCCTCAAGCTGCTGCGTTCCTGCCTTATAGCGTATCCGTTCTTTTTTTACTGCCCTGATTAACAGGTTTTTGGGGGTGTTTTCCATATCAATAAATTCAAGCAGCCGGGTATCGTATCCCTGATTTTCCAAAAGATTTGCGCGGATTGCATCGGTCAGCAGCGCGGCCATTCTTTCCTTGATAATGCCGTATTTTAAAACCGGTGCAAGCGCGGGGCACTGAATCTGCCTGTTCAGCTCATGCTGACAGCAGGGAACGGAAAGAATCACCTTTGCATTCCAGCCGACTGCTTTTGCAAGCGCATAATCTGTTGCAGTATCGCAAGCATGAAGCGTCACTACCATATCTGCCTGTGTTGCTCCCTCATAGTCGCTGATATCTCCTACAAGGAATTTTAACCCATCATATCCAAATTTATCCGCAAGCGCCTGACAGGATTCGATGACGTCCTTTTTTAAATCAAGCCCTGTGACACGAATGTTGTATTGATTTATTACTTTCAGATAATAGTATAACGCAAAGGTTAGATAAGACTTACCGCAGCCGAAATCAATGATATTAAGCGTCTTTCCTTCCTCATATTCAAGCGCAGGCAAAATGTCGCGGACAAACTCGAGATATCGGTTAATCTGGCGGAATTTGTCGTATTTGGAATTTACGATTTTCCCTTCGGCAGTCTGTACCCCAAGCTCCACCAAAAACGGGATGGGTGTATCCTGTGGCAGAATATACTGTTTTTCCTTGTTGTGTGCAAAAGCGGTTTTGTCTGTTTGCGAGGTGTTTTGACCGGGTGCTGCAAGTACTTTTTCCTTGATTGTGAGCTTTCCCTTTTTGCTCACTAACACAGTAAGGCTGTGCCTGTCCGTCTTTGCCTCAAGCTGCTTAAAGTCATTTTCCATCGCGTCTGCCACGAAATCCGCAAGGGTATTTGCTTCAATACTTTTGTGAAAGACCTTTGTGCCGACAAAGCTTTCTGCCTGATAGATCAGTTTCTCCTTCTTGCGCACAGGGCGGATTTTAAGCCGCTGTATTTTGTCCCTGTCGCGCGGATTGCTTGCGGTCATGCTCAGGATTGTTTCGTTGTTTTCTATATAATTGTTGATTGTTTTCCTTAAATTTTCCATGATTATGATTATAGCACGATTTGGCAGGATAAGGAAATGAAATATTGCATTATTTCATTTTTTTATAGACGAATGCGTCTACAACCGTTATAATAAATTAAATTGTAGACGAAAGCGTCTATATTTAATTCTAAGGAGGAATTTATAATGGACCTTATGTTAGAAGTGTTGCGGCTGGCAGCTGCAATCGTAATTGCGTTTTTGGCGGGAAAGCTTATTTCAAGGCTGCATCTGCCTGCTATTTTGGGCTGGCTGATTGCCGGTATGTTTATCGGTCCCCATGCATTCAATATTCTAAGCAACGAAGTACTGGACTCTCAGTGGTTCAGTGTGGCAGAGAGCTTGTTTGAATGTATTTTCGGCATCATGATCGGTACGGAATTGATTTGGAAGGATATGAAAAAGGCGGGCTCGCAGATTGTCGTTACAACAATCACAGAATCCTTTGGCACTTTATTGGTGGTCAGTCTGGTGTTTGGAATCATCTTTTGGCTTTCGGATGTTCCAATCTATCTGGCATTCATATTCGGCGGAATCTCACTGGCAACCGCCCCGGCACCCTCGCTGTCTGTTGTCCGGGATATGAAAGCCGACGGTCCTGTAACCCGTACACTGATTCCTTTGGCGGCATTGGACGATTTGGTTGCGGCGCTGGTATTTTTTATCATCATTGCCCTGGTATCCGCGCAAGTCTCTACACAGAATATTCCGGTTGCGGTCATTCTGTTTCTTGTATTTTTACCGGTGATTATCGGTGCTGTTGTTGGTTTTGTTTCGGGGAAAATACTGCAGCGGACAAAGACCGGCACAAGCACGTTAGCAGTCATGGTTATAATGCTTCTTCTTTCTGCAGGAATCGGTTTTGCAGTGAACAGCATTCTTCCGGCTCCGATTCTGAATTTTATGCTGATTGGAATGTCATACTCTACAGCTGTTGCAAATATGATACCAAAAGAAAAACTGGATGAGAGCATGAAACCGCTGAATCCGATTATCGGTTTTGCCATGATTGTAGCAATTTTAAATCTGGCTGCACCATTGGACTACCACTTGATTTTTGGCGCGGGAATTTATACGCTTGTCTATATTGTTGCGAGGGCTGTGGGAAAATACAGCGGCGCAAGGTTTGGCGCAACGATTACCCATGCTCCGAAAACCGTTCGGAACTATCTGGGATTTACGCTTTTACCACATTCCGGCGTTTCACTGGTATTTACCGGTATTGCGGTTTCCGTATTGATAAAGTCTGTCCCGGAAAGCGCAGCGATTGTCCAGGGAACAATTGCTGCCGCAGCTGTAATCAATGAGATTATCGCTGTCTTTATGGCAAAGAAAGGCTTTGAATGGGCAGGCGAATTGGGTAAAGCAGAGGAGGGCTGACGCATGAAGCAGCAGGAACGACAGGAATGCAGCAGAAAAAAAATCTTTTGGGCAGCTATGGAAGAATTCGGGCAGAATGATTACGACATCGTAACAATGGAGCGTATCTGCGCAAAACACCGCATCTCCAAAGGAATGATGTATCATTATTATTCCAGCAAGGACGACTTGTTCCTGCTGTGTGTAGAAGATACCTTTCATGTTTTACATGACTATGAGGAAGAAACGATAAAATTGTCGGAAGAAAAAGAGAACATTGAAAGAATCCGGTATTTTTTTGTGATGCGGGAGTACTTTTTTCAGCAGCACCCTATGCAAAAACGCATATTTGAAAATGCCATAATGCACACTCCAAGTCATTTGGCGCAGGAAATCGAGAAGCTGCATCAGCCTGTCAAAAAATTGGACCGGTGTTTTTTTGAACGCGTTGTTGAGAATATGTCGCTTCGTTCCGGTGTGGAAAAGCCAAAAGCAATGCAATATCTGGAAAGCATGGAATACCTGTTCCCTATGGTGGTAAAAGCAGGAGCATTTCGGGCGCAGACGGATATGCATACTTTACTGGCAAATTCTCAGGATATTTTGGATATGATGTTATTTGGAATCACACACAAAAGATTACTAGAACGTTGACATTTTCCCTATAATCCCATCTTTGACAGCCGGAAATTTATTAAACTGAATAACCATTTAGACAAACCAATGTAAAGGAGAATACGCATGAAATATTACAGCATCACCCAACCCCCCTTGAAACTCTACGGTCTTGCCGTAGCAGACGCCGAAAAACGGCAATTCTACAAGCTTCCAAAATTTATGCTGGAGAAAATGCCCCGATATGATTATTTAGGCAGACGCGCCACAGGCGGACGTGTGCGTTTTTGCACGGATTCCGCGCATCTCACAATCCGCATGACGCTTCATCAAACCAAAGAGGATATCAATATCCCTCTGTCCGGATCCGCCGGGGCGGATATTTATCTAGGCAAAGGAATCGACTCCGAATATCTCGGCTACATCGCCCCGAATTGTCACGTCATGGAAGAAATCAGCGTGGAAAAAACATTTGTAAAAAAAAATACAATGGAAATCGTGACGGTTAATCTCCCTAGAAACGATCATCTTCTTTCTATGGAAATCGGCATAGACGATACTGCAAATATAGAAAAAGCACCGGAATATACGATAGCAAGTCCGATTGTCTTTTATGGCTCTTCCATTACCGAAGGCGGCTGCGCGTCCCGCGCAGGCAACGCCTACACCAGCATCGTATGCCGCTGGCTTGACGCCGATTACCGCAATTTCGGCTTTTCCGGCTCTGCAAGAGGGGAGCAGACATTTGCAAAATACATTGCGTCTTTGAATGACATAAGTGTATTCGTATACGATTACGACCACAACGCAAATGATGTAAAACAGCTTGCAGACACGCATGAAGCGTTTTTCCAAACGGTCAGATCGGCGCACCCGAATCTCCCTATTTTAATGATGAGCAGACCGGATACCGACAAAGACAAAGAAGATGCACAGGCAAGAAAGGAAATTATCTATGCCACTTATTCCAACGCCAGGAAGCAGGGCGATAACAACGTATGGTTTTTGGACGGCGAAACGTTTTTTGGAACCCGCGGCAGAGCAGAATGCACTGTTGACGGCACGCACCCTAACGCGCTTGGATTTATGAGAATGGCGGAAAAAGTCTATCCAGTGCTTTGCGCTATCGCAGTTTTCCCCGCAATAGAAAATCACACGAAATAAGCGCCGATTGTTGACAGCCTTCCCCATAATACGCTATAATAGCTTATGCTTTAACGCGTCAAAGCGTTTATGTATTAAAGTGTAAACTATTTTTCATGGGGAGGCATTACTGTGAAAAATAAATTTTTCACAAGGCAAATTTGTGCCACGCACAAATTCGCAGACTGTGGCTAGAATGGAGGATTATTATGCTTATCAAAATTATTTTATTACTCTTATTTTTCGGCTGTATGATTGGCGTGGGACTTTATGCGCGCAAAAATGCCGCAAGCACCACTGATTTCGTCCTCGGCGGCAGAAGTGTCGGACCCTGGCTTTCCGCTTTTGCATACGGTACCTCTTATTTCTCCGCCGTTGTCTTTGTCGGCTATGCGGGACAGTTCGGTTGGAAATACGGTATTGCATCGACATGGATCGGTCTTGGAAATGCTGTCATCGGTTCGCTCATCGCATGGGTTGTTATGGGCAGGCGCACACGCGTTATGACGCATCATCTTGAGGTTGCAACCATGCCTGATTTCTTTGGAAAACGGTATAGCAGCAACGTACTGAAGTTAGTGGCGTCTGCAATTGCCTTTGTATTTATGATTCCCTATACAGCATCTGTATACAATGGTCTTTCAAGACTATTTGGCATGGCGTTTGACATTCCCTACACTGTCTGTGTTGTAACAATGGCAGTGCTTACAGGCATCTATGTTATCCTCGGCGGATACATGGCAACTGCTATCAACGACTTTATTCAGGGCATTATCATGCTGATTGGCATTGTGGCAGTGATCGCCGCCGTTCTTTCCGGACAGGGCGGATTTATGGAAGCGGTCAGAGCACTCTCGGAGCTTGAGTCAGACATTCCCGTAACGCTTGGGCAAAAAGGTGCATTTACGTCCTTCTTTGGTCCTGACCCGCTCAATCTTCTCGGCGTTATTATCCTGACTTCTCTCGGTACATGGGGACTTCCGCAGATGGTTCACAAATTTTATGCAATCAAAAGCGAAAAGGCAATTAAAACCGGTACGATTGTTTCCACATTTTTTGCAATTATTGTATCCGGCGGCTGCTACTTTTTAGGCGGATTTGGCAGGCTTTTTGACTCGCCTTCCATTTATAAGGCTGACGGCTCTATCGTGTATGATGCGATTGTGCCTTCGATGCTTGCCACGCTTCCTGATATCTTAATCGGTATTGTCATTGTGCTTGTGCTTTCGGCATCAATGTCAACACTTTCCTCTCTCGTGCTGACCTCTGCTTCAACACTGACACTCGACTTTATCAAAGGCACGATTGTAAAAGATATGGATGACAAAAAGCAGCTTATCTATATTAGAGCATTAATCGTATTCTTTATTGTAATTTCCGTTATCCTTGCGCTCAATCCGCCTACCTTTATTGCACAGCTTATGGGGATTTCATGGGGCGCGCTTGCCGGTGCATTCCTCGCTCCGTTCCTCTATGGGTTATATTGGAAAGGCGTCACAAAGGCCGGTGTATGGGCAAGCTTTATCTGCGGCGTGGGGATTACGGTTTCCAACATGTTCTTTAAGTTCATCGCATCGCCTATCAACGCAGGCGCTGCCGCTATGATTGTGGGATTGATTGTGACGCCTGTTGTAAGTCTTATCAGCCCTAAGCTCAACAGCACGCTTTTGGATAAAATCTTTCAGTGCTACGATGAAACAACCTCGAACGTTTCACGCAAAGAATATTTGAAAGAAGACTAATTTTGTGCTACACTCGTATAGATATACTACCGTATTAATTTTCTATATCAAAAGGAGTACAAAAGATGAGTTTTATAACGAAAAACCAGAAAGGCATTTTAATCTGCCTGTGTATCGCGGTGCCGTCATGGTTTTTGGGAAACGCGTTTCCTATTATCGGCGGCGCGGTGATTGCAATTATCGCAGGAATGGTGATTACAATGTTTATCAAAGACAAATCGCAGCTTGAGGCAGGAATTAAGTTTACCTCCAAAAAAGTATTGCAATGGGCAGTCGTGCTGCTTGGCTTTGGCTTAAACTTAAACGTGATTGTGCAGACCGGAAAACAGTCCCTTCCTATTATCGTAAGTACAATCACCGTTTCCCTTGTCATTGCCTTTGTTTTGTGTAAGGTTATGCACATACCAGGTAAAATTTCCACCTTAATCGGTGTCGGCTCGTCAATCTGCGGCGGTTCCGCTATTGCGGCTACTGCTCCTGTAATTGACGCAGATGATGCGGAGGTCGCTCAGGCGATTTCGGTTATCTTCTTCTTTAATGTACTGGCGGCTATCTTCTTTCCTACCTTTGGAAAGCTGCTCGGTTTCAGTACTGCCACAGGCGAGGCATTCGGTATCTTTGCGGGTACTGCCGTAAATGATACTTCTTCCGTTACCGCGGCGGCGGCTACCTGGGATACCATGTGGGGACTTGGCTCTGCAACGCTTGAAACTGCAGTAACAGTAAAGCTGACGCGTACCCTTGCAATTATTCCGATTACCTTAGTACTTGCATTTGTACGTGCAAGAAATGAAAAAAACACGGAAAATCAAAATAAGGTTTCATTAATGCAGATTTTTCCGATGTTTATACTATACTTTGTGGGAGCATCTGTGATTACGACGCTCGCGCTTTCGCTTGGCGTAAGTTCCGGCGTATTTTCGCCGATTAAGATGCTAAGCAAATTCTTTATCGTGCTTGCGATGTCAGCTATCGGCTTAAATACGGATATTGTAAAATTGATAAAAACCGGCGGAAAACCGATTTTTATGGGCTTTTGCTGCTGGACAGGCATTACGGCTGTAAGTCTCTTGATGCAGCATATCTTACATATTTGGTAATTATGATTTTGTAGTATTGACAAATTAACACAAAAATACGGCAATCCAAAACAAATAATTCCGAATTGCCGTATTTTTATTTTATCAAATGCTATACGAACCGTATCCTTTAAAGTTTAAACTGCTTCACTGATACACTAAGCTTATTCACAATCTCGTCAAGTGTCTGTGCATATCCTGCCATTTGGCTCATGGTATCATTCACCTGTTCTGCAGATGCATTGACCTCCTGCGTTGCTGCTGCCGATGTTTCGGAAACGGATGCGATATCTTCCATTTGATGTACCACATTATCCCGCTCCCTGTTCATTTCAAGGTTCAACGCCTCGATTTCCTCCACCGCTGCCATAAGCTCCTGAACAGATCTTCCAATTTCTTCAAACAACGTCTGTGTTTCCTTGATGGATACCTGCTGTTCCTCCTGAATTGCGCCGCTTTCCTCAAGGCTGCTTTCCACATGACCGGAGTTTCCTGAAATCTCGTTCAAAATCTGCTTAATTTCCTCTGTCGATTCATTCGACTGGTCTGCAAGCTTCCTGATTTCATCCGCAACAACCGCAAAGCCTTTTCCTGCCTCGCCTGCCCTTGCCGCCTCAATGCTTGCGTTGAGCGAAAGCAGGTTTGTCTGTGATGTAATATCCGTAATTACATCTGCAATATAATTTATCTTATCAATTGACTTGAGCATTTCTGACATCATTCGGATGGACTCTGATGCATTTTCCTTTGCCCTGTCAGACTTTTTAATCAAATCACTAAGAATATTGATTCCTTTTTCTCCCAGCTCCGCTGTCTCTCTTGAGCGTTCGCCGATGCCCTTTGCCTTCTCCTTTGACGCTTCCATGCTCTCCGCAAGTTTTTCCATCTCCATATTCGCATCAGCCGTACTCTGCGCCTGCTCGGTCGCACCCTGCGCCACACTGCCGATTGCTTCCGTAACCTGTTCCGCAATTTCTTTTGTGTTGCCGGACACTTCCATTACCGATTTTGCAATATCAAAGATTTCATCGGAATTTCTGTCCACTTCCTGAATCAGTCCTGAAATGCTGTCCATCATTGTATTAAAATTATGCTCCAGTTCACCAAACTCGTCAAGCCGTTTTACCTCAAGCTTTGTCGAAAGGTCACCCTGCGCCATCCGGTTTGTTGCCGACTGCAGCTTCTTGATCTCGCGGGATATCGAATATGAGATAAACAGTGCCACAAGTACAGAAAGAACCAATGCAAACACAATGCCGATCACAGTGATAACAATAATTGCGCGAAAGCTTGATGCAAGCTCATCTTCTCCAATCATTCCCACGAGGTACCAGCCTGTAATGGAATCCTGCAAAACGGTCACAACGTACTTCTCGCCGTTAATTCGGCAGGTTTTGCCTGCAACCGGATTGACCTCCGCATCAGCATTCTCGGCAAGCGCCGCCTGCGCATATGCATCAGCCTCTGCCCTTAATTGATCCCATTCGGGAATTTCCGTTGCACTGCTTTGAATCACATCATTTTTTTCGTTATTTACAATAATATTTCCTGCTCCGTTCACAAGGAATGTAAAGCCCGTATTCATCAATCCAATACTGTTAATGTACTCCTCAAGCACCTGCACGTTAATGTCCATTGCCACCACGCCTACATGCTCATCGCCGGACTTTAAATCCTGCGAAACCGTAAATACGTTGACACCGTCATCATTCACATATGGGTCCGTAAAGTTTGCAAACACCGTATAGCGTCCACCAAGTCCCTGTGAATCGGCAAACCAGTCCTTTGCGGTATTGTCTACTCCTGTTTCTTCAACATACTCGCCCGTTTTTTTGCCATCCTCTGACACGTTCATTTTTGCCTGTATGTACCTGCCGCTTATAGTGGAATAGTATGTGCGCTCGGAATTTGGAATGACCTTGAGCGCACTCAGAAGGGAATCTTCTATCGCAGCAAGCCGATCCTCGTAATTCTCGTCGATCTTTTTAAAATCATTACTTCTGCACATCAAATCAATCGGAAGGCTCAGCGTCTTGGTGTATCGCTGAAAGCTGGTCATAGCGGTGTCCATTGTCTGCCGGCTCGTAAGCTGCATATCGTTTTCGAGAATGCCTACCATTCGGACACTCATCATGGATGCACTGACTATAAGCGCCACAAGCGACACCATAACTATATAACACACTAATTTTACGCTGAATTTTGTCTTTTTCATTTGCACCTCATTTCTGCGCTGCTTTTGTGTATACAAAGGTTTGCATCAGGCAGCACACAGATACAAATCTTTGTATTTATTGTAGCACAATTTGAGCGAATTGTATAATACTTTTTATCCGAGCGCCACATCCAATATCATCATAATTACAAAGCCTGCTGCCACTCCGACTGTACTGATATTGGAATGCTTGCCGACCTGCGATTCGGGAATCAGCTCCTCTACCACGACATAAATCATTGCTCCTGCCGCAAACGCGAGAAAATAAGGCAAAAGCGGCACGATCATTTTGGCAAGGAAAATCGTTAATATAGCAGCAATCGGCTCGACAAGACCTGAGAGTGTTCCATAGACAAATGCCTTGCCCTTTGACATCCCCTCGCTTTTGAGCGGCATTGATATAATGGCGCCCTCCGGAAAATTTTGTATGGCAATACCGAGTGCAAGCGTCATTGCGCCTGCCATCGTAATCTGCGAATCTCCTAAAAGGGCACCTGCAAAGGTTACGCCAACCGCCATTCCCTCGGGAACATTGTGAAGTGTCACAGCAAAGACCATCATGGTCGTTTTTTTCATTTTTGCCTTGATGCCTTCCGGCTTTCTGCTTTCGACATGGAGATGCGGTATAATGCTGTCAAGCAATAGTAAAAATGCCATTCCCAGCAAAAATCCTGCCGCTGCCGGCATCCATGCAATTTTTTCCTGATCTGCCGCCATTTCAATCGAGGGAATCAGCAGCGACCACATTGACGCCGCAATCATTACTCCTGCCGCAAATCCTAAAAGCAGTTTTTCCAGTTTCTTGTTTAACTGGTTTCTCATAAAAAATACCATAGCTGAGCCTAGCGTTGTACCTGCAAACGGTATCATCAAACCAACTACCAAGCTAATATCCATGCTATATCTCCCCCTTTTCGTCATTATTATAGTATTCTGCATTTTTTTAATTGTAACCTTGATTTTGAGGTTTTTTCAGTTAGTTTTGACTAACTATACGTTATATTAGCATGCCGCTTGGAAATTGGCAATGAATTTGTTCAATTTTCCCGTAATGAAGTTTCTCTCAGCATCCCCGCAATATGCTCTTCTTTCGCAATAGTCTTCACAAACTCATCAATCGCATACGTAACAATATCCAAATTATCCTTGACTTTGTACCAGTTCGCAATTTCTATCGTATCCTCATGAATGACAGGCGCGACAAAAACAGAAAATGTGTTTTCCTGATTCTTTTTTGCCTCAAGCAAATGCCTTCTTATTGGTATAATTTCATTATTAACCTGATCTTGTCTGCCACACATCAAAGTAACTTCAACTAAGCTCTTATATTCTTTATCAATGCAAACAATGTCTGCCTTTCCTCCTGATGCGGTATTTGTCGGCAATCCCTCATCGTCAATCGTATAGTTTGGCGTTACATCTAAATTCTTAAAATTCTGCACCATAGCAATACTGGTTAAAAATTCCAGGCGCACAGGATTTGGTAAAATTTTCAACATATAGTCAGTGCTTGCTGTTTTATTACATACTTTATATAATTCCGCATATATTGTTTCTTTTGAATATTCCAAAGCAAATTTCTTCAACGCAGATTTTCTTAAATCTGTCGTGTCCGCAGGAGTCGCACTTTCCATACTGACCACAACAGTGTCAACATCTCCCATGTATTCAAAATATTCATCCTTTGACGTAAAGGTTTTATAATTCGAATACTTATCCAAAATATAATTAATTTTCTCAATTTCCCATACGTTGTAATCAATAAATCTGCCATTCCCTCTCAAAGATATAATACCTGTCGTGCGCATCTTACGAATATATTCATCTACTGCTTCACCACATATCTGAACGAGTTTAAATCTATTCCGCTGCTGGTCAGATGCTCCTAATAGTTCCAGACAAATTTCATACATATACTCATCGCTATAAGAATATCCCACCGCACCTCTAATCTGTTTTATTTTATGATACAAAGCTTTGGCATCATTCGTTGGCCAACATATAAACAGGCTTAACTCTTGTCGAAATACGCCCGCTCCGTTTTCCTCCGGATCTTCCTTTAACAATTTCAATACTTGCAACAGCAAAATTAACGGTACATTTGAATTCGCATTTTTTCTGTAGGGGTTATTACTCTGATACTTCATCATTGAATTCAGAAACACCATTTGTATTTTTTCTTCATTCGGTTCTTCCTCATTCAGCGCATCGATTAACATATGTCCTGTTGCAGATATTTTTATAGGTTCTTCCATAGCGTATTTAACAAATCCAAATTCCATAGGTAACTTAAATATTGTATCAAATCGGGAATCCCATCCATATGCAAATCCTGCTTCTTTATGCTTCTGCGGACTCTTCTCAATGATAAATTCTATTTGCTTGTCCGAATACGTTTCATCATCATTTTTTAATATATACGACAGCTCCGCAGTCCTGTTAATAATTACGGGATTATATAACTTGCGTTTGATGGCATTATGTATCACTTTCATAACTACCTCATGCGTTAATATCTGATTTTCATATGGCAATAAGCAGTTTAAAAAGCTTACGATTCGATTGGGATTCCTCATGGTTGTCGAAAATGACAGCGGTTTTCTTTCTGCTTTTTTACTACGCATAATTTGTAATAAACACCTCCTGTGAATCCGTTTTAATTGTGTTATCATTAAAGCTGATATAATTACTCTTTACATCATAACCATAATATTTTTTAGACCACTCCAAAAACCTATGGTTTACCTTTCCCTTATGTGTAATTAAATTCGTTATACCAAACTTTATCCCTCTGTCATTTAATGAATCCAAATATTCACACAATTCATCCTCCTTTTTATCATTCCACAGCTTATTATATTCACTCATGGAAATCAAATAAGGAGGATCTAAAAACACATATGAATTCCTTCCAAACTTCACTTTTTCTAAAAATGAAACATAATCCATATTAAAAAATTCAATCTTATGCTGACCTACAAACTCCAAGTAATTATGCAATGCCTGATACACATTACTGTTAAAGTCTACATTTCCCACCGGAAGATTGAATTCCCCTTTCCCGTTAAACCGAATCATGTGATTAAAACCATATATTAATAACAAATACAACATAAGAAAATCCTTCTTTTGCGCGTTAAAGTCCTTTCTCATTCTAGTGTACGCTTCTTTATTATATTTCGAATAATATGTCTTTACATACTTTTTCTTCATTTCATCCGGAACGCAAATTCCCCGATAGGAGCAGGAAAGTCCGTAAAAATCTATCATATCATATAGCTTTTCAAACAATTCCTCTTCCCTGCCTGCATAACCTCCTATTTGTTTATGCAGCTCTACTACATAGAAATCAATATCGTTCAACATATAAGAAGTCCCTTTTGCATTTAAAAAAGAACTTCCACCGCCTACAAACGGTTCAATATACTGTTCTATCTTCTTAGGCATTAGCTGTTTCAGCTGAGGCATAAGCTTGTACTTATCACCAACATAAAAAAATGGAGATCTGATTATTTTTTTATGTATCATTATTATGACCATGCTCCTTTCTATCCATTGAAAACTTTAATTCCCAACCTTCTTACCTACCTTTGTTATAAAAACAAATTCTTTATGATTCTCAAATTTGGTTTTTCCCGCATTAAAGCAGGGATGCTTTTTTTCAAAAATTACAGTCTCTCCTTTTGCAGATAAAGTCTCTGTTATTTCCTCTAATGTAATTTTATTTTTGGATGAACTGCTTTTGGAATGATAGGTATTGTTATATGTAACAACGATATATTTTGCATTTATGTTCTTTATCAAATCCGCAAAAATTTTTGGAGCACTATTTCTGCAATATTCGCTCATATTCTCCGCCGGTGGTTTTAATGCTGTTCCTTCTAATTGGGGTTTTTTCCATTGAACTACATTTTCCAATACGTGATAAAATCTGCTATATTGACGGCTATTATATGGCGGATCAATAAATGCAATATCCGCCTTTACTTTTTTCACCAATTCATTCGCATCCATTCTATAAATAGAAAATTTATTGGAAGCCTTCTCGGGATGAATCAATTCATATACAAAGCGGTCTTCAATATCGTTAATCTTTCTATATGCATCATAATGGCCTACCGTATTGGCTACTTTGTCCATAGAATAGACCAACGATGCCAGTAAAATACAATACTCCCTGTTTGATATGCCATGTTTTATTTTCTTTATCTCCTCTCTTATTTTTCCAATTAATTTCGCATCATTTTTAGAAAAATACTTTTCTCCAAAATTTATAGAAAAATAATTATCCTTAATCTTGCGGGGTTCCATATTTTGGAACTGCTTTTTATACTTCTCCAATGTTTCAATATCAAATTCCCCGTTTCCGAAAAAGGCTATATATATTATCTCATTAGAAAATAAAAAGTCATTTATAATAACGCGTTTATAGTGCATACTCATCCTTGCACTAACAACTCCGGTGCCCGCAAATACATCCAAAAAGCTCTCCCCTTCACAATGTTCCAATATTAACTCCTCTATCCAATCAAGCAATTTGTACTTGCTGCCTGTGTATCTTCTATTACTTATGTTATACATATGTAACGTCCTCTTTCCTTACAATTCTTTTTTATTGTCCAGCTTTTCTGCATTTTTTACATCCTGTCTGCCCCTTATATTTTCTATTATATTCATTTATTTGAAGAATTGCAAGTGTTTTCAAACATTTGTTCTTACTCATTTTACGCATAAAATGCTTTGTTTTCAAATTCCTGTACAGTGCTTCCGTTCCCTGCAAATCTTCGCCACCTGACTCACCGCAATTCCCGCCGCGACCAAAATCCCAGCTCCAAACTCGCGCTTATTCAACATACCGCCGCCAAAAACATCCAGCATCATTCCACAAAAAAGCTGACCGCAAAACATAAAAAGCGACAACTGATACGCCGGGAGCTTGGGCACAATCACATTACACATCGCAACCGTAACCACACCCAAAATACCGCCGCACCATATCCACAACCGGAAAGAACCCGATATAAAAGGCTGTGATGCAGAAGCTTCCGTTATGGCAAGCGCAAGCAGCAGGCAAAACGGCAGACCAACCAAATGATTGACAAGCGCCCCCTGCAATGTGCCGATACGCTGCGACAAATGCGCGTTTACAATTCTTGACAGCACCACCGTTATTCCCGCGCCCAACGAAATCAAAACAAATCCCCAGCCGTCGGACGTCGGATTTTCCAGCATCAGCGCAATGCCGGCCACCGAGAGCAGCGTTCCCAAAATACTCAAATCCTTTTGTCCGCGCCGCTCCATGCCAAACCATCCAAAGCTGTCAATCAGCCAAGAGAACACAAGCTGCGCAAAAAGCCCGAGCGCGACAATACTCGTTAAGCTAATATGCGAAAAAGCAAGATTATTAAACAGCGTCGTCAAAACACCGATTGCGCCGCCCAAATACATCCACAGCGGAACCCGTCCGGCCAGTGCAAACGGCTTTCTTTTTACAACCAAAACAAGCGCTGCAAACACCGCGCCGACAATATGAATATACAGCGCTGCATGATAAACACCGACCTGCGCGCTCAATCCGCCGTTCCACTGTATCATGACGGCAAGAATAGCACCGCACAGAAACGCCAAAAAATGATACATAAAAATCCCTCCTTTTCTCGTTTCATGCCAACAGCGTAACACGAAAACCGTCATGCAAAATAGGACATTTGTCCTATTACTTTCTTTGTGCTATATTAAAAACAGAAGAAACCATGAAAAGCTTTTGAAAGGAACCTGATTACTGATATGAAAGAAACATTTACCATCAACCCACACGAAGCTGCCCTGATACGGCAATACGGGCTTGATCCTGAAAAACTGCAAAGCTGTTCTGTACGCTCCTATTCGTTCGGAGAACGCATCATATCTGAAAGACTGCCAAATGTACGGCTTTTTATTATAACCGGCGGAAAAGCCAAGGTCGGCGTTACTGCTCCAAATGGGAAAAATCTCATTTTGTGTTTTTATATTTCCAATGGGATGCTGGGTGAAGTCGAGCTGTTTTCCGATGCAGCCACCGGCAGCGCCTCCGTCACTGCCCTGAACGACTTTTGCTGCATTACCATTCCCACAGACCGCAACAAGGCATATCTTCTTGGCAATCCTGCATTTACCCGTATTGCGGCGTCACAGCTTGCAAAAAAGCTGATGCGGAGCACAGAGCAAACGGTAGAAAACACCTTATACACCGCCGAAATCCGCCTTTGCCGTTATATTCTCGCCGCCTCGGACAATTCTCTTTTTCGGGATATTATGACAGACGTTTCCTACTCTGTCGGCATCAGCTATCGCCATTTGTACCGCATGATAAGCGTATTATGTAATGACGGCGTTTTGGAAAAAACAAACCAAGGCTATCGGATTTGCGATATGGAACAATTAAAAAAGCGCGCAGGGCAGCGCTGACTTTGCAGTTATCGCTGCCACCGCAAAGAAGCCTGCGTATTGACACAGCCCTCAACTGTGGCAGCGATTTTTTTCCTTTTACACAATCTTTTTATTGACGAATGTCCACATATCCGACTGCCAAAGAATGGTCGCACAATTCATAGCTGTCTCCATAGGTGTCCAGATTCAAGTACAGATATGCCAGCTCTTCTTCCGGCACAAGCCACGCCATATGAACCGTCGCCGTCTCACCCGCTTTGAGGTGCGTGATATAATTGTTGCGCCGCTCCCCGCCATGCACATCATAATACCACATCTCCACATGCCGTGCCGCACCTGTCAGCACCGCATCGTCCCATTCGGCATTGGAACCAAATGGCTTGCCGTCATAACATTTTACCTGACCGTTTTCTTCCGAAAATTTCATAAGGCTCCCAAAGAACAACAGTTCTTCCAGTTCCTCTGTACCGTTATTGGTGTATTCCACCGTAATATACACCAGCTTTTGCGGCACCTCGCGGCTTTCCACAACCGTATCAATTGTATTGATGCCGTCGCCGTATTTGGTATAATTGATTTTTGTCGGGAGCAGTTGACCGGACTGCGAAATTTCTTTCTGCACCTCCTCCTTAAAATCGTTGTCCATCACAGACAAATCAAGCGGACTAATCGTATCGCATACCTGTACGTCCGTCACCTTAATTTCCACATTTTTCTTATCCGACAACTCTTCGTTTGCAGGCACTGCCGCAAATGCTTCCCCTACCGCATGCGTATTCACCATCGCAGACTTTGGTACGCAAGCCGCCGCATCTAAAACCGTTTCCTCCTCTTTTGCCGCAACATAGTCACTCCAGTTACATGCTGCTATGGCATGAGGCGTTTCGCTGTCCGAAGCAGGTTGTAACCGGATTCCTTCCGCGATTTTTAACGCATCTTCTTTTGATACATCTGATGCCGCATACAGCTCCATGACATAGTGTAAATCTGTATACGCTACATAAATACGCTGATTAAAACATATGTCGTCGCTCTCCCCCGATTGCAGCACAAAGTAAACACCTGCATATCCTCCGATATCTATGTTTTCCGATTCCTTAACGTTTGTGGTCAGCATTTCAAACTGTGCGTCCCCTGTGTCCATTTTGTAAAACACGATTGACACACCGCCTTTGTACATGGCATTTGTATAACTGTACTTTCCCTCCTCCGTTTTCACCATTCCGTCAGGCAAATAAGAAACTTCCATTGTAACGTCGGGAATTTCCTGTGTCTGCACTTCTTTCGAACTGTTGTTCTCAGTCTGTTCTATTTTCGTTTTTACAGCGTATGCTCCAACCGGCTCATTGCGCATACGATGTGCGATGGCGGCAAATACGGTTGTACCAAACAGCATGGCAGCCGCAAATACCACAATTAGGGTTTTTCTTAACCTGCGGTTTTTACTTTTTCCTGTTGCTCCCGCTTTGATTTGTTTCTGCACTTCCCGCCCGATCATGGTTCTTAATTCTTCCGGCATTTGGGGGAAATCCTGTTTTAAATCTTCCAATCTCATTTTGTTATCCCTCCATTTCTGCGCCCAATTCTTCTTTCAGTTTTGCCCGCGCCCGCATCAGACGGTTTTTTACCGCGCTCTCTGTTGTTTTCATCAGGGCTGCAATCTCTTTTATGCGGTATCCTTCCATATAAAATAGCGTAACGGTCAGCCTGATTTCATCCGGAAGACGGCTGACTGCCTCATATAAATCGGAATAATCTCCGCGTTCATCCGCCTCCTGCGCCAAGGTCACATCATCTAAAGAAATCAGTCTCTTTTCCCGCCGCAATATGGCATAGCACTCATTGATTACAATGCGGATCAGCCATGTTTTTGCGTAGGAATCCCTGCGCAGTGTATGAAGTCCCGAAAACGCCTTTACGATTGCCTCCTGAATAGCGTCCGCACAGTCCGCGTCGCTGCGCAGCAGCGTTTTTGCCACGCGGTACATTGTTTCCTGTGATGCAATAATTAAAGTTCCCAGTTGTTCCTTTGTCATAATATCCTTTCTGCCGGCTTTTGTTTTGTAATATCGTGCACTGATTTCGTTCTTACACTGATTAGATGTTTTTCGAATGCTTTTGGTCGCACAGAATTGGAGAAATTTTTTATTCACACTTCTCTTGTTTCATCAGACCAATCGTTTCATCAACTGTAATACAGCGTGCAAATCGATTCGGCCACATCATCTCGTTGTAATATTGGTAAGTTGCTTCTTTATCCATATAAGCATTGTCAAAGGTTGAATTTGCACCGAGCGGCACAATCACTTCATAGCCGCGTTCAAAGGCGGATTTTATAGATGCATCAATACAAAAATTCGTCTGTAATCCTACCATAATAAGCGTATGATCCTGTTTCTCTTTAAGATAATGATTTAATTCTTTGTTTCCAAAACAACTGTTTATCGTTTTATAATAACATTTTTCCGAATCCAAAGGTCGGATCCCGTCATAAATTTCAAATTCCTCGTCTCCCACAGAAAAACCGCTTCCGGGTCCGTCATCGTGTTGAATATAGATTACCTCTATATCATTTTCACGAGCAGCGTCAATTATTTTCTTCGTATTCCTTATAAAACCCGAAAAATCATATAACCTTTCATCTGTAATTCCTTTTTGAACGTCTATTACCAGTAAAACCATTGTACTCTCCCATCTTGTTTTTTCTATCGCTTTTTTCCTTCTGTTAAGCGTATTTTGTTGATTCCCTAACGGTTTTCACTATATCAGAAAAACACAAATACAACAAGACTTGCCCGGCAATCATAATTATTGTACAATTAGTTTTATCTGAAATTGATCGAAAAATCGGGAGGTGCAAACATGAAACAACTCCTCATCATCGTAGAGGACGACAAAAGCTTAAATCAGGGACTATGCAAAGCGTTAGCCGACCAAAACCGCCAAGTCATTTCCTGCCAGAATATCTGTTCAGCGCGCGAGCAGCTTGCGCTTGGCGGCGCGGCGCTCGTGCTGCTTGACATCAATCTTCCCGACGGAAACGGACTTGATTTTTTGCAGGAAATCAAAGCCGCCTCCCCCAGTCTTCCCGTTATCATGCTGACGGCAAACGACACCGACATGGACATTGTGGAGGGCTTGGAAAAGGGCGCGGACGACTATATCACGAAGCCGTTCTCCCTGTCCGTACTGCGCGCACGCGTCAATGCAAGACTGCGCCAAACCACAGACAGCACAAACGAGCAAGTCCTTGAAAATGGCAAATTCCGGTTCGACTTTGACCACATGCATTTTACCGTAAACGGCGTTGCGGCGGAATTGAGCAAAACGGAGCAGAAGCTGCTGCGCCTTTTGGTCGAAAATCAGGGAAATACGCTAAGCCGCAGCTTTCTCGTTGACCGCATTTGGACGGACGGTGCGGAATATGTGGACGAAAACGCACTCTCCGTCACCGTAAAACGCCTGCGCGACAAGCTGGACGCACAGGAGCATATAAAGACCATCTATGGTCTTGGCTATAAATTTGAATGGCTGACAGACGAGGAGAACCCCCGATGATAATACAGATTGGCAACAACATGGCATGGCTGATTGGCGCGGCATGTATTCTTGCGGCGGCGCTTGTCATTTTCCATAATTACCGCCGTACTAAGAAGACAATGAACACCATTGAGCAGATGCTTTCTTGCGCAGGCGACGTGCGCTTTTTGGAAAAAAACTTTGACGAGAGCCGTATGTCCGCACTGGAAACGAAATTTGCACACTTTTTAACCGCATCTGCCGTTTCCGCCAAAAACGTCGCGGCGGAGAAAAATAAAATCGAAACACTGATTTCAGACATTTCCCACCAGACAAAAACGCCGATTGCAAACCTGCTGCTTTACAGCGAGCTGCTACAGGAGGCAGACCTGCCTGACGACGTGCGCGGCAACGCGGAGGCAATTTATGCGCAGACCGAAAAACTGCGTTTTTTGATCGACTCCCTTGTCAAACTCTCGCGTTTGGAAAACGGCATTATCACGCTCTCCCCCAAACAGACGCCGCTGCTGCCCATGCTCCAGTCCATTTGTGACCAACTTGCGCCAAAGGCAGAGGAGAAAGGGCTTTCCCTGAAACTGCGCGACGCAGAAGCTGCCGCGGGAATTTGCGCCGTCTGCGATGCAAAATGGACTGCCGAGGCGCTCTGCAACATTACGGACAACGCGATCAAGTACACCGCACAGGGCGGCATCACGATTTCCGTCACCGCGTATGAGATGTTTGCGCGCATCGACGTTGCAGATACCGGTATCGGTATTTTCGAGGAAGAATACGCCAAAATTTTCTCCCGCTTTTACCGCGCACAGAACGCACAGGACAAAGAAGGCGTCGGCATCGGTCTGTACCTTGCAAGAGAAATTGTAAACGGCGAGGGCGGGTACATCAAAGTGTCCTCTTCCATAGGGAGCGGGACGGTTTTTTCCGTTTTTCTGCCAAAATAACAGTACCTGCGGTTTCACGCATTGTACGTTGACGCTGAAAATCAGGCATGATAAAATAATGAAGTGAAAAATCCTTTGATTTTCAATCTGCTTTAGCAATGCATGATTATTTGTATAAAATTTAACAGGAGGTATCCATATGGGTATTTTTGACCGTTTTCAGAAACAGAGCAAAGCTGACGAAGCAAAACCAGAGGTTCCTGACACTGCACAGCTAAAGGATTTCTATCCTTATGACACAGGACTGTCCCAAACGATTTTGTCTTTGTCCGCAGAATTTCGCGAAAATGGACTTCCCGCCCGCAAGCCTTGTGACAGGGAGCAGTTTATCGCCTTGCTTGCAGGCATTTCTTCCTTGCGCAAAACGCCCGGCATTCCCGCTCCTGACCAGTCGAGTCAAAGCTATTTTACAACACTGCCCCGCTGTGCATCGCCGGAGGCTGAGGCGGAGTGCCGCGCGCATTTGGTAAAAATTTTCGGAATTGCGGATAAGCAGTCTTTGATGGGCTTTTGCAGCCGGGAAATTTGTTGTAACCGCCAGTATCTTGATTTTGTGGGCTTTTGG
The DNA here is from genome assembly GCA_910577115.1 of uncultured Lachnospiraceae bacterium. Taxonomy (GTDB): domain Bacteria; phylum Bacillota; class Clostridia; order Lachnospirales; family Lachnospiraceae; genus COE1. The sequence goes on from CAJTMC010000003.1 coordinate 59,481, forward strand.
GAAGGGCGTCCGCCTTTTGATTTGGCTCAGCTCAACAAGGACGCGTTGGAATTTTTTCAGACGGCGCGTGACTTTTCCGCGCAGTTTTATCCGATTGTGAAGCATCATGGCTATTTGGCTTGGGATATCAGCGAGTGTGTGGGGCACCTGCGGACGGCGTACGCCTGTGGTATCCTGACGCGAAATGAGCTGGACGAAATGGCGGAATACTGGATTGAACAGGCACAGGTTTTTGAAAACTGGGCGGATTTTGCCGTCAGTGTATTGTGCGGCTATCTGTACTGGGACTTCCGGAACAATGCCAAGCTGCCCGAACTGAACAAGGGGCTGGATTTGTGGACGCAGCTGGTTCGCATTCTGCTCAATGACAGTGCTGCATGGGGGAGTGGTATGTGGTATACGCCGAATGATAACGTGTGAAAATATATTACTGCACAGATGACTATGTGGAAACGCATAGTCATTTTTTTCACAATCCATGCAGAGGCAGTATATCGTACTTTTTACTTGTGGCAAAATGCATATGGCGGTAAGGACAAAACGTTCGAAAAAGCATCTGACGCGCTTTTTGCCACCGGGACGCGGACAGGGAAAATGGATGAGGTGCTGTTTTTTCTGAAATACAATATCGGCGAGGTACGGGATGATGTGATAAAAATGGTAGACGGCTCGTCTGTTTGGATTAATATTGAAAAGGAATACACTGCAGGACAGGGACATCCCAAAAACAGAGAAGAAATTTATTCCGCCATGATTATCTATGGTCTGCTCTCCTACAGTGACGGGGAGCTTCGTATTCCGAACAAGGAGCTTATGATTGAGTTTCAAAATGCACTGGAAGATGACGAGTTTGGCTATGTCGCAGAGCTTGTGCACAATTCAAGCGCGGTTCTTGAGGCGACCTTAAACAAAAAGGGCGCTATTGTGGCGTCCTACCTTCATGACGTCCGCAATAGCGAGCTTCCTATTTTAAAATACAACGACGAAAACAGCCTTTCCTGCGTGGTGACGCTTGCGTATCTTTCTGCGAGGAATAAATATAAAGTGGAACGCGAGGAGAAAAGCGGCAAGGGATTTGTGGATTTTATCTTCTATCCGAGACGCAAAAAACTGCCCTGTATTATTTTGGAGTTAAAGGCAGACGCCACTCCCGAAACGGCGGTTGCACAGATAAGGGATAAGGAATATTGCGAAAAGTTAAAAAAGGAAAATGTCACGCATATTCTTGCTGTCGGGATTAATTATGATACAAAGAAGAAAGAACATTAGTTCATAATCGAGGAGCTTGGTTAAATTTTCAAAGTCATTTAAAACAAAGAAGGAGTTCCCAATATCATGATAAACGCTATCTACTTTTTTGCCTCCAAACAAGATTTATGCAACATTTTCAAAACAATCGAAAATGAGTTTGAAATCAAGTATTGCGCCAAGTATGTCTATGCCAGCGCAGACCATGACGAACAGCCACGTATTGCATTTCATGCCATTGAAGAAATTGCGGATAGTTATGGGGCACTCTATTACATCGTGCCAAAAACGCAAACCATGCAAACGATCCGCCAAACATTACAGACAGAAAACAAGGTGCGCTACATCACAAGCTGCGGCGATAGTGAGGGGCGCCTTACGTTTCGGACGAAAGCAAAAAATCCAAACGGCTACGAGTGTGATTATGAAGTATATATTCCAAGAGAATGCGAAACGGAATTTACGGGCGCGTTATTCAAACGAATTGTACGGGAAGTAAAACGAAACTGCGTGCGCATTAAAAATATCTCCCCATTTTATGTTGGAACAAAACTCTATCAAACGGTTGGAGATTATGTCTTTTACAGCCAACGCGGCAGATTTCCCCAAATTGTAACCGACGCAGGCGAAACAAAGCGATGGTGGGAAAATCCGAATGTCAGACAGATTATGGAACGACCGGTTTCGGAACTGCCCCCGACTTTGCGCCTTTATTTAGTAGTTATTTATCAACAGTTTCTAATCAGTCACCATCTTCAAGCATTGACTGAAAAATATCTCTTACTTTTCTAAGTTCTTCATTGTCGGGTGATTTTTGCAGTGCCTTCTCAAGAAGTTCCAGCGCAAGCCTGATAAAACCTTGAAACTGTTTATTTGTCATTCCCATATCTGCTACCATTCTTTCACCGCCTTTATATAATAAAACAGTTTTAAATGTTATAATAATTATAACGAATTCGTAAAAGAGTGTAAAGCTTTTATTTAATTTTGCCCACTACATAGGACTAAGTTGTTTAAAAAAATCAGACCATAATATAACAATGAATGACTATGTCTTTCAAGTATCATGGAACGACAAGTATATGAAGACCCATCCGGAATATTATGGATATTGTGAATAATAGGAGAAAGAATTTATGTTGCTGTTTGGCAGATACAAGGGTTATGTAAAAAAAATAATAAAGTGTTCCATATGGAAGGAGCCGTATCAGAGGATGAAGGAAAGGAAAGCAATCGTTTACCCTGAAAGGACAATTCTTTCAATACTGTAAGAATTACATCCCCACTCGAAAGAATATCGACAGATTTTTATGAAATAATGAATACAAGCACATTGGAGGAATGCCAGGCGCGGCATTCTTTTTTCGCTTAAAAACTGTTTACCGGCACACCAAAAAGCATACGCTTTTCGTTGCCCGAAATTAAAATACTTAGAAAAAATGGAGGATTATCATGGAAATTTTACAGGCAAAAGACCTTAAGAAAATCTACGGCAGCGGCGAGAATGCTGTCCACGCGCTTGACGGCGTCAACCTAAGCGTCGAAAAAGGCGAATTTGTCGCAATCGTTGGAACGTCAGGCAGCGGCAAGTCAACACTGCTGCACATGCTCGGCGGTCTTGACCGCCCTACGGACGGCAAGGTAATCGTGGACGGCAAGGACATTTCCGCCCTAAACGACGAGGCGCTGACCATTTTCCGCCGCCGCAAAATCGGATTTGTGTTTCAGGCATACAACCTTGTGCCTGTGCTGAATGTCTACGAAAATATTGTAATGCCGATAGAGCTTGACGGCGCAAAAATTGACAACGGGTTCGTGGAGCAGATTGTACATACGCTCGGACTCGACGAACGGCTTGACGCACTGCCAAACCAGCTCTCCGGCGGTCAGCAGCAGCGTGTCGCAATCGCCCGCGCACTGGCGTCGGCTCCCGCCATTATTCTTGCGGACGAACCGACGGGAAACCTTGACAGCAAGACCAGCCATGACGTCTTAAGTCTGCTCAAGGTCACCAGCCAAAAGTTCGCACAGACCATTCTGATGATTACGCACAACGAAGAAATCGCGCAAATGGCAGACCGCATTATCCGCATCGAAGACGGTCACATTGTCACGAAACACTAGAAGGGAAGTTGAAAATCAAAGATTTTCAACTGGCAAATTTGCGCTGACACCCAAATTTGCATGCAGACTATCAAAAGAATGGAGGATTATGATGAAAGTTCAAAACCGAAAATGTATCCGGAGGCTAAGCAGAAAATCTCTGTACGCTGCCCGAAAACGCAATATGATTGCCGTTTTTGCAATCGCGCTGACGACAATCCTGTTTACCACCCTGTTTACCATTGTTATGTCAATCAACGCAAGCTACGAAACCTATCAGTTCCGTCAATGCGGCGGCTACAATCATGGAACCTTTAAAGATGTCAACGAGGAACAGATTGCCGCAATTTCCGCACACAAAAACGTAAAAGAAACCGGCGTCCGCCAAGTAATCGGACTTATGACAACCGGTGCATTCGGCAAAGTTGCTTCAGAAATCAGCTATATGGACGCCAACTGTACAAAATGGTCATACGCCACGCCGACCACAGGACGCATGCCCGAAAGCGGCAAGGAAATCACAATGGACACGACTGCGCTTGCACTGTTGGGCATTACACCCGAGCTTGGCGCACAGGTTCCCCTCACCTACAATATTGTGGACAAGGGCACCGGCTACGGTCCTGAGCGGACGGAAACCTTTACCCTTGTAGGATACTGGGATTACGACAACCTGATGCCCGTTCACTACATGAATATCTCGGAAGAATACGCACAGGAAATTGAGGCGTACGCCATTGAAAGCGGCATGGATACCGACAGCTTCCGCAAGGACTTAAACGTCATGATGCAATCGTCTGTGAATATCCAAGGGCAAATGGAGGCAGTGGACACAGACCTCGGCTATACATGGGAAAAGTACGAGGGCGAAAACAGTGTGCGTATCGGCGTCAACTGGGGCTACACCTCCGCGCAAATCGGCGCAGTATTTGACTTTGGAACGCTTATTGCTATCATCGCATTTTTGCTGCTTGTTATTTTTACGGGCTACCTGATCATTTACAATATTTTCCAAATTTCGGTAACGGGAGATATCCGTTTTTACGGGTTGTTAAAGACCATCGGCGTTACGCCAAGACAGCTTCGCCGCATTATCCGCCAACAGTCTCTGATGCTGTGCCTGATTGGAATTCCAATCGGACTGCTTTTTGGATTTTGCATCGGCGCACTGCTTACGCCTGTTATCGCAGGAACACTCTCGTTTGGCGGTATTTCGACCATAAGCGCCTCCCCCGTAATTTTCATCGGCTCCGCAATATTTTCCCTTGTGACCGTTCTGCTCTCCAGCTCCAAGCCCGGACGCATTGCGGCAAAGGTTTCTCCCGTAGAGGCGACAAAATACACTGAAACCAGTATGAACAAGCAAAAATTATTGATACCGCAACTGTTCAAAAAACATCGTCCGACCCGCGGCGCCAAGGTTTCCCAAATGGCATTTGCCAATTTGGGACGCAACAAAGGCAAGACGATTCTCGTCGTGCTATCGCTTTCCCTGTCCGTCGTGCTTTTGGATATTCTTTACACGTTTGTCGGGGGATTTGATATGGAAAAATATCTGGAGCGTAATACCTGCGCTGATTTTATTGTCAGCACCACAGATTACTTCCGTTTTAATATGCAGGCAGACGAATATATCACAGAGGATACCATCGCACAGATTGCGGCAAACACATCGCAAACCACAAAAGGAATTGGCTATCAAGCTCCCGGATTGGCGATACAAATGTATATGGCCGAAGATTTATGGATCGCAAACACATCGCGATACGAACCGGAAAGCGTTGCAAGACAGGCGCTTGCGCATACGGAGCAGAGAAACGGAAAGTATGCTGTCAATTCGCTGATTGAGGGATTGGACAATTCCCTGTTCGAAAAAGTAAGCATTGTAGAAGGCGATCTTGCGCCGCTGTTTGATGAGAACACACATTCGATTGTAATATGCGTGGACACAGATGACTACGGAAACATTTACAATGAGGAAATCCTGCCAAGTGTCGGAGAGACCGTTACCGTAACGTACATCGATAAGATAATGACAATTGACTCCCGCACAGGAGAACCTGCCGATGACAGTACCCCGGCGGAATACTGTGTCGTTGCGAGTAGAGAAAACCACGATGTAGATTACACTGTATGCGCGCTTGTGAAGCTCCCCTACTCTATGAGCTTTCGATATAGTCCGCTCGGCTACGATGCCATTCTTCCGGTAGACGCACTGCGACGTGACAGCGGACGCGAAGTAGTTCCAATGTTTTATCTTTTTGACACGCCTGACGCAGAAGCAGAGCAGGCGGCGGAGGATTATCTGACCTCCATTACGGCAGATGTGCAGTCCACACTGATGTACGAGAGCAAGGCAACTGTGCGCGCCGACTTTATGCAGTTCCAACATATGTTCCTGCTGCTTGGCGGAGTGCTCTGTGCAATTATCGGACTTGTGGGTATTTTGAATTTCTTTAATGCGATTATGACGAGTATTCTCTCAAGACTTCGGGAATTCGCGGTATTGCAGGCAGTCGGAATGACAAACAGGCAGTTAAAGCGAATGCTTATTTATGAGGGGCTGTTTTATGCGCTAGGCTCCGTAACGGTATCCTTCGTGCTCGCGCTGATTTTAAATCCGCTCGCCGGGAATTTACTTGAGGATATGTTCTGGTTCTTTAGCGCACGCTTTTCGATTGTGCCGATTTTTGCAGTCGTCCCGTTCTTTGTGTTCCTTGGCTGGTTTGTGCCGGCGTTGTTGTACGGGCAGACGACGAAGCGCAGCGTTGTGGAACGGCTGCGTGAGTCGGAAACATAAAACGATTCTTAAAGTCGTCAAAAAGCGTCGGCTAAGGAATCAAATTTCATAATAAAAAAGAAGTGTTTTATATCATCATCGAATAAAACACTTCTTTTATGCCTTGCTGACAAAGCTTCCGCTTGTAATGCGTCCGCCGTAGCTTCCCGGACTGATGTTTTCGCCCAATACACTGTGTACTCCGTTCTTATCATAAGAATAAAGCAAAAATCCCGGACAGCGGTTTTCATCAAGCTGATCATAAACAGAAGACTCCACCTCCTGCTTTTTCTTATAATGCTCCAGCTGGTATCTGGCGCTTCTGTCCGTCTTTAACACTTTTTCCGCTTTTTCTTTGCTTTCTTCGTCAAGCTCGGCTGCCGACTTGTCATAAGCAACCCCTGCACGTGCGTTCGCAAGCTGGCTTTCCTCAATGGCTGCCATATACTCCGCCATCTGCTGCGAAAGGTGCTGTTTGGGGTCCTTTGATGTGCTGACATAACTATCCTGCTGTGTGCGCAAGTCATACGCACTCTTCTGCCGCTTCATATAAACGTTAATCGCAGCTTCTATCGTCAGTGTCCCTGCCGGTTTCAGCTTTGCGGCTGGTACTGGCTTTTCAACCTGTACAACAGTTTCCGAAGCTGGCAAAGCGCCTATACGGGCAAGCCTCTGCAGGGTCAGCTCCCGCCTCCTATTCATTTCTTTCACCTCCATGTGAAAAACTACTTTGTAGTATAAAACTCCGTTTTACATTAAAATGAATTCTCTTATGCATTACTCCCTTCCAAAAAGAAATTCGGAAAGTAAGTTATAGTATATATCGACATGCACTGCTCATTTTTTTACGTTTATATATGAATATTGTTGTAATTTTCTGAAAACTCTACACATTATGTTACCTCACATTCTGCAAATTGCACAACTTTTTCCTTCTTCTAAAATTTTGTCATGCTTATCTGTTTATTATTTGGGGAAATCGTGTTATAATAAATAAAAATGATATTACATTATGTATTTACATAAAATAAATATTATAAAGAAGAAAAGGAGTAAAGAGAAATGTTTACGGAAGAAAAGTTAGAACAGCATTATTCTTCTATTCCCTCTGATGCTTTACATATCATTAGAGACGAATATAAATGGGCGCTTGAGGAGTGCGGCGTACACAATGATGAACAGCTGCGATATATTGAAAAAGCGCTTTCCATGCGTGGAGAAAGCCTCGCTGTACGCCTGAACCGCAAAATTTTATTTTTATGCAAATGCGGTCAAAGCCGTATTGTTACAACAAATGTCCCTGAGGACAAGATAAAAATGTTCATTTTTGACCAGTACAACGTACAATGTTCAAAATGCCGGAATGTTAATATGTATACATGGAAATACATGGATTAAAAAAAGGAGCTTTACAGCTCCTTTTTAATCATTTTTGCTCGCAAGCCGATATTTCTGCAAATATTTAGTACTTAAGTACTATATACATTAATTTTACATTATGTTAATTTAGACAAAGAGTTTAGACGCCAGACGGACGTTGGGTCCATTCTTTTATGCCGCGTGTGCTTGCTTTGCTTCATTTTAGCTCCTCTCTGAAATCAAGCTTCTTTCTATTTTCCCATTTCCCATACACTTCAACCATAGGAAAGCAATACACTCAAATCAAAGGCTCCCCCTCTTATACAATACCCCGTTCGTCTCCGACAGGAATTGAAAATAACAATCCTTTAAAAGGCATCACCGTCCGGAAGGAAAAACGGCAGTGGCAGCCAGCCCGAAGGAATCCCTTTCAAAACACTGTTTTCTCCCTTCTGCATTTCCATAAAACAGCGGGAAGTTGTGAAAAGACTGATTTTTTCCCTATCGTCAGTTTCTACTTCTCTCCATAACTGTTTTATCTTATCCACATTTATGACACGCATGTCATATTTTTCCTTCCATGCAGTAAGAAACTCCAATACCTTGTCCGGTTTCAAGAGCTTCATTTGATGAGACATTGACAGATTATAATAATCGCTTGCACCCTCAAGCTGTTCGAGTTTTTCCGTCTCGTCCATACCAACCGAAATTCCGATTTCATTCAATCCCATTCCTTCCATGAAATCACAGAGCATTCGCGGAATCAGTGCGCACTCCTCCAACGCAAACTCCAATATATTTTTTTCATCGCCTGACAGATTAATATATCCCGCAAGATGCCCGTCTGCCAATACCGCATACGTTGCCGCAAGATTACTTTTCAGGCACAGGAAAAAATTCTCCCTTGTCCTTGCCGTAACATTCCTTCTCCGGTACAAATCAAACAAAGCCGGAACGTATGCACTATCTTCATCAAGCTCCTCAAAGCTGTACTTTGGCGCACAAAGCGCTTCCTTTGGGTAAAGCTCCCTGCAGCGATGCCAAATATTGCCAAGGCGCACATTGAAACTATACTTCACTCCTGCCTTTTCAAAACCATAGCTGCGATATCTGTGCCGGTCTCCGTCCACAAGCATCAAATCAAAGCCTTTTTCTCTCGCATCGCGCTCCGCTCTTTGCATCAGTTCTGTCATATACCCCTTTCCTCTATGCCTTGGGTGAACCGCGACCGTTCCGATATAAGCTGCCCTGATACTCATATCACTGCCGCTTAGATTCAATGTAACCGGATATATGTCTAAAAGCGCCTGAATTTTCCCGCCTTCTTCTATCATGTGGTGAACGGGAATATGGCAGCATTGCTTTGCATAAGCCTTCGGATAAAGCTCCTCAAAGTCAATACTGCCATACTCCATGCTGAACACCATATTTGCAAAATCAAGAATATCTTGGTTTTCCATTTTCGTATCAGCCTTCCTTATCGTTTCTTTCTATATCGTCCATTGTAAATACCTTCATGCTGTTATCAAGGTTTTCCGATGTCCCGATAATATTGTCAACACCGGAGGCACATTCGCCCACAATATTTCCGATCTCCTGCATAGCTGCTGAGGTTTCCTGCGTGCTTGCGGCATTTTCCTCCGCAATTGCTGCAAGGCTCTGAACAGACGTAAGCACATTTTCCTTGAGATGATTTAAAGTGCCCATCTCTGTCTTGATGTTATCGACGGCATTCCGAACCTCTCCGATTTCCGCGTTTAGATCGCCAAACACTTCCTTTGTCTTATTCAACTCATTGTTCTGTTTGTCGATTACTTCCGTAACATTTTTCATTGTGTCAACGGTTGTGTTGGAATTTGTAATCAACAATTCTATGATTTCCGTAATTTGGCTTGCTGATTCCGCAGACTGTTCCGCCAGCTTCCTGATTTCATCGGCAACCACTGCAAAGCCTTTCCCATGCTCACCTGCTCTTGCCGCCTCAATACTGGCATTAAGCGAAAGCAGATTTGTTTGATCTGCAATGTCCGTAATCACATCTGCTGCTGACTGGATATCCTGTGCTGACTTATTCGTCATATTCGTCTGCTCATATACAACACCAAACGCGCTCTTTGTATCATCACTAATCTTAATCAACTCTTTTAAAGTTGCATCAACACTGACATTGTATTCTCTCATCTTCTCAGTATTGCCGACAAGCGTGTTAATATTTTGTGCCGTAACGTCTATGGCATCACCCATTCGCTGCACCTCACTGCCTACGCTCGAAGTATTCTGTGCCTGATCCGTAGAGCTTTTTGCCATCTCCTCAACCGCGCGGTCAACATTTTCAATATTTCCCGTCATCTCTCTAAAAGACTCCGAAAAGTTTCCGGATATCTGGTCAAACTGATCCGTCGCATCCTTAATATTCAACACGATTCCCGTAAGATTGCCTACCAGCTTGTCAACACCGATTGCAATATCCCCGACCTCATCGGCACGCGACATCAGCTTCTTCTCCACTTTGACATTCAACTCGCCGTCCGCTACGCGGTTCAGCATTGCCACCGCAGTCTTTATGCCGCCGGAAATCAATTTTGCGATTACAATTACGGCAGCGATTCCTATTATAAAAATTACGCTCAGAACAGCGACGCTTTTCACCATTCCTGCAATATATATATTGTTGACAATATCTTTTCTCAAACCAACAAAGGTCATGCCTATAATTTGGTCACTGTTATACTGATAGAGCGGGCAATACATAGCATAATAAACATCGCCTTCAATATTCATATCCTCAGCGTAGTAATCCTGCCCCTGCTGCACCACCAATTCATAGATATCCGGATCCGCCTCCGTACCAATCAAATGATTTCCGTCCTGATCCGTCAGGCTGGTCGCCACACGCGTCTTATCATAGTAGACAGACACCTGAAGGTCTACCTCCTGACTGAAATTGTCGAAGAATTGCGTGTCATCGCTCACATTTTTTCTGCCTTTGTAAAACTTTCCGTTTGTATACATATATGTACCAACCGACATATTTCCGACCGACACCTCAAAGGCGTACTGCGCTGCACTCAACTCATGGCGCACCATCGTTTCCGTAATGCCTTCACAAGCGCCCTTAATGCCGGTTACCGCAACAAGAAACATCAACAACATGGGAACTGCTGCCATGATTAAAAGAACCTGCATCAGCTTTAGCCCTTTTCTTTTCATAATAATCACCCTTTCTGGTACATCACCACAAGTCACTGTCTATATGCTATCATATTTTGTGAAATTTTACAACAATTTATCAATTTATCTTTTTATTTTTTGTATAATTTCCCGCATGTTTCCTTATTAAGTTTTAGCCCGCGGAAATACCTCATAAAGCCTTAATACTTATACAACAAACAGTTGATACTTTCTCACATTTATGGTAAGATATAATCAATATTCAGAATTCTATAACAATTGCATATTATACCAAGGAGGATGCTATGTTTTATAAAAAAACTACTACACAAACAGACAACGACAAACAGCTTATGATGCAGGCTATGGAAAATATTATTAATGGCAGCTTTACTCCCATTGACACATCTTCCTTTACTGATCAATCATATGCAGAAAAACTGAATCAGGTTATTTATACTTTTTTAAATGCAAACAATAATTTTGTAATGCGCTTAAATGAATCCATGCTGTCTATTGGCGACAGTGCCACAATCAAAAAAATGCTCGATCAGGTGAACGCACAGAATGTTTCGATTCAGAGCATGAATGACTCAAGCCGTAATCTTCAGGAGTCTTTAAATAAGATTTCCGATGAAGCGAACCATATCAAGGAAACAACAGAAAACGCCGTGAAAGTGTCTCAAACAAGTATCGAACATGTAACAGAGACCATAAACGCAGTTGCAAATTCTGCTGCAGAAGTTAATAGTATCAACGATAAAGCGCAGTTTTTTCATGACAAGATTACGGAAATCAGCAGCATTATCGGTATGATCAAAAAGATTTCAAGTCAAAGCAGTATGCTTGCCCTAAATGCTTCCATAGAAGCTGCAAGAGCAGGCGAATCAGGAAAGGGATTTGCCGTTGTGGCAAATCAGATGACAGAGCTTTCCAAAAATACATCACAGTCTGCAGAGACAATTGTAAAGTATGTTGCCGAACTGCGCGACAGTATTGAAGAACTGATTCATCTTGTAGACAGTACGACAACACACCTTAATGAAAACAATGAAATGATGCAGCGTTCCGTAACCGATTTCAACACAATGACTTCACAGATGGATTTAATTAACGAAAGCATCAACAGCATCTACAATTCTGTGAATACGCAGTCGGAGGTTACGGATCTGTTCGTAAAATCAATGGAAGATATTGCAGACAGCTACGCAACACTCGGCGAAGACTGCATGAATACCGGAAAACATATGTACAAAATCAGCCGCTATATTGATACGGCAAGAAGCGATATGGCAAGAGGTTTTTCAAATCTCTCCACACAAGACTGGCTGCATGTATTTAAGGTGGATCATTTAATCTTTACGTGGCGCCTGTACAATAACCTTGCGCATTTTGAACACCTGAAAATTACACAGCTAAACAATCCAACGGGCTGCAAATTCGGCAAGTGGGCGGGTTCACAGACGGATTCACGCATTAAGGACAATCAGATTTTCAAGGATTTGGTAATGTACCATGATAATATCCACAAATATGGCTGTGATTCTTGGTATGCCGCTGAAGACAATGACACTGCGCTTGCACTGGAGAATTTCTCCAAAGCGCTGGAAAGCTATAACAACTTTAGCTCCACAATGGAGAAGTTTAAAATGTACATGAAGAGTCTCGGATATACGGATGTTACGAAAGTTGTTGTTTTTAGTCCCTAACTATTCTTAGTCTTCTCTAATATCGGTATTATATATTAAAGCAAAACACTGCGGTAATTGGAATGCCTCCTTTCCGCAGTGTTCCTCTTTTTTGCAGGTTAATTTTTTTAGTAATTCTCCGCATGAACCTCAAAATAAGCCTGCGGATGATTGCAGACCGGACAAACCTCCGGTGCCTTTGTACCTACCACGATATGTCCGCAGTTGCGGCACTCCCATACCTTAACCTCGCTCTTCTCAAATACAGCTGCCGTTTCGATGTTCTTTAAGAGCGCGCGATAGCGCTCCTCATGATGCTTTTCAATCTCACCGACTGCCCTGAATTTTGCCGCAAGCTCGGGAAATCCTTCCGCCTCTGCTGTCTTTGCAAAATCCTCATACATATCCGTCCACTCAAAATTCTCGCCATCAGCCGCAGCGGCGAGATTATCTGTTGTGCTTCCGATGCCCGCAAGTTCCTTAAACCACATCTTCGCATGCTCTTTCTCATTGTCGGCTGTCTTTAAGAAAAGAGAAGAAATCTGCTCATATCCTTCCTTCTTTGCAACAGATGCAAAATATGTATACTTGTTCCGCGCCTGTGACTCGCCTGCAAAAGCTGCCTCAAGATTTTTTTCTGTCTGTGTTCCTGCATACTTGTTTGCCATAGTCATTGTCTCCTTTTTATTCCCTTTATTATACAGCTTATCCTTGCAAACGATGTCTGCAAATGTCATACTGTTATAGTCATTATATAGGATTATAAAAATTTAGCAATCATTTTCTGAAAAAAATGAACCAAATACATTTTCAACTGCTCTTATATACAGATGGCATCACAAAACGACGGCACGCTTTACAAGTCGTCCGATTGTAAAAAACAGATACATGTATCAAAAGCGCTGGTTTCGGAAATCCTTTTGCGCGGAAACGAGGTCTTTGAATGAACGACAAAACAGAAGAAAGGCTGGTTGCGCAGATGAAGCGCGGCGACCGGCATGCATTTGCACAGATTTATGAGAAGTACAGACCGTCCGTGTTTCGCTCCGCCTGCCTCATCAGCGGGAGCACTCAGGACGGCGAGGACATTACACAGGAAACTTTTGTTAAGGTTTTCACACACTGTACGGAATTAAGATCCGATGTGATGTTCCGGTACTGGCTGTTTAAAATCTTAAACAGAACCGCATGGACATTTTTAAACAGAAAAAAGGCGGAGGTCCCTGACGAAAACATTTTAGACAAAGCCGACACGAACCACAATCCGCTCACAGAGGATATGTTTCTGAAAAAAGAGCAGCAAACACAGGTCTATCAGGCTGTCTTGCAGCTTGACTACAAACTCCGGTTGGTAGTAATCCTTTATTACTACAACGAACTGACAACCAAACAGATTGCAAAAATCGCGGACTGCTATGAGGGAACGGTTAAATCAAGGCTTTTTACGGCGAGAAAGCGGTTGAAGCAATTACTTCCGGAAGAAATGGAGGGTTTTCATGAAAAACAATCAGTTTGACGACAAAATTAAAATCGGTTTACAGGAACAGGCAGCGCGTTTTCAAAGTGCTACGGAAACGGATATCGCATTTGAAAAAGTGATGCTTGAGGTCGAAGAATGCAAGAAACAACGTTCTCCAATCAAAGAAAGGGGTATAAACATGAAAAAATTTAATATGAAAAAAGCAATTATCGCAACAGTCGCGGCAGTGATGGTGCTTGGCACACTCACCGTTGCATCGGGCGGCATAGCAGGGATTCATTCGAGTTCAAGCGCACGTTTGGATTATACAAAATATACGGACTTGGCAACGGCGGAAAACCGTGTCGGCGTGACGACAAACGCTCCGCAAAGCTTTTCAAACGGCTATACCTTTAAGGGAATCAATATCAAAAACGTATCCTATGAAAACGAGGAGAATGCCACAATTGACAGCTTCCAGTCAATTGCGGTACGCTACAAGAACGGCTCTGACGAAGTATCCTATGATGTCGATCCAAGACACATCCTTCCTGTTTATAATGACAGCATGGAGCATTTTGAGAAGGACGGAATTACCTATTATTACCACGCAGTACGCAATATGTGGGTCAGACCCGACTATAAGCCGACCGCTGAGGAGCAGGCACAGGTTGAGGCGGGCACGCTCAACATTGGCTACGGTGCTGATAAAACCTCTTACTCCGACAGCATGAGCGTTACATGGGAAAAGAATGGTCAGATGCGTCAGCTCTTCTGCATGGACGTTGACCTTTCGAAAGAGGAGTTTATTAATATGGCTCTTGAAATTCAGTAAAAAAATCGAGCGTAGGCGCTCGATTGCAAAAAGCTTCGCTTTTTGTTCATAACTGTCATTTGCTACATGCGGGGCGCGTCCTGTCTCCTTACGCGCCCTCATGCACTGTTTGTGGACACTATACTATATAAAATTTCAGAAAGAAAATGAGAGGCTGAAACTCTTTCTGTAATGACGGGGAGGTACTTATGAAAATAAAAAAGATAATCCTATTGTTCGGCACTGTCTTCCTGTTGAATACAATGCTTACAGGATGCAGCAATGGTTCTGAATCTGCTGTTCAGACAGAAGAAAAACAGGCAGATGAAGCATTGCCGGGGGAATTGAATGATGTGCCGTTAAATGAAAATAACGAGAACGCGGAAGATTCACAGGAAAATGCAGCTGGAAAATGGCAGATTTTAGAACCCGATATTGCCGCTGCTGTTGATGCAGATTTTCTAGGGAAAGTTTGGAAGATTGAAGAGGACTCATTTTTTATCGCAGAAAAGAAAGTAAAAATTCTTGATGACGGTTCCTTATCGTACAGTTCTCCAAGCTCCAAAGCTGTTCTTCCTGATTCCCAGTTGATTCATGTGATTTTTGACGAGAATACCAGCTTTTATATGAAAACCATGGATGGAAACGAAGAGAGTCATGCATACAAGGAATGTGGATTTCAGGACTTAAAGGAACATATGTCTGTTGAAATGAAAGGCAGCTTTAAAAATGATACATTTTATCCCACGGAAATACGTTTTTTTTAACATACGAGGAGAATGATTATGAAAAGGAAATGGATGTTGATATTTATGATAGTGACGGTGACAGGCATGACCGCCTGTTCATCAGCTTCAAAAAAAGATGCAATATCTACCGAAACCAGTTCCCGACAGGAAACAGCTACAGAAGAAACTGCATCTGCAAAAACAACAGAAACAATTGATACAAAAGTGCCAGTGCCAAAGATTGCGAAGGCGGATGAAAACGCTTCTATAGAAAATGATAAAAGCGAACTTTGTGATCCCATGGTCGGAATTGTCGAAAAATATGAGGACAATCTTATCACCATCAAAAATCCCGATGATGACATGCTCTACTATTTTTTCACAGAAAATGCCCAAATATTAGAAGGTTTTTCCACGGAAACTGCCCAACCGGCAGCCGAAAACTTCCCGATTGCTGTGGGTGATAAGGTAGAGATTAGCTATCGGGGAACGCTTGATGATAAGGAACACCCAACGGAAGCTGTAAAAATTGTAGTGGTTCCGGTTCCATAATAAGGTCTGTCCGAACATCACAACAGGTTTTTCTTTTTCCAATTCCCCGTGCGGTACCAAAGATACGATATGAAATAGTTCACCGCCCACCCCATCGGCACGGCATACCAAATCAGCTCAATTCCCCAAATCGGGGAGCAGAGCTGCGCCACTGCCACGCGAATGCTCAGGTTCACGAGATTTGCAAACATATAAACCTTAATATCTCCCGCACCTCTGAGGATTCCGTCTGTTATCGCCTTAAATCCCAAAAACGAAAAGAACAATCCTATGAAGCGAAAATAATCTGTGCCTGTCTGAAATGCGACCTGCGAGCTGCCTGCATCCACAAACGCCGACACAATCGGCTTGTAAAAAAGCTGCGATATCAAAATCAGCGCCACGCCAAAGCTGATAATAATTCCATATGCCGCGCGGTATCCTTTGCGCACACGCTCCGGCTTTCCCGCGCCAAGATTTTGTGCCGTAAACGTGGACATCGCATTTCCCGTCGCAATCATCGGCACAATGCAGAGCGACTCCAACCGCATTCCCGCGGAATATCCTGCAAGCGCAGACGAGCCGAATCGGTTGACCGCCGACTGTGTGAGCAGCATACCGACGCTTACAATCGACTGTTGTATAATCGAAGGAATCGCAATCTTTACACCGACTACAAACATATCGCTACGAAACTTGTCCACGCTTCCCTCCACCTTATAGGTTCCCAGCAGGCGCATCAATATCATAAAAGAAACAATCGCAGCAATTCCCTGTGCAATCACGGTCGCAATTGCTGCGCCTTTTACGCCAAGCCCAAGCCCTCCGACCATCCACAAATCCATGACAATATTTAATATGGAAGAAAAAATCAATAAGTAAAGCGGTATTTTTGATTTCCCAAGCGCATTGAAATTTGCGGACAGGATATTATACATAAACAAAAACGGCAGTCCAGCAAAATAAATCTGCAGGTAGAGCACTGCCTCGTTCATGATATTGTCAGGCGTTTTGAGCAGTTTGAGCACCGTAGGGTTGATGAGAAAACCCAAAACGGACAGCAAAATGCTGAATACCGCAAACGTAATCAGGAATGTGTAGACCGAGCTTTTCATTTCTTTATGCTTGCCCGCGCCCAAATACTGGCTTGTGAGCACCGACGCGCCGATACCGCCGCCAATCGCAATCATAATAAAGACAGTCGTAAACGAGTACGACGCCCCCACCGCCGCTAGCGCGTCTTCTCCTACATACTGACCGACGATAATCGAATCTGCCATGTTATAAAACTGTTGGAACAGGTTTCCGATAATCATGGGCAGTGCAAAGAAAAATAAGCTGCGCGCAGGCGGCTGTGTTGTCAGGTTTGCTTTTGCATTTTGTGCCATTTTCTGTGTCCTTCCTGTTGATTCACTTTCGAACGTATATTCTCCATTTTCGTGAGCGGCAAATTAAGTATCTGCTTGCAGACATTTGACTTTTTCGGCTATATATTGGCGCATTTTTGCCCGTATTTCGTCAAACTGCCTGTTCGTCTGCGCAAGCTCCGAATGAAAATCCATCAGCTTTTCCAAATAGCCCTGTTCGCACATGATTTTGGTGCTTATGGGATATACAAGCTCGTATACAAGTGAAATATGCCCAACCACGTTGTCCACGGGCGTTTTCTTGAGTGCGCGCAATACGGCGTGTTTTTCATAAAATGCCTGTAGGACTTCCGGCGTGACGGTGCAGTTTTTCAACTCCTGTGTAGTCACATTATAGATTTCCTCAAGCGGGAACAGAATATTTACCTTTAATATGTCAATTTTGTCCGCGTCGCGCAGTACGTCCGCAAATTTCCTTTCGCGGGCAGTGTAAGTTTCGGGAACGCGGTAGGCGCTGTGGCAGCGGACTGCTTTTTCGAGGAGCGTGTCCTCGGTGTTGTCGTCGATGTAGTCCCTGATTTTGTTTTCCTGAAATAAAATATCTGCGCCGAACTCGGCGTGGTCGATGGACTGCGCGTCCACAAAAGTGCCAAAACGGCGTAGCTGCTCGAAGCGCCCGACATCGTGCAATAATCCGGTGAGCCATGCGAGTTCTATCTCGTCTTTGGTAAAACTGGAGGATTTTGCGATTTGCTCACAGAGCGCGCAGACGCGGTAGGTGTGTTCGATTTTGAGCCTTACTTTTTCGTCTGTTTTATCGTAGTTTTTTACATAGTTCTCAAATGCAGCAAGTGCCTTTTGTCTGTCAATTTTCATTGAAAGTCTCTCCCCATTGTCTCAAATTCTTATATGCTAATTCAAAAAATTTCCTTACTCCTCACCCGCAACCGCATTTTGATAAGCAGCCAAAGTCTTATTGTCAAACAACACCCACAACACAGCTTCAAATATATCCGGATTTTCCTGTAAATATTGCCGCACCGTAGCTACTGCAAGTTTTGCTGCCCGTTCCACTGGAAATGCATAAATTCCTGTCGAAATAGAAGGGAATGCAATTCTTTTTATTCCATGCCCTGCCGCAAGCTTGAGCGAATTGCGGTAGCAGTCCGCAAGCAGTACATCCTCGTTATGACTGCCTCCATTCCAGACAGGTCCGACAGTATGGATAATGTAACTGCACGGAAGCCGATATGCTTCTGTCAGCTTCGCCTGTCCTGTTTTGCAGCCTCCCAACAGACGGCATTCAAACAAAAGTTCTGGTCCTGCCGCCCGATGTATCGCCCCGTCAACCCCCCCGCCGCCAAGCAGACTGCTGTTTGCGGCATTAACAATGGCGTCTACATTGGTAATTTTTGTAATATCTCCCTTTATAAGCTGTATCATCGGTTCTCTCCTCCATATGCCTAATATAACACAGTAAACGTGCCAAAACAACTGTGTACTTGGTTTTGGTTTAATGTATTCCCTGCTCTAGGCTGAGCATAAAAGAAAAGCCAATAGCATGTACTATTGACTTTCAAAACAGCGCTACAAGGATTCGAACCTTGAAATGACGGAGTCAGAGTCCGTTGCCTTACCGTTTGGCGATAGCGCTATATACAATTTTGAGTGCTTGTGTTCAGCACGTTATTTAGTATATAATATTTTTTAAAAAAATGCAAGTGTTTTTTTCACTTTTTCAACTTTTCTTCAATACCAAAAAACTATTTTTAATATAAATTTGGAATGAGTATAACACATTCCAGAAGATATCGTTACTAAAAAACAATGTTATATCTTAGATCCATGTAGAATTTACTCTTTCATACAGAAGTTAACTTTTCAATTCAGGGTTTACACACGTTGCTCCTTGAAGCGCATATTGAAGCATGATAAAATAAGGACAACAAACATTGAATCGGTGGGAGGCAGATTATGAAATGGTTAAAGCGCATCGGATTGGGAATTTTATTCTCACCGTTTATGCTAATTGTCATCTTTGTGCTGTATGAGGTCTTTGGCATGTGCGCCAACAATATTTCGACCAACAGGCAAACGAAACAGTTACAGGCACATCTGGAAAGTGAGATTTCGGACCTTCAAATTATAAACATATATTCGAAAACAGGAAATACCGCGGGAACGGGAAATCATGTCGATTGTCTATCTTCTGTTACATTTTCAACGCAA
The DNA here is from genome assembly GCA_910577115.1 of uncultured Lachnospiraceae bacterium. Taxonomy (GTDB): domain Bacteria; phylum Bacillota; class Clostridia; order Lachnospirales; family Lachnospiraceae; genus COE1. Next base: position 78,957 of record CAJTMC010000003.1, read on the forward strand.
ATGCCGGTGTCAGAAATAAAAGACAAGATGTCGAAATATTACACGTTTGATGAGTGGAGTTGTTATGTATCGCAGACGGAGAATGGGACTTATTTATTTTATTTGAACACATCGGCTCCGTTTCCAAACAATATAGAAGGGCATTAATTGTCATTGTGAAGGTGATATTATGAGCAAAGAGCATTGGGCCTTTAGGGAAGAAGCAGGAATTTAATGCAGCGTAAGTTCTGACAAAGGCTTAAAGGTATATCCCATATTCTCCCATTTTGTCAACAGTTCATCTAAAATTTCGCCGTTTGTCTGTGATGTGTTATGCAGCAGGACAATCGCACCGGGGTGGATACGTGTCGTGAGCTTGTCAAAGGCTTGCGCGTGGCTTGGCTGATTTTCGGTATCCCAATCCACATAGGCAAGGCTCCAGAAAATGGTGTTGTAGCCTGCTTTCTGTGCCATTTTGACATTTTCGGCATTGCATTTGCCCTGCGGCGGGCGGTAATATTTCGACAGCTGTGTGCCTGTGATTTCGTAAAACAAGTCTGCTACATCATTTAATTCTTTTTCAAAGGATTCCTGATCCGATATTGCCGACATGTCGGGGTGATGATAGGTATGGTTGCCTACCGCATGTCCTTCCTCCACCATTCGCTTTGTCAAATCGGGGGCAGTTTCCAGAAAATGTCCTACCACGAAAAAAGTTGCCGTTACATTATGCTTTTTTAATGCGTCCAGTATCGGCTCCGTATTTCCATTCTCATATCCGCAGTCAAATGTGAGATAAATCACTTTCTCACTGTCATCTCCCACATAGTATGCATCGTACCATGCAAGATCTTCTGCTGAAGCGTTTCCAATAGATTGTGTTCCGGGCTCTCCAAACGACAGCCCCCAGTCATCTGATGAAAACTTCAGTTCGAACCCTTCGGGCGGCTGTTTCCTATTGACCATACTGTCCTCCGCCGTCTCCGTATTTTCAGCAGTTGGCTCCTGTTGTGTTGGTTCCTGCGTTTCCGCTTCCTGTGTTTTTGGTTCCTGTTCTTGTAACGTAAAATCCTCATTAAAATCAATAATTTCTACCGACGATTCCTCCACGCTTGTCCGTCCTGCTGCCGATTCCTGTATACCCGATCCACTGCACCCTGCCAAAAGCATAAATGCTGCGATTACAGCAAGGATTCCATGTCCTGCTTTCTTTCCGTATTCCTTCATTCCTCTACTCCTCTGTTTTTTTCGTACTTTTCTATCTTCCAAGTATCCGCTCTTTCGCACTTTTCTTTTCCGGCGGGAGGTTGGACATTTGACGGAAAATTCCATCATAGTATTTCTCAACCCACACAAACGGATTATGAATCCCTGCGACTGCCCACGACTCCGAAGGCGTCAGCAAAATGTTATAGCTGTTTACGGTAAAATCTTCCTCGGATGTTTCCGATAGCTCCTCAAAGCTTCCCGCCATATAAAGCACAATGTCCTCAATGCCCTCTTCCAGCTGAAATCCCGTAAGCTCTGCCTGAATGCGCTCCGTCTGACAAATTGCTTCGCTGACATAAATGTCTAAGCCGCCGCTATATCCATACTGTGCTCCGTCAACAGTATAACAATAGGAAAACAGATAAATATCTGCTCCGCTCTCCGACTGATATTTGTGAAACGTCAAATCCGAAACCTGCTTTTTGTAATGCTTTTCTGCATAATCTGCAATCAGCTTTTGACACTGTTCCCAGTCTGACAGGCTTTTGACGCCTGCCGCCTCTTTATCGCGCAGCAGACATGCAACGCTGCCGTCTGCCCGCCTGGCAAAAAAAGCGTTGTTTGAGAATGCCTCGCCCTCTTCAAGAATGCCAAATGCCCAATTGTCGGGCGTTCCGAGGCGGTATTGCGGTGTTTTCATGCCGTTTACGCCTGTCCGTTTTTTCACATATACATTCCGCTTAATTCGAAGACGCATGCCCGGATAAATCAAATCCGGATTTTGAATCACGTCTGCATTCTGCTTTACAAGCTGCATATAGTCGCCGCCGTTTCCCAAAAGATTTTCGGATATGCTCCACAGACAGTCGCCTTCACAGACTTCATATTCTCCTAAGTCCTCCACAAGCACCGTATAATTTTCCTGCTCCCCAAGCGGTACCTCATAGCGTGTCTGATATGACGCCCCTGCCGCCTGCACTGCCGCGGCGCTCCCGATTACAAACAATGCTGCAAGCGCCGCTATTTTCGTTACTGTCTTTCTTCCCAATACCCCCATACGCTTGCGTTCTCCCCCAGCCATATATTTTCTCTTAACTCCTCGCATTCCACAACCTTGCCTGTAATCTCCGACTTATCATACAATTCCCAAAATTCCGATTCTGTCCGGTAAGGCTCCAAATCCGCTGCATTAAAATGTGCGAAAAAGCTGTTATCCTTTGGCAGGCTTGCCCCGATTTGATTGGGTTTTGGATCATAAGAAATTCCAATTACAAAATCCTTGTTTTTATCTATGTAGAAAAATGGTGTGAAAATGTAATACTCCTCTGATTCCTTGTCCTCTCCCAAAAACCACGCGCCGATTGTTTCGCGAACATCTTCATCATTCGTAATCACACCACTGTATGTTCCGTCCGCCTCAATCTGCCCGCACCAAAGCTCCATGAAGCTGTCATTGATTTCGAAAATTTCGGTCAGCTGATATTGCTCTCCCGTCATTAAATTGATGTTTGCGCAGCGCTGGGTCATTTGCACATAATAGACAGGCGAAATGGGCGCGTATGCTTCCTGAAAAGCGACACTCAGAAGATATTGACTGCAAAAGTCAACATCGCAGTGTACATTGCTGCTATATACGGAATACTCCTCCATTAATGCCTCCACCTGCTCATTTGGCGTAAGGTGCCAGTAATTTACCTTTTCCATCGCCATGTCGTAAAGCGTCTTGTTGATTATTTCCGTCTGTTCTCCGTCAATTCCCGACACAACGGGGTATTCTACTGTAACAACGTCCCAGTAATCATACTGCTCTGTGTATTCATCTACGTACTGCTCTTTTTTGACGGTGTAGTCCTCATAGCCTTTTGGCGCGCCTATACTGCCGCAGCCGCTGATTCCAAGCAGAACCGCAAACGCAGCCATGCCGACTCTCTTTTGTTTTTTCCATGTCATATCATTTCCCCCACAATCATTTTTACAGTATTTTCTTTTTATTTTATGTCCGCAACGCACCAAACTTATATCTAATTTGCATCAAAATTGCATCATTTTATAAAAAGCATAAAAAAGCGAGAACTACTTTTTCAAGTATTCCCGCCAAAATCAACACCAACAGAATTATCAATCTTATTTCGGATTTCCTGCATCTGATAATCCAGTTCTTCGATGGAATCCGCGCACGCCTTTAGCTGCTGCTCAATATCTTCTGTATTATTGATACTTTTCTTATATTTTAATTTGTGTTCCAGGCTTGCCCAAAAATCCATCGCAATCGTCCGAAACTGCACCTCTGCCTTGATATACTTTTTCTCGTCAGGCAGAAAAACCGGCACGTTTAAAATCAGGTGCAGGCTTCTGTAACCGTTTGGTTTCGGTGACTTGATATAGTCCTTTTCCTTCACCAAAACAATATCGTCCTGCCTGACCAAAAGCTCTGCCAGGCGGTAAATATCGTCCGGGAACGAACAAATCACGCGCAGCCCTGCTACATCTGCGATTTGCTCCCTGATATTTTCGATGGTAATCGGGTAGCCTTTTCGCTCCAGTTTTTTGTATATGCTCTCAGGCTTTTTGAGCCTGCTCTTAATGGATTCAAACGGATTTCTTTTATATTCCTCGGAGAACATGGCATTCAGTACTTTCAGCCTTGTTTCAACCTCCATAATTGCTGAGCTGTACTCGATCATCATTTTGTTGAAAGGCTCTAATCTGCCAAGCCGCCCTTCCTGCAGCCGGATAATCTTAGACTGCTCCTCCACTCTGATTTCCAACTGGTTTTTGCAGTTGAACATCTCAATTGTATTTTTTACTCTGTTTTTGACAATTGATGCAACAAAAGGTTTGTGTATAAAGTCGGAAACACCCTGCTGAAAACATTGATTTTCAATTTCGACCGCACGTTCACTACTTATAATCAGGATCGGAACCCTGCTAATCCAGCCATTTCTTTTCATTGCATCAATCACGCTAAAACCGTCAAGATCCGGCATATGTAAGTCCAAAAGAAGCGCCGCTGTCTCGTCATGCGATTCCCGCAGCCGTTCCAAAGCCTCTGCGCCGCCTTGCGCCATTTCCACAATATAATCGTCTTTTAAAATATTGTATAGGATTTCGCGGTTGACTTCCGCATCATCCACTACCAGTATCTTTTGCATACTTACGTTATTTCTCCTCCAAAACCAATGCCTTTTTTGGACAAAAATTTGCACACTTTCCACATTTGATGCACTTTTCCGCATCAACTGTCGGTGCCTGAAATCCCTCCTGTACCAAAGCGCCGACAGGACAGATTTTCACTGACGGGCAGCTATGGTTTTGTGGACAGTTTTCAATAATTACTCTCAGCCTTTTTTCCATGATTTTTCTCCCCCCTTCCTTTACTATAACGCCTGATTCTTTATGGAAATACTGCAATGTCGGATATTGATAGATACGTTCAAATTCTTTTTTATCATATTTCATGGATTCTCCCAGTAACGTATTCACATTAATCGCATCTTCTGTTCCTATATATTCACTTTTTTGCATTCAGGTTTCGCAATTAATAGTCAAATGAAGCTTCTTTAGAATCCATAACATCTCCTCAGTAAAAACGGGAGAGCCTTCACTCTCCCATAAAACATTCATCACCCGGTCACTTTTATTTTACCGTTGAGTCAGAACCAGCACTCAACTCATCAGGTCACTTTTATTTTACCGTCCTGTCAGAACCGTCACAGGACTCATACGTGATGAAGAAATCTTTGAGATTTCTTACTTAATATTATATGTGGAAATTTTCAAACATTCAACGAACATAAAATAAACAGTTTGTAAACATTTTTTTAAACTCCCAAGTCCTTTAAGCCTGAAGGCGAAGGGGGGGCAAAAAGAATCACATTGCCCTCACTTTCCCGCGTACCTTTAATACCATCGGCGGCGCTACGGACAATTCGTCAACACCCATATTGACAAAGGTTTCGGTCAGTGCGGTATCTGCGCCCAGTTCTCCGCAGATGCCTACCCACTTTCCGCACTTATGGGCATTGTCCACAACCATTTGAATCATGCGCAGAATTGCCTTGTGGTGCGGATTATAAAAGGCTTCCAAGCGTTGATTCTGTCGGTCAATCGCGAGTGTGTACTGTGTCAGGTCATTTGTGCCAATGCTGAAAAAATCCGCAAGTTCTGCGAGCTCATCACTGATCATCACTGCCGCGGGCGTTTCAATCATAATGCCCTGTTCGGGTATCCGGTACGGAATTTCTTGCGCTTTCAATTCCTGCTCTGCCTCCGCTACGATTGCCTGAATCTGCTTCACTTCCTCAACAGAAATAATCATCGGATACATAATTGAAAGATTTCCGTAAGCCGCCGCGCGCAGCAGCGCCCGAAGCTGTGTCTTAAAAATATCCGGCTGTTTTAAACAGATGCGGATTGCCCTGTACCCCATCGCGGGGTTATCCTCTTTGCCAAGTGCAAAGTAATCTGCCTGCTTATCCGCGCCAATGTCAAGCGTGCGGATAATGACCTTTTTCTTTCCCATTGTCTGAACAACCTGTTTATACGCCTGAAACTGTTCCTCCTCTGTCGGGAAATCGTCGCGTCCCAGATACAGAAATTCACTCCGGAACAAACCGATTCCGCCGGCATCATTTTCCAGCACATATCCCACGTCACTGACACTGCCGATATTGGCATAAATGTCAATCGTTCTTCCGTCACTTGTTTCGTTTTTCTTACCCTTTAATTCCCGAAGCAGGCGGAGCTTTTCCTTCTCGTTTCTGATTTTTTCTTCCGCCTCGTTACACTGTAATTCCGTAGGCGCAAAAATGACCTCGCCTGCCGCACCGTCTACAATCGCTGTCATTCCTGTCTGAATTTTATTTAAATCAACAGGCACGCCAATCAACGCGGGAATGTTCATCATACGGGCTAAAATTGCCGTATGAGAATTTGTGGAGCCATGTACGGTCACAAACGCCAGTATTTTCGTCTTATCCATCTGTACCGTTTCGCTTGGGCTTAAATCGTCGGCTACAATAACCGACGGCTCCATTGTGGAAAAATCCGCGCCGCCCTGACCGGAAAGATTTCTGATAAGACGCGTGGAAATATCCTTAACGTCTGCCGCGCGCGCCTGCATATATTCATCGTCCATTCCTGCAAACATGTCTGCAAAATTGTCGCCTGTGATTGCCACTGCGTACTCCGCGTTTACCATTTCCGTCCGAATCACATGGTAGATGGCGTCTAAATAATCGTCGTCCACCAGCATCATTTGATGCACCTCAAAGATTGCGGCGCCGGATTCTCCCACTTCCTTAACCGCCTTGTCATAAAGTGCGCCAAGCTGCTCCTGTGTGCTCCCAACCGCATTTTTTACACGCACGATTTCCCGTTCTGCGTCCTCAATCTTCGTTCTCCTGACCTGTTCCTGACTTCCCCGCAGAACCATTACCTTTCCCATTGTAATTCCATTGTATACGGTTTTCCCCAAAAACTTCTTTCCCGAAAATTCTTCTGCCATAGATTACCTCCATTCAGCCACAAGTCTCAAGCTTTCGAATATGTGTTCTATCTCTTTTTTTGTCGCTAGCTTTTCGGAAAATGCGCTTGCGCTTCCCGCTGAAATTCCCATGCGGAACGCGTACGCATAATCCTTTTTCTCTGTCCAGCCTGCTACAAAGCCTGCAACCATTGAATCTCCGGCTCCGACTGCATTGACCAGTTTTCCTTTCGGAGCTGCAAGCATGTGTACATCGCCTGCTTCATCTGCCAAAACAGCGCCCTCTCCTGCCATTGATACCAGCACGTTTTTTGCGCCTTTTTCCTGAAGCTTTTTCGCATACGGGACAACCAATTCCCTTGTATTTAAATCTACGCCAAAAATTTCACCCAGCTCGTGATTGTTCGGTTTGATTAAAAACGGCTGGTACTGTAATACGTTTAAGAGCAAATCCTTTGTCGCGTCAACGACAAACAGTACGCCCCTGTTCTGCAAACGCTCCAAAATGTCACTGTAAATGGAATCCGGAAGGCATTTGGGAATGCTGCCCGCAAGGACAAGTATATCACCTTCCCCAAGCTTTTCGAGCTTTCCATATAATTGTTCCACGCAGGACGTATCAATATCCGGTCCCATACCATTAATTTCCGTACCGTCATAGTCCTTTAGTTTGACATTGATGCGGGAAATCCCGTTCTGCACATGGATAAAATCCGTAAGCAGTCCCATTTTTTGAATTTCCTTTTCAATCTGTTCCCCCGTAAAGCCGGCCGTAAAGCCTAACGCCGTATTTTTGATTCCCAAATTACTCAAAACAATGGATACATTGATTCCTTTTCCGCCGGGGAAAATCTGCTCCTCTGTGGTGCGGTTGGTCATGCCCATCTCAAAACCGTTCATGGACACAATATAATCTAAAGATGGATTGAAGGTCACTGTATAAATCATTTCTACAACTCTGCTCCTTTCTCAGTCCGCAAAATGTTCAAATAGCATATTTTACGCATGCCTCGCTATATTATGTCTTTTTGTATGTTAAATTTATCCTAATTCTCTTCCTTCATTTTACCATGTTTTTTGACTTCATCAAGTCTCTACACGCTTATGCCTGCCGTTATGCAGAACAATACCGTTTCTGCATTATATCCCAATGTTTCCTATCCTTTGCATTTTCTTCAATATGACATAGTCCGAAAGCAAAATTCTTAATTATGGTTGCAAATTTCCAAAGTTTGTTTACCATATTTTTTAGAGCAGGTATCTATTTGAACAGTATTAGAATACATCTGTATTTTGTTTGAAATATTAATTGTAACTCAACTGTAAGGATTTTTACAAAAAAATACACTACAATACATACATCACAGCAAAATACAAAAAACACAAACGGAGGTTTTCTATGAACGACAAAAAAGTAGTGGAAATTAAAAATCTGATAAAACGCTATGGCGCGCGGGATTTTCAGACGACGGTGCTAAAGGGGATTGACCTGACGATTTACAAAGGGGATTTTATTGCAATTATGGGGCCCTCAGGCTCCGGCAAGACGACACTCTTAAATATTCTCTCAACCATTGACAAGCCGACACAGGGCATGGTGATGCTCGACGGGCAGGATGTGACGCGCATTTCCAATAAAGCGCTCGCAAATCTTCGAAAGGACAAAATCGGCTTCATCTTTCAGGACTACAACCTATTGGACACAATGACGCTGCAGGATAACATCGCTCTCCCGCTCGCGCTTGACGGCGCCGCGCCGAAGGATGTTCTTGCGCGGACAAAGACGCTTGCCGCCACCTTCGGACTAGAGGAGCAGCTACGCCAGTATCCCTATCAGCTCTCAGGCGGTCAGAAACAGCGCGGCGCGGTGTGTCGGGCGCTGATAACAAATCCTGAAATTATCTTTGCCGACGAGCCGACCGGTGCGCTCGATTCCAAGTCAGGCAAAGACCTGCTGCAGTGTCTGCGCAAGGTCAACGAAAGCGGACAGGCAACGATTTTGATGGTGACGCACGATCCATACTGCGCCTCATACGCAAAAGACGTGTATCTCTTGAGCGACGGCACCATAAAATGCCGCATCAACAGGGGAAATGACCGCAAGGAATTTTACAATAGAATTATTGATTTACAAACTTCTATCGGAGGTGACTTCGCATGAAAATCGTCCGGCTTGCCTTTTTGAATTTTAAAAACAGCTTCAAAAGCTACCTGTCCTTAATCCTGTCCCTTGCGTTTACAATACTGGTATTTTTCAACTTCCAAAATATCATTCATTCCGACGCGTTCGCAATATTGGGACAGCGCAACAAGGACTACATCGACATGCTGATTCAAATCTGCCTGACTGTGCTCCTGTGCTTTCTCTTCTTTTTCCTTTGGTATGCGACCAACGTCTTTCTGACAAGGCGCAAACGGGAAATCGGCATTTATATCTTTATGGGCATGTCAAACCGCAAAATCGGCAGTCTTTATCTGGTGGAAATCAGCTTTGTGGGTGCCACCGCGCTTATAATGGGTATCGTATTCGGCGCGCTCTTTGCAGGACTGTTTCAAATGATTATGGGCGCCGTTTCCGACATCACAGTCGATGTCAGGTTCGGAATTTCCATAAAAGCCATAAAAATGACATCTGTGTCATTTTTGTCCATGTATCTGTTTTTTGCCCTCAAGGGCTTTTGGAATATCACCCACAGCAGCGTGCTGAATATGATTTCGGCTGCAAAGCAAAACGAATATCTGCATGTCAAACCGGTTGTTTTGCTGCTGAAATCCGCTTTGGGTGCAATCGTACTTGCGTCGGGATATTATTATGCGAACAAGGGCGGCAGGAATGACACACTGACAAATGCCCTGCTGGCAGTCGTGCTTGTAATTATCGGCGTATATCTGCTGTTTGGCGGTCTGATACCGCTTGTCTTTCAAATGCTTGCCGCATGCAAGGGCTTTTTATATCGCGGGCAGCGGTGTCTGTGGGTGAATCAGACCATTTTCCGCATGCGCAAAAATTACCGCACATATGCAATGGTGTGCATTATGGGTATTTGCTCTGTCACTGCACTGGCAACAGGTTTTGCGATGAGAGACCGCTACGACAACATGGTTGCATTCAATCATCAGTATACCTTTCAGTTTATCAGCAACCAAAGCAATATCGAAAAAACCACCCAAACGCTGCTCGACGGAAAAAGCCCCATTACCTATCAAAGCGCGCTCTGCGCACTTTCACCTGACAGCGAACAGCTCTTGTCCACCTACTCTGACGTGCGGCAAATGCACCTTCTGCTCTCCTACTCCGACATACAGCGGGTTGCACAGGAGGCAGGCGTGACATTTGCGTTTGCAGAACCCGCGGACGACGAAGTTTACTACCTTTCCCATTTGGTTCTGCTGTCCTTTATCACAAACGGGGAGGCGGAGCCTGTCACAATCGCGGGAAAAACGTATCGGCAGACGCAGCGGATTATGACGCCTTATTTGGGATATATGCAGAAGGAACTGGCGTGTTTCTACATCGTTTCCGACAGGGAATATGAGCGGTTAAAAGCGCAAAGCGGATTGTATTATATCTGTAATTACAAGCTTGCGGACGACAACGCTTTTGAGGAGGCGCGCGCAGCCTTTGACGCGATTGTCAGCAATACGGACGAAAACTATACCGCGCGTGTTTCGATTGATCCTTTCAGTAATGAGGGGGAGTGGATTAAGGCAGTTTATTCACTTTGTATCTTTATGTTTTTGGTGTTTATCGTGGCAAGCGGCTGCATTATGTTTATGAAACTGTACAACGATTCGTTTGAGGAAACGGAGCGGTATTCGGTTTTGAGAAAGCTTGGCATTTCGACAAAAACGCTCTCGGCATCCATTGCGCATGAACTTATGACGGCGTATCTGCTGCCCTTTGTCGTGATGACAGTATCCGCGTATTTTTCTGTCCTTGCACTTGGGAAAATGATGCGTGCCGACTTGTTTGTGATTTATGTTGTCAGTACGATTGTGGTGTTAATTGTATTTGTATTATTTTGCGCACTTTCCATTGTGGTATATCAAAGAACGCTGCTGTCTGCGCGGGCAAGACGGTAAACGTCGGGATTGCTAAGAGCGGGAAGAATATGATATACTGGAGAAAATTTCATCGGTATCCGAAGAAGGAGGGTTCGTTTTGGAAAACAATCATATTTATAACCATGCCCCTTTCACAGTCTGCGAGTTTGGGCTGCCAAGCACAAACTTGCCGGTTGAAAATTTTAATTTTCAACCTTTTCTTGCCGACGGCGCGGTTGTCGTGGGAGATGTGACGCTTGGCGAGAATGTCGGGATTTGGTATAATGCGGTCGTGCGCGGCGATACAAACAGCATTGTGATTGGAAAAAACACCAACGTGCAGGATAACGCGACACTGCACACAGACAAAGATTACAAGCTGCATATCGGGGAGGGCGTTACCATTGGACACAACGCAGTCGTGCATGGTTGTACGGTTGGCGATAATACAGTTATCGGAATGGGGAGCATTCTTTTGAGCGGCGCGGTTGTCGGCAAAAACTGCATCATTGGCGCGGGGGCGCTCGTGACCGGTAAAATGAATATTCCCGACGGCTCGCTTGTCATGGGAAGTCCCGCGAAAGTCGTGCGTCCTCTGCTGAATCATGAAATTGAAACTAACCGCGAAAATGCGGAACATTATGTGGAATTGATGAAAACACTACAGATATCGAAAAATCCAACTTAATTTTATGAAAGATGAAAACACTACAGATATCGGAAAATCCAACTTAATTTTATGAAAAATGAAAAAGGTTCAGGGCTGCCGGTTTCGAGGGCACTCTGAGCCTTTCTAATCCTCTAGATACTGCTGAATATGCTCCAATGTTTTGTCATTTCGTTTATTTCTGTTTTCCTCATCTTTCGTTTCTTTTGCTTCCTGCAAATTATCTTTTACAAAATTCCAAAGTAATTTCAATTCTTTTTCGTCAATCGCCGTTTCTTCTATTGCCTCCATTATATTTTTCATTTCTTTTTATCAAACAGATTGACAAGCCTTCTTTTCTTTCATTCTAATTTAATCTTTCAGAAAAATCAAGGCTGCCCAAATCGGGCAGCCTCCCAACATTTCCAATTTATACGGTCTTTCTCTTCTCCACAAATACCGGGAACGATTCCGTACCCTTTAATTCCTTATAAGAGGAAACCGTAACATTCTTGTCCGTAATCATATACTCAACGCTTGCGCCCGTCTCAATTACAGTGTCCTGCATAAGCACACAGTTTCTTACCTTTGCACCCTTTCCAACCTTTACGCCTCTAAAGAGAATGCTGTTTTCAACCTCTCCCTCAATCACGCAGCCGTCGGCAACCATAACATTCTTGGCATGAGCGCCTGTGGCATATCTTGTCGGATTGTCATCACGAATCTTCGTATAGACCGTACTTGGTGAGAACAACGCATTCACGTTCTCTTCCTTAAGCAGTCTCATATTCTCTGCAAAGTAGCTCTTCACATCAAGAATGCGTGCAAAATATCCTGCATGCTGATAAGCTCTCACGTCAAGCTTGTCAAGCTGCGGAGACACGATATCACGCTCAAAGTACGTCTGACCGTTCACATATGCTTCCCGAATCTGGTCAATCAAAAGCTTTCTCTCCATGACATAGATATTCATGGACATGTTCTGAACACCTTTATCCTTATTATTGACAATAATCTGTTTTACCTTGTCATTGTCATCAAGATCAAGCGTATAATACAAATCCTTCTTCGTCATATCAATGTCAATGAACGCCTTCGGGATTTCCTCTTTGGTGTAGGCAATCGTAATATCGGCGCCGCTGTCAATGTGCTTCTGCAAAAATGCATTGAAGTCAAAGTTTACGGCAATATTCGTATCCGCCATAATCACATATTTTTCCTTCTGACGGTTTAAATAATCAAGAATACTTGCAATCGCCTCAACCCTGCCATTGTAAATATTGACTGTCTTCTGTGCAAAAGGAGGAATAATATTCAGACCTCCGTTTTTACGCGTCAAATCCCACTCACGACCTGCGCCGAGATGATCCATCAGGGAATGATAGTTTCTCTTAACGATAAATGAAATATTGTCAATGCCGCAATTTACCATGCTTGAAAGCAAAAAGTCCACCAATCTGTAACGACTTGCAAATGGTATGGATGCCATCAGACGTTCTGAAACAAGTTCCGGTACCAGCGAATCGTAGCTGTTCGGGAATAAAATACCCATTGCTGAATCTGCATTTGAATTTACCATACCTTGTCACCTCCCTTAACATCCTCTGATACAATCGCTTTTGGCCCGATAACGGCGCCCTCGCCGACTACCACGCCGGAGCCAACCGTCGCAACGCCCTTCTCGTCACCCTCGGGCATCACACCGACTACCGCATCTTTTTCTATCACTACGTTTTCCGCTATAATACAATGTTTTACCTTTGCGCCTTCCTTGATTGTGCTGCCGCCCATAATGACAGCATCTTCAATCTCTGCGCCCTTCTCTACCTTAACGCCCGCAAAAAGGATAGAATGCTTTACTTTACCCTCAATGCTGCAGCCGTCGGTAATCATACAGTTGTCAAGCTCGGCAGTCTCGCCTACCCTGTGACCTGTCATACCGCTGTTTCGGCTGTAAATACGCCAGTTGTCGTCAAAGATGTTGATGCCGCTGTTCTCGGGATCAAGCACCTCCATATTTGCCTCCCACAAAGAGGAAATCGTTCCAACATCCTTCCAGTATCCGTCAAAGCGATATGCGTACATTTGTTTGTTGTCTCTTAACAGATTCGGAATAATATTATTACCAAAGTCATTCTCAGACTCCGGATCCTTTTCGTCCTCAATCAGATATTTCTTTAAAATATCCCAGTTAAAGATGTAAATACCCATAGAAGCAAGGTTTGACTTCGGCTCCTTGGGTTTCTCCTGAAACTCGGTAATCTTGTCATTCTCGTCCGTTACCATCAGACCAAAACGACCTGCCTCCTCCCAAGGAACTTCCATAACCGCAACGCTGAACTCAGCGCCCTTCTCCTTATGGAATCTCAGAAAATCACTATAATCCTGCTTGCAAATCTGATCGCCTGAAAGAATGATAACATACTTGGGATCATATCTCTCAATAAAATTGATGTTCTGATAGATAGCATTTGCTGTGCCCTTATACCAGTCAGAGCCGCTTGCCTGCTGATATGGCGGAAGCACATGCACGCCACCATGAAGCCTGTCCAAATCCCACGGCTGTCCGTTTCCGATATACTCGTTGAGCACCAACGGCTGATACTGTGTCAGGATACCAACTGTGTCAATACCCGAATTTACACAGTTTGACAGCGGGAAATCAATAATTCTGTATTTCCCACCAAAGGGAACCGCAGGTTTGGCTAACTTCTGTGTCAGTGTGTACAGACGTGAGCCCTGCCCTCCGGCGAGCAGCATTGCAATCATTTCTTTTGCCATATGTTCTGCATCCTCCTTACGCATTATTTTTATTGAAAATTCATTTATCGAAATTATACTATAAATCTGAAAAAAATGGTAGTGTTTTGTGCAAATTTGTTAAAATTTTATGAAAAATGATGAAAGAAAAAGTCCTGTATTCCGATAGGTTTTCTTTTGAAGTTATGTTGCTGCAGCCATGCGTGAAAACAGTTATATCTTAACATATGAATCTTGTCCGATTTTTATGACATTCTGTGGCAATAAATGATAACCTCCTTTTTCATGGAATTAAAAGCGGCCAAGCCCCTGGCTCGGCCAGCAAAAAAATCTCCCCTTATCCTTTTGAGACTTGACAGAGTACAACTCCTTTCCATTTTAATGCAGGTGACTCTATTTTTACGTTTCATTTTATTACCTTTGTCAAATACGGTTAAGATACAGAATAGCGCCACACGAATCAGTGCAAAATCTGACAACTTCACCAAATTGATTGAAAGAATAATTTACAAGTTTATCCTGCCAGAACGCGCAAAACACTTGCATTGAAAGAGCTTGTGCACTTATAATGAAAGATAGAATAATCAGGAAGGGCAAGGTATTATGGAGAAAATACAAAAAAGAGCGGCAATCAGTTTTCTTGCACTTATGCTTGCGGTGACGCTTTTGGCGTTCATGGGGAGTGTCGGAGTCGTACAAGGCGCCGGAAAGCGTACGGTTCGGGTTGGCTTTTTCCCTATGGAAGGCTACAATGAGACCAAAGCGGACGGCAGCCGCACAGGTATGGACGTGGAGTACCTGACAACGCTGTGCGATTATGTCAACTGGAATATTGAATATGTGGAGTGCGAAAGCTGGGACGACGCCCTGACGATGCTTGTAAAAAAGCAGATTGACCTTGTGGGGTCTGCACAGTATTCCACAGCGCGGGCAGGGTTGTACCAGTATGCGGACTTAGCCAGCGGATATACCTTTGGTGTAATCGCGGTAAACGGCGACAGCGGATTTGCCTATGAAGACTTTGACGCTATGGGCAACGCTGTTTTCGGCATTGTGGGAAGCTACATTCGAAAAGACGAATTTTACGAATATATGGCAGATCATGGCATTTCCAAGCCGAAAGTAAGAGTGTATAAAAATACGGCCGCTCTGCACGCAGCGTTAGATGCCGGAGAAATCGACGCCCTTGTGCATTCTCTGACAGAAGTCCGGGAAGGGCAGCGTGTGGTCGGCAGGTTTGCGCCTATGCCCTTTTATTACATAACCTATAAGGGAAATAATGATCTGATTCGGGAGCTCAATCAGGGAATCGCAGATGTAAAGATGAACCGGCCGGGTCTGGAAAATGAGCTGATGGTAAAGTATTATGACAGCAGGCTGGATCAGACGATTCTGCTGACCCGCAGTGAAAAACAGTTTATCGCGGAGAAAGGGACATTGACCGTAGGGTATTTAGACGGCTACTATCCGTTCTCCTACGAAAATGAGGGAGACTATGCCGGACTTTCCAAGCAGGTATTGGAGGAGATATCTGTAAGCACAGGAATCCGCTTTGACTATGTGAGGCTCGAAAGCATGGAGAAAGGTGCGAATGCCTTAAAAAACGGCAGTATTGACATCATGAGTTACTGTGGGGAAACGGCTCAGAATGTGCAGTCGAATGGACTGGCAGCCACAAAAGTATATGCCCAAATACCTCAGGTCGTTATTATGAGCCGGAGTGATAAGTCCGATTCCATAGATATCCTTGCGGTGGAGGAGAGCAACGCTTCCGGAACGGCAGTGCAGAATTTTGCCGGTGAGAATACGCGCCTTTTGTCCTATTCCACACAGCTTGAAAGTTTGAATGCTGTGAAGGACGGCACCGCGAACGCTGCCATATGTGACGGGTATTTAGCAGAATATCTGTTAGGCTCGCAGCTTCGGTTCAATCGAATGGAAATCCACAGTGTACTGAGCGATGTCCATAGTATTTATATGCTTGTAGCAAATAATGAGGATTCGCCGCTTCTTGACATTTTGAATAAAGAGCTGATTGAGATCAGTGACAAAATGGTCAATGACTATATGCTTCAGGACAATTTCTATTCCAAAATGAGTATGGCAAACTTTATCAGCGATCACAGCATATCGATTCTCCTTATTCTGTCGTGCTGCGCAGTGGCAATTATTTTGGTGCTGTTCTTTCTGCTGCGTAACAGTATGCGGGTGCAAAAGTTGATGTACAAGGATCCGGAATTTAATATTTGGAATCTTCATTATCTGCGGTATCGGGCTGTAAAGAAGCTGGCAGCAGACAAAAACAGCAATTATGCAATCGCCTACACAGATATCGGTCAATTTAAGAACTATAACGCATTGTATGGATGGAATGCAGGACAGCGTATACTGGAGCTGGTCATTGAGACACTCTCCGGGGCAGTCGATAATAAGAGAGAGCTCTACGCCAGAAGCTATGGCAGTCATTTTGTGCTCTTTGTAAAGTATGAAAACGTAGAAGCCCTGCGAAAGCGCTTAATGGACATTGCAGACAAGATTTCTTCCCAAATCTTTAAGAAAATGGATACCCATATGTCGCTGGCTATGGGCGTCGGTTGTCTGGAGAATGGTGACGACGATTTGCAGCGTGCCTTGTCTGAGGGGATACAGCTGGTTGATTCCTTGAAGGACAGCTACAACAACGCGGTACAGATTTATGATGACAAGCTGCGGGCGCAGTTGAGAGAGACGCATGAACGGGAGAAGCTTTTGGAATCGGTCGATATCAATCAGGACTTTGTCGCTTATTATCAGGCAAAGGTGGATATTCGCAACGAGAAAATCGTAGGGGCAGAGGCATTGGTACGCTTCCAGGATCCCACTGCGGATGGCGCAATTCGTACGCCTTGGTTCTTTGTACCCTATTATGAGCGCACAGGAAGGATTAAGGAGATTGATTTCTTTGTTATGGAATGTGTATGTAAAATGCTGCGCCGGCGTATTGATGAGGGCAGGAATGTTGTGCCTGTCTCCTGCAATTTTTCAAGAGTGCATTTCACAGAAGATGGTTTTCCGGAACGGTTTGTGTCCGTTATTGACAAATACCGGCTTCCGAAAGAACTGATTGAAGTAGAGATTACGGAAACGCTTGTGGTGGAAGATGTGCAGCAGCAAAAGGTCAAGGAAATTGTGGACATCCTGCGGGAAAAGGGTGTGCGTCTTTCCATAGACGATTTCGGATCGGGGTATTCCTCTTTGGGCGTGTTTGAACAGATACCGGCCTCCGTCATTAAGCTGGATCGTTCCTTCCTACTTAATAACGAAAACCGTACCAGACAGGTGCAGATTATGAAGAATATCGTAAATCTTGCGAGGGATTTGAACGCCCAAGTGGTCTGCGAGGGCGTGGAGACGGAGAACGACACAGAGCTTATGATGGAGATTGGGGCTTATGTCGCTCAGGGCTACCGCTACTGTAAGCCGGTACCGGAAGATGTGTTTGAGAATATGCTGGATAAAGAAAAAAATATGTGATTTTTTTAACAATAGGTACATAAAAAACAGGTCGGACCTTTCATATTTTCATGAAAAGCCGAACCTGTTTTTTAATCACTTATCCCGCAGCAGATTCTCGTGCCTTTCCATTTTACACAACTGCCTCTACAATCGTCTTACCGTCAACCTGAATTTCGTTTATCCCTATCGTTTTGTTTTTATTGAAATTAAAACTAAGCATATATCCTTTTTCTTTATGGTAATACTCCAAATAATCCGTAAGCTGCTGTTCGCCTCTTTCATTATACTCATTTCCATGCCAGATTTTGAGCTCGACAATGAACTGTTCACCAAGATAATCGACAATCACATCTGTACGTCTTGCATCTCTTGTCTGCGCCTCAATATAATAGTTTCCGGTTCCGTTTATAATCGGTTTTAAGTATAGTAAAAAAAGCTTACGTCCCTGACTTTCAACGAACTTCCAATCGTTGTCACCATAAACGTCGTTAAAATATTCCGCAAATTTTTTCAGTACCAAATCCATATCAAGCCTCTTGCCTTTGACGAATTGGATACTGTCAATATCTCCTCTTGTATATGCATCACTGCCGGATTCCTCCGCCATAAACATATTTAACAGGCACATCTCAAAAATTCGATTTGATATCGCTACTTGCCCATTTGCTTCTTTTAAAAATCCAAACATAATGCCCAAATTAATTGATTTTTCCTCAGGGCTGAACGGTATCCGCTTTCCGCGGTATATAATATCCTCTATCATATTCCGCAAGTCCTGATATGTGTCCAGTTGTTTCGCCATACTTCCAAACAGCGGAGGATTTTCTTTCAGAATATTTTTTACCGCTTCTGTCACACCTTCCTTTGACCATGCCTTATGAAATGTACCCCACTCCTCTGAGAGTTCCTCGTCAAGGCATTTGCATATTGCGGAAACAAGGTATGGGTACCCTGATGTATACTGATAAATTTCTTCAGCAATCAACTGTATATCCATTCCCGTATGATTGTCCGTCTCGTACTCTTCCAGCATTGTGATAATCTGACTTGCAGAAAAGCTCATATCAACCGTAAACTTCGCCGCAATATTCCATGGACTATTATACATATGCTCTGCATCCGGTCGCAGCTTCAATTTCAGGTTTTTGATATCATATACACCTGCAAGAATTACAGAATGAAAAATCGGCGTATTCTCACGTTCCAAATAATACCCTCTCAGCTGTGCGAGAAAATCAAGAAACACCTGATTATTACTTGCGCTATCGACCTCGTCTATGATTAATATAACGGGACGTGAACTTGTATCACACAGACTGCTTAAGCACTCAAACAGCACGTCCATTCCGGTATCAGAAACCTTATTCTGAAAATCCAATAATAATTTTTGTAATTCCTTTTCATTCTCTGATTCTGCATCGCTGATTGCAATAGATAATTTTTTCACAAAGGATTTTGAAAACTTTCGCGCGTTTTCGAAATTTGCTGTTTCGAATTTCTGAAAATCTAATGCAAAAACAACATAATCCTTTGCAAGTTCCTTCGCCAATGCCTTTAGTGTAGTAGTCTTTCCATACTGCCGTCCCCTGTTAATCACAAAATATTTTTTTCTGTCCACAAAAAGCTTTTTTATTTTTGCAATCCTCTCATCAAGCCTAACCATATAATGTTCTTTTGGATTACATGCTCCTTCTGTGTTAAAATATCGTGTCATTCTATTTTACCTCCCAAAACGCAACACAGATTATCATTTACTTCAGTATTGTCTTTTGAAATTTTACAGGGTACGGCAAACATAAAAATACAAAACTAAATCCTGTTATAATTAATCAAGCAGCCCCTCAAAATAATCTGCCGCTCCTCGTCCGTAAGTTCGCCTAAGGTCATCTCAAACTCCACTTTCTTGTCCTTTCCTACGACATATGCTTTAATCACATCTGCCTTCTCCTCAACAGCCTTTCGGATTCCGGGAATGTAAATATAATCAAGATTTTGAAACGGCAGCTCCCCTTCCGGAATCAGGAATGGCAGCATACCCCAGTTGATAAGATTCGAGCGATATCTCTTTGTCGCATACTCGTTTGCAATATTTGCCCATCCGCCAAGCACCTTCTGGCAGCTTGCAGCCTGCTCTCTTGCGGAACCGTCGCCCGGCTTTACTGCAAAAATTGTGCTTCCGATTCCCGTATTATAGCGGTCTGCATCCGGTGTAATCGTCTTCATTGTTGCCCATGCTTCCTCAAGCTCCGGAAGTGTCTGTACAGGACAAGACTGCTCCTCTCTTGCCTTCTCCGCTGCCTGAATCTCCTTTGCGCGTCCCACATAAGCAGGATCTTTTCTTGACAGGGTAAACTCTGCAAGTCCCAACGGATTTGAGCGGTAAGAAGAAGTTTCGCCTGAAGGAATCAGCTCGTCTGTGGTCGTGACCGGATCATGAATTTCCGAAACAACTTTTAGCATCAAATTGTCCGTAAGCGCAACCATCGCAGGCCAATCCTTGATATTCGGACCAAACTGAATCTCAACGGATTCATCCGCCACGCCCTTTGAATCAAATACGCGGTTCTCGTATATCTTTTTGTCAAAGAAGTATTTGTACTTTGTGAAATCTCCGTCAAACTCTGTGGCAGGTGTCAAGTATCCCTTGTTTGCCGCAGTTGCCGCAATCGAACGCGCATCCATCAACGCAACCGACGCAATCTGACCGCTCTGTAACTTAGAACCCTCGCGGTTCGGGAAGTTTCTTGTCGAATGCCTGATTGAAAATGCATTGTTTGCAGGCGTATCACCCGCGCCAAAGCATGGACCGCAGAATGCTGTCTTTAACACTGCGCCTGTCTGCATCAATTTCGCGGCACAGCCGTTCTTCACCAGTTCCATATAAACAGGCATAGATGCCGGATAGACACTCAATGTAAACGCGTCAGGGCCAATGCTTGCATTCTCCAAAATATCCGCCGCCGCGCAGATATTTTCAAATCCGCCGCCCGCACAGCCTGCGATAATGCCCTGCTCCACATACAGCTTTCCGTTTCTTACTTTATCCTTCAGCTTAAAGTCAACGGCACCGTCAAGGCTGACAAGCGCTTTCTTCTCGCATTCGTCAAGGATATCCATAAGATTTGCATTCAGTTCCTCAATCGTATATGTATTGCTTGGGTGGAATGGCATCGCAATCATCGGTTTTACTTTGCTCAAATCAATCTTAATTACGCCGTCATAATAGGCAGTTTCGCCCGGATTGAGTTCCGCAAAGTCCTCTGACCTGCCATGAATATCATAAAACTCTTTGATTTCATCATCTGTTCTCCAAATCGAAGAAAGACACGTCGTCTCTGTGGTCATAACGTCAACGCCGATTCGAAAATCTGCCGATAAATTGGAAACGCCGGGACCTACAAACTCCATAACTTTATTCTTCACATATCCGTTCTTAAATACCGCGCCGATAATCGCAAGCGCCACGTCCTGCGGACCGACGCCTTTTGCAGGTGTTCCTTCCATATAAACGGCAACCACGCCGGGCATATTGATATCATAAGTCTGGTTCAAAAGCTGCTTTACAAGCTCCGGACCGCCCTCTCCCATCGCCATTGTACCGAGTGCGCCATATCGTGTATGTGAATCGGAACCGAGTATCATTCTGCCGCCGCCTGCAAGCATTTCGCGCGCATACTGGTGAATGACTGCCTGATGAGGCGGCACATAAACACCACCGTATTTCTTTGCGCAGGTTAATCCAAACATATGGTCATCTTCGTTGATTGTGCCGCCTACTGCGCAAAGTGAGTTGTGGCAGTTTGTGAGCACGTATGGAACAGGGAATTTTGTCAACCCTGACGCGCGCGCCGTTTGGATAATTCCTACAAATGTAATATCATGCGAGGTAAGCTTATCAAACTTGATTTTCAGCTTGTCCATGTTATCGGATGTGTTATGCTTTTCCAAAATTCCGTAAGCAATTGTTTGTTTCTTCGCCTCAGCCTTATCCGCATCTTTTCCGGTCTTTGCCTTCACTGCTGCCGCCGCGTCCGCGTTATCGGCAATCAGCTCCGTTCCGTTTACGAGATAAGCGCCTGTTTCAAATAGTTGTATCATTTATTGTTACACCTGACCTTTCTGTAATTTGATTATTTATTGGAAACGCCTTCATCAGCGTTTCCCGCGCCGGATTTGCGCTGCAAAGCAGCATATTCCTTTGCAAATTCGTGTGCATTTTCAGAAAAGGCGCAAGCCTTTTGTAGCGTGCGCCCTTGTACTATACTTATGTTAATTCTTTATTGGGAATCTGTCAATCTTTTTTTATTCAGCACATATTATTTGCCAAATCCGTTTTTCCTTCTTTTCTCCATTTTTTCCCATACTTTCTTTTCATGCAAAGCATCGCGTACCCTTTGTAATACCCATGGCTCTTAACCGCTTTTTCATAATATTCATAAGCCCGCTGCATATCTCCTTTTGCCTCATAAAACACTCCAAACGCCTCGAATCGGTCATAGCATATTGTTTCATTACAATCCGTACACAATGCACACTCCCCCATCATTACAACATACTTTTCGGCAAGCGCAACCTCCCCCGTAAGTGAAAAAAGCTGGACAAGATAAGTTAAATTATCAAGCCTCCACGCCGAAGAACTGTCAATGCAGCTATCATAAATATCCAAGTCCCCACAGCCAAACCGACGCTGCAGTGCATCCAAAGCAACTTTTTTATAACGCGCCGTTTCATCATCCTTCTGCAAAAATTTATTCAGCCGAATCAAATCAAGCAAATCATCTCTGTGCTCATCCCATACAATCACCGGGAGCGTCCTTTGCATTTTTTGCCTAACGGAAACGGATTCCTTTACCATCAGAAAATCGTAAGCAAGCATATCCGCATAAAGTCTTCGCAAATCGTCTCTGTCATACGCGCGCAACGCTTTTTTTACTTCCCAAAAAAGCAACTTCTTCTTCCAATATGAGGTGCATAACCGATGGCGCGCCGAAAGCGTCATATATGTATAAAAGCCTTCTTCTATGATCCGCTCTACATACGTATAAAACCGCAAAAGATTTTCCGCCTTTTCATACAGCCCTGCCGAAACATACACATCTTTGAGCACAATGATTGCAAACGCCTTTTTATTAAATGAATAATACTCCATGTAATCACGTATCGTTTTATCTGCGGCGTCAATCTTTCCCAGTTTCACATAAATATGTACTAACGAAAACATCGCCTGACAAGCATATTCATCGCTTTTTTCTTTTTCTTTAAGCATTCCAAGTCCCTGCTCCATATAGGAAGCCGCTTCTTCATAGCGTCCCAATCCGGCGTACGTTCTCCCAAACAGGACACAAATGTCATATCGACAATCCCACTGTGCGGTCTTCTCCGACTCCGTAAAGCAATAAAGCGCCTCCTGATATTGTCCAAGCTGCAAATGCGCCATACCACAACGGACATAAGCAAACGCAATCTTCTCCGGATTGTATGCAATATACTGTTTCCAAAGTCGAATAGAATCATGAAAAAATATCCCTCTATCAGAACCAAAATCATCATAAATCATAGCTGCCGCCCGATAGACATCCTCATTTTCAGGATCAAAATCAATCACCCTCCGGGCATATGCACGCGCCCGGGCGATATCATGAATGGTAAAATAACGCACTGCCATTTTTATATAGAGCTCCGCATCCGGTGTGAAATTCTCCTCAATATAAGAATACTCATTCAATGCTTCCTGATGCTGTCCGGTTTGAATGTACAGGCTGGCAAGTGCATTGTGATATTTTTCACGATCATTGTTCTTAATTGCACTGAGCAGATACTGTCTTTTATTTTGCTGAACCTGCGCTGCATATAATTCCTTTGCATCATGAAGCTCTGTCGCACTGAGCAGATACTGTTTCTCGTTTTGTTGAACCTGCGCCGCAGATAATGCCTTTATATAATAAAGCTCTGCAAGATAATCCTGCGTGTTAAAATTCTGCGCATCACGTGCTCCTTCCTGTAACATTTCGTCAAGCTCTTGGTTTACATCCAGCGCAAAGCCGTTATTTGTCTTGCTGGAAAGAAAGCGGCAGATTAGATTTAATGCACGCAGACCATAACTTGTCACCCCGTCCGAATCCGCTTTTGCAAGGATATTCTTCGCATCATCAAACCGCTCTTCATCTAAGTAAACCCTTGCCGCATACTCATAAATCCCTGCATCACGTGCTCCCTGATATAACATTTGGTAATATAAACCGACAACCTCTTGTGCTTTTCCCATCTCATAGCACAATTTTTGTTTCAAAATGAGCAGACCACTCTGCTCACCAAGCCGGCTGATTAACGCATCATACATTGTATACGTTTTCTGAAACTCTCTGATTTCCAAATAGCAATACGCAAGATTCATCTGTGCAATTATATTTTCAGGCGCTTCATCCCAAGCGGACGTAAGAAAAGGAATCGCTTCCTGATACCATTTCACACGCTCCTTGCGTAACCATGCATTCTTGGCACGAACCATCAAAACCAGGCCAAGCTGCAAATTTGAATCGCAAAGACTGCGCATCAGCGATTCCTTTGTATCGTTTTTTGATACAAGCGCTCCTGCTTCCAACTCAGCAAGCTTTTCTTTGACACATTCCAGCCTCCGTTTTCCATATTTAAATGCCAGCGTGTAGTCCTCTTTCTGCTTATACAGATAAAATAGGAGCATATGGTAATCCTTGATTTCTGTTTCATAGGAAGCTTTTGCCGTAATCACTGCAATTGCTTTGTCCAACTCTCCCTGATAGCGATACGCATACCCCAAAAGACGCGCATCTTCAGCTTCCAAGGTTTCTGCATCTTTTCCGCACAATGCAATAAATTGCCGCTCAAGCCCAATGACTGCTTTGTTTACCTCCTCGTCCTCTCTAAGCATTTCGGCCGCATAAATATGATGCAATGCGTTTTTCAGCTCCCCATGTTCCATTTCATAAAGTGCGGCATATTTGTTTCCAATATAATTTTCATCATCTAACACAAGACTTTGACACAAGGACACATATGCTTTCTGCTTCTCACCCACACGCCACAGCACCTCGCCACAGCGCATTTGAATAGGAGCGTCATTCCGGTATGTCTCCATATCTGCAAGTTCAAGCGCAATCGCTTTGGCTTCCTCTTTCTTTCCGATTGCAATAAAGTAATCTGCCTTGTCAAGTGTATAATATGGATATCGAATTCCCATCGCATCAATCATGCGAATCAGACGCTCTGCGCGTGTCATATCTTCGTTATGAAGCGCTTCCTCAAGTTCCTGAACATAATCTAAAAAGCTGTCATAATCCGCGTCGTCCCTCCCATCAAGCATACGAAACCACTCATAAGAATAGCCGCAATTTTCGTTGCTGACATTGGAAACCATATAGTCAACAAAGGCAGCTGAAAGTTTTTCCCGAAACTCCTGCGCATTTTCGCAGACATCAAAACGCTCATTCAAAAGCTGATATATTTCACGTGGTATGCGGTAATTTCCCTGAAGAAACGTAAACAATTCCCACTTTGCTTCCTCATAAGAATCAAGATCATCAAACACATCCTCCCACAAAAGTTCCTTCCACGACTCATAGCAAGTACGCGCGGAAATACTCTGATAAATACCTGCAAGCTTTTTGCGCAATACACCGATTGGCGTATTATCTTCCGGCTCCGGATCATGGTTAAAAATACGGCTATATGCAAGCGCTTTTTCATAAGCCTCCCGCAGTAATTGAAACCCTTCGGGATTATCCTCCGGATGATTTGCGGGCAACGCCATACGATATGCGCTGCGAATCAGACTTTCGTCCTTTGTCATTTCGATATTAAGAATAGCAAATGCCATATTGAAATCCATTCCCATAAAATATGTTCTCCTTCATCATTTCGTGTATCGGTAAATCTCTTATTGCATCTTTGTGAAAATTATATCAAACACTACTGCCCGCGGATAAAACACACATCCGGCAAAACAATCGGATACTCTTTCCCTTCCTCCACATCCGTCCACCCCACGACAAACCGCACGCGGGCGCTTTTCATCACATATCCCTGCGCCTGATACTGCTCCACCTGTTTGCGAAACTCTTTGGAAAACTGCACAATCGGCTGCATTTTTCCGCCATACTCCACGCAAAGCTCCAAGCCTCTCACCAAAAGCTTCATACCACATATCATTTGGCGAATAATCTCTTTTTTGCGCTTAAAAAATCCAAGATTGACATCCTTATGCGAAAGCTGCATCAAAATTTCTTCCGGCTTCTCGTACGACACACTGTCCGCCCTCGTCCTTACATTTCCCGTAATAAAGCGGTCAAATTCCTTATTATTATAAAAAATGTGCAGTCCCCTTTTCGCCCTTGTCATTCCCACATACAATTTCCGTTTGCACGCGTCCGTATCAATGCGAACCTTGTCAAGCAGCATAAAAACCTCGTCAAATTCCCTGCCCTTTGATTTATGAATTGTGGACACCACCACATCACCGTTCTCATTCTGAAAGAAATCCTCAAGCTTCGATTCATGCAGAAACGTTTCCAAATCCGATTTGTATTTCTTCTTATTTGACTGCTCAAACACTTCCAATATGGTAAGGCACAATGCAAGATTACTGCTTTGTCCGTAAAATTGTATCAGCCTGTTTTTTGCCTCCTCCCACTTCTCGTCCGAAATAATCGGCGTTGCCAAATCCTTCTCGATTTTCTTCATAAAATAGCGTATTTCAAGCATATTATACAAATCAAATCCGTCGCTGGACTGTATCAGCTTTGCCCCGATACCCTTTTTCTTCAAAAGCCCGACCACACAATACGCCTCATTATTTGTGCTGGTGAGAATACATACTGTACCTTTGCTGCGCGCCGCGATTGCCGCCAAAGCTACAGGCTCCTCCAAATTCGGACTGGCACACTGTACCAGCTCCACTACTCCGCCCGCAGCACACCGCGAAACAACCGGCGCACTCTTAAGTCTGCAATCAATGCATTTTACAAAGTGGTTGGCAAATGCCACAATGTCAGGAGCGCTTCTATAGTTCTCAAGCAGTTCGTATTTTTTTGCATTTTCCCGTTCCAAAAAAGACGCAAAATATCCGGAATCCGAGCCTCTGAATTCATAGATATTCTGGTCATCATCTCCTACGGCAATCACACGCAAATCATCGTTGCGCTCCATTAGCGCAGTAATCAAACCATACTCATTTTCATCCATATCCTGCGCTTCATCAATCACAAGTACGGTCTTGGTAATCCGCCCGATTTCTACATCCCCGTTTTGAATCATTTCCGAGGCATCTTTCACGACCGTTTTTGCATTCACAAGATTTCCCACTCTGCCAATCAAGTCAAAGCAGTAGGAATGAAAGGTCTTGATTTCGATAAAGCCCGCTGCATTTCCAATCAGCGCATAGAGCCGTTGGCGAAACTCCGTTACTGCCGCACGCGAAAAAGTCACCATCAAAAGCTGCTCATGTTTTACGTCTTCTAAAAGCAACAGCGAAGCAAGCTTGTGCACCAAAACCTTTGTCTTTCCACTCCCCGGACCTGCTGCCACGACAACATACTTTGACACGTCATCATCAATAATTTCTCTTTGTATTTGCGACAATTCGTTAAAGAGCTTATTATACTTCTCTGGCGTAATGTTCCTGTTAATTTCATTTTTCCGGTTTCCCTTAAAATATTTTGCAATAAACATTCGATAGTCCATTTGAAAATATTCATTGACAAATTGCAATGCTTCCTGATAATTTCTGACCATCATATTCGCAAACTCACCGACAATATGTATCTGCTGCATTTTCTGTTTGTAATATTCATTTAAGTCCTTATAATCGTCCGCCTTGTACCGAATTTTATTATCCAATTCCAGCCTTGTGATCTGCATTCCGCTGTACAGCACAAGAAAACCGCCCTCCAATTTCATGGCATCAATCTTCGACAAATATAAAAGGGCATTTTCCACCTCTTGATCCGATACCTCTATGTCTCTGTTTTTTCTGTATTCCTGTTTTAATTCCAAAACGGAAAATCCTACCAGGATGTGCTCCTTGCTGCTCCTTACCTCCCTGCTTTTGTCAAACAGATACTTTACAATAAAGTCCGCTAATTGAATACATTGTAACCGCTTTTTCCACAGATCCGCAACCTTCATTTCGGGAACGACAATGGTTCTTTGCGTCGTATTTTCTATGCTTTTTTTGATGTACTTTTTGATTGTCCAATAATAAAATACCGTCTTCATCGCATTAACTGTTGCCGTCTTTATTCCGCTGCTGATAGCACTCTCATTGAGTTCTTTCAGGTTCAGGCTTTGTCCGTCGCTGCTGAGATTCTTCACAAGAAATTCTTCCAGCATGGAATATTTTTTCAATATGTTCAGGGATTTATTTTCGGTATCCGTTTTTTGTATGTATGCAGTCAAATCCTTTGTATTCGCAAGAATATTTTCCTCGCGCAGAATATGGATTAATTTAAACGTTTCCTCACGCTCAATGCCAAGCCTGTCCGCAATATAATCAATCCGCGACTCTCCTTCATCATTCTGAGCATTCGCAACACTCCTTGCCGAAATCAACATACTGATAATTCGTTTTGCATTTGTCTGCTCCGCCTCAGTCATTTTATAGGACTGTGCGATCCTGGCGGAGGCTTCCATCATGTTTCTGACAAGAATGCTTGTGGCATAGATATGCGGCACGTTCTTCCCACGCTTGATGTATCCGGCATTCTCCAATGCCTGCACTGCCGTCTTGACGCGTGTTTCGATATCCGTCACATTTTCGTCCCAGCCTGCCTGACGCGCAATTTCAAGCGGCGTGCGCTGAACGGAAGGTCTGTTTCTTGTTAAATCTTTAACAGCCTTCCACACTTGCTGTATCTCGCTGATACTTAGCTTTGTCTGGTTTAAAAGCATAAAATGCTTGTCCAAATCTCCATCGTTAAAAAGCACATAACATTCCGCCTGCAAATTCTGATCCCTGCCTGCTCTTCCTGCCTCTTGCACATAATTTTCCAGCGAATCGGATATATCAAAATGAACGACCAGCTTTACGTTGGGCTTGTCCACACCCATTCCAAACGCAGAGGTTGCGACCATTACCTGTACTTCATCATTAATAAAGGCGTCCTGATTTTCCTGCTTTTCACTCTTATCCATTTTTCCGTTAAAAGCAAGCGCCGAAAATCCGTCATCACAAAGTTTTTTTGCCAGTTCCATAGTTCGTTTTGTTCTGGAAACATAAACAATTGTCGGGCAGTTTTTCTGTTCAATCAGCCATCGGAGCGCGGCATATTTTTCCTCATCACTTTCTTTATAAATGACCTCGTATCTTAAATTTTTTCTGCTAGCGTTTGAGGTGTAAAGCTCCAAATCCAAGTCCAAATGCTCTTTAAAATATGCTTTGATGTCGCTGACAACCTTTTGCTTGGCGGTTGCGGTAAAACAGGACACCGCAATCCGTTCCTTTAACTGCTTTTTCTCCTGAAGCTCCCTGATAAAATCGCCAATATACAGGTAATCCACTCTGAAATCCTGTCCCCACGCGGAAAAACAATGCGCCTCATCAATGACAAATCTTGCGATATTACGTTTTAAGAGTAACTGCTCTATTGTGTTGGAGCGCAGCGATTCCGGCGATATATACAGAATGGAAGCCATTCCATTCTCCACACGTTCCATCGCATCTGCGCGTTCAATCGGACTGAGCAGTCCGTTGATTGTGACTGCATCTACAATGCCTTTCTTTTCCAAGTTATCGACTTGATCTTTCATAAGGGATTGCAACGGTGAAATGACAACCGTCAATGCTTTGGACAATGCACCCGCTAGCAGTGCGGGCAGTTGAAATGTGATGGACTTTCCGCCTCCTGTGGGGAAAATGGCAAGCAGGGATTGATTGTCAACTGCTGCCTGTACTGCTTTTTCCTGTAGGTTTTCACCATCATATTTGCGAAAATCGTCGTAGCCGAAAATCTGTTTTAAGCGTCTGTGAATATTCAGTTCCTTTTGGCAGTAGGCACATTTTTCGGCACAGATTGTCCCTCTTAGCATTCGGATTACATTGGAAACTGCGGGAAATTTCATGATTACCCAATTCGGTATCATGGAGGTCGAATCCTTTGCCGAAATCATGGCTAAAACGTATGCAAGCTCAACAGGGTAGCGTTCTGCGATTCCGGTAATATCACAGTTACTGCATATTTTCCCATGATAAACTGTTTTGATAAGATTTGCCGTATTTCTTCTTGGATAATAATTGATATACGAAAAAAAGCCATGAAATTCTTCTTTGTGATAAAGTAAATCTGCATAAATGTCTTTTTGCAGCTCATTCAGGCTGTAAAAAGCATTTACTTCATCATAGAATAATTCCATCGCTTTGATTGAATCATTAAGCGGATTGTTCAGGGCATCTGTCTGCAGTTTGTCGTCTTTTAACAGGGCATGGTACGGCTTATTCGGAAAAAGCAGCGGCGACAGATAGAGGGTGTCTATCATGTCGTCTATTTTTGCATCCTGTAATTCCTGCCTGATATAGTTTGCATCATGATGCACAATATTATGTCCGCACACAAAGCGTTTGCTGCCTGTGCTGTTTTGTATTAGAAAATTGCGAAACTTTTCCCTTGAATTTGTGTGGATCTGCGTGTTTGCGTCTACTGCGGCGCCATAGTCTAATACGGTATTTGATTTTGTACTTACTTCTGTATCTGTAAATATGACTGTGTACATATTGAACCTCCATGCGGTCTGCAAGTTTGTGATCGCACAAACTTGTGAGTGAAAGATTTATCATTCACTCTTTTTTCATTCGTAGCTTATTTGGGTATATTATACTGTATTTTATCATGCTTCGCTATCCTTTCCATAAAGATATTTTACTAAAATGAAGATTATACTTTGCGTTTTTGCTTATCTCGTTTGTCGTTATATAAAAAAGCACTGATCCTCAGCCATTTACTGTAGTTCATCTATATATGTATTATAATACCCTTTTGTCACTCTTTCCAGCTTTTCTAACAAGCCCCACACTTTCCTTTCATAATTCCCCCCACCTCCTCATAGAATGTACAAAGCGTCAAAAAGGAGAACCTTTTCCAAACTATGAAGGATTATATTGAGGAACGAGCCATCAATATTGCTATGTATATTATTGATAATAACACGACTGTGAGGCAGACAGCAAAAGCGTTTGGCGTATCAAAATCAACCGTACATAAAGATGTCACCTCACGCCTGATGCAGGTTAATCCCACACTTGCAAAACAGGCGCGCGCTGTGCTTGATGTCAATAAATCGGAGCGTCACATCAGAGGCGGACTTGCTACCCGCGAAAAATACCTGCATAAGGCATAACAAACGAAAGCACTATATCATGCAAGGACTATCATAATAATTGATGGTCCTTTTTTATTTTTAACAACAATGAACCATGTCGTTCTTTTTGAACAGAATTTTCTCATTTTTTCTCTTGACGCAAGTCTGATTTCGGACTATAATACATCAAGTACGAAATCAGACTTGACGAAAAATTTACATTCACATACATTTTTATATTTTATACTTTACTTTTATACTTTACTTATAGAAAGGACACCGACACATGACACTTCGCCTCGCACAAAAGCAAAATGAATTTAACCGCCTGAATAAGGCAATTTCCGAACTATACCACGACATCTGCGTACAAATCGGCATATCCGACAGTGTCTTTGACATTTTTTATGCCATTATCGCGCTTGGCGACGGCTGCTGTCAAAAGGATATCTGTAATTATGCCTTTACCAGCAAGCAGACGATTCATTCCGCTATTCACAAACTGGAAAAGGAAGGATTTCTTTCCCTAAAATCCGGAAAAGGTCGCGAAATGCATATTTTTCTGACACCAAAGGGCGAACGGTTTATGGAAGAAAACATTGCACCTGTCATTGTCATGGAAAATCAGACCTGTTCCCAAATGAATGCCAAAGAACTGGATACACTGCTTTTACTGACGAAAAAATATTTAGACTGCCTGCGTACACAGGCAAAGGAATTACCAATACAATGAGAGCGAAAACAATGAGAACGAAAGCAAAAATTCAATTATCGGATCATTTCACATACACAAGGCTTTTACGCTTTGTTTTTCCGTCTATCATTATGATGATATTTACTTCCATCTACGGCGTTGTCGATGGTTTGTTTGTGTCCAATTATGTAGGAAAAACGCCGTTTGCCGCAGTCAATCTGATTATGCCGTTTTTGATGATTATGGGCGCAATCGGCTTTATGTTTGGCACGGGCGGCAGCGCCGTTGTTTCACAAGCGCTCGGTGAGGGCAAACCGGACAAGGCAAACCAGTATTTTTCGATGATGGTGTATGTTGTCATCGAATGTGGTATCGTACTGACACTGATTGGTCTGATTGTTCTTTGCCCGATTGCCGCCGCATTCGGCGCAGAAGGCGAAATGCTTGAGAACTGCGTCATTTACGGACGCATTATCCTCTGCGCACTGACCGCCTTTATGCTGCAAAATGTTTTCCAAAGCTTTTTGGTCACTGCCGAACGCCCAAAGCTTGGTCTTGCCGTTACGATTGCCGCAGGCGTCGCCAACATGGTGCTTGACTTTGTCTTTATCGTAATTTTCCATTGGGGCGTTGTCGGCGCCGCTGTTGCCACTGCCGCCAGTCAGTTGATTGGCGGTTTTGTACCCTTGGTCTATTTTTACAGACCAAACACGAGCCTTCTGAAGCTGGTGAAAACAAAAACAGACGCGGGCATCCTGCTAAAGACGTGCATAAACGGCTCTTCGGAGTTGATGACCAATATTTCTTTGTCTTTAGTAAACATCCTGTATAACTTTCAGTTGATGCGCTATATCGGAGAGGACGGCATCGCGGCATATGGCGTTATCATGTACGTAAGCTTTATTTTTATTGCAATATTTATCGGCTACTCCATTGGCAGCGCTCCGGTTATCGGCTACCATTACGGCGCCGGAAATCATGCGGAGTTAAAGGGACTTTTCCGAAAGAGCCTCTGCCTGATTATACTTTGGAACATTCTTCTGACAGTGCTTGCAATCGCGACTGCACAGCCGCTTGCACGAATTTTTGTCGGGTATGATGCGGAGCTTACTGCGCTTACAAGACGGGGACTCTGCATGTATTCACTGTCGTTTTTGGTTACAGGTATGAATGTGTTTGGTTCCGCTTTTTTTACGGCGCTCGGAAACGGTATCGTATCCGCCGCAATCTCTTTTTTGCGAACCCTGTTATTTCAGATCGCAGCCGTATTAATCCTGCCTCTTTTTCTCGGATTGGACGGTATTTGGCTTGCAATTGTGGCGGCAGAGCTTCTTGCCCTGATTGTCACAATCGGCTTTTTTGTAAAACATGGAAAATATTATCACTATATGTAATGGCACATAAAAAGGGGCTTGTACAGCCCCTTTTACATTTCTTATTCTCAATTAAGCCTTTCCGACAGATCCGAAAAGTTCCATTTTTGTCTTAACCGTTGCCTTAATTGCCTCACAGCCGGGAGCAAGAAGTTTACGGGGATCAAATCCCTTTCCTTCCAAGTCCTTTCCAGCCTCGATATACTTACGGGTTGCTTCCTGGAAAGAAAGCTGGCACTCTGTATTCACGTTAATCTTTGCTACGCCAAGAGAGATTGCCTTCTTAATCATATCCTCAGGAATACCTGTGCCGCCATGAAGAACTAAAGGCATTATACCAGTCTTCTGCTGGATTGCATCCAGTGTCTCAAAGCTTAAGCCTGCCCAGTTTGCAGGATATTTTCCATGAATATTTCCGATACCTGCTGCCAGCATATCAACGCCTAAATCAGCAATCTGCTTGCACTCTGCGGGATCTGCACACTCGCCCATTCCGACAACACCGTCTTCTTCACCGCCGATTGAGCCAACCTCAGCCTCGATTGACATTCCCATTGCATGCGCTACTGCTACAAGCTCTTTTGTCTTTTCAATGTTCTCTTCGATTGCATAGTGCGAACCGTCGAACATGATTGATGTAAAGCCTGCCTTGATGCACTTATAGCATCCGTCATATGTTCCATGATCCAAATGAAGCGCTACCGGAACTGTGATACCGAGATCCTGATCCATCGCACGAACCATCGCCGCAACTGTATTAAAGCCTGTCATGTATTTGCCTGCACCCTCTGACACACCGAGAATAACAGGGCTGTTTAACTCCTGAGCTGTCTGTAAAATAGACTTTGTCCACTCAAGATTGTTGATATTGAACTGACCTACCGCATAGTGACCTTCTTTTGCTTTTTTGAGCATTTCTGTTGCTGATACTAACATAATACGAACCTCCAATACCTAATTTTTGTTTATTGAATTTTTCATGTGCACATTCGATAATGCCACTGTCTTTAGTATAGCTCTAATGGGCAAAAATGTCAATTTTTTAACAGGTTGTTTCCTTAAATTCTTTTTCCCTACACCTTACCTTTTCGATAATACAACTGTGCCGCTTTTTTCCATGGTTTATTTCAACAAGCAGGATTTCTCCAAAATGGACAACTGTAAAAGGCAGCAAGCATCTCAAGTGTCATGGACTTTCCGAAACGCCGCGGTTATTCCGGCTGTTCTTTGTATTATTCTCGCAATATGTGGAATATTATAAAAAAATATGCTATAATAAACTTCGTCAAAAAACATTGATCATATTGACGCAGATAGAAACAGTAGGGAGGATTATAAATGTACATAACATGCTTAGACCTAGAGGGTGTATTAGTACCCGAAATCTGGATTGCATTCGCGCAAGCAAGCGGTATCCCCGCGCTGAAAAAAACGACACGCGACGAGCCGGACTACGACAAGCTCATGACATGGCGTCTCGGCGTGCTCAAGGAACATGGCCTTGGACTAAAAGAAATTCAGGAAACCATCGCAAAAATTGACCCAATCCCCGGAGCCAAAGAGTTTCTGGACGAGCTGCGCTCTATTACACAGGTCATTATTATCAGTGATACCTTTTCACAATTTGCCACACCGCTTATGAAAAAACTCGGCTGGCCCACAATTTTCTGCAACTCACTTGAAGTAGCGCCAAGCGGAGAAATCACAGGCTTCAAGATGCGCTGTGAGCATTCAAAGCTCACGACTGTAAAAGCTTTGCAGTCCATCGGCTACGAAACCATCGCAAGCGGCGACAGCTACAATGATTTGGCAATGATTCAGGCGAGCAAAGCCGGCTTTTTATTTAAAAGTACCGACAAAATCAAGGCGGACAATCCCGAACTGCCTGCATTTGAAACATACGATGAACTGATGACAGCAATCAAAAAAGCTATGGATTAATCCCATAGCTTTTAATATGTCCGATTCTCAAGCAGCATTTCTATATCCATTTTATAATCAAAATACGTCTCTTCCACATACTGTACCTTCTCAACCGCTTCACCGCGCTCAAGCTTTTGAATAATTTCTTCCACCAAAGGCGCCGTAATCGGATTGCATTCAAAATCTGCCGCAATCTCTCCCTTCTGCACCAACAGCAGCGCATCGCGCACCGCATCAAACGAAATAATCATAATATCCCCGTTTCTGCCAAGCCTCAACCTTGCTTCCTTAATTGCTTCAATCGCGCCGAATGCCATATTGTCATTTTCGCTAATCACCACATCAATGTCGTCGTAAGTGTCAAGAAAATACTCCATCACCTCATATGCCTTTGCCTGCGTGAAGTCCCCTGACTGGTATTCCAGCATATTCCAGTTCGGATGCTTTTCCATAACCTCCGCAAAACCAAGTGTTCTTCCAAGCTGGGCAGTTGATCCAAGTGTTCCCTGCAGCGTTACAATGTTGATGTCCGTATTCTCCCTGCCGCGCAATTCCAAATTTTTTGCAAGCCACTCACCGGCATTTCTGCCCTCCTGCATAAAATCGCTCCCTACCCGGCATATATACAGGCTTTCATCTTCCACCAAAACATTTCTGTCTGCAATAATCACCGGAATATTGGCGTCCTTCGCCTCCTTCAACACCGCGTCCCAGCCGGTCTCCACAATCGGGTCAAGCACAATATAATCAACACCCTTTAAAATAAACTTCCGAAGCGCCTTCACCTGGTTTTCCTGTTTCTGCTGTCCGTCCTCAAAAATAAGATAATATCCCTTTTCTTCCGTAAAGGTATTTAAATATGCCTCTGTATTGGTCGTACGCCAGTCTGATTCCGAACCAACCTGCGAAATCCCAATCACAATGTCGCCCTCGTCCGGCTCGCTGCTCTCCATCTCCTCCTGCGGCACCACATCACCGCCTGTCCCGCTTCCGCATCCGGCAAGCAAAAGCACAAAGCAAAAAATAAAAATAGCTGTGAACGATTTTTTCCCTGTCCTCTTTCTTATGCCCGCCACCTCCTGTCGCTAAAATTACCCCTGTCTTTTGCACTGTGAAAAAGACAGGGGTAAAAGGTAATTATGCTTTCTTACTTTCCTTAATTTTGGCAAATATCGCCTGCAGAAGAATAAAGAAACATAACAGAATCGCCGTAATAATATTCGCCCACGAGCTTACCAGCTTACCATTTGACTTAACTAAAGTTGAAATGGTTCCGTTGATAAACACGCCGACAAGGGAACCGAGCACATTTCCCACACCGCCGGTCAGAAGCGTTCCGCCGATAACGGAAGAAGAAATTGCGTCCATTTCCAATCCTGTTGCCTGCGTTGTCGTGCCGCACATCGTGTTTAAGCAATAGCAGATACCGCCAATCGATGTTAAAAGACTGCAGAGCGTATATGTAAGCAGCTTTGTCTTGCGGACATTCAGTCCCATTAAAGTAGCGGATACCTGATTGCCTCCCACTGCATAGATGCTTCTTCCAAATTTGGTATATTTGAGCATCAGGAAAACGACTACGACTACCAAAAGCGCAACAACAACCGTAGGCCGGATAAACGGAACCTGATAAATCCCCTTCTTGTTCGTGTATCCGCCAAATGGAATGTTAATCTTCATATTTGAGATTGCAGTAAAGAGTTTATCCGAAACGATGCTCACCTGATCTTTACAGATTACCGCCGTCATACCTCGTGCAAAGAACATGCCCGCCATCGTAACGATAAACGGCTGAATCTCCAAATAAGCCACGCAATATCCCTGAACCATTCCAAATACAATACCAATAAGCAGCACAAGAATCATCAGCACAGGGCTGCCCATTCCCCAGCGTTCCATACCGACTGCCAAAAACATACAGTCCATAGCAATCAGGGAACCTACGGAAATATCAATACCGCCTGTCAGCATAACACAGGTCATACCGCTTGCAACGGCAATCAGTCCCGCATTGTTAATCAGTACGTTTAAAAACGTCTGAAGATGCGTAAATCCCTTATCCGCATAAATAATGCAGCCACCCAGATACATGACAACAAACAAGATGATTGTAATCGCCAATAAAATATTATTGCCTCCAAGCTTTAACTTTTTCATCTTTATGCCACCTCCTTTGCCACCGCCCTTTTCGCGGACATCTTTTTGAAGTAATCCTTTACAGGCTGTGACTGGATAACTACGATCAGGATAACTACGATTGCCTTAAACACCGGAGCCTGTGCGGAAGAAACGCCCAAAGCATACAATGTTGTGGTAATCGCCTGAATCGTGTACGCACCGATAATTGATCCTGCAAGGTTGAACTTACCGCCTCCAAGGCTGTTACCGCCCAATGCCACTGCAAGAATGGCATCCAATTCCATATTCAGACCGATGTTATTTGTATCCGCAGAGTAAATTCTGCAAGTTGCAACCAAACCGGCAATACCTGCGCACAGACCGCAGATTACATAACATAACAGAATAATCTTTGCGGAATTAAAACCGGAAATTCTTGAAGCCCTTTTATTAATACCGACACTTTGGATATAAGTTCCAAGCGCTGTCGATTTTAATACAACCGATGCAATAGCAACACAAACTGCCGCAATAATAATCGGTGTCGGAATAATACCGCAATATGCGCCGAAAAACTGGAAAGAAGGAACACGCACATATACGATATTGCTGTTGCACAGCAGAAGTCCGATCGCTCTGCCCGCCGACCATAGAATCAGCGTTGCGACCATTGGCTGGATATTCATATAAGCTACTAAAAATCCGTTAAACAGACCGCAGACACATGCGATTGCAATACCTGCAAGCATACCTACCCAAAGGGGCACCGCATAATTGCTTACATTCGTCACGCCGTAGCCTGCCAGCAGCATACAGCACAGACCACCAGACAAACTCATTACGGAACCTACGGAAATATCCGTACCTGCGGAAGCAGACACTACAAGCGTCATACCAATCGCCAGAATTGCAACTTCACTGCCACGGTTTAAGATATCAATCAAACGTCCGTATAAAATACCGTTATTAATACTGATTGAGAAAAACCCAAACGGAGCATTCCCGCTTGCAATATCATAAATCACATTGATCATCATTACGAGAAGCATACTGAAAATTGGCAGGAACAGCTTCATTTTTGTTATTTTTTTCACTTTATCCATTATTTTCCACCTCCCGCAATTGCCTTCATAACACCTTCCTGAGTCAGATCATCGCCGCTGATTTCTCCGACCTTGGCGCCATCTCTGAGCACTGCCATACGGTTGCAGGTTCGAAGCATCTCTTCAATCTCCGAAGAAATAAACATAACGCTCTTCCCTTCGTCCGCAAGCTTGAGCACCAGTTTCTGAATCTCTGTCTTGGTTCCGATATCAATACCGCGGGTTGGTTCGTCTAAAATCAGGAAATCCGGATCGGTTGCAAGCCACCTTGCCAAAATCGCCTTCTGCTGGTTTCCGCCGGAAAGCTGCTTGATTAAGGTTTCCCTGCTTGCTGTCTTTATTTGTAACATTTCAATAAATTTATCTGCGATTTCAATCTGCTTTGCCATTGGAATCTTCTTGAAAATACCCTGTTTTGCCTGCATGGCAAGAATAATGTTTTCGCGCACTGACAAATCTCCGATAATCCCTTCTGCTTTTCTGTCGTCCGGCAGAAGTCCCATACCAAGATTCATGGCATCAATCGGATTCTTGATCGTCACTTCCTTCTCTTTTACCTTTAAAGTACCTGTCTGAGCCCTGTCTGCACCATAAATCGCACGCGCCAGTTCGCTTCGTCCGCTTCCCAGAAGTCCGGTCAGTCCGATGACTTCCCCTTTATGGATCTCCAAATCAAACGGTTTAATCGTTCCGGCATGGCTAAGTCCCTTTGCATCAATGACAAGGGGTTCCTTCGACTTGTCACCGCTGCCCTCCTGCTTGATGCTGGCAAGATCGTCAAAGTCCTTACCCATCATGGCTGCAACCAGCTTCACGCGCGGCAGCTCATCAATGCTGTATTCCCCTACCAGCGTGCCGTTTCTAAGAACGGTGATGCCGTCACAGATCTCATAAACCTGCTCCAAAAAGTGTGTTACAAACATGATGCCAACGCCCTTCTCGCGAAGTCTTCTCATCATTACGAAAAGCTTTGCCACCTCATTATCGTCCAGTGAAGAGGTCGGTTCATCCAAAATCAGAACCTTGCAATCCATATCCACCGCACGCGCAATTGCGATCATCTGCTGCAGCGCCAGTGAATATTCTTCCAGATTCTGCGTTACATCAACGTCCAAATCCAGATCTTTCATCAGCTTTGCCGCCATTTCGTTCATTTTCCTTCTGTTTACCGTATGGAATTTTGTCATAGGCTCCCTGCCGATAAACAGATTCTCTGCGACAGAAAGATTCGGACACAGGTTTACTTCCTGATACACCGTTGAAATTCCTTTGCGTTGGGCATCTAAGGTATCCCTGTTCACAATCGGGCCATCAATGCCGTCCAAATAGATTTCTCCGGCCTCAAACTTATTTACCCCGGTAAGACATTTAATCAGTGTGGATTTTCCGGCGCCGTTTTCCCCCATAAGCGCGCGAATCTCGCCTTTTCTCAGATTGAAATCCACATTTTCCAACGCTTTTACACCGGGGAAGGTCATACAGATTCCTTTTGCACTTAAAACAATATTATTTTCCATAAAGACATCTCCTTCCAGAGTTTTTCTTCCCGGGTATGAATTTTTGTAAAATATGAGGGGAGAATACCCCATCCCTCTCGGGATTTTCTCCCCTCATCCTATTATTTTTTAAACTTAATCTTAGTAAGCACGACCATCCAATACTTCCTGGCTCATTGTTACTGCATAATCGCTTGTGATACCAGGCGCTACGAATGCTTCGTCTTCAACGAGTGTCCATGCGTCAACTGTTTCGCCTGCCTCAAGCTTCTTGATAACGCCTTCTGCGAAACCAGCCTGAAGAGGGTTACACTCTACGTTACATGTAATCTTTCCGTCTAATGTGTACTGAAGTCCGTCGTGTGTAGCGTCGAATGAGATAATGATTACATCGCCGTCAACACCGTATGTAATTCCTGCTGCATCCATTGCGTCCATTGCGCCGTATGCTTCGTTATCGTTCTGGCATACAACTACGTTGAAATCGCTGTAAGACTTAATGAATGACTCCATAACTTCCTGACCGCCTGCCTGTGTGAAATCACCGGACTGAGAATCAAGAACCGTCCAATTCGAGTTCTGCGCAACGATATTGTTAAATCCTTCTGTACGTCCAAGTGTTGCAGATGCTCCAACAGATCCTTCAATTACAAGAATGTTTGCATCTTCGCCGTTTAAGTACTCAGCAAGCCAGTTACCTGCTGCCTCGCCCTCTGCAACCATGTCGCAGCCAAGCGCTGTTGTATACAGAGAAGGATCAGCATCTACTGCACGGTCTACGATCAGAACCGGAATGCCTGCGTCCTGAGCTTCCTGAAGAACGGTATCCCATCCTGCTGACTGGATCGGAGCGATACAGATATAATCTAATTCCTGCTCGATAAATCCACGAACTGTCTCAATCTGAACTGCATGATCGTTGTCACAGTCTACAAATGATAACTCATATCCGTTTTCTGCGCTGAACGTATCCTGATAGTTCTTTGTGTTTGCTGCACGCCAGTCTGACTCATGTCCAACCTGTGCAAAACCAACTGTAATTACCTCACCGCTTGCTGCAGGCTCTGCTGTCTGTGTCTCAGCGGGTACCTCTGCAGGTGTTGTCTCTGCAGGCGCTGCCTGTGTTTCAGCCGGAGCTGCAGGTGTTGTCTCTGCAGGCGCTGCTGTGGGCTCTGATGAATTGCCGCATCCTGCAAGCATAGTTGCTGTCATTGCTACGCACATCAGTGCGCCAACCAATTTCTTTTTCATAAATAAATTCCCTCCATTAAATAAAAAATTATTCCGTAACCGATTTTCGATTACGAAATAATTATAACTTATAATTTGCTTTATGTATACGGTAAATTTAAGAAATTTGTATATTTTTTTATCTTTATTTCATAATTCACCCCTGTTTTTGGTTAAAATGTTCAATTTTTTACGGAAAAAGGTTACTTTTTTACGGCAGGAACAGTCACCCAAATACATGTTCCCTTCCCGTAAGCGCTCTCAATTTTTAACCCGTACTCATGTCCGTAGTTCAACCGAATCCGCTCATTTACATTAA
The DNA here is from genome assembly GCA_910577115.1 of uncultured Lachnospiraceae bacterium. Taxonomy (GTDB): domain Bacteria; phylum Bacillota; class Clostridia; order Lachnospirales; family Lachnospiraceae; genus COE1. The sequence continues at coordinate 120,154 of CAJTMC010000003.1, forward strand.
ATAATCCGAATCCGCCTTTTTCCTTTGTGCTTTCGATTTCCCCCGTAATAATCTTTCTCACCTCATTCAGACGCGATTCCTTCATGCCAATGCCGTCATCTTTTACCTGAAATTCCAGCAGCCCCTCCCGAATGCACCCTATAACATAAATATGCCCTAACCCGCGCTTTCCTTTAATTCCATGATAAAGTGCATTCTCAACCAGAGGCTGCAGCGTAAGCTTTAAGATTTCACAGTCATAAGCCTCTTCATCAATATTAATTTCGTAATCCAAAATATCACGATAACGGAATTGCTGGATTTGCAGATAGCTGTTAATGTGCGCCTCTTCGTCCTTGACGGAAATGTAATCCTTACCCTTGCTGAGCGTCGTCCGAAAAAAATCGGAAAGCGCAGATACCATGCTCACAACCTGCTGCGTCTCTTTTGACTCCGCAAGCCAGATAATGTTGTCAAGCGTATTGTACAGGAAATGGGGATTAATCTGCTCCTGGAGAAGGCGAAGCTCCGCCGCCCTTAAGTTTAATTCCTCGACGCGGATATCCTCGACAAGCTTTCCGATTTCCTCCACCATGCGGTTAAAGCTTGCATTCAAAACCGCAATTTCGTCAATTTTTTCCTCATGGGCACGCGTCTCAAAGTCTCCGCTTCCTGCCCGTTCGGCAGCGCGGCACAAGTGACGGATCGGGCTTGTAATTCCCTCCATGATTCTGCGGCTGATTGTCAGTGCGCCAATCAGAATAATCACAAGAAGAATGCTCGTAATAGTAATGGCTTTCTCAACCCTGCTTCGTATTCCCTCTTTGAGCGCCTCCATATTTCTCGTCTGCTCATAAATATAAAACTGAATCTCCTCCTGTATCAGCTCTGTGAGCACTCTGATATCAAGATCAAGACGCTCCATATTCACCTCATAGCTTCCGCTGTTCAGGGCAGATTCCTCTATCTCGATAACTCTGTCCTTTAATGTATCTAAGCTTTTGAGAATACCGCTCAGCCTTGTTCTCGCCGCCTCGGTATCCGCCTCTTTGGATAATGTGCCAAACATTTCGCGCGCTTCGTCGATCATCTGCACCGGCTTGTTTGTATCAATAATATCGTTTGCACGCTCTGAGTTTACGACGATAATGTACATGGAATAGTCAAGGTCATCTTTAAAATTGATGTTATATTCATTTGCCTTTGTTATTTTTTCCACAATCTCGTCGTACTGTGCCGACACATTATTTGTCATCACCAACAGATAGGTAATCAATATCGTAAGCGGCAAAAGACTTACCAAAAGCAGCATATAAAGCCTGTTTTTCAGCGAAGAACCCTTTTTTTTCATATTCCGTATCCTGCCTTTTTCACGAATGCATGCCTTCATGAATGCATGCCTTCACGAATGCATTCGATATTCCTTCGGCGTGCAGTTCTGTGTTTTCTTAAACAGACTGCCAAAGTAATGTGCGTCCTTGTACCCCACCTCGTAGGCAATCTCCGTACTCTTTTTTGAAGTTGTGCGCAGAAGCTCCTTCGCCTTTTCCATGCGCACTCTTGTGAGATATTCGATAAACGTCTCGCCAAGCTCCTGACTGAAAATGGCGCTGAAATGGTTGGGACTTAAATTCACGCTCGCCGCAACGGTATTGAGCGAAATGTCACTCTGATGATAATGCTCCTCAATATATTCCTGCGCCTGCTTTAATACCGTATCGTATTTGCCCGGCAATGCCTTTTCCCGAAGGGCAATCGCCGTCTCAAGCAGTTTTTTCAGATACTGCTTTGTATCCTCAACGGAAGCAAACACCTTCATAAACTCCTGCTTATCGCCGTAAAGCTTTGCAAGCTCCTGCTTTTGATACCCCATTTTTTGAGAAAAGCTTACCGTAATAATATAAATATCCATTACCACATACTGCCGAAAAAGTATGGACTGTATATTATTCCCTCCCGTTTTATGAAAATACGAGTCGATAAACACAGCAACATCTTCTTTTAAACCTGTGCTTAAAAACTGTTCCAAAGCCCTGCGGTCTGTCTGTGATAAATTCAGGCTCTCAAGGTCAAGCGTCGTATCCTGTGTATCCTCTACCTGATAAATTTTATTTTTTTCCGCCAAAAAACGATGTGCAAAACGTTTGTTTGCTCTCTCGTAACAAACACTAAGGTCTCCAAGCCGCTCCGTCCGTTTGCCAAGCACGCCAAAATATTCCGTCTGGTTTTCTGTTTTTACCAGCTTCTCAATCGAAGCCCCGATATCGTTTTCCAGCGCGCTTAAAGGATACTCCTCCGTTCCCTTTAAGAGAATCCAAAATTCCTCCCTGCCCCGGTCGGCAATTTCTATATTGATATAAACCTCTTTTAATTTCTGAAAGCCCTGCCGGATTTCCTCAATACGCTTGTTCGCCTCGTCCACATCATTTCCCAAAAAAAGCTGTAGGAGCAATAAATTATACTCCGACGCCGCAAGCTCAATACCAAGCGCACGCCCCTCTTTTAAAAGAAGGGAAACGCTCATATTGCCCAAGACAAGCTTTCTGAAAAATTTCATTTCCTCATCGACGCCGTTTTTCACAGCTTCCTTTTCCCGCTGCTCCAAAATGGTCTTTTGGACGCGGTGAAGCGTCTCAAGCAGCTTTGCGCTTGTGACAGGCTTTAACAGATATTCGGCAATTCCGATATCAATTGCTTCCTTTGCATAGTCAAATTCATCGTAGCCGCTCAGGACAATGATTTTGATATCCGGAAGCTCTGCCTTCACAAGGCGGCTCAATTCCAGCCCGTCCATAAAGGGCATCTTAATATCTGTTATCAGAATATCCGGTTTTTTCTGTATAATCAATGGATAGGCAAGCTCGCCGTCCGCAGCATCTCCGACAAAGGAAAAGTTTTCCTTTTCCCAGTCGATGTTCTTCTTGATGCCCTCCCGCATAATCATTTCGTCTTCTACCAAAAATATTTTCAGCATCGCCAGCCTCCATTCCGCTCAATCGTTCCGGATCAAACCAATTCATACATCTGTTCGAATGTATCTCCTGCAATCACATACACATTATGCAGGTCGTCCTTTCTCACCGCGAGATAGTCTCCCTTCCTTCCGAGCATGTAGTTCTCCTCGTCCCATTCCGTAAACACCTTTACCCTGTGCGTTAACGGCTTGATGTAGATTTCGATGCCGTCTGTCGCAATACACGCCTTTGCGTACGGAATAAGGGAAACGTTTTTTCCGTCCAGTGAGGTCTTTACCGTAGGCTTATACTCTCCCTCGAAGAGATACGGCTCGTCCAAAATCTTATGGCTCTTTTTAAAATTCTCTTCCGAAACAAGACGAACCTCGCCGCTCATTCCAATCATAATATACATATCGTCCGTAACCGGCATGTCAAGGTCGCCCTCCAAAGTACGGATTGTGACCTTCGTCCCTGTCTTAAATACCCCGGACGCCTTCACGCAGCCAAGCCGCAGGTCTTTTCTGCGGTAAGCCTGCATCTGTGATAAATCCGCCGCATAATCCTTTGCGTAGATAACCTCCGACTCCTCAAAATATGCCTTTAACCGCTTTTTGAAAAATTCGCCAAGCTGTGTCGCGGCATCATATACGGACTCATATTCTTCGGCGTATTCGCGCTGCAAAAGCTCAAGCTGGATTAATCCGCCTGCCTTCTCAACGTGTCCGCCGCCCGAACCGATTTTGTCCGTCAGATAGTCCGCAAGCTCACTCGCTCTCGTTTCCTTACGGCAGCTTCGCACCGAAAGCTTCACGCCGACCGAAAGAATACTGTACACCACGCAGAAATCCACCGCGTCCACCTCAAGCATCATATCCCCGATAATCCCCAAAATATTCGGATCGCAAGGTCTTGCCTTAATTACGGCATAGCGGTGCTGCTCCTCATATTCATATCCGCAGAGCGCCTCACCTGCAATCTCAAGCTCCGCAAGAGAAATATTGGCATTGCGGAACATCGCGATTTTGCTTCTGTCATACGCCGCATCGTCGCGCAAATCCTTGTCAAGCGGATGAAAAATCTCCGTAAACTGGTTTGTATCCATCATCAGTCCGTAATATAATGCCGTTGCAAGCTGTTTGTTTTCATTGATATTGATTTTTTCCCGTTCCAGCAGCTCGCGCACCAGCGTAGAGCACGCGCCAAGACTGCTGCGCACATCATTCAGACGCGGAAGCGGGCCGCTCACCTGATGATGGTCGATTACGGCAACCTCTTTCGCGTCAAAATGCGTCACATTTCCCTCATCATACTGGCAGTCCACAGTAATCAGAAGGTCCGGTGCTTCAAGCTCTGTCACATACTCTATGGGAATTGCAAGCTCGCGCAGCATCAGCACGAGATTGCTTTTCTGAATGACAAATCTCCCGCCGTATACAAAACGTATGTTCTTTCCTTTTTCCTTAAAATAGGTGTAAAGCCCATAGCCGCTTGCAATTGCGTCCGCATCAGGATTGTCATGGCATTGAATTACGATCGTTTCATATTTTAACAATTCTCTTAATCTCATTCCCTGTCCCCGCATTTTTCCTTTTTCCATAGTATACCAAACGCAATCACGCTTCGCAAGCTGTCCTTTCTGCTTTGCGCTGCATCAATATCTCATATAATGCTTTATTTTCCGGCTCCCACTGCGCAAAATTGCTGCGGCAGCATATCACCCTTTTACAGGATACGGCAAGCTCCTGCGCCCGTTTCAGGCGTTCCTCCCCAATATGTTCCAGTGCACCGACAGACACCGTTTCCACAGCAAGCGCTTTTGCTGCCGAATAATCCATATCGTTTTCATAGATAATCCCCGTTGCAAACGGAATACCCTTGCGCTGCAGCGCTCGAAAGGCTTCCTGTCCGGAAGCCGCTCCTGCCAGTACAAAAACTTCCGGTGCTCCCTGCGGCGCTTCAAGCTCCATGCTGCCTGCCGCCTCATCAAAGCTCCCTGACGTCACAGAGAAAAGTTCCCGTATATAATTTCCCGCAAAAATTTCCTGCGGCGTCCCAAATCGCTCGACGGAATTTTTGCCGACACAAATCAGCTTATCCGATACTTTTTTTGCGAGATCCAGCTCGTGGAGAGACATTATCACGGACAGATTTTTTTCACGCGCCATTTTTTGTAACAGTGACAAAAATTCAAGCTTATATCTGATGTCAAGATACGACGTCGGTTCATCAAGCAGAATAATGTCCGGCTCCTGACAGATTGCACGCGCAAGCAGCACGCGCTGCCGCTGACCGTCGCTGATCCTCGAAAAATCCGCATCGGCAATCGACGCAATCCGCACAAGCGTCATCGCCTCCGCAACCTTTTGCCTATCCGCTGCGGAAAGAATGCCGAAACGCCCCGTATAGGGATAACGCCCCGCCGAAACGACGTCGCGGCACGTCATAAGCTCCGTACGAAGCCGCTGTGTAAACACAACCGCAAGTTTTTTGGAAAGCGCTTCCCGCCCAAAGCCGGCAAGGTCTTTTTGGTCGATAAAAACCGTCCCCGCAATCGGCTTTAGCTGCTTTGCAAGACTTTTTAACACCGTCGATTTTCCCGCCCCGTTTGGGCCGATTAGCGTCAGAATTTCACCGCGGTTCACGCCAAACGTAAGGTTCTCCAATACCGTCTTTTTGTGATACCCCACCGACAGGTTTTTTGTAGCTACATAATAATCCGCCATTGCTTTATGCCCTTTGCTTTCTCAAAAGAATGATAATGACAACCGGTGCGCCAAACACCGCCGTTACGGTGCTGATGCTCATTTCCGTCGGTGCAAACGCCGTACGCGCGAAAAGGTCGCAAAGCAGGCAAAAGCCGCTGCCGCCAAGAAAGCACGCAGGTATCATCAAAAGCGGCTTCGCTGTCCCGAAAAGCCGCTTTACCAAATGCGGCACCGCAATTCCCACAAAGGAAACAGGCCCCGCAAACGCCGTAATACATGCCGCGAGCACACTCGACAAAAGCACCAAAAGCATCCGCAGCAGCTTTAAATCCACGCCCACGTTGCGCGCATAGGATTCCCCCAGCTGATATGCGCCAATCGGCTTGGCGAGCAAAAAAACCGCTGCTGCTGCCGCAAAGACCGTAACGGACATGACCGCCACGTTGTCCCATGTAATGCCGGAAAAACTGCCCTTTGACCAGTTATGCAAATTCACTATATCCGAGTCGTCCGCAAACGTGACAATGATATCCGTCACTGCCGAGCAGATATAGCCAATCATGACGCCGCCCACAATCAGCATCGACATTTTGTCCACGACACGCGCCATAATCAGCACAAACCCCATTGCGAGCAGCGCGCCCGCAAACGCCGACAGAATCATCGCTAACGAACTGACATTCGCCACATTATCTGCAACCATTACCAGCAGCAGCGCCACCGTCAGCTTTGCGCCGGAGGAAATCCCCAGCACAAAGGGACCGGCAATCGGATTGTGGAAAAAGGTCTGCAAAAGATAACCGGAGAGCGCAAGCGCACCGCCAAGCACTGCAGCGGCAACCGCCCGCGGAAGCCGTATCTGCCACACGATATTTTGGGCTGTCCTATCCGTCCCGCGCCCCACAAGCTGCTTTGCAATCTCCGCAAGCGGAATTTTGACACTTCCTGTCACAGTGTTCAGCACAATCATCAACAGCACAAAAGCCGAAAGCATCACAAAGGCAAAAACATATCTTGTCTGTCTCACTTCTATAATCCTGCTCCCTTCAAAGCCCGCAAAAATCATTCAAGATGATACAAATACGTTGTCTGCGGCGTTTCTTCATTTAAGATTGCGTAAAGATCCGTAATCAATTCCCCCGTTGACATGGATTCCTGATACAGACTTTTGGGCACGCACCACACATGGTTTTCTTTGACGGCATCAAAGTCTGCCAAAAGCGGCTCCTTTTTCAGCAGCGCTTCCAAATTTTCGTATTCACCGCCGATACTGTTATTGTAAATCAAATAATCAACGGATTTTGCGCGTGTATAGAATGTCTCCATTTGTATTGTCATTGAGGTGCTTTTCTGCCCGTCCGTTTCCAAATCGTCAAAAATGTAATTCCCGCCTGCAGTCTCAATCATTTTCACCATATAGTCGGACGGGCTGCGCACACTCGCCGCGCCGTTTTCCGTAAGGTAAAAGATAACGACCGACTGACCGCTTTTTTGCACCTGCTGTTCAATCTCCGTAAATGTCTTTACCTGTTCGTCAAAAATCCGCTCCGCTTCCGCTTCCTTTCCAAGCAGCGTGCCGTAAAGCTTCACCCATTCAATCCTTCCAAGCGGGTGCGACTCGTTGCTTGCGGAATCCACAAGCACTGTAATGCCGAGCTGTTCAAGCTGCTCCTTCACCTCCGGCGTGTGCAAAATCATTGTATTCTCAATCGCAAGCGAACAGTTGTCTGACAAAAGCATTTCGTAATCCGGCGCACTGTATTTGCCCGCATAACGCATGGCCCCGCTTTCGACCGCCTGCTTTGCCTCCGCAATGTACCAGCCCTTTGCATCTGCGCCCGAAAATGCTATGGTGTCAAGTGCATCGAGCGACCGGAACATATCCATTACGGCGGTTGCCGCCAGATAAATATCCGATACGGGCTGATTTATGACACGAATGTCATTTTTCAAACCCTGCGGCGCTTCGCCGCCCTCCGGTACAATCAGATACTGCGCATCTTCCGATACGGTAATCAGGCGAAAGCCTTCTGCGTACTTCTCGATTACAAAGCCTTCCGCGTATGACAAATCCGCACGCTCCTGCCACTCCAGCCCTTCTATTTCCGTATGTTCCTGCGTTTTGCTTCGTGCCGTTGCAGAAGTGCTGTTCCCTTCACATGCTGTCAATGTGCATACGGTAAGCACACACAACAGCACTGCATAAATTCTACTTCTTTTTATTCGTTCCATAAGCTGCCACCGTCGCTCCCGTTAATGCTGCAATCAATATTAAAAAGACTAAATTCCAATCCATTCCGCTATTCTCCTCCTTACTGCCCAAAGGGGCGGCGCTCTCCTGTGAAAACACAAGCGTATATTGTACCTCATGCGGGTTCCCCATTGCCGTAGTGTCCGCTGTCACCGGCATCTCCCTGTCGAAACACAAAACGGGAATGGAAAACGTGGAATTTCCCTCCGTATTGGCCGGAAGATATTTCTGCCCGTTCACAAGCATGTAATCATAGTTTGCGCTGCTCCATATAAGCTCCGCCGTTGCCATGCCGTCCGTGACCGTCACCTTCGCAGGAGATGTCACCGAAGCTTTTCCGCTGCCGCCGCTAAGTGTTACCTCCACGTGATATATACCGTCCGCAAGCGCCGCACGCTCCTGCACGATTGTTTTATTTTCGACCGTTTCTGTTTCTTCTGTTTCAGGCACAGCGGAAGCCTCCGCCGCATATAAGTTTACCGATGCGAAACCCGGGTTCACATCGGCAAGCACCAATAAGCCTGTCAGCAGAAGTGTTTTTATCATACAACCTCTGTTTTTCAAAACTTATTCTCCTTATTCATTTTTCTTATTATTCAGCAATGCTGTCAATTGCGTCCTGTGTATGGGACACGTAAATCTGCTGAATATCAGCGTTCTGTCCCAATCCTTCAAGAATGCATTCAACCTCATAGCCGTCGGCCCGTCCGAGCTGCTGCAGCCTGCAAGAAAAGCCGTTCCAAGCACTGCTGTCAGCAAAACTGCAAGTTCCTTTTTCATAATCTTCTACCTCCGTTTCGGATATCCATGATACATGCCCAATTAGGCTTTCTATCCTGATCCTGTTTTCTTTTGGGATTGAATATCAGATGATTATCCGAAACCAGAGTTTTTATCTGCACAAAAAAGTGCACAAAAAGAATGCGCAAAAGACGTACAACCAGTTACTCGTGGTTTGGAATCAATCCTGTACCGCAAAAGGCAGGTCTCCTGACTCATAGTTCATCGCGCATGTCTGCCTTCCCGATTTTCACCAGTGACATCATGATGTGTTTCATCATCGACATTTGCTCCCTAATTACAGTGACGAGTTCGTACAGGACTTCCACCTGTTTCCCTTTTCACCAAAGCATAACCCATACAATAAATATACCGGCTACCTCTGACACCTTTTACAACGTGCTGTCGTTCCAACAGCACGTTCTATTCAATTCGTAATTAACAATAACACAATTCTTTCAATCATGCAATCTTAATTTTTCGACGCCAAATCAAACTCGTCAAGCACTTCCTTTTCCGGTTCGGGCGTCGCTAAACTTACTGCCACGATAAACACACATGCCACGATAAATGCGGGCAGAAGCTCATAGATATCCCATGCGCCGCCCAATGGACGCACAAGGTATTTCCATACAAAAATCATCACACCGCCTGACACCATGCCTGCAAGCGCCCCATAGCGGTTTGTACGTCTCCAAAACAGTGAAAATAATACAACCGGACCAAACGCCGCGCCGAATCCTGCCCATGCAAACGAAACAATGCCAAAGACCGAACTGTTCGGATCTCTTGCCAAAATCACTGCAAAAATGGAAATAACCAGCAAAGTAACACGCGCTGCCACCATTCCGCCCTTGTCGTTTGTTTTCAGCCTTTCGCCAAGAAGGTCGGAAGATACTGCCGACGATGCCGCAAGCAGCTGCGAGTCTGCCGTAGACATGGTAGACGCCATGATACCTGCAAGAATCACACCTGCAACCAACGCCATAATTACACCGTTTTGACTCATCAGGTCAGCAACCTTGACGATAATTGTTTCGGAATCCGCGCCTGCAAGCGTATCGACTGCGCCGATTCTGCTCATACTGTATCCTGCAATACCGATGAGCACTGCCACCGCCATTGAAATTGTTACCCATATTATCGCCACGCGTCTTGAAATATAGAGCTTTTCCTCGTCCTCAATCGCCATAAAGCGAAGCAGAATGTGCGGCATTCCAAAATATCCAAGTCCCCATGCCAAAGTCGAAACAATCGTGATAATCCCATAAGGTGATGATGTTCCGTCTTCCGCATGGTGTGTCGCAAACATTGTCAGGTAGCCCGGAAGCGCCTTTGCATTTTCCATTACAACACCAAAACCGCCTGCTACATTCACGCCGAAAACGAATACGATAATCAATGCAATGGACATAATTATGCTTTGGATTAAATCCGTTGTCGACGCCGCAAGAAAACCGCCAAGCGTGGTATAACCCACAATGACAATCGCACTGACAATCATTGCCGCCATATAATTCACGCCGAAAAGACTCGAAAACAGCTTACCGCATGCCGCAAATCCCGATGCCGTATACGGAATAAAGAAAACAACAATAACAATCGCAGCAATGTATAATAATGCATTACTGCTGTCGTGATATCTGTTCTTAAAAAACTGCGGCAGCGTGATTGCGTTGTCCGCAATTTTGGAATAACGTCTCAGCTTCTTTGCCACGATCAAAAAGTTCAGATATGTCCCGACTGCCAACCCGATAATCGTCCAGCCTGCGTCGGCAATACCGCTAAGATATGCAAGTCCGGGGATTCCCATAAGCAAATAGCTGCTCATGTCCGACGCCTCCGCACTCATTGCCGTAACAAAAGGGCCAAGCTTTCTTCCTCCAAGATAAAAATCGTCCGTATTTTTATTTTTCTTTGAGCAGCGATATCCGATGTAGAGCACCAATCCCAAATAAAACACAATCGCTATCAAAATACAGATTTTTGCCTGTGTCATTTTTAATTCCTCCTCCTCGTTTGTTTTTAGATACCTTTTTCATCTATCCGTTCGAGTATAACAGAGAAATCGCCGTTGTTCAAGGAAAAATCTGTATATTTATGCTTTGCATATTTATGCAATTTACACCTGCCCTAAAATCTGACGCGCCACATAAACGCCGCTCGCTGACGCATGAGAAAGCGAATGTGTCACGCCGCTCCCGTCACCGATTACATAAAGTCCTTTATGGCGGCTCTCAAGGTTCTCGTCAATATCAACCTCCATATTATAAAACTTCACTTCCACGCCATAAAGGAGCGTATCGTCATTTGCCGTACCCGGCGCAATCTTGTCAAGCGCATAAATCATCTCAATAATTCCGTCCAAAATGCGCTTCGGAAGCACAAGGCTCAAATCCCCCGGCGTCGCCGCAAGCGTCGGCGTCACAAGTCCTTCCTCAATGCGCTTGGAATTACTTCTTCTCCCGCGCACCAAATCGCCAAACCGCTGCACAATAACCCCGCCGCCAAGCATATTGGAAAGCCTTGCAATACTCTCTCCATAGCCGTTGCTGTCTTTAAACGGCTCCGAAAAATGCTTTGCAACCAAAAGCGCAAAGTTCGTGTTTGCCGTCTGTTTTTGCGTATCCTCATAGCTGTGCCCGTTCACTGTGACAATCCCGTTTGTATTTTCATTCACCACAATTCCGTACGGATTCATGCAGAACGTCCGCACCCTGTCCTCAAACTTCTCCGTACGGTAAACAATCTTGCTCTCATAAAGCTCATCTGTCAGATGCGAGAAAATCACTGCCGGAAGCTCCACGCGCACACCGATATCCACGCGGTTTGACTTCGTGGAAATGTCAAGTTTTTCACAAACCTTTTCCATCCACTTGCTTCCGCTCCTGCCCACAGAAATGACACATCTGTCACATTCATACGATGCCTCCTTGCAGCTGATACGGTATCCGTCCCCTGTCATCTCCACGTCCGTAACCGGAGAATCAAAGTAAAAATCAATTTTATCCTTCATCTCGGAATAAAGATTTGCCAGCACAACATAGTTGATATCCGTTCCCAAATGCCGCACCGACGCATCTAACAGGTTCAGCTTATTCTGCAGACAAAGCTTTTTTAAATGTGTTCCGGCAGTCGTATACATCTTCGTACCTTCGCCGCCGTATTTCATATTAATATCGTCCACATACCGCATCAAATCCAGCGCCTGCGTCTTTCCGATATGCTCAAAAAGCGTCCCGCCAAAATCATTCGTGATATTGTACTTTCCATCCGAAAACGCGCCCGCACCGCCAAAGCCGCTCATAATCGAACAGCTTTTGCAGCTAATGCAGCTCTTCACCTTCTCCCCGTCAATCGGGCACTTACGCTGTTCCAGCGAATGACCTGACTCAAATACCGCAATCTTTAATGCACTGTTTTTGCGCACCATTTCATATGCCGAAAAAATCCCCCCCGGCCCTGCTCCGATAATAATTACGTCATATTTCATAAAATTCCTCCCATTGTTGCAGCTATTCCAATACTTCACGCAGCTTTTCAAGCAGCTCGTCATATTCCTTTAAGATATTTTCATGTTGTGACCTGACAAAATCAGTATCTCCGTTTCTCAATGCGTTCTCAAGCGCCTTGGCAAACTCGGACAGCTCCACAGCGCCGATATTCAGCGACGTAGTCTTTAGCGCATGCACCTTGACACCGTAGTTTTTCCAGTCCCCTTTCTCATAGTATTCCACAATTTCATCCCGAAGCTTGCCAAGTGCGTAAGATTTCAGAACCTCCCTGTAAATTGCCTCGCTCCCCGCGAAGTAGCTTGCGCCCGCTCTCGCGTCAAGAAAATCCAGTCTATGCATCAACCCCTTCTCTGCCTGCGGCTTGTTCACCGAAGCTCCCGGCTTCTTATAAAGCAGCCTCATATCAAATCCGCCATACTCCTCCTCGTCCGCCTCCTTTGCATCCCCCAACACAACCACAAGCTCCTTAGGCAGGTACTTTTGAATCACTGCCTCAAGCTCATTTTCCTTTACCGGCTTAGCCAAATAATCGTCAAAGCCCGCGTTAAAGTATTCGTCCTTTGCGCCGATAATCGCGTTTGCCGTCAGCATTATGACAGGCGTGTCAGTATTTTTGTTTTCCGCCACCCACTTCATATTTTTCAGCGTCTCAATGCCGTCCATATCCGGCATCATATGGTCAAGAAAAATAATATGATACTTTTCCTGTGTAATCCTTCTAAGGCATTCCTTTCCGCTCTCCGCGGTGTCAATCTGCATCTTCGTGCTCTTTAGCAGCTCACAGATCACCTTCAGGTTCATTGGCACATCATCGACCACAAGAAGCCGCGCCTCGGGTGCCTGAAAGCTGCTGTGATACTCCTCTTCAAATCCGGCATTCTCCTGCATATGCGCCTGAAAATCTCCAATTGGCTCAAAAGAGCGCACAGCCTGCGGTATCTCAACCGTAAATGTTGAGCCTTTCCCATAACTGCTCTCCAAATAGATTTTTCCGTTCATCATTTCAATCAGCTGCTTTGTAATGGAAAGTCCAAGCCCCGTTCCCTCTATATTTCTGTTGCGCTCCATGTCAAGACGCCGGAAGTCATCAAACAGCTTTTGCTGATCCTCATACCTGATACCCATTCCCGTATCGCTGACCGCAACAATCAGCCGGATATTCTCCTCATCTGTTTTCTCCCAGTTTGCAGATAGTACAACTTCACCTTTTTCCGTATACTTAACGGCATTTGTCAAGAGATTGATAATAATTTGACGAACACGCACTTCATCACCATGCAGAAGATGCGGTATCGAGGTGCTGTTTTCCATCCGGAAAAACAATTCCTTGTCCTTCGCGCGCATCTGTATCATGTTATAGCAGCTTCCAAGAAGCGACGCAAGCTCATAGTCAACCGGCTTAATCTCCATTTTGCCGGACTCAATTTTGGAAAAATCAAGAATGTCATTGATTAACGAGAGCAGATTCTGACCCGCATTCTGTATGTCGTATGCATACTCCCTAATATTGTCCTCATGGCTTTCGCGCAGAATCATGGTATCCATGCCAAGCACTGCATTAATCGGTGTGCGGATTTCGTGGGAGATATTCGCAAGAAAGCTGCTCTTTGCCCGATTCGCATCCTGCGCCTCCTGCTTTGCCGCCTCCGCCTCCTCACGCGCAATTACAAGCAGCCTGTTTTGTTCCTCAACCTTTTCCTTCTCCTGTTGTATCGTGACTGCCGCCTGCCCGGCCTCCGCAGCAAACATTCTGCTGATTCGCATAATGTGAATATACACCATGATAATGCCAAACACCATAAACCCGATACGGCTGTATTGTCCCAAATCGCCGACCTTGATAATCTGTCCCCGAATTACATCAACCGTTGTGCCGACACAGATAAAGATCATTGCCACCGCATTCAGAACGGATTCCATGTCCTTGAACCCTCCCCTTCGAATCCGGCTCATATACATCATCACGCCGCATACCGTCGTAATAAAAACCAACGCATGGGAAAACACCGACAGCTGCATAAAATCCACAACATTAAGAACCTGCAGAATTATCTGCAGCAGCGCATTCAGAACAGAGATGGCAAGCAGTGCTCCCGAAATTTTCTTATGGATCCCTTCCACGGATTTTTCAATATAGAGTTGCAATAAAATCGGCAAAAGCATCAGGCAGAAAAATACCATAATGGAATATAATGTCTGATTTCCGTACATCGTGCTAAGCACTTTTGTCTCAATGGAAAAATACAAAAAGCTCACAAAGCAGAAAGACGATAAACTCGCAAGCCCTCCCGTATCCCGCTTGCTCACAACACAGAGAATTCCTACCGCCCCCAAAATCAGGCCGGAAAAGATAATCACCATATCACACGCCATTTTCGGCAGAATAGAGGCAATCAGACGCAGTATTTCAATGTCCCGTTCACCAACCTCAATCGCATTAATATAAGAAGCATAATTTTGATACGGCGACATCATCTCGATTCGAATTTTTCCATCGCCAAGTTCCCGCGGAATGTCCACAAAATTGACCACGCTTCCCGGCGTATGCCCGAAGCTCCTTTGATCATGCATACCAAACTGATATATCTCCACACCGTCCACAAGTACCCGAAACTGCTTATCTGCCGTCAGAAAGCGCATCGTCAGCCCTGCAAACTCCTTCGGTATTGTATTTTCCAGCGCCACCGTCTCATACGCCTCGCTCCTGTCTGTATAGGGAAGGCTTTCAATCCCGGTACGCGAGCCGTCTTCACGATAAAGTATCCAGCCTGTATTAAAGTCGCTGACCTCTCCCTTCACAAGTGTCATATCATCCACCCGAAACTGCATTACAACATAGATCGCTAAAAAAACCTGTATTGCAATAACCAGCCATGCAGCTCTTTTTAACCCCTTCATCATATGCCACCTTCTTTCACAATTCTGTGCCTCCCTATGTTCGTAATTATATTGTTAAAAATGTGTCTATCTGTATTCATTGTACCATTATTACCCAAAAATAGAAACAGATTTTACGAAAAGTTTCGTAAAGATTTCTATAAAAATTCTAATAAATACCAAAAAATCATTTACAGCTATAAACTTTCCAAGCTATAATGTCGATATATTATAAAATGAAAGTATGTCATTTGACACAAAAAATAACCAGGGAAGGTTTTTAATGGAAAGGAAGGGATACCCATGAGCGTAACAGGAATCAACAGCAGCAATATCAGTGATGCTTACACAACAAATACAACCGTAAAGGACAAAACGCCCGTCACAGCAAAACCGGAGACTGACAAAAACAATTCGGCCACTACGGACAAAACAGAAACAACAAAACCAAACAGCAATTCCGCTGCGGTTTATGACAAGACAAAGCTTTCGGAAGATGACAGAAAGGCAATCGTAGCACAGTTGAAGGCGGATCAGGAAAAGCGTCAGTCACAGCTTACCAGCCTTGTTCAGGACATGATTTCAAAGCAGACAAACACATTTGGCGCTGCAAACAATATTTGGAGTTTTCTTGCAAAGGGAAACTTCACAGTTGACGCAGAAACAAAAGCACAGGCTCAGAAAGACATTGCAGAGGACGGCTACTGGGGCGTAAAGCAGACCTCAGAGCGTATTCTTTCGTTTGCAACGGCTCTTGCAGGAAGCGATTCGAAGAATCTTGAGAAGATGCGCGATGCTTTCTTAAAAGGGTACGAGCAGGCTGAGAAGACTTGGGGCGGAAAGCTTCCCGATATCTCAAAGCGTACATATGACGCGGTACTGGAAGGCTTTGACAAGCTGATGAAGCCGCAGACTGATGAGAAAGTTACAACCTCGGAAGACGGTACGGTTGTTTCTAAATCAGAATAGTTTGTGTGTTTCGGCGCACATGCATTACAAGGATCCTTTGTAAATCCAAAGAACGGAAATCAAACAGGCAGACAAAATCAAAATGATTTATCTGCCTGTTTTTATATTCATATTTTTTCTTATTTTTTGTTTCACTTCACAATCAAAAGCCTGTCGCCTGCCTTAATCGCATCATCTGTCAGATTGTTAATCTCTTTGATGCGCTCCACGCTCACGTAATATTTCTTTCCAATCTGCCAAAGCGAATCGCCGTTATTGACATAGTAAATCGCAAATCCCGGAAGTCCCTCCAACACCTCTGCAGGTATCGGGGAAAGCTTCAAATCGGTGAGAATCGCCTCACTCTTGCTGTCGTAAACAAGCACCCGAATATTTAACATGCCATGCCATTCCAGCTGCTCGCTGTCCTTGATGCTGACATTCTGCTGCGTCATCTGCACCTGCGCCGTATATTGTTCGATATTGGCGTCTTTTGCCCCCTCAATTTCTCTGGTCACCTCAAACGGCACGCTGTCATGCACACAACAAATCGCCGGAACCTCTGTATTTGATGTATACAGTATTTTCAGCTCCACCGCACCCGTTATCTTTATTTCGTCCGCATCAAACGCGATATCCTCAATCACAGCCCGCGCGTTACTGTGGCAAATTTGCAGTACCTTGCCGTCCGCATCTTCGAGCTTCACATTCCGCATCAGCTTTTCTTCAATATTAATGTCTGCAAGCAAATCGCGGAAGCTGCGGCTATCCGTAACTGCATTGACCTCGCAGCTCACTCCGTACACATCCGCAACGACCTGCTCCTGCTCCTTCTGATAGAGCTTGATTTCAAGCTCCAGTGTCGCTTCAACACCAATAATCCGCGGCTCGCCATCCGAGTCGTCGCGAATACTGATTTCTTCATGTCCGATATCATAGGAAACGTCCGCAAGCATTCCCTCACGACTATTCTGACACTCTACGCTGCCGCTAAACGGCACCATCGCCTCATACCAGTTAATCTTATCGGAATTGTCCTCCCTGTATACCACAAAGACACACATCTCGCCGTTAACCGCAAGCTTTTCATCTACCGCCTTAAAGCTGATATGCGCAATATCCATACTCTTCCAAATCGCAGTTCCCAAATCCGGCATTCCCGCCGGAAGCTTCGTCTCCTCATGGATTCGGAGCAAATCTCTCTTTTTTACCGCAGTTTCAAGATAATCCAGCTTTTTCTTTCTGTACTCGATACCCGATTCCAGTCCGCCCGCATCCAAGCTGTCCAAGTCTGTACAAATCTCTTCCGACACAGTCTCCTCTACCTTCGGTTCGAGGCTGATAACCGCCTGAACATTCAGCTTTCTTGAATTAATTATATGTACACGCAAGTCATCGAGCTGTGCTTTACAGACTACCCTGTCCTGACCTTCCATTTTGTCAAGATAGATCTCTTCCATAAACGGAATTTCTCCCTCCATTCCGGAGAGATCCGCCTCCTGACCCTCTGGCTGATACAGAACCTGAAATTCAAGCCTGCCCTTCACCCAAATCTTATTCATGCCCATTTTGACTTCATCTGTTTTCACGCATCCGCTGCAGCAGATAACGCGTGCCACATCCGGCTTTGTGTCCGATACATTAAAGTCCTCTTCCAGCGGAATCTGCAAAAGCGCCTTTGCCTTTATCCGTTCAGTATGAATATTCTTTCTCAAAAGTTCCATTCAAAACCTCCATTTTTACTAAAGTATGCTGAAAATCAGAGATTTTTCAGCCTATCCTAATAGTTAAATGTATGTCCGAAAGGACTTGAATATTACTTTACCGCACCAATTATTTCAGCAAGATTCTCAATGCCGTACTGCTTCATATAATCCACAATTCCGTCCGCGACTTCAACTGTCGTGTACGGGTTGACGAAATTCATCGCCCCCACTGCCACGCCGGTCGCTCCCGCAAGGAGAAACTCCAGTGCGTCCTCCGCGTTTGCGATTCCTCCCATGCCGATTACCGGAATTTGAACGGCATTTGCCACCTGATAAACCATGCGCACCGCCACCGGCTTAATCGCAGGGCCGGAAAGCCCGCCAGTCTTGTTTGCAAGCGCAAATGTGCGCCTGTGTACATCAATTTTCATTCCCGTAAGCGTGTTAATCAGTGAAACTGCGTCACTCCCCGCCGCCTCCGCGGCTTTTGCCATTTCCGCAATATCCGTCACGTTCGGCGAAAGTTTCATAATAACCGGCTGTTTTGCCTTCGCCTTGATTTCTTTTGTAATATCAAACAGACATTTCGGGTCTTGTCCAAAGGCAATGCCGCCATGCTTTACATTCGGGCAGGAAACATTGATTTCCAACATGTCTACCGGCTGGTTGGAAAGCTTTTCCACCACCGCAGCATAATCTGCCGCCGATCGTCCGCACACATTGACAATAATTCTTGTGTCAAACTGTTTCAAAAACGGAATATCCCGCTCTATAAACACATCAATTCCCGGATTTTGCAGGCCAATCGCATTGAGCATGCCACCATAAGTTTCACAAACTCTGGGCGTCGAATTTCCCTCCCAGGGCACATTCGCCACGCCTTTCGTTACCACCGCGCCAAGCTTATTCAAATCGACAAACTCCGAATATTCCATCCCTGAGCCAAATGTCCCTGATGCCGTCATAACAGGATTCTTAAATTCCACACCTGCGATTGTAACCTTTGTATTTATCATATTTATAACCAAACTCCTTTCATAACCTGCAAGTTTGGCTGCAAAGACCAAACTTGTAATCTTGAAATTTTAATTTTCAAGATTTACCTCCGAAGCAAGATACACCGGTCCGTCGGTGCAGATTCTCGCGTTATTGACATGCGAATGATGATCAATCTCTTTTGTCTTTACCACACAGCCAAGACAGGCGCCGACGCCGCATGCCATTCTCTCCTCAAGCGAAATGTATGCCGGTATCCCTTTCTCCTGTGCATACTGCTTAACCGCACGCAGCATCGGCATCGGCCCGCAGGCAAAAATAACGTCCGCACAAAGTCCTTCTGCCGCAACCACATTCAGAACATGCCCTTTCGTTCCGACGCTTCCGTCCTCCGTTGCAATATGCACCGTTCCATACTTCTTCAAATCCTCCGCCAAAAAAAGCTCGTTGTTCCTGTATCCCACAATGATATCCTTTGACACCGTATCCGTAAGTGCCTTTGCAAGCTCAAGCATTGGCGGAATCCCAATACCGCCGCCCATTAAAAACACCTTTTTACCCTTTGCTTCCTCAAGCGGAAAGCCGTTTCCGAGCGTCCCGAGAACATCTATTCGATGTCCTGACTTGTATGTCGCAAATTCCTGTGTTCCTTTTCCTGCCACGCGGTAAACAATGCGAAGTCTGCCCTTCTCCTTGTCCGTCTCACAAATGCTGATCGGACGCGGCAAAAGTGCTGACTGGTTTTGTGTATACACGCTGATAAACTGCCCCGGACGCGCCTGCCCTGCAAGCGAAGTTTCTATCCACATATCATAAACCCCCGTCGCCCGCTGTGTCTGCCTGTAAACAACCGCTGTTTCCTTTTTCTTTTGCTCCAAAATATTCCCTCCTTTTTTGATACGGATTAAGAAATGCAAGCCATAAGGCTTGCATTTCTATCTGTTTCTATATTGTCAAGTGATAGCCAAATTATCGCTTGTAACTGCACAGACCGGTTAAATCCTTACTGCAGTTCCACCTTATCAAGATGCCAAATTTCGTCCACATACTCCTGAATGGTTCTGTCGGAAGTAAACTTGCCAACCTTAGCAACATTGAGCATTGCACTCTTTGCCCAGCCGCTTGTGTTCTTATAAGCCTTCTCTACTCTCTGCTGTGCCTCTGCATAAGAACGGAAATCCTTTAAGATAAAGTAACGGTCTGCCTTATCGGTGTCAATTGTGTTGAGCAGTGAGTTGTAAAGGCTTCTGAACAGCTCCCTGTCATTTGCATAAGTGCCATCCACAAGCTGGTCAACAACCTTCTTGATATCCGCATCATTGTTATAAATATCCATTGGATTATAACCGCCGTAATTCTCAAAGCTGATGACCTCGTCTGAACTCAGACCAAAGATAAATGCATTCTCCAATCCGACCTCCTCAACGATTTCCACATTTGCACCGTCCATTGTACCAAGCGTCAGCGCACCGTTCAGCATGAACTTCATGTTACCCGTACCGCTTGCCTCCTTCGACGCTGTTGAAATCTGCTCGGAAACGTCTGCTGCCGCAAAGATCAGCTCTGCGTTAGACACTCTGTAATTTTCAATAAATACAACCTTAATCCGGTTCTTCACAACCGGGTCATTGTTAATCTTATCTGCAACCGCATTAATCAGCTTGATTGTAAGCTTGGCATTCTTGTAACCTGCTGCCGCCTTCGCGCCGAAGATAAAGGTTCTCGGATAAAATTCCATGCTCGGATTTGCCTTCATCTGGTTGTACAGATACATCACATGCAAAATATTGAGCAGCTGTCTCTTGTACTCATGCAGACGCTTCACCTGCACATCGAAAATCGAATCCGGATCAACGTCAATACCATTGTGCTCTTTAATATACTTCGCAAGACGCACTTTGTTCTTGCGCTTAATCTCCATAAACTCCTTCTGTGCCTTCGGGTCAGCAGCATATTCTGCAATGCCATCAATCACAGGCAGGTCTACAATCCAATCCTCGCCGACCTTCTCCGTTACCCAGTCTGCAAGCAGCGGATTGCCATGAAGGAGGAAACGACGCTGTGTAATACCGTTTGTCTTGTTGTTGAACTTCGCGGGGAACATCTCGTAGAAGTCCTTCAATTCCTGATTTTTCAAAATTTCCGTGTGCAGCCTTGCCACACCGTTTACACTGTATCCTGCAACAATCGCCAAATGCGCCATTTTTACCTGTCCGTCAGAAATAATCGCCATTTTCTTAATCTTGTCTGCCGGCTCATGGTATCTGTTTACAATGTCAAGCAGGAAGCGGCGGTTAATCTCCTCAACAATCTGATAAATTCTCGGAAGCAGTCTTTGGAACAGGTCAACCGGCCATTTCTCGAGCGCCTCCGCCATAATGGTATGGTTTGTGTACGCGCAGGTCTTTGTCGTAATCTCCCATGCCTCGTCCCACTCCAAACCGTACTCGTCAAGCAAAATACGCATTAACTCCGCAATTGCCACCGTCGGGTGTGTATCGTTGAGCTGGAAGGTTACCTTCTCATAGAATTTATGAATGTCGTCGTGCTTTGACATATATTTCTCAATCGCCGTCTGCACTGATGCCGAAATAAAGAAATACTGCTGTTTTAATCGAAGCTCCTTACCGGAAACATGGTTGTCGTTGGGATAAAGCACCTCAACAATGTTTCGCGCAAGGTTTGTCTGCTCTACCGCCTTCTGATAGTCGCCCTTGTCAAACGAATCAAGGCTAAAGCAGTCCATCGGCTCCGCGTCCCAAACTCTGAGCGTATCAACAATGCCGTTACCGTATCCGACAATCGGCATATCATAAGGAACTGCCTTTACAGACTGGTAGTTCTCCTGATACCATAACAGTCTTCCGTTCTCTTCCCTGCATGCGACGTTTCCGCCGAATTTTATCACTTTTGTATACTCCGGACGTCTTAACTCAAACGGATTGCCGTCCCTGAGCCAGTCGTCGGGCACTTCTCTTTGGAAGCCGTCTCTGATTTCCTGCTTGAACATACCGTAGCGATAACGGATACCACAGCCGTATGCAGAGTATCCAAGTGTCGCAAGTGAATCCAAGAAACATGCTGCAAGTCTTCCAAGACCGCCGTTTCCAAGCGCCGCGTCAGGCTCCTGATCCTCTACTACATTGACGTCGATTCCAAGCTCTTCGAGCGCCTCGCTGAACTCCTTGTAAGCCATGAGGTTAATCATGTTGTTGCCGAGCGCACGTCCCATCAAAAATTCCATTGACATATAATAAACAATCTTCGGATCCTTCTCATCATATGCCTCCTGCGTGGTAATCCAGTTGTCCACGATCATATCCTTGACAGCGTATGACACTGCCTGGAAAATCTGCTGGTCTGTCGCTTCTTCAATGTTTTTACGGTACAGTGTCTTTACATTATATAAAACACTGCGCTTAAACATTTCCTTGTCAATAATTGGTTTTTTAGGCATTTTTGTACCTCCCCGTTTACCTTTTGTTATTTTTTCTGAATTTTATTTCATAAATCAAAATATATCTTTTATATTATACTATAAAATTCCAAATATTGAAAGAAATTTATTTCACAAAAAATGAAGTTATATGATTATCGATTATCATATAACTTCCCAGTCCCTTTTAAGTTGCACAATTTTCATTGGTCACTTTGCATAATACACACTGCCGTTTGTATACAATTTTGCCATAACTCCAATGACAATTATTTACAGATACGGTCTTAAATTCTCAACAAGTTTTTCCTCTGCTTTCGCGACATCTTTTGCAAGCTTTTTGACTTTATCATCTGCCGCCGGATATTGATTTAAATATTGATACAGACTTTTGATGCCCATATTGCAGCCCTCTGTAACCAAATCCGCAGCCGCGCTGTCAGAGTCGTCACCGCCCAGCTTTACATTTGTTTTCACCCATGACATGACCTTCGCCATCATTGCAGGCTCTTTTCCGTCGTCGTGATATTCATTCAGATATGCGTGTGTCATATTGCCAAGCTCCGTATGTGTTTCCTTTGACTTTGCAAGAAGATTTTTGAGTTTTTCGTCCTGCACATGCTCCAGCACTTCGTCAAGGGTAGAAACTCCCATTTTGATTCCCGCGTTACATTCCCGCAATAATTTTATTGTATCATCCTGCATTTTGGATACCTCCCTGTACAATTGATTTTGGCTATAGTATCTGCATATAACACAATTTCATTCACAATTGATGCAGCTATCCATTATGCCAGTACGCCAAGCAGTGTATAAACCAACGTCCCCACAACGCCGCTTCCCAAAATAATTGCAATCGCGCTCACCTTATATTTTCTTAATATAAGCAGCGCCACGACAAAAATCACAAGCTCCACAACGCGCAGGTTGCTAAGCACAATGTTGCCAAGCTCCGCCTGAAACAACCCAAGCATCAAAATCGACGCTCCCGCCGACGCAATCAGCGATACAACTGCCGGCCTTAGCGAGCCAAGCACTACCTGCACACCGCTCACTGTGCGGTATTTGTAGTAAAAATGT
Source organism: uncultured Lachnospiraceae bacterium (assembly GCA_910577115.1). Taxonomy (GTDB): domain Bacteria; phylum Bacillota; class Clostridia; order Lachnospirales; family Lachnospiraceae; genus COE1. The sequence continues at coordinate 143,384 of CAJTMC010000003.1, forward strand.
GCCAAAATCAGACAAATGCAGAACGACGGGATAATACAGCCCAGTGTACAAAGCAAGACACCCGGAATACCTGCAATCCGCATTCCCACAAACGTCGCCGAATTAATTGAAATCGGCCCCGGTGTCATTTCCGCTACGGTAATCAAATCCGAAAATTCTTCCATCGTCATCAGCTTATGAATATTGACAATCTGCTCCTGAATCAGTGGTATTGCCGCGTATCCGCCGCCCACGCTGAATAATCCGACCTGCATAAACGCAAAGAATAATTTTAGTAACAACATTTACGCCACCTCATCTTTCTTCTTTTTTTTCAACGTCACAAACAAATCAATCAGACCGATTCCCAAGCAAACCAGTATAATTAACATCGCGCTGACGTCCAAAAGATACGTCGCGATAAATGCGATAATCATCATCGCAATATAGAGCACGCGTTTTGTCTTCACAACATTCCCCGCCAAATTAATTACTACGTCAAAAATCACCGCCGCAACGCCTGCCCGCATGACCTCCAGCGCCGTTGCGATATACGGATTGGTGCGGAACTGATTATAGAATAAAGAAATAATTGAGATAATCACCATCGGCGGCAGGATTGTCCCGCCGATTGCCACTAAGGAACCGACAATTCCTGCCATGCGGTAGCCGATGATAACGGAAGCGTTGACCGGAAGCGGTCCCGGAACGGACTGCGTAATCGCCGTCACGTCCAGCATTTCCTCCTCCTCCAGCCATTTTAGTTCCTCCACATAGCGCTTTTTCATCAGCGAAACAATCACAAAACCGCCGCCAAACGTACAGGCGCTTAACACAAACATTGACTTGAACAGTATCCAGAGCTTACTGTAATCCTTTTTCATGCAAATCCCCCAAAACCTTATTTACAAACACCAAAATCATTGTTGCATACAGTATTTGTAAACCATAGGGTTTTTATTCACTTTCCAGAATTTCAGCAAGCCGTTCGATGCCTCCCTGAACTGTTTCCAAAGAGTGCAGAATACTTTCCACACCCGTAACCTGTTCCTCCGTCGCCATACTGATTTCCGTTGTCGTTTCCGCAGATTTTTGCGAAGTCTGCTCCAATCGATTCATGGATTCCAACAGTGAATCCTTAATATCCACAATACTAATCAGTTCTTTCTTCAAATCCGCAATAACAGACAGCACTTCCTCGGAAGAGTCAATCATCGTTTCAAAAATCTTTACGGTATCATCAAGCTTTTCGGAGGATTCCTTTACCAGCACACTATTCTTATTCATAATTTGATTGGTTTCTTCGACCGTTTCCATAATGTCTTTCAAAATTGTGTCGATTTCCTTTGTCGCATTTGCAGACTCCATTGATAATCCGTTAATCTCGTCCGCAACCACAGCAAAGCCTTTTCCTGCCTCTCCTGCTCTTGCCGCCTCAATCGCGGCATTCAGTGCAAGCAGATTTGTCTGCTTTGCAATCTGATTGATGCTGTCTACAATTCCCGCGATCAGGGTTGACTTCTGCGACAGGGTTGCAACACCGTCCGCAGCCTCCTGTGTCGCTTTAATATTTTCGGAGAATTTGTTGGAAAGCTCTGATATCGAAGCAATTCCTTCGTCGTTCTTTTCCTTTAGCTGATCCATATTATTCATTGTGATCATGACCTGTTGCTCGGAGATCTGAATCTTATCATTTAATGTATTGAAGATTTCAATGCTTCCGTTGACCTCTCCAATCTGTTTTTCGGAACTGCTTGAAATCTCTTCCGTAGAAGCAGCAATATCCTGCGTGCTCTGTTTAAAACCGCTCAAGGATACATGAATACGGTCTGCCGACTCCTCAAGTCCGGTAAATGCCTGACGGACATTTCCCAACAGACGCTCTACCTCGCTCTCTTTCTTCTCTACGTCCAAAAACAGGGAACGTGTCCTTAAAATAATCAACACTGCTGCAACAACAGCAAGGGTGTACACCATTAAGATAAATATCCATATCGGAAATGTATACATTGCCCTGTACGCGGAAGGAAATACGAGCATTGCGGCAGCATTTACTGCGACGACGACAATGGTATAAACTTTGACTACCGATAAATCATAATAAGAAACTGCCATAAATAAAATTAAAAAATATGCCTCCACCATAGCTCCGAAAGCCGCCGGCGTACCAAACACAATGGTAATCGCTCCACCCACAGGCAAAATCGAAACATACAGATACTTGGCATACTTTCCAAGATTTTTTTCAAATACTTTTATCAACAGATTTGCCGCCACCATAATCAGAACGATACTGTCCCTTGCGGCCCCTCCGTTAAACAACAGTACATACAAAAATGCAACAATTGGCACCGCGGCATAAAACAAAAACATAATAAAATTGGTTCGCTTTTCCTCATTTTTTAAAATTTCCAGTTCCATTGAAGTTACCATACCCTTTCCATTTCATTTTCATTCGTATTTTGTCAAATAATGCAAGTACCTGTTAAAATTTTACCATAGGTTATAACTGCAAGCAATACCAATACCAAAATCAATACAGAATTCGTTCCCCCAGCCTACTTTTTCTTCTTTTTCGGCTTTGGCGCAGGCAGCTCCGGATACATTTTTTCAAATCTAATATAAAATTTAAATAATCCTTTGTCGAAGCCAACGCAATCCCGCCTTTTTGATTTCTTTCGTCATTCCATTATAGGTTCGTTTTCTGATATACTTTCTTAAATGCCGTAGGAAGTGCAATATCATTCTCCAATTGTTTTGCAGTAACCCATGTAAACCGGTTGTCTTTGTTTACACTTTCACAATTTACAATCCAACACATCATATGCCACTCAATATGTGTAAAAATATGTTTTAACGGCTGCTTGCCATGTGTGATTTTCTCCATATTTTTTGCTGTCAGCTTTTGCACTGCCAGCCATTCGAGAATCTGTTGTTCTGTCAAATCTCCCTCTAAATTAGGCAGCTCCCACATTCCTGACAAAACGCCTTGGGTTTCCCGTTTGTGAATGGCGATTTTATCCTCATATTTCATAATAAATACCGTTTTTTGCTCTATCCTGCGTGCTGGTTTCTTTTTCTTAACGGGATAGGAAAGCTGTGTATTATTTTGGTATGCACCGCATAAAAAATGCAGGGGACATTCCTCACACTTTGGCTTTCCGTTCGGTACACATACGACTGCGCCCAATTCCATAAGGCTTTGTGTGAAATCACCGCGTCCATTTATCGGATATATTTTTTCCAAATCCTCCGTAACCTGTATGCGAAACTTTGCATCTGTAATGTCTTGACAATCTTGTGTCAATCTTGTGATTACGCGCAGAACATTCCCGTCAACGGCTGCTCTTGCCTGCTCAAAGGCGATTGATGAAATTGCGCCTGCCGTATAAGCGCCGATTCCCGCCAGATCAAGAATCTCCTCAAATTGCTCCGGGAAAATCCCTTGATGCTTTGTACAGATTGCCTGTGCTGCTTTCTTTAAATTTCGTGCGCGTGAATAATAGCCCAAACCTTCCCATAATTTAAAAAGCTCCTCGTCCTCACAGGACGCAAGTGATGCAATTTCAGGCAGTCGTTCCATAAAGCGTTCATAGTATGGAATAACCGCCTCCACCCGCGTCTGTTGCAGCATAATCTCCGACACCCATACATGATACGGCTCCCGATCCGCCCTCCAGGGCAAACAACGCTTATTTTTATGATACCAATCCAGCAGCGGCGTGACAATTTCCCCCAACTGACTACGTTCCATACGCCTTTTATCCCCATTCCCTTTTTGTTCACTTTGCAAACCTGTTTTTAGCAGTGCCTCTCTTTGTTCTGACTATCCGCAGCGTATGGTATTATAATGTGTGATAATAAGGGCAGATATCTTCAAAATGCCCGTCTTTCATGCGAAATCCGCTTGGAATCGTTCCAAGCTGCACAAAGCCAAGCCGCTCATAGAGATGGCGCGCGCGGATGTTTGTCGCCACAACCGCGTTAAACTGTAATATGCCAAAGCCAAGTCTTTTTGCCTGCGCCAAACAGTCCAAAACCAGCTTTTCGCCAATGTGCAGTCCTCTGATTTCCTGCGCAACCGCATAGCTTGCATTACATATATGACCACAACGCCCTACATTGTTTGGGTGCAGTATGTATAAGCCGCAAATTTCTCCTGTGTCCGTATTGACCGCAACGCCAGAATATGACTGTGCGTCGAAAAACTGTTTTCCTGTCTGCGTGTTCAAAAGCTCCTCCTGCGGAAACGCAATCCCTTCCTCCACGATATCATTCCATATTTTTATCATATCTGCTAAATCTTTTTCTTCGCAGGCTCGTACTTCAATCTTCATTTTGTCCTCCCATGCTTTTATCCCCCCAGTACGCTTCTGCTCTCCATGCGAGCAACTATAAAATATAACAACATGAATAGCATAAAAACGGCAGAGAACATTTTCATTCTGCGCGAAACCGCTCTCTGCCAATTTTTCTTTTCAAAATAATATCTCTTAGATTAACGACTCATACAGTTTCGTAATATCCGCTACACTTGTCTCCTTCGGGTTCCCTGGTCTGCACGCATCATCATATGCCGACTGTGCAAGAAACGGAATATCTTCTTTCTTGACAATCTCTTTGAGATTTGCAGGAATTCCGACATCCTGTGACAGCTTCTTCACTGCGTCGATTGCCGCCCTGCGGTACTCCTCCTGCGACATATTGTCTACACCCTGTACGCCCATCGCCCTTGCAATTTCACGATACTTTTCACCGGTTGCTTCCGCATTGTACTCCATAACCGTAGGCAGGATAATCGCATTGGCAACACCATGCGGCGTATCATACAATGCACCAAGCGGATGTGCCATAGAGTGCACGATTCCAAGCCCTACGTTGGAAAATCCCATTCCGGCAACATACTGGCCAAGCGCCATATCTTCTCTTCCCTCGGGTGTATTGTCTACTGCGCCTCTCAACGAGCGCGATATAATTTCGATCGCTTTCAAATGGAACATATCCGATAATTCCCAAGCACCCGCTGTGATATATCCCTCGATTGCATGTGTCAGCGCATCCATACCGGTTGCTGCCGTCAGACCCTTTGGCATGGTCGCCATCATTTCGGAGTCAACAAACGCAACAACAGGAATGTCTTTTGGATCCACACAAACCATTTTGCGGTTCTTTGCCGCATCTGTGATAACGTAGTTAATTGTTACTTCTGCCGCCGTTCCTGCCGTCGTCGGCACTGCGAAAATAGGCACTGATTTGTCCTTAGTAGGAGCAACACCCTCAAGGCTTATGACGTCCTCAAATTCCGGATTGTTGATGATAATGCCGATTGCCTTTGCCGTATCCATTGAAGATCCGCCGCCGATTGCAATCAGGTAATCCGCGCCGGATTTTTTGAATGCAGCTACGCCTGTCTGCACATTCTCAACTGTGGGATTTGGCTTAATCTCGGAATATAATTCATATTCCATTTTTTCACTTTCAAGAATATCCAATACCTTTTTTGTTACCCCGAATTTTACCAAATCGGGATCGGAGCATATAAATGCTTTCTGAAAGCCTCTCCCTTTCGCCTCCGGTACAATCTCTTTCACCGCACCTGCCCCATGATAAGATGTTTCGTTTAATACAAATCTGTTTGCCATACATTCGTTCTCCTTTACTTTTTTATATTACAAGAACCGCTCCACGAACCCTGTAATCAGCTTCACAGCGCAAAGAACGCGCCTTTGATCAGAAACAAAGGGCGCTTCTAATAATTATATTGATATAAATTTACCATATAAAAGCGTTTTAAGCAACGATATATTGTAACATTTCTCCAATTTTTTATATCCCTACTTCCCTAAAATCGACAAAAACGCCCTATCTAATGCTTCCCAGTCCAGCGTCCTGTCATCAGGCATTTCTTTTGAAAGCTGCCCGTATCTTTCGATTTCTGTTTCTATGTACCGATGGATTACGGGCATTTTGGGATTTTGGTCTTTTTCGTTACTCTTTGCTTTGATTGTGAGCATCTGCCCTATTTCTTTCGACAATTCTTTTGGGAGTGATTGATGAAATAACGCTTCAAAACGCACCGGGGGAATTGTATGATTTGTTTCGATGTATTTACATGCGAAAAGCGGTCTGAGCGCGTAGATATATTTCTTGTACTTTACCTTATCCTCCTGTAAATACTGCTTATATGTGCTGTTTGCCGTTCCATAGTAATGATACAATGCCGCTTTTTCGGAGAAATACTGTTTGCTGCTCTCATAAATGGCTTTCCATTCGTCCGTTGTCTTGTATACAACCGGTGAATTTGCCCACTCAAAGAGAGTCGCATTCCCCTTATGAAACTGAATGAGTGTTTTTTTCAGATCCCAGCCGTTGATGTCCAGCACTTCGTCGAGCTGCCATTCGATAACATCTCTTTTTTCCGAAAGACGCAGGTAATCTTCTTTTGGTCTTACAAAAATAAACCGCACGTCATAATCGCTGTCCGACGATTCAACGCCCCATGCCCGACTTCCGGATTCTACTGCATGGAGCACTTTTACATTCTCTTTTTCTTCTATTTCCGCAAGCTTATCTAAGATTTCCTTTTTCATATCTCTCATGAAAAACCTCCATTCCTGCGCAATCTGCAAATTCTTTTCTGAGAAAATTATACGCTTTTGGGTGTGTATAAGCACCATATTTGAAATATTTATTGGGGACAGGAATCAATTTCTATTGCTTTTCTATTTACATGCTCAACAAATTTTTCAACCTTTTCCATATCAGGATTATCCGGCAGGCATGTGTTTTTTGTTGCAAGCTCTAAGCGGCTTTCATAATCAGACAGCATATCATAAAATTCCTTTGAAAATGTTCTATCTTCTTTCTGAAAATCACCGCGCCGAATCCTTTTTAGCAAATCTGAATCTTTTGTTCTATGTGTTTTTATTTCGCCCTTTTCCAGTATATCAATCGCCATCATAAACAGGCGTATCAGATGCATTGCGTGTTTGTTTAAATGATTGTCGTCCTTTTTTCGATTTCGCTTGCCGAGCTTGTCATAATCCCTGATTACGCTGTTCATGGCACCCAGCATATTCTCATAATCCCGTAATGGTAAATGCTGATACTGCGCATCAATAAAGATTTCTATTTCAAACTCCGGATTGTCGGATTTGTCTATGTAAATGTTGATATTTCCTTTATCAAGCAGTTGATTCTTCCGCCGGAAATCCTCTAAGGCATTTTTTACTGAATTATAAATATGCTGCTCCCGCTCCTGCTGCGGCATGGAATCCCTTGCGATTGCATTTTGCAGCCTTCTAAGCTGTGCGCTCGCGTATCCGCCGAAGGATTTTGCAGCGCGCTTTGACAAAAATAACTGCTTATGGTCTAACAGCTCTTGTCCTAATGGTGTCTTTATCAAATATTGCTCCTCATCCAATCCCAGCAGCTCTATTGTATTGGGATTGCACTCTAACAGGAGCTTTATGATTTTATTGAACGCATAAATAACCGTATCTGTACTGTTGTCTTCATACTGTTCAAATTCCGTCAGCCCCAACAAATCGGAAGGCAGGTTTAATGTGATTCCCCTAAAATCAATGTCACTGTTTTCGTTGTTTGTTCCATATGCATAACTTCCTCCAAGTCCCATAAGAATAATGCGATTTCCAAGTCTTGGATTTGTTCTTAAAAAATCATATTGTGCAGATTGCATCAATTTTATAAAGTCCATTAGTATATTCCTTCCTGTGACCATATAGATCAGTCAAAATCCATTCCTATTGCTTTCCACGAAGAACTATTTTTTTGCACAGTTACTGTTCCTATTCTTGTTGTGCCATCATTATACGTAATTTTATACTCAAAGAAGGCATAGCTCCCCAATCCAGAGTTCGTTCCAATATAAGTAATCGTACTGATAGATGATTGCTTATTAATAAGCATTCGACAATATGAATCCGCAACACTTTTGGCACTAATTATTTCACTCGAGTTTAATGTTAGTGAATCATATGAACCTCCAGAACTATAACTGTATGAGAATGTTCGTGGTGAATATGACAAGCTCACACTTGTGCTTAGATCCATATTGTCTGTATGAAGATATTCATCTTCTAAATAGCTCTCCAATCGTTCAATATCTTCTTTCAACTGTTTCTCTTGGTCAAAAGAAGACGATAAAAAGTCCATAACGTCGCACATTTTTGTTACAGTAGTTACATCCATATCAATAACATATACCGTTTTTTGACATTCTGCCAATTTGCTTATTACCGGACGATATTTTTCCGGGAAATCATATACTATCAAATCTATTTCGCCCACTTTATCTAATACCGCGTTTCTAGGAGCATCTAACGACTTCATTGAATATATTTCGGAATATGTATAATTTGAATCCCCGATATTCTTCATTACATCGTTATAGCCTCCTTCCCCATACCAAGCTGATACAACCGCATTTTCCCACTCTTTATACTCTTGCAACGCGGTTTCCCACTGGGCATGCGTTTCCGCATCCATACCATATGTCCTGACATAAATCACTCTCCACAAAATAATAACTAAAACACACATAACAACTGCAATAGCAACAGCTATTATTGTCTGCCTTTTTTTCTTTATTTCAACAAGTTGTTTTAATCTTTGTTCCTCTATTCTCTTCTCCTCTTCAGCCTTCTTATGTTCTCTTTCCTCTTCGCATTTTTTTATTACTGTTTCTTTGGAACATTTTTTAAAAATTAGTTCTTTCTCACTTCCACAAATTACACACTTTTCATTTTCTTCCCTATTTAATTCTCCACATATGCAAACCCATCCATTTGAATGATTCGCCGGATAGCATACAGCATTACTATTTATATTTTTAATATATAATAGCTGTTCATTTTCCGAGATATCTTTGTCTTTATCGCTTCCAATCGACTGTAATCTTTCCACCTCATATTCAATGATTTCAGGTTCTTCCACTTCAATTATGTTGCCATCATCATAGCAAATTTGGAAAGTAGTTACTTCTGCTTTTCTTATTTCGCCATTAGGAAGTTCAGATACGATATTGTTATTAAACTGTAAAGGCGGAATATTTAAGTCTTGCATAATTATTGTAAACGCTTCATTCCCATTAACTAAAACAGGTTCTGAAAACGAATTATATCCATGTATTATAAATTTCATCGCCGTAATAGTTCCATACGAACAGTTTGTAAAAGATAATCGGATCTTAGACTTACCCTCTTCTATAAAAATATCATATTTGAAATTCTGTATTCTGATGTTCAAATTAGCACTTCTCATTTCATTTTTCATTGGTTTGTATCCCTTTTTTGTTCTGAAAAGAAAAACTCATCTCTCTATTTTTCTACCATATGCTACCATATAAATCCTTACTTTTCCATAACAAATATGACTGTTTTCATTTACTCTAATGCCAACTCATAATCGTCTAAATAGTCTTGCAGCTTCTGTGCAAGTTTCCCAATATGCACTCCGTCTACAAAAGAATGATGCACCTGCACCGAAAACGGCATCAATATCCTTTGGTCTTTTTCGTAAAATTTTCCCCAGTCAAATAATGGCGTCGCATTCTCTTTTTTTCCGGAATCCGTATGCGAAATATGCGTATAAGATACCCAGGGAAAAGGAGAAAACTGATAGATATCATTTGCCATTGGCGCAGTAAAATACGCTGTTTGATTTTCTTCCGTTTCTTTCGCCAACACAACATAATCTTCCATTTTTTCCTGCATGGGAACATTCACTACCTTAAAAAGCTCGGTATCCTTATTCAGATAGGTAAATGATGTATTGATTGTTTCAAAGATGGCGGGCTTTCCTTCCACAAAGCGGCAGCGAAATGCCTCGATTTCGTTGGCGCATTTTGTCACTGCATAGACAAAAGAAAATGTAAAGGAAATATTTTTCTTTTTTATTTTTTGAAGAAAATTAGTTACATCCAGTTCAAATGTTACACAATACTGTGGCTGAGTGCTGTTTCGAAACACCTCACAATGCATGGCTCTGTCCCATGTGGATACATCAATAAATTTCATCAGACTTCCTCCTTAATAAATTTTAATGGATTTTGTTATATATTGTTTGCTTTATCATACTTTATCCGTTGTCTGATGTCAATATGTTGTATTATGTCTTTATTAAAGTAACAGCTGCTTACCTTTTTGCAAGCGCCGCCCAAATTATTCAATATTCAATTCTTTCATGGCATGCATAATGTGAATCCTCATGGCATTCTTAGCGCCTTGTGCATTGTGTTGTTCTAAAAATTCCATTATCATTCTGTGATCATTTATTGTATCATTCTTTGCTTTTTCACTCTGAACAGACAGTACAACGCCTTTTGAAATTGCCTGATATAAGATAGGCATAAGTTTATTCATAAATTCGTTGTGTGTTGCTTGTGCGATCGCTTTGTGAAAAGCGTGTTCGTCTTTTGTCCTGTCCTTACCGCTTTTGATTTCATCTTCAATTCGCTTTCCGTAGTCAAGTATCCTTTTTATTTCTGCATCTGTTCCCCTTTCAGCCGCGAGATAGGCCGCCTCCGGTTCAAAAATCAACCGCATTTCGTAAAGGTCTTTTGCATTTACCTTGACGGTAGACAGCTGCTCCAAATCCTGCGGCTGTTCCTGCGCTTTTTGCGTGACATAAGTTCCTCTTCCACGCCTGATTTCCAGTATCTCATAGGCAACCAGTATTCGTATTGCTTCTCGCAGTGTTGTCCGGCTTACATTCAGTTCTTCCGATAATTCCAGCTCATTGGGGAGTTTATCACCAACGGAATAACGCTTTTCTATGGTTATCATAGCCAAAATGTTGTCCGCGACGCTTTGGGAAAGCATTTTATTCTTCATGTTTCATACCGCCTTTTTTGATATTATGCAAGGACTACACAATTGTAGTAACTTTATGCCCATTTGGGCACATACCATACCTCTCAATATTATACTCTGTATATCCAATAACTTCAAACAGAACAAACTCGTCCTTCCTTTTAACCTGCATGTTGCTGACGACCGATTCTCCAAATCCTTTGTCAAAATCTTTCAACAGCAATTAACTATTAGGGGCAACTGCCTGAAAAGTCAGAATCTGCAAAACATGATAAACAACGTACCCCAATAAAAATATGCCTACTAAAACGCAGACAAGAAAAAGAACTGATTTCTCACTCGTCTGTTCTCCTTTCTTGCTCCGATTTCGGAGCAACGAACAAATGCCATATATAGCAAAAACCAAACCAATACAAACTTGAACCAGCAAAATCACAATTTCCGTCACAATTTCCCTCCTCAATCTTCAAATTTACTTACAAATCCCAGTTTATCGCACCAATTTTATCACAGTCAATTCCTACTATCAACATACAATTTGGTGGAATTTCCGGTATCCGTCTTAACAATGTTACGGTTCAATCCGTTCCAGTAACAGGTAAAAGAGACGACTCTTTTATGAATGACTTTCCGCTTCTCTTATGCTATAATAGGCATAAACGAAAGTATGTACTTATTGATCTGGTCAATAGCAAACGGCATCATGCTCACATCTATGCAAGGGAGTGTTACGATGATTTATGAAGTTACAAACAGCAAAAATATTTCAGCCTTATTTGGTAAATGGGAAGAAACGCTCATTTGGTCTTGTTTACAGGGAATAATGGGAAAGCTTTATACAGACGATTGGGACAATTCAACAGCGACAATGGCGATACTTGGGGATTTTACCTTTTTTGCGGGAAAGCCAAACATGGAACTGATATCTTACAAACCTGACTGGTGCCAACAGGATTTTATGATTATGGTCCCGCAAAACGAGGACTGGCAAAATGCGATTATAAACTGTTACGGCAGTAAGGCAAAAATTGTTTCACGCTATGCAATCAGGAAAGAGCCGGATATTTTTGACAAGGAAAAGCTGGAAGAAGCCATTTCTGCTTTGCCAAAGGAGTATAAACTTTGCATGATTGACGAACAACTTTATCAAATGTGCAAGGCAGAAACATGGAGCGCAGATTTGGTATCGCAATTCCCCAATTACGAAATGTACCGCAAACTCGGATTAGGTGCAGTAATATGCAGAAACAATGTGATTGTATCAGGCGCCTCCTCTTATACCAGATATCAGGAAGGAATCGAAATAGAGATTGACACCAAAGAAGAATATCGCCGAAAAGGGCTCGCTTATGTATGCGGCGCAAAACTGATATTGGAATGCTTACAGCGAAATCTATATCCCAGTTGGGACGCGCAAAACAAATTTTCCGTTTCCTTAGCAGAGAAACTCGGGTACCATTACAGTCATACTTACACAGCGATTGAAATACGGGGATATTAGACAAGCTCATGTTTCTTTAGTCTGGAACGAATTGCACCATTTGTTCTGCCATGCGCTTTCGCAATATCAGCTATTTTCATTCCGGATTCAAATTCCCTTATCAAGCTGCTATCTTCCTCATCTGTCCATGAAGCGCCTGCATTATTTTTAATATCCTGAACAAATGGTTCCTCGTCTGCGTCAGATGGTGCACTGATAACAGCATCCGGATTTTCAGAGATAAATGTTGTAATTGCTGCAATAAACCGCTCGCCATATTTATTATATTTATTCTCCGCAACGCCCGACACCGTAAGCATTTCCTGCTTATTCACAGGCGTTTTCGCACACATATCAATCAGTGTCTTATCACTGAAAATAATATATGGCGGCATCGCCTCCTCTTTTGCAATCACCAGCCGCAGTTGACGCAGCTTTTCAAACAGCTTATATCCTGCGCTTGTAAGAGAATCCGTACTTCTTTTCTTTTTGTTTTCGCTACTTGCGGCTTTCTCCCTTTGGGCAAACGTTCTGACAATAACACGCGTATTCTCGTCTTTGAGTTCACTAATATCTCCCATACGCAGCACACTATATTCTCCGTCGGTTTGAATGATATAACCTTCCTCCAACATTTGATTAACCAACAACCGAATATCCGCCTCGCTTCTGTGCGATAAAACGCCATATGATTTATAACGAACCGCACCGACCTCTCGCAGCCGGGCGCGGTTTGCGCCTAACAGTGTTCCTACCACAATGTGCAGCCCATATCTGCCTCTCGTTTCCGCAATACAATTAATCACCCACTTTGCATCGGCAGTCATATCTGTTTCCAAGTATTCCCGATGACAGTTCCCGCAATTATCGCATGGTGTGTTCGTTTTCTCACCAAAGTATTCCAGTATGTAGCTTCTAAGGCAGGAAGTCGTTTTACAATATCCCTCCATGACGTGGAGTCTGTGGGCATCTCTTTGTTTGATTAGTTCGATGTCGTCGGCATCAATACCTTCAAACTCTTTCTTCTCCAAAAGAAATTTATTAATCATCACATCTTTCGCGGAAAACAAAAGAATACACTGTGCGTTCTCACCATCACGACCCGCGCGTCCGGCTTCTTGATAATAATTTTCCATACTCTGCGGCATATTGTAATGAATGACAAATCTTACGTTTGACTTGTCAATTCCCATACCAAACGCATTTGTCGCCACGACAATCTGCACCCTGTCGTAAATAAAATCCTCCTGATTCTTCTTTCGCACCGCATTATCCATTCCGGCATGATAACCGGTCACAGAAACGCCTCGTCCAAGCAGTTTTTCATATAAAGTATCCACATTTTTTCTTGTGGCACAATATATTACACCGCTCTCGTTCGGGTGTTTCTCAATATAATCTATAATAAAATCATCTTTTTGCTTTCCCGCAATATGCTCCACACTGTAATATAAATTTTCTCTGTCAAAACCCGTTACCACAAGCTTCGGGCTATCCAGCTTTAAAATGCATTCAATATCTGATTTTACTTCTTTTGTAGCTGTTGCCGTAAATGCACTGACAATCGGTCTGTTTTGCAACTGCTCCAAAAAGTCTGCGATTTTTAAATAGCTTGGTCTGAAATCCTGTCCCCATTGTGAGATACAATGCGCTTCATCAACCGTAACCATTGAAATCTCCGCACTGACCGCAAATTGTATAAATCCTGCACTTTCCAATCTTTCAGGCGCCACATACAAAATCTTGTATGTGCCTTGCAGTGCCAAGTCAAGCACTTTTGATATCTGCGTTTCCGTCAGCGAGGAGTTGATAAATGCCGCATGTATTCCGGCTTCGTTTAATGCATGAACCTGATCCTGCATAAGCGATATCAACGGTGATATTACAAGCGTAATACCGGATAACAGCAACGCCGGCACCTGATAGCATACGGATTTTCCCGCGCCTGTAGGCATGATAGCAAGTGCATCTCTTCCTTCCAAAATGGAATCAATAATTTCCTTCTGTCCGTTTCTAAAAGAATCATAGCCAAAATATGTTTTCAATATTTCCGAAGCATTCATATCTTTTCTCTTTTGATTTTGCATTCTACCTTTCTTCTTTTATCCTTTCCCTTTCTAAAAACACCCCTGATCTCATAGTTCATCGCATGCTTTTACCCTGTTGTAAATCGCCAGTCCATTATTTCTGCCAAATAAATGCAGACAATTCAAATAAATCGTTTTTGAAGTTTTTTCTTTCCCTTCAATCAAATTGCGAATTTCCTCTGTCATGTTCTCGTATTCCGTACCCTCAAATAACTTTTGTAATACTGTTTTTATCCGCATTCGTTCCAAATAAGCGGCATGATATCCGCCAATGGTCAGATTTTCGCGCAACCGTTTCAGTTCTCTTGTCCGTTCATTGTTTTCTCCACCGCAGACAATCCCGTCCTCCACACATGGCGACAGCAATACTTTTCTTCTATGCTCTGCCCTTTTCTCCCAGTAATCCCGCACTGCCTGAAAACCGTTATCATTACTGACGATGACAGCGATCCCTTCCTGACCGCCGCCAAACAGCTCGCCGAGCTTGGACGCAATATAAAAATCCAATGCATTTTTTCCGGTTTTGCATAGCTTGCATATCTCAAAAATACATTCTGACGCTGTGATTATCTCCAATGTTCTTCGTTCCATATTCTTTTTGGTTTCACTATAAAAGACAATGATATGATCCTTTGCATTCAAATAACTGCTGCCTTTCATTCCTGCATTGCCAACATTCTCATAATCAACCAAAAACAACATGGTATCTCTCCTTCACACTGATACGGCAATTCATTTTGATAACCGATTCTTACATGCTACACCGCATTTTTATGTAGATATTGAACGTACCGCAGCAGCCGTTTCATTGTTCCTTCATTTTCCTGTTTTGCCAAGAACTTACGTTTCCTAAAGTGTGTATCAATTTCATAGATATTTTCAACTTCTGTCAGTACTGCTTCCTTTTCCTTATATAAAAGATCTTTAAGCCCGATTTCATATAATTCCATCAGCGCAAACATGGTATCCGTCTGCGGGTAGCTTTTCCCTTCTTCCCATTTATAAATCGCCTGAATCGAACCAATACAAAGGTATTCCTTCACCGGTTCAACAGTAAGGTTCTTTGCCTGCCGACACCGTCTTAAATTTTTCCCGATTAATTTTTTATCATACTCCGGTCTGTATTTCACTCATATCCTCCATTATGTATATCCGTATTTTCACCTTGTAGCTTGGTTTTATAAGCATATCACATATTTTTATAAATTGCATTAAACTTATAATCTAATCGCCTAAAACTAATATAAAACTATCCAAAAACCAAACTAATTTACCGCCTCATTATGTTCCTGAATGTACGCCAGTCTTTTCTGTTGTAATGTTTCAATCTCCCCGCAAATTGCAGCATATGCGTAGATTCTGATCGACTTCCAACCGGTAACTTTGCATCCCCACTCATTTAACGTCATCGTTGTTCCCTGATAATCCACATGCTTGTCATCCAGTAATGTCGCCTCCGAAGTTTCCGGTTTCATTGTAATATAAATTTTATCTCCCGGTTTTATCAGTTCAAATTCGATGAGCTTGTCCATCTTGGGAAGCGCAGCCTCCGCTTTTTTCCGGCTGTTGGTTTGAATTTCTGCCAAACTGACGGCAGGCGCAGGCAGACACGTATCAATCAGCACATTGATCAAATCACTGCTTCTTTTCATGATATCTTTATATGTACAAAAATCAGGATATTCTTTTAAGGAAATTAACGCATTCTGCCTGCCCGCATTTTTGTCTTTATAATAAATGCGTAAATTCCCGATTTTATTCAAAATGCTATGCGTGAATGTGTCATAATCCATTCCGTCTACCACCAGGCTTTCCGGAAAATCATGCTGTGGCTTTAATACCAGCACTCCTGTTTCTTCATCTTTATAATACTGAAACTTATCTGAATTTTTATTCGGTGTCTGTACCAGCAAATGATCCAGGCTAAATGCGGGGCTGAAGGAATTCAAAAGCGTATATGCCTGATCATAGGAGATTTTGACGGTTCCGTTTTCTTTTGAAACAGATTCGTACAGGGATAATAATGCGATTGTTAATTTCTTATTCTGTTCATAAGCATCTATCGAACCTAAATCAATTTTGAGTTTTTCCGCCGTAACGCCTTGTCTTAACAGCTCTGCGGCAATCGAATTGATGACCGCATCTTTTTCAATCTTACCCTTAGCATAGATATCATTCATGATTCCGGAAAACATGGAAATAGCGTCTTTACTGTCCCTCCCGCTTATGGTTAAAAACTTAATCATAAAGCCTACCGTTTCCGTTATAATATCCACAACGTCTTCCTTACTGAGTTTGCCTTCATGCAGCTCAATCAAGGTTCGCAAAAACAGTGCCTTTGGATGCTTATATGATATTTCCGTAAATACCTTATAGTAAAAGCGGAATTTATTGTTTTTTACAAGCTCATATGCCTTTTGGGTTGAAGATAGCATATTATAAAATGCAACCTTATCAAACATATCGTCCAGCATTTTTTTGAAAGCTTCCGCTTCACTTGTTTCATTAAAATATGTGAGTAGTTCTTTTTTACTGATTGACTTAAAATTAACAATGGATATATTCTGCCTGTAAAAGCATAAATACGCTTTAATATAGTTGTAAAGGTAATCATACAAATTATCATTTGTTTTAATAATCAATTCGCCCCAGCGCTCCAAATAGGTATTATAAGAGGCCTCATCAAGCTTAGAAAAAATATAGGTTTTGATTAAGTCAATTTCTTCGAGCTTTTTTCCTTTACTGTTAATTGATTCAAACATCGAAAAAACCTTATTCTCCCTACAGTTTGCTTCAATCACAATAAATTGAATGTACTGAAGAATATAGTCTGCAAAATCCAAAATGGCTTCGCTTGGATTCTCCGGTATTTTCGCACGCAGCGTATCATAAATATTTTTGAAATTGTTGATAACGCGTTCCTCGAACCTTGATTGGCATTGGTATTTATTGCAATAATCCCAAATGTCTGTCGGATGGTCAAAACAATGGTCGTACAAATTGGAAAAACATTTCTTCTCAATACTGTTTAGTGTAACTGCCTTTATTTCTTTTTGATATGCTCTGTTCACAAACTTCCATAGAGATTTTTTTATATCCATCAGTGTGCTGTCTGTTTCGGAAATGTTTCTCGTTAATGCCAATGAATATAGTGCCAGTAAAATCAACGAAAAACTTGTAATTCTCTGCTGTCCGTCGATGATATCATATTTTGTGATTAATCCGTTAATTTTATCATTTTTGTCATACACAATGATATTGCCGGTATAATATCCGTCCTCTTTTCCGTCTGATTCATATACATCAAAGATATCGTTCAAAAGAACGTCTATCTGTTCTTTATCCCACGAATATGGTCTTTGATAAACCGGTACATTATAGACTGATTTCAACAGATTCTCTAAATTCCACATGTGTGGATCAAGTATTTGTCTGGACATTTTTTCTCTCCCTCGTATTCTATATTTTTAGATAATTGTTAAATTGCCAACCCCATTGATTTTACTGGGATTTATTGCTTTTTCTATATAAATTTTCTCTCCGCCTATGGTAAAATGGAGTTACCAAACCAACATTTTCACACAAA